>JAZQQI010000012.1:0-64323 GCA_045628965.1 Lachnospiraceae bacterium | reverse complement strand
AAAGATAGCGGCATTGAAAAATCATATCTGGGGTTTGTAAAAAGAAATAAAAAGAATATAATGATGGAGAAATCTTTAATTCTGAAACAGATCTTAGGGACACTCTGTCTATTAAATTCCTACAGTAAATTTACACGACCTCTTATTACATTTCGGTAGACGAAAGTTTAAAGAAGTGATTTAATATATTTATGGAAAAAGTTTTGAACAGGCATGGTTTATCGGAATCGTGCCGCTTTGTTATGTCTTATGTCGGAGGATATAAAAATGTATGTAATAGCAGGACTGGGAAATCCGGGAAAAGAGTATGAAAACACCCGTCATAACGCGGGATTTAATGTAATAGATACGATTGCGGCAAAATACAATATAAGTGTTACCGAAAAAGCTCACAAGGCGCTTGTGGGAAAAGGATATATTGAAGGAACAAAGGTTATTCTCGTAAAGCCTCAGACTTATATGAATAATTCAGGTGAATCTTTGAGAGAGGTTACCGATTATTACAAAGTTGATGCGGAAAACGAACTTATTGTAATTTATGATGATATTTCACTTAATGTGGGAATGCTTCGTATAAGAGACAAAGGTTCTGCAGGCGGCCATAACGGAATAAAAAGTATAATAAGTCATCTCGGAACCCAGACATTTTTAAGAATAAAGATGGGTGTGGGAGACAAGAATCCGGAGATGGATTTGGCTGACCATGTGCTCGGTCATTTTTCAAAGGAAGACAAAGAGGTTATGGGCGAGTCCTTTAAAAAAGCAACGGATGCAACGGTTATGCTTCTTTCCGGCGATGTGGAAAAAGCAATGAATGTGTATAACAGGAAGGTTTCAAACGATTAAGGCATGGAAAGTTTTTTTGCTCCCTTAAGGGAAAACAATGAGTTTGTCGAAGCTTTTGACAGACTTAAGGAAAAAAAGAATATATTCGTACCCAACACGACGGAAAGTCAGAAAGTGCATTTGGCACAGGCCTTCGGTCGTGATTTTGATGTGCGTCTTTTGGTGACTTACGATGACGTAAGGGCTTCGGAACTTTTGGAAGAAAGCAGAATGTACGATAAGGATGCCGTATATTTTAAGGGGAAAGATATTTGCTTTTATCAGGCGGATATTTGCGGAAATCAGATTACGAGAGAACGAATGAGGACTCTTCGTACCCTTCGTGAAAAAGAGAAACTTACGGTTATTACAACAATCGAAGCATTGATGACGCCTGTTGTTCCTTTGACGGTTTTTAAGGATAATATCGTAACACTTAAGGTCAGAGACATTTGCGAACTTAAGGCATTGAGAATTAAGCTTACGGATATGGGTTATGAGACTGTGGATATGGTTGAAACCCCCGGGCAAATGTCTGTCAGAGGCGGTATTCTTGATATATTCGATTTAACTTCGGACAATCCCATAAGAATAGAATTCTGGGGAGACGAAATCGATTCAATTCGTTTCTTTGACGCAGGTTCGCAACGCTCTATCGAAAAGGTCAAAGAAGCAGTGGTTTATCCTGCGACCGAGACGCTTATTCCTAAGGATTTGCTTGATAAGGGCTTGAAAAAAATCGCAAAGGAATCAAAGAATCAGGAAGACAAATTCAGAAAAGAATTCAAAACCGAAGAAGCGGCGAGACTTAAAAACGACAGAGCCGATTTTGAACTGAAAGTTTCGGCTTTTATAAATAAGGTAAATCTTGACGGATACATCAAATATTTTTATCCGGAAGCTAAGGGCTTTTTGGAACTTTTTTCGGACAGAAATGCAATGGTTGCCATTGACGAGCCAAAGAGGGTTAAAGCCAAGGGCAAAGAAATAGAAGATGAATTTGAGGACAGTTTTTCCCACAGAATTGACATGGGATATGCCCTTCCTTCTCAAATGAAACTTCTTGAGAAATATTCGTCGGTAAAAAAGCAAATGGAAGAGTTTCCCTGCGTGAAACTTGGCTCCTTTGACGATATAAGTGACGACAAGTCTGATTTTTCGGTAAGATTCAATGCGGTCAGTGTACCGAGCTATAACGGCGCAATCACCGAACTAATTAAGGATCTTGAAAAATATCACAGAGAAGGATACAGGATTGTGGTTGTGTCTTCTTCCGGAACGAGAGCCAGAAGAATCGCCGACGACATTACGAGAGAAGGCCTTGCCGCATTTTATTCGGACAATCAAAACAGAGAATTAAAGTCCGGCGAGATTATGACTTTTAAGGGAATGGTAAAAAGAGGCTTTGTATATCGAAACCTCAAATTCGCCGTGCTTTCCGATACGGATATCTTCGGAAAAGGGAAACTTAAGAAAAAAGGAAAGAAATATCAGGGAGCGAAGATTGTCGATTACAACGAACTTCATGTGGGAGACTTTGTTGTTCACGAAGAGTACGGAATCGGAATTTATCAGGGAATCGAAAAGATTACGCACGATAAGATTACTAAGGATTATATGAAGATTGAGTATGCAAAGGCAGAAAATCTTTATGTGCCTGCGACATCTTTTGACATAATTGGAAAGTATTCATCTTCGGACGGTGCAAAGCCGAGACTCAACAGACTTTCCGGAAAAGAATGGGTTGCAACGAAAGAGAAGGTTAAAGAAAGCGTTCTCGAGGTTGCGAAGGAACTGGTTGATTTGTACTCGAAAAGGCAGCAGGCGGTGGGCCATGTATACGATAAGGATTCCGTTTGGCAAAAGGAGTTTGAGGAAATGTTTCCTTATGAGGAGACACTTGATCAGCTTAATGCCATAAAGGCCGTAAAGGACGATATGGAAAGCGGCAAGATTATGGACAGACTTCTTTGCGGCGATGTAGGATTCGGCAAAACCGAGGTGGCAATACGTGCCGCTTTTAAAGCCGTAATGGGCGGAAAGCAGGTAGTGTATCTTGTTCCCACAACAATCCTTGCCGGACAGCATTTCAATACCTTTAAGGAAAGAATGAAAAACTACCCCATATCCATAGAGCTTCTTTGCCGATTCAGAAGTCCTGCCGAACAGAGAGCAACGGTAAAAAGAATGAAAGAAGGACAGGTTGATATCGTAATCGGTACTCACAGGCTTCTTTCAAAAGATATAGAAATCAAAAACCTCGGACTCCTTATTGTGGATGAGGAGCAAAGATTCGGCGTAGGACATAAGGAAAAGATTAAGAAATTAAGAAACGACGTGGATGTTTTGACGCTTACGGCAACACCTATTCCGAGGACCCTGCATATGAGTCTTACGGGTATAAGAGACATGTCGCTTCTTGAAGAAGCTCCGGTGGACAGACTTCCGATTCAGACTTTTATCACGGAATATAATGAAGAATTTGTGAGAGAAGCCATAAACAGAGAACTTGCAAGAGGCGGACAGGTATATTTTGTTCACAATGTGGTAAGGGATATTCATCTTGAAGCGGAAGCCATAAAGAAACTTGTTCCAAACGCCAGAATTGCTTATGCCCACGGTCAGATGAATGAGAGAGAACTTGAAGACATAATGTATGATTTCGTTCAGGGAGAGACGGATGTTCTCATATCGACGACAATCATCGAAACGGGGCTGGATATTCCGAATGTCAACACTATTATTATCGACAATGCCGACAAATTCGGTCTTGCTCAACTTTACCAGTTAAGAGGCCGTGTCGGTCGAAGTAACAGAACGGCATATGCTTTTCTTATGTATCAAAAGAATAAGGTTGTCAGTGAAATAGCGCAAAAGAGACTTGAAGCCATAAGAGAATATACGGAGCTGGGAAGCGGATTCAAAATCAGTATGCGTGACCTTGAAATAAGAGGTGCCGGAAACCTTCTCGGATTCAAACAATCCGGACACATGGAAGCGGTGGGATACGAACTGTATTGCAAGATGCTCAATGAAGCCGTAATGGTGGCAAAGGGCGAGGAAGAAAAAGAAGAAATCAACACGAAAGTTGAACTTAACGTCGATGCCTATATGCCTCCGGAATACATTATTAACGAGAACGAAAAACTTCTTATGTACAGAAGAATCGCATCCATTGCCGGAAAAGTCGATTACGATGAAATGTACGAAGAACTTACGGACAGATTCGGAACGGTTCCGAAAGAAGCGGATTTCTTAATGAGAATAGCCCTTCTTAAGAGCAATGCAAAAGAGGAATATATCACAAGGATTGTGGGCGATGCGGGAAAACTTCGTGTTGACTTATATCCGAAGGCCAAGGTTGACCCGGAGAAACTTGTGGAATTCGTGGGAACGTACCCCGAGAAATTAAGATTTATAAAAGGTTCGATTCCGGGATTTGAACTTACATATAAGGAAACCGGTCTTTCGCAAAAAGATGAAGAGAACCTTTTGAAACTTACGGAACAGTTTGTAAAAGATATGAGATGCATTCTGGAGGAAACAGTGTAGGCAAGGCAAAGAATAAAGGAAAAGAGGATAAAAGATGAAGGGTATATTTGAAAAAGAAATGGTGGCACTTCCGAGCTCATGCAATATAAATGCTCAAATGAGATTGTCCGGATTATTGGACATATTCATGGACGAGGCAATGCTTCATGCAGAAGAATTAGGCGTGGGAATTTCAGGGTTTTGGCCCAAAAGGATGTTTTGGGTTGCCGCCAAAACAAGAATAATGTTTAAAAGAAACGTTAACATGGCTGAAAAGGTTACGGTAAAAACCTGGCCGGAAAGACCCGGAGTGTTAAAATGCATAAGAGATTATGAAATGCTTGCGGAAGGGGAGACGGTAGCTTTCGGAAAGACTGAATGGGTTATAATCGATCTTGATACCAAAAAAATCTTAAAAGCTGACGGAGCATATCCTGAAAATCTCGAATATGAAGAGAGAGTCGTTGACGATGTTCCGTTTTTACGTATAAGGGATGATTTTGAGAACGAAGCATTCAATACATACACGGTAAGAAGCGTGGATCTTGATTACGGAAGACATATGAACAACGTAGCTTATGTAAGAGCCATAGAGGGGTTGTTTTCCGCTGATGAATGGCAGGAAAGAAGCTATAAGGGCATTGAAATTCAATATAAGTGTTCCTGTTACGAGAAAGATACTTTGTCATTTTATAAAAAGGAAGAATCGGACGGTACGCTTTTAAAGGCTTCGAACGAAAAAGGCGAGACGGTGATGATGGCGAAGTTGATTAAATAGATTGAATTTGCAGCGAGGTTATAATATAATATACTTTACGTTTGTATGCGCTTTTTCGAAAAAAGCGTTATTTGTCGTATAAAAATGCGTCAAATCGGGCAAAACCCGATTGAAAGGAGAAACTTATGAAAACAACAGAAATCAGAGAGATTTTCAGAAACCGTGACAATTATTTCAACAAGGAAGTTACAATAGGCGGTTGGGTCAGAAATAATCGTGATTCAAAGACCTTCGGATTCCTTGTAATCAATGACGGCACATTCTTTGAGCCGATTCAGGTCGTATACGGTGATAATTTAAATAATTTCGCTGATATCTGTAAGATTAATATAGGTGCGGCATTAATTATAGAAGGAACTTTGGTTCCCACACCACAAGCCAAGCAGCCCTTCGAAATTCAGGCAACAAAAATTGAAATCGAAGGTGATTCGACTCCCGATTATCCTCTTCAGAAGAAGAGACATTCGCTTGAGTATTTGAGAACGATTACACATCTTCGTCCCAGAACAAATACTTTCCAGGCAGTGTTCAGAGTTCGTTCGCTTTGCGCGTACGCAATTCACAAATTCTTCCAGGAAAGAGATTTTGTTTATGTTCACACACCCCTTATTACAGGTTCCGACTGTGAGGGTGCAGGCGAAATGTTCCAGGTTACAACACTTGACATGAATAATCTTCCCATGACGGATGAGGGTAAGGTTGATTTTTCAAAGGACTTTTTCAACAAGTGTACAAACCTTACCGTTTCAGGTCAGTTAAACGGCGAAACGTATGCTCAGGCATTTAAGAATATTTATACATTCGGTCCCACATTCAGAGCGGAAAACTCCAACACGACACGTCATGCCGCAGAATTCTGGATGATTGAGCCGGAAATTTCTTTCGCAGACCTTGAAGACGATATGATGCTTGCTGAAAGCATGATTAAATATATCATCAGATACGTAATGGAGAACGCTCCCGAAGAAATGAAATTCTTTAATGATTTTGTTGATAAGGGACTTATTGAGAGACTTGAAGGTGTTGTTAATTCGGACTTTGGCCGTGTGACATATACGGAAGCTGTAAAGATGCTTGAAAAGAATAATGACAAGTTTGATTACAAGGTATTCTGGGGCTGCGATTTGCAGACGGAACATGAGAGATTCCTTACGGAAGAGATTTTCAAACGTCCCGTATTCGTAACGGATTATCCCAAGGAAATCAAGGCTTTCTATATGAAACTTAACGAAGACGGAAAGACTGTAGCGGCAATGGACTGCCTCGTACCCGGAATCGGTGAGATTATCGGAGGTTCTCAGAGAGAGGACGACTTTGAACTTCTTTCAAAGAGAATGGATGAACTCGGACTTAAGAAGGAAGATTACGAGTTCTATCTTGATCTTAGAAAGTACGGTTCTTCACGTCATGCCGGATTCGGACTCGGATTCGAAAGAATGATTATGTACTTAACGGGAATGGGCAACATAAGAGACGTCATTCCCTTCCCCAGAACGGTAAACAACTGTGACTTATAAATCGGAGGCTTAATATGGGCTCAATATATGTTCCGAAAGGATATAAATCGCCTCAGACTATTAAAGAGACGGAAAAAGCAATAAAAGAAGTAAAAGATTATTTCGAGAGAGCGCTTGCGGATGCATTGAATCTTACGAGAGTGTCCGCTCCTCTTTTCGTGTGGCCGGAAAGCGGCTTGAACGACAACTTAAACGGTGTCGAGAGAGCTGTCCGCTTCGGCGTAAAAGAGCAGGGAGACAAAGAAGTTGAAATTGTTCATTCCCTTGCAAAATGGAAAAGAATGGCTCTTTTTGAATACGGATTCAAAAAGGGAGAAGGTCTTTACACCGATATGACGGCAATACGTCGCGATGAGGAGACCGACAACATTCACTCGATATATGTTGACCAGTGGGACTGGGAGAAGATTATCGATAAAGAAGAAAGAAATATGGATACCCTTAAAGAAACGGTATTCCGTATTTATATGGCAATCAAACAGACAGAGTTTTATATGTGCGGAAAATACCATTTCATGGATCCGTTTTTGCCC
Organism: Lachnospiraceae bacterium; assembly: GCA_045628965.1. GTDB lineage: Bacteria > Bacillota > Clostridia > Lachnospirales > Lachnospiraceae > UBA3766. The sequence goes on along the minus strand of JAZQQI010000012.1, from coordinate 57,139 downwards.
AATGAGATTTTCTTCATTACTACACAGGAACTTGAGAACATGTATCCCGATAAGACTCCCAAGGAAAGAGAGACTCTTATCACAAAGGAAAAAGGTGCCGTATTTCTTATGCAAATCGGTGATGTTTTGGCTTCGGGAGAACCCCATGACGGACGTGCTCCGGACTACGACGACTGGAAATTAAACGGCGATATTCTCGTTTACTATCCGATTCTCGGGCAGTCTTTGGAACTTTCATCCATGGGTATCCGTGTTGACGAGGATTCATTATTGGAGCAACTTCAAAAGAAAGACTGTATGGACAGGGCAGAACTTCCTTTCCAGAAAGCACTTCTTGAGAAGAAGCTTCCTTATACAATCGGAGGCGGAATCGGTCAGTCGAGAATATGTATGTTCTTTTTGCAAAGAGCTCACATCGGAGAGGTTCAGTCTTCTGTATGGCCTGAGGAAGTCAGACAGATTGCCGAAGAAAACGGAATAAATATTTTGTAGGTTTTTTATGGAAAAAGTATTAAAAAAGTTTGTATTACCAATTTTGTCGATAATTGCGATAGTAGGTCTCGATCAGTGGACTAAGTTTCTGACGTTAAAATATATTCAGGGCACTGACGGCTTTTATATAATTGACAGGGTGTTAAGAATTTGTTTTGTCAAAAACGAAGGAATGGCGTGGGGAATGCTTCAGAACAAACAGGTTTTGTTTATAGTGCTCACACCGATTGTAATTGCCGGACTTGTATATGTTTATTATAAATTGCCGTTCGAGAAAAAATATATTCCGATGAGAATATGCGATATTTTTCTTGCAGGAGGAGCCGTCGGCAATTTTATCGACAGATTGTTTAGAGGCGAGAAACTTTGCCACGGATATGTCGTAGATATGATTTACGTTGAGATAATCGATTTTCCGGTCTTTAACATTGCGGACAGCTTTATTACCGTCGGATTTGCGATGCTTATCGTGTTGATGCTTTTTGTTTATAAGGAAAGCGATTTCGATTTGATTTTCGGTACAAAAAACAAGAAAAAAGAAATAATAAACGAAGAGGCAGTGACGGAAAATGAAAATAATTGACGCGCATGCTCATATTTTTCCGACCAAAATAGCGGAAAAAGCATCGAAATCCATCGGAGATTTTTATGAGATGGATATGGATTCGGATGCTTCGATTGAAAGTCTTCTGAAAAAAGAAGATGAAATAGGTTCGGCATACACACTTGTATGTTCGTCGGCACTGTCGCCCAAACAGGTTGTAAGCATTAATGATTTCATTTCTTCAAAAGTCAAAGAGAATGACAGACTTATCGGTTTTGCGGCAATGCATAAAGACATGGAAGATTATAAAGAAGAACTAAAAAGGGCCAAGGCTCTCGGACTTCGCGGAGTCAAGTTTCATAATGATATGCAACGCTTTGACATAGACGATGAAAAAATGTATCCGATTTATCAGGCTATGTCTGACGAAGGACTTGCCGTATTGTTTCATATGGGAGATGACAGATATGATTATTCGGCACCGGAAAAGATGATTAAGGTTGCGAAGGATTTTCCCCAAATGACTGTTATAGGCGCTCATTTCGGCGGTTACAGAAGATGGAACGACGCAATTCGCAATCCGCGTCTTGAAAATGTTTATTATGACACTTCGAGCTCGCTTTTTATGCTTGACAGAAACACTGCGGTTAGATTTATAGACCATTTCGGACCCGACAGATTCTTTTTCGGAAGCGATTTTCCGATGTGGAGTCCGAAGGGAGAACTTGAGAGATTTTTAAATCTCGGTTTGGATGAAGAGACTCAAAGAAAAATTCTTTACGATAATTTTGCGGGACTTTTCGGTTTGAATTGAAATAGGGGAACAAATGAAAGAAAATTTGACTTTAATCAAAGAATTTGTTGATGAGATATATGCGAATTATCCCGAAAATATCGCATATAAGTTCATTCTGGACGAAAATATCGAATCAAGAACGTATAAGAATCTCAGAGACGATGTATATGGAATGGCAAGTTATCTTGTGGGCAAAAAATATAACGGAAACCACATTGCTATTCTCGGCGGCACAAGCTATGAATGGGTTGTGTCTTTTTTGGCAATCATAATAAGCGGCAATGTCGTTATTCCGATAGACAAAATGTTAAGCGAAAAGGAGATGATGTTCCTTTTTGAGGCGGGAGATGTCGATGCCGTAATATACGGCGATGGATTTGACAAAATTGCCAAGAAAGCCAAGAAGGAGTTAAAAGCAATTCGTGAAATCAGAGATATGTCTCAAAGGGATTTTACGGGAATTCTTTGTACAAAAGAAGTCAAATTGCCCGATACGGATCCGGATTCCATGGCGGAAATTCTTTTTACGTCCGGTACAACGGGAACCAGCAAGGGTGTTATGATTTCGCAGACAAATATAGTTGCGAACATCAATGATATTTACAGAATGAATTACGCTTCGAACTTTACCGGAGAAAAGGTGGTTTTGAGCGTTTTGCCGATTCATCATACATTTGAACTTACGGTGGATAACCTTGGAATTCTTGCATACGGTGCAACCATTTGCATTAATGATAAGCTTGAAAATATAGTAGCCAACATGAATCTCTTTAAGCCGGAAGTTATTCTTATCGTTCCTGCGATAGCGGAAGTTTTTTACAAAAAAATTCAGGAAGCGCTTAATGACCCGAAGACAAAAAAGAAGATTCAAAAGGGTAAGAATTTTGCTAAGACTTTAAAGGTTGTCGGCATTGATGCAAAAAGACGGATTTTTAAGGAAATGCTTGATAAATTCGGCGGAAACCTAATCAATATAGTTGTCGGAGGCGCAGCACTTCGTCCGGAAATATGCGAGTGCTTCGATCAGTTCGGAATCAATATGTATCAGGGATACGGTTTGACGGAGTGTGCACCGCTTGTAGCGGCAAACTACCCTGCAGCAAACAAGGTCGGTTCCGTAGGACAGGCCGTCAGATATATGGAAGTCAAAATAGATCAGGGCGAAATAGCTGTCAAAGGACCGGGCGTAATGCTTGGTTATTACAAGAACGAAGAGGCGACAAAAGAGGTAATAAAGGATGGCTGGTTTTATACCGGCGATCTCGGATATATCGATGATGAAGGCTATATTTTTATAACGGGAAGAAGCAAGAATTTAATTATTCTTGATAACGGAAAGAATATTTATCCCGAAGAACTGGAAGAAAAAATCAGTGTTATCGACGGTGTAAGAGAAGTATTCGTGTACGGTGATAAAGGAAGAATCTGTGCGCTTATTCTTCCGGATAATCCGGGAGACAAAGACAAGAGAAAAGCCATAGAGACAGCCGTAAAGAAAATGAACGAGACACTTCCCACATACAAAAAGATTACGTTCATGAGCTTTACTCAAAGGGAATTTCCGAAGACAACGACACTTAAAATTAAGCGTCATGAACTGATGGAAATGATAAAAAACCAGCTTGTGAAGAACGAAGTCAAGTATGTTGCACCGACAAATGCAACGGAAGAGAAGATAGTCAATGCGTTTGAACAGATTCTTACAAAACGTGTAGGTATTTATGATGATTTCTTCAGTCTCGGCGGAGATTCTTTGGGCGCTTTTGAGATTGCCGCAATTCTCGGAATCAATGCTCAGGAACTTTATGAATATCCGACACCCGAATCGCTTGCCAAATTCCTCGCGGGAAGCGAAGACTATACCGAAGAGAAAAAGAAAATCGACGTTAACAAACTCATTTTGCAAAATGCGGACATTACATACTCGAATGCCCATAAGTGCGTTTTCCTTACGGGTGCTACGGGATTTTTGGGAGCTCACATTTTGCGAGAGTTGTTGAGATACAATGTAAATGTTGTTTGTCTTGTAAGAAATGAAGAAAGACTTCGCCAGACTTTGGGAAGATATTTCCCTAATGAATATAAATACTTTAAATACAAAGTAGTAAAAGGAGATATCGAAGCTGAACATTTCGGACTGAATGATAAAGAGTATTCGATTCTTGTTCATAAGGTTGATACCGTTATTCATACGGCCGCCAATGTTCATCATGCAGGTCATTACGAGGAGTTTGAGCGTACAAATGTATGGGGAACTCAGAACGTAATTAACTTCTGCAAAGATGCCAGAGCGGTATTGCACTACACATCGACTGCGTCGGTCAACGGAGTCGGAACTGTTGCAATTCCAAAGAGCGACAAGGTTTTTGATGAGTTCGTACTCGATATAGGACAACAATATGTTCAAAACGTTTATATTCATTCGAAATATAAAGCGGAGGAAGCCGTTCTTTTGGCGAGAGCCGAAGGACTTAAAGCTAATATATACAGAATAGGTAATCTTACATGGAGAATGTCTGACGGAATGTTCCAAAAGAATGCCGAAGACAACGGATTCATAGGAAGAGCCAGAGGTCTTTTTAAAGCCAAACTTTACAGTCCTGAGATTGCCGAATTCCCTATGGATTTTACGGCTGTTGATGAGTGTGCCAACGCGTACGTAAAGCTTGTTTTGCATAATAGGGTAAACAATATTTACCATTTGTATAATCCTCATCTTTTCACGATTGAGAAACTTGCCGACAAGCTTTTGTTCAGTTGCAAGCGTGTTCCGAAAGAGATATTCGACAAATTCCTTAAGGAAAAGATTCAGGATAAGGATGTGGCCGTTTTGTCGTTTTATTCGTCAATAGCGGCAAACTCGAGAAACGTTCCCGTAAAGAACGAATATACGGTCGAAGTGCTTGAAAAACTCGGATTCAAATGGTCGAAGATTAATTTCCACTATTTGAAGTACATGAAACAATTTTTCTAAGCAAAAGTACACGACTTAAATAAAGATAAATGGAGCAGTGATTTGAAAATAGGTATTGATATCGGCTCAACGACAATAAAGTCGGTGGTGTTCGATGATGAAGAAAATTTAATACACGAAAGCTATGAGCGTCATTATACCCTGATTACCGAGAAAACACAGGAAGTAATCAAGGGACTTATTGATAAGTATGACATTAAAGAGCCCGCGGTTTGTGCGATTTCCGGTTCTGCCGGAATGGGCATTGCCGAGAGGGCGGGAATTCCTTTTGTACAGGAAGTGTATGCAACAAAAGTTGCAATTTCAAAAAGAAATCCCAATACGGATGTTGTAATAGAACTCGGCGGCGAGGATGCCAAGATTCTTTTCTTAAACGGAAACCTTGAGGTTCGAATGAACGGTACATGCGCAGGCGGAACAGGTGCTTTTGCAGACCAGATGGCGTCACTTATGCGTATATCCGCAGATGACATGAACGACCTTGCCAAGAAAGCCGAAAAGATTTATCCGATTGCTTCCCGTTGCGGTGTTTTTGCCAAAACGGACATTCAGCCTCTTCTTAATCAGGGTGCAAGAAAAGAAGACATATCGGCAAGTATTTTCTCGGCCATAGTAAACCAAACCATTACCGGTCTTGCTCAAGGACGTCCCATCGAAGGCAATATCGTTTACCTCGGCGGTCCGTTGACCTTTATGTCGGAACTTAGAAAAGCTTTTGACGAGGCACTAAACTGCAAAGGCGTAATGCCCGATCATTCGCTTTCTTTTGTTGCCATGGGAGCCGCATATTATGCAAGCGAACCTGTGGATTTAAACAAGGCTTTGGAGATAATAAAGTCCTCAAAGGATGCAATCAAAATGTCTCTTTTGCCTCCTCTTTTCAAAAACGAAGAAGAATATAACGAATTTATCGAAAGACACGACAAGGATAAAGTCGAAAGAAAAGAAGGCATTCCTTATGAAGGCGATGCATACCTTGGCGTGGATTCGGGTTCCACAACTTTAAAGGTAATTCTTACCGATGATAACGGAAGCATTCTTTATTCCAAATATGAATCCAATCAGGGACGACCCATTGACGTTGTTATCGAGTCTCTGAAAGAAATGTATGAAAAATATCCCAAGGCAACGATTGTATCAAGCGCGGTAACGGGATACGGCGAAGATATGATTAAAGCCGCGTTGGATATTGAGTACGGCGTGGTTGAAACGGTGGCTCATTATACGGCTGCCAAGTTTTTCATGCCCGATGTTGAGTTTATTATCGATATCGGCGGTCAGGACATGAAGTGCTTTAAGATACGAAACGGTGCCATCGACAACATTTTCTTAAACGAAGCTTGTTCATCGGGATGCGGTTCGTTCCTTCAGACTTTTGCAAGTTCAATGGGCTATGATATTAAAGAATTTGCACGCCTCGGACTTTTCGGACAAAATCCGGTAGACCTTGGATCAAGATGTACGGTATTTATGAACTCCTCAGTAAAACAGGCACAAAAAGAAGGCGTTACCGTTGAAAACATATCGGCGGGACTTTCCATAAGCGTTATCAAAAACGCCCTTTACAAAGTTATCCGCGTTCATTCCGCAGATGAACTCGGAAAGAAAATAGTGGTTCAGGGAGGAACGTTTTTAAACAATGCGGTTCTTAGAGCCTTTGAGCAGGAAATGGGTGTAAACGTTATTCGCCCCGACATTGCGGGAATGATGGGCGCATACGGTGCGGCATTGTATGCAAAAGAGCTTTACTTAAAGAATAACAGACAACATGCCAAAGGTTATAAGGGTGTAATTTCATCCGAAGAACTTAAAACATTCGAATACAATGTTAAGAGCATTACCTGTGGCGGATGCAACAATCATTGCCAGCTTACGGTTAACTCTTTCTCGGGCGGAAGAAAGTTTATAGGCGGAAACAGATGCGAAAAGCCTGTAACGAAGAAGGTTCAGGACGATTCTTTGAATCTTTACGAATATAAAGTATCTCTTCTTTCGAAGTATACGGACGGTGAAGATTATAAAGGCGAAAGACAAAAAGTAATAGGTCTTCCTTTAGGTCTTAACATGTACGAAATGCTTCCTTTCTGGTATACATTTTTCCATAATCTCGGATATAAGGTTGTAATATCTGGATTTTCAAACAGAGCAATGTATTTAAGAGGACAGGGAACGATTCCTTCGGATACGGTATGTTTCCCAGCAAAAATGGTTCACGGTCATATTCAGGAACTTATATCAAAGAACGTTGACGTAATCTTTTATCCCGGAATGACATATCATTTTGACGAGCATAAGGGAAGAAGAAATTACAACTGTGCCGTTGTTTCCGGATATTCCGAAGTAATTCGTGCAAATACCCTTAACCTTGGGGATATTTTATATATTAACGATTATGTGGGACCTCACATCAAGAATAAATTCCCTTCGAAGATTAAGAACATTCTCGAAATGCGCTTGAATGAGAAGTTTTCATCTTCGGAAATAAAGAAAGCATGCAAAGCGGCATACGGCGAATATGATTCGTATATCGGAGCTGTCCGAAATAAAGGACAGGAAATAGTCAAGAAGGCAAGAGAGGAAGGAAAGAAGATTATCGTTCTTTGCGGAAGACCTTATCATGCCGACCCCGAAATTAACCACGGAATCCATAAGCTTATAGCGGGACTCGGCTTTGCCGTAATTACAGAGGACTCTCTTGCATATATGGTTCCGAAGTTTGATACGAACATTGTTGGTCAGTGGACGTTCCATCAGAGGCTTTATCAGGCAGCGGATTATGCCGCAAGAACGAACGATATGTTTGTTGTTCAGCTCGTATCCTTCGGCTGCGGACTCGATGCACTCACAAGCGATGAAGTGAGAGAAATCGTTGAATCTCACAATAAATTATATACACAGATTAAAATCGATGAGGTTACAAACCTCGGTGCGGTAAAAATAAGACTCAGAAGTTTGATTGCCGCCATTGAATCGGGAAAGGGGGCAGGAGATGAGCAGTAAATACACAAGCCCTCATTTTATCGAAAAAATTAAGTTTACAAAGAAAATGAAAAAGGACTATACGATTCTTTCGCCTATGATGTGTCCCATTCATTTCAGACTTTTAAGACCGGTTTTTCAACGTGTGGGTTACAAGGTTGACATTATGGAAAATGAAGGTCCGGATGTTATTCAGAAGGGCTTGAAATATGTTCACAACGATATTTGTTATCCTTGCTCGCTGATTACCGGACAGATGCTTGCAACAATGGAAAGCGGAAAATACGACCCCGACAAGGTTGCGATGATTATCACTCAATCCGGCGGCGGTTGCAGAGATTCAAACTATATCAATCTTATGCGTAAGGCTTTTGAAAGAGCAGGTTATCCGAATGTTCCTTTTATTTCCGCAAATACGTGGAATATGGAATATGCACCCGGAATTTTCCTTTCTCCGCTGACGTTGCTTGAGGCGGCTGCGGCGCTTGTGTACGGTGATGCGCTTACTCTTTTGTCGAATCAGGTAAGACCTTATGAAGTCAACAAAGGCGATACGGATGTCCTTTTGAATAAATGGATTGAGAACCTCGGAGCCGGATTTAAGAAAAGAAAAGGCTATACAGTTCATGCGATGAATAAAAATCTTCAGGCTATGTGTAAAGCGTTTTCCGAAATAGAGATTAAAAAGACCAAGAAGGTTAAGGTTGCCGTAATCGGAGAACTTTATCTTAAATATTCGGTACCCGGCAATAACCATCTCGAGGAATTTCTCACCGAACAGGATTGTGAATATTTCATTCCCACGGTTCTCGGATTCGGAGCATATAAAACAAACGGCGCGCTGGAGGACTTAAAAACCTACGGCGGCAAGTGGTGGAAGAGAGTCATTATGGAGTGCGTAATGAAATATTATTTCTTCATTGAAGACCTCCTCATTAAGAACATTGAAAAATGGCCGCAGTTTACGGCTCCCGAAAGAGTCAACGACTTGAAGAAGCGCGCAGCGGGAATTATCGATACAAGTAACAGTATGGGCGAAGGTTGGTATCTTGCGGCGGAGATGCTTGAACTTGCGGAGCACGGTTACGAGAATATCATCTGTGTACAACCCTTCGGGTGCCTTCCCTGCCACGTTGCGGTTAAAGGTATGCTTAACAAAGTAAGAAGAGTCGACCCGAGAATTAATTCCGTGGACATCGAGTACGATCCCGGCGCCACAAAGGTTAATCAGGAAAACAGAATTAAACTCATGCTTGCGGTTGCAAAAGAAAATTTGAAAGGGAAAGAGCAATGACAAAGGATTATAAAAAGGCAAAATTGATTTTAACGTTACTGTTTTTTGCGTATTGCGGATTGATTTTAATTGATTTTGTTACTACCGGAATCTCGTCAATGTATTATTCCCAGGGAGCGCCCATTGCGTATATGACAGCAATTATTTTGAAACTTTTGGGTGATATCGTTTCGAAGGCTTCTTTCTGCGGGATTTTGGGTTGCCTGGTGTTTTCTTTGGACAAAAAGAAAAATAAATTATTGCTTTTGATATTCGGAGCCATCAATGTATTTTATTTATGTATCGGAAACTTTCTTGTTACAATAATAACCCAAATTTTGTGCTCCGACATAACATATTACATCGATTTCATTTCGGAAATCGTATCGTATATCAAGGAGTTCCCGGCCATCGATTTTTTGAGTATAACGGCGATATTGGTAGTATGTCTCTTTTTTGAAAAATACGAATACATTTTGATGTGCTCTCTTGGGGGAATTTCTCTTATACGTACGATAAAATGCTTGGGCAGTTTTATAATAACGGAGGCAAAGGCAGCTTTACAGGGAACCGCTTTGATTACAATCTTCGAAGATTTCATCGGTGCGGCCCTCATAATATTGACATTCCTTGCAGTTACCGCCATATACGGCATGATGGCTTATATATTGATAATAAAACGCCGAAATAAACGGTTTGAAAAAATGATACTTGAGAGTACGGATGAGACAAAGTCTTTGGGGGAAGATAATGCCGAAGTATAATTCATTGAGCGAAGAAATTCAAATAAAGATAAAAGAAGACAAAGCAAACGGAGTAAAAAATCCGTTTGCTTTTTGTGATATAAATGCGGTCAGAAGAGAGGCAAATCATGATGTTGCTAATCTTTGGCGCCCGGCATTTGTAAGAGATACCGAAAAAATCATGCATTGTCCATACTATGTAAGGTACATGGACAAGACGCAGGTTTTTTCGCTTTATAAAAATGACGATGTTTCGAGACGTGCGCTTCATGTTCAGTTCGTTTCAAGAATAGCGAGAAATATCGGTTCGATTCTTAATTTGAATTGTGATTTGATTGAGGCGGCGGCTCTCGGACACGATATAGGTCATACGCCTTTCGGACATGCCGGAGAGAGAAAACTTGACGAACTTCTTTTTGCGGATACAGGTAAGCATTTTAACCACAATATTCATTCTGCCCGTGTTCTCGATACGATTTTTCCGATGAATCTGACACTTCAGACTCTTGACGGAATCATTTGTCACAACGGCGAGTTCGAATGCAGGGAATATGTTCCGAAACAATATGATTCTTTTGAAATTTTTGATGAAAAAATGTCGCACTCTTATGACGACAGTAAATACATTAAAACACTTGTTCCGGCTACGCTTGAGGGATGTGTTGTGAGAGTGTCGGACATTATCGCTTATCTCGGAAAAGACAGACAGGATGCCATGAAACTTGGAATGCTTGACTCCTGCTCGAATTTTGCTTCGGGGGCAATAGGTGCGACGAATGCCGAAATAATAAACAATATGATAGTCAATATCGTAGAGAACAGTTACGGCAAGCGGTATATCAAAATGGACGATGAATATTTTGAGGCTTTTTCACAGGCAAAAAAAGAAAATTACGAAAAGATATATCTCGATGAGAGAATGGAAAAAGTTTACAAAAACATAATATATCCCATGTTTGACAAGATGTATGAGGAACTTTTGAAACAGGCCCGCTTTGGAGATGAAAACACTTTGTTTTACAAGCATCATGTTAATTACATTGTCAACCAGACAAAACCTTACAGAAGACTTAATGATTACAGGGAAGAAAAGCCGGAAGATTTGGTTGTCGATTATATCGCAAGCATGACGGACGATTATTTTGTCGATTTGTATGAGCATCTTTTTCCGAATTCAAATTTGCATGTATGTTATAAGGGGTATTTTGATTGAGATAATCCTTGCGGAAACGGTAATGCGAGTTTGAATTTAACTGATTTTTTACAAAAATTTTATCTTAAAAAGAAGTTTTTTTTCGAAAATTGTGATATTATAAGCAAATAGTATGGCTATTTTTCGAACAGTGCTTACAGAGGTTTAAGAGGGGTCTTACATGAAAAAGAAAATTGCAATGTTTGCAAATGAATGGAATAACGAAAGTGTTTGCCTTTTCCTGACGGGAATGAATGAAGTTATGCCGGAGAATTATGCGGACATTTTTTGTTTTGTGGCATCGAATTCGTACGGAAGCAACGCAAACAGAAATGCGGGTGAATGCTCGATTCATTTTCTTGCCGATTTGAAGGATTTTGATTTTGCGATTGTTTTTGCACAGGGATTGAATTCCAATGAAGTAAGAGAACAGATATATAAAAGATGCGAGGAGGCCGAAATACCCACAATTTGCATCGGAGATGAGCATCCGGGATTTTATTCGCTGGTTGTTGACAATGAAGTGGGAATGAGGCAGTTGTGTGAGCATTTGTATGATGTTCATAATGCAAGAAGGTTTCATTTCTATGCCGGGGCGAGAGAGAATGACGATTCGAATACAAGAATGCGTGTGCTTTCACAGTTCCTTAAAGAAAAGGGATTGGCACTCAGAGAAGAAGACATTTTCTATACGGAATGGGAGACGAACAATACAATCAGTTATACAAGCGGAAGATATACATCAAAGAGTTGCCTTCCTGATGCCATTGTTGTGGCAAATGATTTTCTTGCGGTGGGTACATGCGTCGGACTTGAAAAGAACGGCCTTTGTGCACCGGATGATGTTGCGGTTACCGGCTTTGACTATTCCAAGGAAGGTTACCATTATTTCCCTTCCATAGCATCGGTTAATCAGCATTTTGATGAACTGGGAAAGAAAAGCTGCGAAATAATTCTGATGATTGACAGAGGCGAAAGACCTCAAAGCGTCACCGTGGTGGAAAGCGAATTTGTTCCCGGCGAAAGCTGCGGTTGTGAAGATGCCAGAGGCGAAGATCAAATCAGAAAAGAGTATTGCCACCATCGGATAGATGAAAAATATGAAGCTAATGCGAGAAAAGGACGTCTTATAGAGATAAGAGAAGCAATTCTTGAATCCAACAGATTTTCGACTCTTCCCGATAAGATAAAATATATTTTCAGCAGACCGAATCCCGTCGAGGGCGATACGATTCATATGCTTATAGATCCTTCGTTTGAGAATATAGCACATGAAGGCGTTGCCAAAATGCCGAGATTTACTTATACGGATTATATGCAGGTCCTTGTTTCGAAAGAAGACGGAGAGATTAATAACGCGAAATTCTGCAAGAATTCCGAATTGATTCCGGGCTATAAAGAAAGAGAAGGCAATTTGTTATATATTTTCCTTCCTCTGTTTGTGGAAACGTATTCTTTCGGATATGTGGTTTTGAAACGCAAAGACTTTTCAAAAATCAGATGGGATTTTCATGAGTATGAGGATTGCTTCCTGAATTCGTTTAAGTACTATAAGACAAATATAGAGCTTACGGCTTTGAACGATAAAATGTCGGATCTTATGCAAACGGATGCACTTACGTCACTTAAGAACAGAGCGGCTTACGAAAATGCAAAAGCCTCGCTTAAGAGAAATTATCTTGCGGGAGACGATACGCCGTTTGCGGTAATCATGTTTGACGTCAATAATCTTAAGATTGTAAATGATGAACTCGGACACGGAGCCGGAGATGTATATATTAAGAACTCAAGCGAACTTATTTGTAATACGTTCAAACACAGTCCGGTATTCAGAATAGGCGGTGATGAGTTCGTTGCAATTGCCAAAAAAGGCGATTATGAGGCAAGACACGAACTTCTCAAGGAATTCAGACAGAAGATTGAGGAACTTCAGGGATCCGGGGTACCCAAACTGAAAGCGGTTTCGATTGCTTCGGGAATGGCGGATTTTGAAGAAATCAGTGACGGCGGATTCGAACTTCTTTTCCAGAAGGCAGATGAGCGCATGTATGAAAACAAGAGAAAAATGAAATCGAATGCGGTAAGATAATAAAACATAAAAAAGACAAAGTTCACGGTTTTTCCGTGGATTTTGTCATTTTATGGTCAAAAATCATTCAATAATTTATGAGTAACGGCGAAGGATAATATATTGAAGAATGAAATAAAAAATAAGAATACAAAATTTAAAAGAGAACTTTTCGATTTGCTTCTTGCAATGATATTTGTTGCGGTTTCTTTCGTGGCAAGCAAGAAATTGTGGGTTTCGTTTTATAACGGATATGCCGAGGTCTTTGTGAATGATGTGTTGAACGGAGCAATCACCGGAAAAACAGGCGCGGACACCGTTTTTCTTTCGGCACCTCTTTCGTATGCACTGAAGACTTTGTATGAATTAATTCCTTCTGTTTGCTGGTTCGCACTTTTTCTTACGGGAGTAAGCTTCTTTTCGAGCATTTTCATAGTCAAAAGCATAGTCGGCAATTTTGAAAAGGTGTATGAAAAAGCAATGGCGGGAGTTTTAACGCTGACAATTACGACAATAGGCATTTTGGAGAGCAATGTGTTTCTTGACTTCAAAGATTGCGGAACGATTGCGCTTTTTGCAGCGATTATCGCATATCTTAATACAGAAGGAAATATGCGAAAGTGCGATTCGTGGGCGGCAATTGTTCTTGCGGTTTTAGGGACAGGCTTAAATTCAGAAATGTTTCCTGTTTTTTTGGCATTGCTTGTTGTTACTTTTGTGATATGCGAAGCGGTAAAGGGGACTTTTGGTCAAAAAATCGGTACCAAAGAATATGCCCAAAAGATTACATTGCCGGTGTGCTTTACGGTTGGCGGTGCTTTTTGCATTTTATCCGATGCCTTAATTTTTAAAAGAGCAGATTTTAAAATCGAAGATCAATCGGGAACAGTTATTGTGTCGCTTTTTGTTCTATATTTGCTGTCGGTGCTATTTTTGCTTGTCAGATACGAAAGAATAAAGATGAAAACGGGCAGGAAAGTAAATGTCGTTTTGTATGCCCTTTTAGTAACGGCTTCTTTAACGTTCTTGACTGTTGCAGTCAAAATGGTAAGCGACCGATATAAAGGCATTCCTGAAAGATATAACGCATGGAATGAATTCAAGGCCGAACTTCAAAAGGATAGTTCAAAGTTATATCTGTGTGACGAAAATTTGCTGGAATACGGCGTTGAAAAAGCATATGACAATGCGACGCTCGGCAAGAACTTTGTAGCCGGAAACGGGGATACCGTGAATTCGAAAGTATGGACGGAGAATATCGTACAAAGAGGAATAGATACGGGTTCGCCGATTGTTTTGAGTCCGAAGGTATATACTGTAAGTTTTGAAGAGCAAAAAGAAGAATTCGTGAATGAGATGTTAAAAGCATATAATGAGCCGACGGATATTTACGAATATAAAAAGATTGATTTGGACGAAGAAAATGTTGCTTATTTTTATTCCGTGGAAAAACATGATGAGTTTGCTTCGAAATTTGCCGAAGAAAAATATGATACATTGTTTTTGAGTGAATTTGATGCCAAGGATTTTCAGGGCGAAATGTTTAATGTGTATTTGGGAATCAATGCATATTTTGAAGATGAAAACCAAACTGCCGATGCCATGGTATCGAAAGTTGACAAAGCACTCAGGGTAAACGGAAATATTAATGAAGTTTGGCTTTTGCTTGATCCTTTTAACAAAAAATATGACGAAGAAAAAATCAGCTTGCTTTGTGATACGATTAATATGTATTCGGGCGTCGTATTTAACGTAATGCTAAATTATCCCGGTGTGCGTGCCGTCAATGAACGTGGAAATATTGACGAAACTCTCGAAACGTACGAATTTGTTTGCCAAAAACTGACGGAGGCCGAAAATGTCAGACTGTCTTTTGCGGACAATCATGACTGGATTCTTGAAAATGCGGGAATAAACGATGGCAGGAGTACAGACAGAGAAGTAACCGGCGAGATAATAGGTTCCTGGATTGTCGGCGATTTTATTGTAAACGATAATTATGAAGACGTGATAGCGAAGGTGAAAAAGACTTGCGAAGAGTATAAAAATTATGATTACGAGGCACTTCAAAATGAAAAAATAGTGTTTTTCGGAGACAGTGTAATCGGAAATTATAAAACCGCATCCGGCATTGCGAATATTGTCGGATATTTAAGCGAAGCATCGTGTGAGAATGAATGTGTCGGAGGAACAAGCGCAGCATACGATTTCGGACCGAGTGCGACCGCGCATTTTGAAAAGAACGAAGAAGACAACGTGATATATGTAATAAATTTCGGAATCAATGATTTTCTTCACGGATATAATCTTTACGGAGAGGAAAGCTATTACGAAGGACTGGCGTGCGGAATAGAAGAAATAAAAAAGAACGATTCGCGCGCGAGAATCGTTCTTGTAGCACCGTATTATAGCGATAACACCGGAAAAGAAAAAGAAGACAGTCCGCAAATGCAGGAATTTGTGAAGGTATGCGAAAAAGCAGCAAAGGATTACGATTGCTATTTCATAAATGCTTACGATGAACTTGGCATAAATGAAGAAAACCTCGAGACTTACGTATGTGAGGATCACGTTCATCTTAATGCCGACGGAAGAATGAAATATTCGAAGATGCTTATAAAGCATTTGACCGAATGGATGGAATAGAGTCGCGGCAGTCGAAAAACTTGCGTGTAAACAACGAGAAGCTCATTCATAAATTCATCGAAGTTCCTTCGATGAATTTATTTCATCGCGACAGTCGTCGCTTACAAACAAACAAAAAAAATACTCGGCCGAATGCTGGCATTCGCCGAGTTTATTTTTTTGTTTGTTTAAGCTTCTCGTTGTTTACGCGTAAATTAAGAAAGACCCGGGGAAGGGGTCTTTCTTAGGAGAAAATGAATAAAAAGTATTAAAAATACTAAAAATGAGGAGCGCCAAGCGATATAAATCGCGAGGCAATGAATAAAATGATTTAATTAGAGTATATGGGGGAAATGTGAAAAATGTATGAACAATGAGGGACAAATATGATAAAATTTTAAAAAATTTTAGGAAAACAATAGTATTTTTTAAGTTGTAAAAATAAAGGAAAAATGATAATATTAGAAATGATGTAATAAAAGGAAAACTATTTTTATTAGGGGCAAAGGAGTAATTCCATGGATAATTTTACGGATAAACTTGCACAGAAATTAAGCGCTCAGGAAATGATTAAGGCGAACGCGCAGGCTGAAGCAAACGAAATGCGTCGTCTTCAGGAGCAGGTTGCTCAGTATGAAGCGATACTTCAGGATATGCGTAAGCTTAATTATAAGAATTCCGAACTTACAGACAAGATTAACGCTCTTGTTGATGAATCTATAACAAAGGTTCAGGGAAGTCATTTTGAAGGTGATGAAGGCGAAAGTGCAGAAGTATCGAAACAGTTGTCGAGTGAGATTCTTTCGGCAATCGATGAAGCATTAAGTAATCTTGATTCGACTTTCGGTACGGCACTTAATGAATCCGTAAACAACACACTTATGGTTCCGGTTGATGAAATGAAACAATCGACACTTGAGGTTTCGGGTTCGGTTGCCGCAGTTCGTCAGATCGCTGAAGATTTTAAGGGTTCGGCAGACGAAATCAGATATGCATCGGATATGGTAAGAACCAGTGCTGACGATGTTAAGGAAAGTGCCATGGAAGTTAAGGATTCCGTTGAAAAGATGAGCATGTCGATTGACGGTATTGTTTCTTCAAGTGAAGAGATTAAGAATACGACATTGGAACTTCGGAATTCTAACGATGATTTGAAGACAAGTGTTAAGACAAGCGTTGATAACGCTTTGCTTGCAATCCGAAGAGAAAATAGAGAGATTGCAGATCACTTAGAGTATATTCGTTCCGGAATTGAGACAATCAATCGTCCCAGCGAAGAAGACGAACTTATGAAGCGTGAGGAAGAAGAACGTAAACTTCTTGAAGAGCAGGTTAAAGAGGAAGCACGTCTTCAAAAGGAAGAAGAGGACAAGAAAGCTTTGGCTGAAATGTTCAGACAATCGGATGATTTTGTTCATAAGGAGAATGTTAAGGTATACCGTAATGTTCAGGCTGTTGTTGTTGATGAATTCAAGAGCCAGACGGAAGGATTGACGAAGCATAACAGAGAATTGTATGCAAAACTTAAATCAACCAAACTTGCGGTAACGATTTCGATTATTCTCAGTTCGGCAACTTTGATTTTACTTTTGCTTAATATTTTCGGCATTATTTAAACTCTAAGGTCTGCTCGGTTTTATTATGAGACTGATTACACATCACCATAAACGGATTAAGATAGTATCGATAATTACAAGCCTTGTTGTTTGCGCAATAGGCTTGTTTTTGTTGCCCAATTATGTGCCGTATGAACCCGAAGGAGAGAACCTTTTTACCATATGGCTTTTCGGACAGGAAATGGGCTCGGTTGAGAGTGCCGAAATTGCAGAAGAACTGATAGTCAAAGCAAGAAAGGAACTGGCGGCCAACCAAAAATACTTATTTATGATAGATGATTTGCACAAGGAAATTATTGGAGAAGAATCGATTTATCTTCAGGTTGACGATGAAGATGAAGTATATGCCAATATTCTTTCCTGCCTTAAAGTGCATCAAAAAGAAACCATGACAAGAGCATACATGGTTAAAGTAAACAATACGACAGTCAACCTTGCAAGCAGTGAAGAGGTTGACGAACTGCTTTCGAGAGCGATAGAAAAATATGATGAAAATAATGAATACGAACTGAAAACGAAAATCAATGAGGATAGAATTGAGTCAACGCTTACGGCCAAACTTAACAAAAAAGACGTAAAAATCGATGATGTCAATCTTTCGGCAGGCGCGGATAATGCCATCCGAAAAGATATAGCCGAATCGGAACTTATTGAGTATCGTGATTTTGATGAAATTACTCAGGGAATTATCGACATCGGATTTGCGGAAGAAGTTGAGATTGCCGAAACATATATTCCCCGAAGCGAATTGGTGGATGTCGATACGGCACTTTCGATATTCACGGAAGAACAAGAAGTTCAACAGATTTATGACGTACAACCGGGAGACACGCTATCGGCCATTTCAAATAAAGTCGGTATATCCATGGAAGAACTTGTTGAACTCAACAGTGAGTATTTAAGCGATGTCAATTCTACGATTCGTGCGGGACAGTCACTTATAATTACAGTTCCCGAGCCGGAACTCTCCATTCTTTGGACACGAAGAGAAATTGTCGAAGAAAGCTATGAAGCAGATATTATTTATGTGGACAATGATGACTGGTATACAACGAAGCAGGTAACTCTGACGGAACCCTCCGCAGGTTACAGAAAAGTTGTAAGCGACGTAACATATAAGAACGAAAATGCCGTAAAGAGAAATATCGTTAAAGAAGAAATTATTATTGAGGCGGTTGCCAGAGTTGTTGAAAGAGGAACAAAAGTACCTCCTACATATATTAAACCTCTTTCGGGAGGAAGAATTTCGAGCGGATTCGGTTACAGACAATCTCCCGGAGGAAAAGGTTCGACCAATCATCAGGGTGTCGATTTTGCTACTCCTATCGGTACAAGTATTTATGCCGCAAGCGGTGGTACCGTATCGGCTTCCGGATGGAGCGGAGGATACGGAAATATGGTTCTTATTACTCATCCCGACGGCTCGAAGACGAGATACGCACATTTGAGTAAATGCCTCGTATCGGTAGGTCAGACGGTATCACAGGGTGAAAAGATTGCGCTTTCCGGTAATACCGGACAGTCGACGGGACCTCATCTCCATTTTGAGATTATACTTAACGGTACACCCGTCAACCCGTTGAATTACTTGAATTAACACGGAAATTTGTGTATAATCACAAAGTATGCTTTCAAATCTGCAGAGGTAACAAATGGATATTTATAAAATAAGGGGAGGAGAAGCCTTAAAAGGTACGGTGGATATAAGCGGCGCAAAAAATGCCGCACTTCCGATTTTGGCTGCGACAATCCTTACAGATGAGACAATTACATTAGAGAACGTCCCGAAGGTAAATGATACCGTTATAATGGCGGAGACATTGAGAAACCTTGGAGCCAGTGTCGAGTATAAAGATGACAATACGCTTGTTATCAATACTTCGGGAATCAATAAATTTGTTGTTGACAATCCCAGCATCAAAAAAATCAGGGCATCATACTATTTTGCAGGCGCTTTGCTCGGAAGATACAGACAGGCGACTGTTCCGCTTCCCGGAGGCTGCAATATCGGCGGCAGAGGCCTCGATATGCACGAAAAAGGATTTGAGGCGTTGGGAGCCAATGTACAAATAACCAAATCGGATATTATTGTTGACGTTCCGGGCAATGTTATGAGCGGAACGAGAATGTATATGGATAAAGTATCTGTCGGAGCAACCATTAACATTATGCTTGCGGCAGTTCTCACACCGGGCAAAACCATTATCGAAGGTGCTGCGAAGGAACCGCATGTGGTTGATGTTGCAAACTTTATTAACGGTATCGGAGGACATATCACCGGTGCCGGAACCGACAAGATAAGGATAAACGGTGTTCCTGCTTTAAGAGGTGGTTCATATGCCGTTATTCCCGATCAGATTGAAGCCGGAACGTTTATGATGGCGGCGGCTATCACTCACGGAGATATAACTGTCAATAACGTTATTCCGACTCACCTTGAAAGTATTTCGTCGAAGCTTAAAGAAATCGGGTGCAAAATCGAAGAGTCCGATGAATGGGTCAGAGTTATAGGACCTGAAGGCAAACTCAAAAGAACTCAGGTAAAAACACTTCCGTATCCGGGATTTCCTACGGACATGCAACCGCAGATATCGGTGGCACTCGGATTGGCAGACGGATGCAGTACGGTAGTGGAATCCATATTCGATAACAGATTTATGTATGTCAATGAATTGAAGAAAATGGGCTGTAACATTACGGTTGACGAATGTACGACAGCTTATATAGACGGAGTTGAGTATTACCAGGGTGCAAACCTATCTTCTCCGGATCTTCGCGCGGGTGCGGCTCTTGTTTTGGCAGCCTTGGCGGCAAAGGGCGATTCGGAAATCGACGGAATCGAATATATTGAAAGAGGATATGAGATATTTGATACGAAACTCAGAAAACTCGGCGCACAAATAGAAAAAGTTGCAAGAAATTGATAAAAAGCTTTAATCGTCAGATTAAGGCTTTTTTCAAAAAAAAGATATTATTGATTCTGTTTTTGGAGGGATAATTTGAAAAAAACATTAAAAAACATGTTTCCCAAAAGTTTTTTGATAAGCACGCTTGCTTTCGGAGTGCTTTTTTCGCTTATTCTTCTTTTCGGAAACACATGTTATGATTTTACTCCTCAAACAATGCTGGTTTTTACCAAAGAACAGATAGTGACAAACATTTTGTATATGCTTAAATATTTGCTCTTGTTTTTTGCGGCAATGGCTTTGTTTCAGGCGGTTGTTAAATGCAACTTTTTGAATAAAACGGTAAAAAATCCCAAAACGGTATGGGTTGCGGCTCCGATTTTGTTTACACTGTATTTTGTTGTGTATCTTGCGTATTTTCCCGGTACGACGGGGTATGACGCTTATATGCAAATTCCCATGGCTCTCGGCGAGGAGGCAATGACGAATCATCATCCAATACTGCATACGCTTTTTATCGGGGCATGCCTTCGAATCGGAAATCTGTTTCGCTACAAAGCTGCGGGACTTGTTGTGTATTCGGTAATTCAGATTGCACTTTTGTCGACGGGAATTACATACGCAATGTATATAAGCGTAAAAAACAGCAATAAAATCAAATCTCTGCTACTGCCTCTTTTGTGGTTTTCGCTTTACCCGACTTTTGCGCTTTTTTCGTTTAACATGACGAAGGATGTATTGTTTTCTGCTTTGTTCAATCTTTTTGTATTAACTTATTATTTAGGAATGAAAAAAGATAAATTGACCAAAGCGGAGTTTGCGCAAATACTGATTTTTGGTATACTTAGCGCTCTTTTGAGAAACAATGCGGTATATGTTTTGATTATATTTCTTTTTCCGATTCTTTTTATAAAAAAGAACAAAAAAAGAAATATAATGTGTCTTTTGATTCCGATAGTTCTTTCTTTGACAATCAACAATTTTCTGCTTCCCGTACTCAACATCGAAAAGAGCCCGGCACAGGAGTCAATTGCGGTTCCGATCCAGCAGATAACGTCAGTATATGCTTTGAGAAACGGAGAACTTGACGAAGAGACAAAAGAAGAAATTCTTGAATATATTCCGAAGGCCGGAGAGCTTTTTAATCCCTCACAGGTGGATCACGTCAAATATTATTTCAATACGCAAAAATATAATGAGGACAAAGTCGGTTTTTGGAAATTATGGTTTAAGCTTTTTGGTCAATTCAGTAAACATATGATAAGATACGGAGTCATGTTAAATGTCGAGTCGTTTGTTCCGGAATATGAGTTCTTGGATGAATACTATCATACGGATTATATAGATTTGGATTATTCCGAGGATTATTTCGGGGAACAAAGGGCCAATCTTTTGACAAAAATAAAAAATGACGGCGACCGATATGCTAAATATGATTATCCTGTTATGCAAAAAGGAGCGGGAAAAATGTTGTTTTCTCTCAGCATGCCGTTTACTCTGCTTTATATTTTTGTTGCAAACGCTTTCGGAAACGGGGAGTACAAAAAGTTATTGTATTTTGCACCGTTTGTTCTTTTATGGCTTTCTTACATGGTCGGACCGCTCAGCAATCTGAGATACTTTTTGCCGATTCTTATGATGCTGCCGTTTGGAATCTCGATTCTTTGGGAAAAGAAAGAGGAAGCCGGAATATAATAGTGTTGACTTGCGAAGTCAATGCAAAAAATATTTTTCAAGGAGGGCTCTGCTCTTCTTTTTAAACATTTTTTGGTATATACTTTTTACAGGTGTGACGAAGAAAGAAAAGAACATCGGTATTTCTTTTTTTGAAGAAGTATGTTCTTTTCGATTCTTGTTGCTTATTGAGGATAAAATATGGCATTTACGCATTTGCACGTCCATACGGAATACAGCCTTTTGGACGGCTCGAACAAAGTAAAAGAATATATAAAAAGAGTCAAAGAACTCGGAATGACGCATGCTGCGATTACCGATCACGGAACAATGTACGGTGCGATTGCTTTTTACGAAGAGGCAAAAAAGCAGGGAATTGTACCTATTATCGGATGCGAGGTTTATGTGGCACCGGGCTCGCGATTCAGTAAAGAGGCGGGTGAGAATAAGTATTTTCACCTTGTTCTTTTAGCGGAAAACAATACGGGTTATCAGAACCTTATCCGTCTCGTATCTTTGGGATTTAAGGACGGATATTACTATAAACCCAGGGTAGATAAAGAGATTCTGAAAAAGTATCATGAAGGCTTGATTTGCCTTTCGGCATGTCTTCAGGGAGAAGTGGCCGTTAATCTTACGGCGGGACTTTATGAAGAGGCCAAAAAGACGGCGGGCGAATATATCGATATTTTCGGGAAAGACAATTATTTTCTGGAAATCCAGGATCACGGATATGATGAGCAAAAAAGAATTAATCCCGATATATACAGACTCGGAAAAGAACTCGGAATTCCGCTTGTTGCAACGAATGACGTTCATTACACATATGCGGAAGATGCGGAAGCTCACGATCTTCTTTTGTGTCTTCAAACAGGAAAAACGGTTAAAGATGAAGACAGAATGAAATATGAGGGCGGGCAGTTCTACGTCAAAAGCGAAGAAGAAATGCTCGAACTTTTCCCGTATGCCAAAGAAGCTATAGAGAATACGATGATTGTTGCGAACCGTTGCAGCGTGAATCTTGACGGAAAAGAGCCCAAACTCCCTCATTTTGAAGTGCCCGAAGGATATACTTCGGAGTCGTATTTAAGATACCTTTGCGAGGAAGGATTAAAAAAGAGATATCCTAACGGCGAAAAGGAAGCAAAGGAACGACTTGACTACGAATTGAGCGTCATCATAAAAATGGGGTTTGTCGATTATTTCCTTATAGTCATGGATTTTATCGCTTATGCCAAATCGAGAGGAATCGCGGTAGGACCGGGACGTGGCTCCGGTGCGGGAAGCATTGTTGCTTATTGCCTTAGAATAACGAATATCGACCCTTTAAGATACGGACTTATTTTTGAAAGATTTCTTAATCCCGAACGTGTTACCATGCCCGATATCGATATCGATTTCGGCGATGAAAGACGTCAGGAAGTAATAGATTACGTAATTGACAAGTACGGAGAAGAAAAAGTATCGAGAATTATTACTTTCGGTACACTGAAAGCCAAGGGCGTTGTCCGTGATGTGGCAAGAGTTCTCGACCTTCCTTACGAACTGGGAGATCGGATTTCAAAGGCAATTCCGGCGAGACTCGGCGATGAAGAAGTCAATCTTACCAATGCGCTCAGAGTAAGCCCCGAATTAAAAGTCATGTACGAAAACGATCCCGAGGTCAAAAAGGTTATCGACATGTCTTTGAAACTCGAATTCCTTCCGAGACATGCTTCGGTACATCCTGCGGGAGTACTTATCGCTCCGAAAGAGGTTGAGGCTTTTGTGCCTCTTTGCAAGGGCTCAGATGACAGCCTTGTTACTCAGTATGAAGCTCCGACATTGGAAGCAAAAGGCCTTCTTAAGATGGACTTTTTGAGTCTTCGTACTTTGACGGTTTTGGAAAAGGCTTGCAGAAACGTCAAAATATCGAGAGGAATTGATGTAAATCTCGAAGAAATCGATATGGATGACAAAGAAGTTTATGATTATATAGGAACGGGAAATACCGAAGGAATATTCCAGCTTGAATCCGGCGGAATGCGCGGATTTATGAAAAAACTGAAACCGAAGAATCTTGAAAACGTCATGGCGGGAATCGCGCTTTACAGACCCGGCCCCATGCAGTTTATCGATAACTACATCCGTTGCAAGGAAAATCCGGAGGATGTTGAGTACGCGTGCGAGGAATTAAAACCGATTCTCGAGTCGACTTACGGCTGTATTGTATATCAGGAACAGGTTATGCAGATAGTTCGTGACCTTGGCGGATTCTCCATGGGCGGAAGCGACAAGGTTCGAAAAATCATGTCCAAGAAAAAAGCCGACGAAATGGAAGAACAGGGAAGAATGTTCATTTACGGCGACGAGGCTCACGGAATTGACGGATGTATCAAAAAGGGCATTCCGGAAAATGTCGCAAAGAAAATATATAACGAAATGAAAACATTTGCGGCATATGCTTTCAATAAATCCCATTCTGCGGTTTATGCGGTTGTATCGTATCAGACTGCGTACATGAAATACCATTATCCCGTAGAATATATGGCCGCACTTATTTCATGCTTCCTCGACAATTCCGAAAAAGCTGCCGAATATATAAACGTTGCAAGAGAAATGGGAATCGAAGTTTTGCCTCCGGATATAAACGAAGGAAAAACGGATTTTACGGTAAAAGACAATAAACTGATATACTCTTTGATGGCGGTAAAAGGTGTCGGTGCACCGGTAATCGAAAGAATAGTCGCAGAGCGTGAAAACAACGGCAAATTCGAGGATTTTGAAGATTTCTTAAGAAGAATGGCCGGGGGCGACGTTAACAAAAGAGCGGTTGAAAACTTTATAAAAGCGGGAGCGTTTGACAGTCTTGACGGAAACAGACGCGTGTATATGCAGTTTTACGAAAAAATGATGGACGATATTTCCGCAGAGAATAAAAAACTTGATACAAACCAGATGACGATATTCGACATGATGGGACAGGAAGAGAAAAAATCAATGAAACAGGTGCTTCCTAAACTTGACGAATATTCAAAAGACATGATTCTTCAAATGGAAAAAGAAGTACTCGGCGTATATATTTCCGGACACCCTTTGGATGATGTCAAAGATGTGTGGAAAAAGAACGTAAATGCGCTTACTTCTGATTTTTCGTACAGAGAAGACATCGAAGGCTCGACCGTTAAAGACAAACAAAATGTAAAAGTCGGCGGCATCATTTCTTCAATATCGACGAGAATGACCAAGAAAAAAGAGATGATGGCCATAGCGGAACTTGAAGATTTGATGGGCGCAATAGAGGTTATGGTGTTTCCAAAGACATACGAAAGGTACAAAAATCTTTTGAAATCCGATTCGCTTGTGTTTATTTCGGGACACGTTTCTACTGAGGACGAAGCCGATTCGAAACTTATTGCACAGGATGTGTATTCTTTTGATGATGTTCCGAAGACGCTTTGGCTTAAGTTTGAGGATATGGAAACATATAATGCGAAGTGGCCCGAAGTGTCGGAAATACTTTCTAAGCATAAAGGTGTTGACAGTGTGAATATTCGTGTTATAAAAGAAGATAAAATGAAAGTTCTTCCGAAATACATGAATGTATTTGCCGACGAGGAACTTGCAAATCAGATAGAAATGATTTTGGGGGAGAGAACTGCGGTTATCAGAGCGTAAACGCAGTGAATAAAAAGGAGGAGACTTTGATATGTCCGAACAGATTAAAACCATAGGCGTTCTTACGAGCGGCGGAGATGCTCCGGGAATGAATGCAGCCATAAGAGGCGTTGTAAGAACGGCGCTTTGTAAAGGCGTAAACGTAAAGGGAATAAAACGAGGCTTTGCGGGACTTCTTGCGGAAGAAATATTCGATATGGACAGAAACAGCGTATCGGACATTATCGATGAAGGTGGAACGATTCTCGGAACCGCAAGATGCATGGAATTTATGACTGAAGAAGGTCAGAAAAAGGGAGCGGAAGTTTGCAGAAAACACGGCATCGACGGAATAGTCGTAATCGGCGGAGACGGCTCTTACAGAGGCGCGCAGTCGCTTTCAAAACAGGGAATCAATACTATAGGAATTCCCGGAACAATCGACCTTGATATTGCATGCTCGGAATATACGATAGGATTCGATACTGCAATTAATACGGCTATGGAAGCGATTGACAAAGTCAGAGATACGTCCTCTTCCCACGAAAGATGCAGTATTATTGAGGTTATGGGAAGAAATGCGGGTTACATCGCTTTGTGGTGCGGAATCGCAAACGGCGCGGAAGATATCCTTATTCCCGAAAAATATGATTACAACGAACAGACGATAATCAATAATATCATAAAGAACAGAAAAAGAGGCAAACGCCATCACATTATAATTAACGCCGAAGGTATCGGTCATTCGACAAGTATGGCAAGAAGAATCGAAGCGGCAACCGGAATAGAGACGAGAGCGACAATTCTCGGTTACATGCAGCGTGGCGGTTCTCCCACGTGTAAGGACAGATTTTACGCTTCGATTATGGGCTCCTATGCTGCCGAAATTCTTTGCGAAGGCAAAACAAACAGGGTTGTGGCTTACACAAAAGGCGATTTTACCGATTACGATATCGATGAAGCTTTGGCAATGCAGAAGGATATTTCCGAATATGAGTATAACGTAAGCAGAATGCTTTCGATGTAAATGAGGTGTGAATTTGATTACTTCGCAGACAAACGGAAGAATTAAATATGTAACGGATCTTTTGACAAAAGCGCGACTCAGAAAAAAAGACGGTAAATTTGTGGCCGAAGGAATCAAAATGTTTATGGAAGCGCCGCTTGAATTGATAGAAGAGGTGTATGTTTCCGAAGAGCTTTCTGAGAAGGTTAATAAAGCTTTTCCCGAGGACAAAAACCTTGCGGATAAATTGTCGAAAGTCAATTATGAGGTGGTTACGAATCAAATTTTCAAAAAAATCACCGAAACAGTGACTCCTCAGGGAATCGTAAGCGTGATAAAGATAAAAGAGAATAAACTCGAAGACATAATCGATTCAGATAATCCGTTGACGATTCTTCTTGAAAATGTCCAGGATCCCGGCAATATGGGTACGATTTTGAGAACGGCGGAGGGCGCCGGCGCGGACGGAATCATTATGAGCAGGGATTGCGTCGATGTCTATAACCCCAAAGTAATCAGATCTACAATGGGAAGCATTTTCAGAATAAAATTTGTGTGTGTCGATGATTTTGAAGTGTGTATCGATATCTTAAAAAATAAAGGAATAACCGTATATGCCGCAGCACTTTCGAAACAAAGCCTTGCGTATGATGAAGCGGATTACTCCGGCCCGTCGGCGTTGCTTATAGGAAACGAAGGGAACGGCTTGCGAGAAGAGACGATTAAAAAAGCGTCAACGACCGTATTTATTCCCATGGACGGAGAGGTTGAAAGCCTGAATGCTTCTGTGGCGGCGTCGATTCTTATGTATGAGGCAAAAAGACAAAGAAAAAACAAACAGAGGTGAAAAATATGAAAATCGGAATTATAGGGCTCGGCAATATGGGCGGAGCCATACTCGGAGGAATTGTTGAAAAAGGACTTGTTGCAGCAAGCGATATTTACGGCTTTGACGTAAATGAAGAATTAAAGAAAAATGTATCAAAAAAGTACGGTATCAATGCAGCATCTTCAAACGAAGAAGTTATAAAAGATGCCGATGCCGTAATACTGGCCGTAAAGCCTCAGTATATGGGCGGAATGCTTGAAGGATTAAAGAAAAAATGGAATATATCGACGGTAATCATTTCTATTGCCGCAGGAAAAACAATCGAGTGGCTGGAGGAAAATATCGGAAGCAGCAGAAAAATTGTAAGATGCATGCCAAATACTCCGGCTCTTGTGGGTGAAGGCTGTACGGGCGTTTGCTATAATGCGAATGTGGAAAAGGCTGATGCGGAACTTGCATTGAAACTTCTTACTTCGTGCGGAAAAGCCATTGAAGTAAGCGAATCGCAGATGGATGCGGTTGTCGGAATAAGCGGCAGCTCACCGGCTTATGTATTTATGTTCATCGAAGCTTTGGCTGATGCAGGCGTTCAGGCCGGTCTAACGAGAGACAAAGCATATGAATTTGCGGCAAGTGCCGTAAAAGGAAGCGCCGCTTTGATGCTTGAAACGAAAAAACATCCGGGAGAACTTAAAGATATGGTATGTTCGCCTGCCGGAACGACAATCGAAGCCGTAAAAGTACTCGAGGAAGGCGGATTCAGAGGCATAATTATGGATGCCGTCGAAGCGTGTGTGGAAAGAAACAGAGAACTTTAATAATCGACCTTAATGAGTCTTAAACCGGAAGCGGGGGCAGTTGCTCCCGCTTTTGCACGTTCTTTGGCTTCTATGAGCATGGGAATTGAGTCGGCGCTTCTTTTGCCTTCGCCGACTTCCAAAAGCGTTCCCGTAAGTATTCGTACCATGTGCTGAAGAAAACCTGAGCCGTGATATGTGAAGGTGATGTAATCGCCGTTTTTTTCAATGATAATCGAATCCACCCTTCTGACGGTGGATTTTTTCATTTTTGGGTTTGAACAAAAGGATGCAAAATCGTGTTCTCCGATAAGGTACGATGCGGCTTTTTGCATTTCTGCCACATTGGGCGCGAAATCTGTTTTGAACACATATTTTCTATCGAAAACGGGCTTTGTTTCTCCGACAAAACACGTATATCTGTAGGTTTTGCCGACTGCGTTGTATCTGGAGTGGAATCTTGGCGAAGCAATTACGCAGGAATCGACCCTGATGTCGTCGGGAAGATATCTGTTCATATAATTTTTTACTTCGTCGGGGTCGGTTTCGCATTTTAAGTGTGCGTTGCAAACATATCCCTCGGCACTTACTCCCGCATCGGTTCTTCCGCAGCCGATAACTTCGACGGATGAGTTGTCGGTCATTTTGGAGAGGACGGATTCGAGCTTTCCTTGGATGGTCATATCGTTTCCGGGCTGATGTTCCCAACCAAAAAAGCGGGAACCGTCGTATGTAAGCGTAAATTTGTAATTGTTTCCCATAAAAAAGACTCCTTTTAACTCTTTTTTCAGACACAAAAATTCAAAGAAAATTATACTTTGAAAAGTGATGTTTTGACAAGAGCAAAAAGCCCTTAAAATGTCGGTTTTTCTTGACTTTTTGCAGTAAAAAAGATATGATAAAAAAGATTAAGCATAAGCTTAGGGGGAGGACTCTTTTATGGCGAAATACGAATGTAGGTTTTGTAAATATGTGTTCGATGAACAGACGGCGGGAGAATCGATTGAAGATGTTTACAGTTGTCCGGTTTGCGACGCAGATAAGTCTTATTTTCAAAAGATAAGTGCGGATGAAGAAGAAAAAGAAACGGAAGAACCTGATGAAGAACTTGTTTTTGAAGAAGACAAAGAAAATTTGAATGAAACAGGCGAAAACAACGAGGAAAAGCCGCTCGAAGAAGTTAATGAAGACAATGTTTCCGATGAAGCGGATACGGAAATGTTTTTTGAAATGAAAGACGAATCCGATAAAGAAGAGAATGAAGTAAATTCGGCTTTTGAAATTGCAGACAACGAAGAAGCAACTACAGAGAACGCCGACAATTCGTCAAGTGAACCCGAGAAGGATACCGAGAATTTTGTTTTAAACGATTCGGACAAGAACGAAGAGGCAAATGACGATATATTCAAGGTTACGGATGCTTTTTCGGATGCGGCAAAGAAAAAAGAAGATGATGACAGAAAACTATACGAGGAAATTTTTGGAAGACCTTATGTAGACGAAAATGCTGCAAACGATGAAGAGAAAGAAACAAGCAACAATTCCGAAGAGCCTGAAGTTAAAGATTTTATAGACGAACTTCTTACAAAAGAAAAAGAAGACGAAACGGACAGAGGATTCGTAATAGAGAAACGTCAGGAATTCTGGAAGAAGAATGACAACGAGAATGCGCTTTCGGAAGAAAAGAAAGACAACAGCACATTTTCGATGAATCATACGGGAAGCGTATTTAAGGTTATCGGTGCCGATACGGAGTATGAAGAAAGAAAAGAAGAAACTGTAGAAGAAGGTTCTTCGAGCAATAAAGGTCTTATTCAAACATTCTATACGGGAAGCCCGGTAAAATCAGAGGAAGAAATCAAGGCTGAAGAAGAAAGCAAGAATAAGGATAATAACGGAGAATTCAAACCGTTCTTCGGCTCCGGAATGGGAACAATCCAGAGAGTTCTCGGCGCACCTGAGACAAAAGCCGACAAGGAAGAAGAGTTCGTTTTCGAAGAAGAACAGAACACGCAGGATGATGCGTCAAATGAAGTTGAAGTTTCGACGGAAGTGTTCGATGAACTTTCGGAATTGGCAGAAGAAGAAATTGTTGAAAACACAGAGTATGATAATGTGAATGCCGAAACAACGGAAGACACAGTGACTGAAACGATGGAAGAAACGGTGATTGAGACAGCAAAAGATACGGTGACCGAGACAGTCAACGAAGAAACAACAGAGGATGCAGATGATTCTTCTGAAGAAATCGCATTTGAGACGATACAGGACAGCAGTATCGAAACCGATGAAGAAGTGGAAGTATTGGATGAATCAGGGGATGCCGGAACGGTTATAGACGACGGATTCAATGAGGATGACGATGATGAATTCTTCTTTGAGGAAGCAGATGAAGATATAAATGACGATGCGGAGGAAATAAGCGAAGCGGTCGATTCTTTCGAAGAAGCGGAAGAAGCCGAAGAAGAAGTAAACGAATCTTTCGAAGAAGCGGAAAATATCGCAGAAGAAACAAACGAATCTTTTGAAGAAAACGGTGAACAATTCGATGAAGAGGGTGCGGTTTTCTTGAATTTTGACGATGTTCCCAAGCAGGAATACATCGTAATAGACGATGCGGATGCAGAAGAAGCTTTTGTACAGGAAGAGTCTGAAATGGCTGATGACGAAGCGGAGGAACTTCATTTCGACAATGAAGAAGGTACTTCGGAAATTCAGTTTGAAAATGAAGAAATTTCTTCGGATGACGAAGCAGAGGAACTTCATTTCGACGATTCTGACGAAACGGAAGACGATGCCGAATATATCGATCTCGGACAGGTTTACATGGAAGAGAAAAACGAAGAAAATGCAGAAGCAATCGAAGAACCGGAAGAAACGGAAGAAACGATGGTGGCATATTCGATGCTTAAGAGAGATATGAAATATACGGTTCTTTACGATAATGAGGCAAAGAAGATTTTTGACGATTATCCCGCAACCGAGCAAAAAGTGTCAAACGGTTTGGAGAATATTATTCTTCTTCCGGCACAGTGCAATCCTCTTCCTCTTGACAGAATGGCGGAAGTTGAAACCAAAACGACAATAGGTGCGCTTACCGAATGCCCCGTTGAAGTTTCGCAGCCTTTCTGCTTCTCGAAACTGTTTATTTGGGGAGAACATATTCCCAATAATTCGAGACCGGAAGAATATACAAATCAGGCTTTGGTGCTTGTTAAGGGAGAGGAAGGACATATACCAAACCTTTCAAGCAAGGAAGAACTTAAAGAAGAAGTGGCCATTGCAAAGGCAAGATTCCATGGGACTCCCGTCGGACTTGATTTGGTTGTCGGAAGAATAGAAGCAGATCTTGAAGCATGTGTTTATGCCAAGGCTGATTTCGTAATATTAAACGATGTTTCTTCGAGAATTCTTCCCTATGCGTTAAGAAGAGCGAGAAATTATCTTAACAGAGTTAATTCCAAACTTGAGATTCTCGTTTGCGTTGAGGCTTTGAAAGATGCGAGAGAACTTGCAAAGATTCTGGCACTCGGTGCAAATTTCGTGCTGGTTGAGAGAGGTTTTGACCTTGATATGGCAAACGATATGACGGAAGCTTTGAAGGAAATATGCAGGAGTACGGGACATACCAACGTGCATGATTTGAATCTTGAGGATATTTGCACGATTGATACGGATCTTGCAATGTTTACGGATATTTCTCATGTGTAGGATATAATTAAATTATTATCGGAGGCAAAAAGTTATGGATAATAACGAGTTTGTAGAAGAAGTTGCTGAACAGATTGACGGTTCGGAAGAAGTTGTTACAGAGAAAAAGGGCTTGTCGGTAGTGGGATTGATTTTTGGTATTGTATCTCTTCTTTGCTGCTGGTTTCCCGGATTGAATTTTATTTTCGCACTTGTAGGTTTGATTCTTTCGATTATCGGAAAAAAGAAAGTTTCAAAGAAGACTATGGGAACAGTCGGAATGATATTAAGCATCATAGGCATTGTTTTGGCATTGCTTGTGGGTTTATTGGCAATAGTAGGTGCTATCGCTTACGTTGTATTAAGGGCGAAGGCTTAAAATGCGCAAATTTAAAGATGATTTGACTGACATATGGTTTATTCTCGGAATAATATTCGGAGTGATGCTTTTGGGCGTTACGGTCACAATGTATCTTTTCGGAGAGGAATTGGCTTTCGGAGGCAGAACGTGTGCGTTTCAGGTTGTAACGCATCTGTATTGTCCCGGTTGTGGCGGTACGAGAGCTGTATATTACCTTACCCGCGGACGTATTGTTGAGAGTTTTTTACATAATCCGTTTGTAGTGTACACGGTTTCTGCTTATTTAATTTTTATGATAAATACCATTCTTGTGAGAAAGACGCGCAAATTGGGATTTGAGGGATATCCTGTATCGATAACGGTGTATGTCGGAATCGGAGTTCTTCTTTTACAGTGGATAATCAGAAACATTCTTCTGGTGGCGTTTGGAATAACCTGTTTATAAGATAATTAACAAGAAGCGTCGTTAATCGGCGCTTCTTTGATGAAAGTGAAATATAGAAAGGGAGCATATTATGAATTATAAGGATCAATTTGATTTTTGGCTTGAGGATGACTATTTTGATGAAGAAACCAAGAAAGAATTGCTTGCAATCAGAAATGACGAAAAAGAGATAGAGGATCGTTTTTACAGAGACCTTGAATTCGGAACCGGCGGACTTCGGGGAGTAATAGGTGCCGGAACAAACAGAATGAACCTTTATACCGTCAGAAAAGCAACACAGGGACTTGCAAATTATATTCTTGCGCAGGGAACACAGGATAAAGGAATTTCAATTGCGTATGACTCGAGATTTATGTCTCCGGAATTTGCTAATGAAGCGGCTTGCTGTATGGCGGCAAACGGAATAAAGGCGTATGTTTTTGATGCTTTGAGACCCACTCCGGAACTTTCGTTCTCGGTAAGATATCTCGGATGTACCGCAGGAATTGTAATTACGGCAAGTCACAATCCTCCTGAATATAACGGATATAAGGTTTATTGGGAAGACGGTGCTCAGATAACAAGCCCGAGAGACAAAGAAATTATTTCGTACGTAAAAAATGTTACGGATTATCATACGGTTAAGACGATGAATCTTGAAGAGGCCAAGGCAAAAGGCCTTTATATTCAAACAGGCAAAGAGATTGATGATGCTTTTATGGCTGAACTCAAAAAGCAGATTCTTCATCCGGAAATTATTGCCGAAACAGGCAAGTATTTGAAGATTGTTTATACGCCTTTTAACGGTACGGGCAATGTTCCCGCAAGAAGAATTCTTAAGGAACTCGGATTTGAAAATGTTTATGTCGTACCCGAGCAGGAAATGCCGGATCCCAAGTTTACGACTCTTGAATATCCGAACCCCGAAGATCCGAAGGCCTTTACGCTTGCACTTAAACTTGCAAAAGAAGTGGGAGCCGACATTGTACTTGCTACGGACCCCGATGCTGACAGACTCGGAATTTATGCCCTTGACACAAAGAGCGGCGAATATGTTCCCTTTACGGGAAATATGTCCGGAATGCTTATTGCCGAGTATATTTTGAGAGAACGCACTGCACTCGGAAAAATGCCCGCAAATCCCGCACTTGTCAAAACGATCGTTACGACAAATTTGGCAGACGAGATTACAAAGGCATATAACGTTACAGAAATTGAAGTACTTACGGGATTTAAATATATCGGTGAGCAGATTAAGTGGTTTATCGAAAAAGGAACATATAATTACGTGTTCGGACTTGAAGAAAGTTACGGATGTCTTGCCGGAACCCATGCAAGAGATAAGGATGCTATTGTTGCCGTTATGTGTCTTTGCGAAGTTGCCGCATACTGCAAGAAGCAGGGAATTACGCTTTGGGATATGATGCTTTCGATGTATGAAAAGTATGGATATTACAAAGAAGATTTGTATACAATCACGATGAAGGGCAAGGAAGGAAGCGAACAGATTGCCGCAATTATGGAGAACTTGAGATCGAATCCTCCTAAGGAATTCGGTTCGTGGAAAGTTTTGGCAATGAGAGATTATACAAAAGATGAAAGAATCGATCTTTCGGACGGTTCGAAGACATCTACAAATCTTCCTTCATCGAATGTTTTGTATTTTGAACTTTCGGATGATGCATGGTGTTGCGCAAGACCTTCGGGTACGGAGCCGAAGATTAAGTTTTACATGGGCGTAAAGGGCGAAAGTCTTTCGGACGCAAAGAGCAAAGTGACAGAACTTACGGAGGCATTAAAAAGCAAATTGCAGTAGGATAAAGACATGGCATCGGTTAAAGATATTTTTACTAAAACAAACAATTACTTAAAAAGAAACGGGTTTGAAAAAACCGCCCAGGCTGTTGCTGATTCCGCGGTTACCAAAACGCCAAAGAGTTTCAAATATCAGGTTGCAAAAACGGATGAGCTGAAGGCTCAAAGATCATGGAGCAAAAGATTTTCGGCGGATTTGAAATTTTCACTGGTTGTACCTGTTTACGAGACAAATCCTCAATACTTCAGCGAGATGGCTGTAAGCGTTCTCAATCAGACTTACAATAACTGGGAAATGATTATAGTCGACGGCTCGTCGGACAAAAGACTTGAAGAAGAACTTGAAAGAACGATGGGCGTGCCGGTCGGCGGAATATCGAACAAGCGAGTGTTCAATCAGGAAGATGTTAAAAACAAATTCGAGGGAAAAGCCGACAGTTATACGGAGTATGATTATGAAGACGGAAAAATAATGTATCTTCACCTTACGGAAAACGGAGGAATATCGGCAAATTCAAATTTCGGAGTAAAAATGGCTACAGGTGATTATGTGGGATTCCTCGATCACGACGATATACTTACTCCTGATGCGCTTTATTCAATGTCAAAAGCATTGGTAAGCAACGAATACAGAGCGAAACTTTTGTATTCGGATGAAGATAAAACGAATTCAAAGGGTAATTCATATTTCGAACCAAACAGGAAAGAGAACTTTAATCTTGATTTATTCCTGTCAAATAATTATATTTGTCACCTTGCTTTTTTGGAAAGAGAATTGGTACAATCGTTATTGTTCCGTTCGGAATATGACGGAGCACAGGATTATGATTTGTATTTGAGAGCGATAAGGATGATGGATAATCCCGATGAGCGCGTTCTTCATGTTCCGAAGATTCTTTATCACTGGAGATGTCATGAGGGCTCGACGGCGGGCAATACGAATGCGAAGGAATATGCCTATGAGGCCGGCAGAAAAGCCGTTGCCGATTTCTGCAAGGAATGCGGTTGGGCAGTTTCGGTTACGCATACGGAGCATTTGGGATTTTACCATATCGAACACAAAAACAATATATTTACAACAAGACCGAACGTGGGTATTATATGCGGACCGTTGTACAAACTCGGCAAAATCAGCGGAGGCGCAATGCGTTCTGACGGAACGGTTATATACAGAGGGCTTGCAAAAGGTCTTGGAGGTTATCTTCACAGGGGTGCACTGGTGCAGGAAGTAGACGCGGCAGATATCAGAAATATCAGACTCAATCCGGCACTGGAAGGATTGTATGAAGAAACGGTGGAACCGAAACTTGCGAATAACTCGCCTGATTATCTCGGAATAAGCCTTGCATTCAGCAAAAAAGTAAAAGAAATGGGTTACAAGATAATTTACGATCCCAATCATAAGGTTGAACAGTGAGGTGGAAATGAAATTAAGCGTAATTATTCCGAATTACAACGGAATCGGTTATCTTGCAAAGTGTCTGGATGCCTTGGCAAAACAGGACTATAAGGATTATGAAATAATTGTTGTTGATGATGCGTCAACACAACCGGGAACGGAGGATGTTGTATTTTCCTACCCGAACACGAAGTTGATTGTTCATGACAGAAATATGGGATTTGCCAAAAGCGTCAATGACGGAATCAAAGTATCGGAAGCGGAGTACGTAATGCTTCTTAACAACGATGCGTATGTTGACGACGGTTGTCTTAGAGCACTTGTTACGGCGATGGATGCGACGAATGATGACGATAAGGTATTTTCGATTCAATGCAAAATGCTGTCAGCGGTAAATCATGCGCTCATCGACAATGCGGGAGATTTTTACAATATTCTCGGATGGGCCAGAACGAGAGGCAAAGATA
This sequence comes from Lachnospiraceae bacterium, assembly GCA_045628965.1. GTDB lineage: Bacteria > Bacillota > Clostridia > Lachnospirales > Lachnospiraceae > UBA3766. The sequence continues at coordinate 20,833 of JAZQQI010000012.1, read as the reverse complement.
AGCTTGCTGACAGTTTTAACAAGGCTTCGCAAATATTCAGTTCATGTGCCGGTGCGGCAATATATAAAAGAAAAATTCTAAATGAAATAGGGCTTTTTGATGAAACGCATTTTGCGTACCTTGAAGACATAGACTTAGGATACAGAGCACAACTTTTCGGTTATGCCAATAAATATGAACCGTCTGCACGTGTATTTCATGAAGGCAGTGCGACAAGCGGTTCGAGACATAACGAATTTAAGGTCAGACTATCGGCGAGAAATTCGATTCTTGTGAGATATAAGAATCAAACGACGGTACAAAAAATTTTCAATTTTCCTGCTATGGAACTCGGTGTGATAATAAAGCAGTTATATTTTGCGAGAAAAGGTTTGGGTAAGGCATACAGAAACGGAATTCGCGAAGGAAGATATTTGAAAACCACACCCGATGTTCAAAAAGTGTCCTTTGATTCGGGCAAAAGAAAGATGGCATGGAAGATTGAAATTCAAATGATAAAGAACCTAATATATTAGTTAGGCTTGAAAAAGGAATGACTTTATTGTATAGTTATAATTTGAGGGCGTTTGAAAAACGAACGGAATTTGATATATGATCAAAGATAATCAGAGATTTTTTAATAGATTGCATGTCGTGCTGGATGCAGCGGTGACGGCTCTCGCATATTTTTGTGCATGGTTTGTAAGAATGGTTTTGTTTACTCCGGTTGCACAGGGAGTTTTGCCGGCAAAAGTCTACTTTTTTGCGTTATATTTTATCGTTCCCGGATATTTGGCAATATTTGCAACGCTGAATTTATATAAACCCAAAAGACTTTCTTCGTGGTTTAAAGAAATTTCGGATATAGTCAAAGCAAATGTTGTCGGAGCAATGCTGTTTTTGGTAGTGCTCTATTTGGTGAACGAGCCGAACTTTTCAAGATCGCTTATCATTGTTTTCGCCTGCGGAAACGTGATATTGATGGTGTTCTACAGGTGGCTTGTACGTAAGCTTCTCGAAGTAATCCGAAAAGCCGGTTACAATGCCAAGCAAGTCGTAATAGTCGGTTATTCGAGAGCGACGGAAGCGTATATTGACAGAGTGATTGTGAATCCTCAGTGGGGATACAGCATTCGCGGGATTCTTGATGACGATGTTCCTGCCGGAACTTTCTACAAAGGAATTCAGGTGCTCGGAAAGATAGACAATCTTGATGTGATTCTTCCGGAGAATCATCTTGATGAAATTGCCATCGCACTTCCTTTGAAGAATTATTCGAGACTTGAAGAGATTGTAAGAAAGTGCGAGAAATCGGGTGTGCACACGAAGTTTATTCCCGATTACAATTCGGTAATTCCGTCAAAACCCTATACCGAGGATTTGTCGGGCTTGCCGGTAATTAACATAAGAAGAGTACCTCTTACGAGCACATTTAACTGGTGCTTGAAAAGAATTATCGATATAGTGGGAGCGCTTGTCGCGATTATTATTTTTTCGCCGATAATGCTTGTTTCCGCAATTGTTATCAAGTGCCAGGGCGACGGACCTGTGATATTTGTTCAGGAAAGAGTCGGCTTGCATAACAAAGTTTTTAAAATGTATAAATTCCGAACGATGGTTGAGCAAAAACCCGAGGAAGAAGAAAAGGAGTGGACTACAAGAAATGATTCGAGAGTTACCGGTTTCGGTAAATTTCTTCGAAAGACGAGTCTTGATGAGGTTCCGCAATTTTTCAATATTCTTAAGGGAGATATGTCTCTTATCGGACCGAGACCGGAAAGACCTCAGTTTGTCGAACAGTTTAAGGAAGAGATTCCGCGTTACATGATTAAACATCAGGTAAGACCGGGTTTGACAGGCTGGGCTCAGGTTAACGGATACAGAGGAGATACATCAATAAGGAAGAGAGTCGAATACGATATTTACTATATTGAAAATTGGACATTTTGGCTTGACGTTCAGATTATTTTCCTGACATTCATCAAAGGATTTATTAATAAAAATGCATATTGATTAAGGAGGCTGCTTAAGCAGAAAGACTATGGCAGACAAAAGACCTGTAAACAGAAGGGGAAACAACAATCAAAAGCAAAACAAAAAAGGGAATAAAATGGTGAGAAACATTATCATCGGAGCGGAAGTCGCAGTACTCGTCATATTGGCGATAGTGTTGATTTTCACTTGGAAAACGACCGATGAAGACGAGGGAATTATTTTGGTCGATCCTGATGAGATGCACATAGGCGAAGACATTGACGTAAACGCACCCGAGGTAAAAGAAGTAAGAGATAATTATACGACGATTGCCTGCTTCGGTGTTGATGCAAGAGGAAACAATCTTACAAAGGGAACAAGAACAGACTGTATTATTATTGCTGCAATAGATAACAATACCGGTGATGTCAGACTTGCGAGTATTTACAGAGATACCCTTTTGAACACGAAAACGATGGAAGAACCCACGTACGATAAGTGCAATTCGGCATATGCGTACGGAGGCCCCGAAAGAGCCATAAACATGCTTAATACAAATCTTGATTTGTATATCGACAAATTCGTTACAATCGGATTCAATGGTGTAATAAATGTGGTTGATGCCGTAGGCGGCGTAGACATTGATGTTCAGCAGAACGAAGTAAAATTCTTAAATGATTATCAGGCTTCAATGTGGTCAACCGAGACAAATACCGTAATTACAGACGATTATACTCCGGTAACGGATATAGGAATGCAGACACTTTCCGGATATCAGGCACTTGCATATTGCCGTATCAGATATACTGCGGGAAGCGACTTTAAGAGAACGGAAAGACAAAGAACGGTTGTATCGCAGATAGTTGAGAAGGCCAAAAAAATCGATGCAAAAAAGATTACAAAAATCTGCAACGATATGGGCGGTTATATAGCAACGAATCTTGATATAACGGAAGAAATCATCCCGATGGCAACGGAGGCTTCCAAGTATAACATTGTAGGTTCAACGGGATTCCCGTTTGACGATAAGATTACAACAGGTCTTCTCGGACCGAAGGGCGATTGTGTTATTCCTTTGAGATTTACGGAGAATGTTGAAGATCTTCATAAATTCCTTTATCCTACGATTACGGATTATGCGCCGTCGGAGAATGTTACGGCAATTGACGCAGCGATAAAAGAAATAACGGCTCCTTACGGAATAGGACAGTAAAAGAACAATGTGAGGTCTCCAAAATTTTTGGAGACCTTTTTGCAATAATGGGGTACATGAAAGAATGAGAGACAATCCGACAGTCGATGTGATTATCCCGGCATACAAACCGGGCGAGGGATATATAAAACTCCTCGAAATGCTCGAAAAACAAACATACCGTGTCAATAAAATAATTGTTATCAATACCGAAGAAAAATACTATACGGAATTGATGTTTGCACATTCTTTCGAATGCTCTTACGACAATCTTCGCGTGACTCATATCTCAAAAAGAGAGTTCAATCACGGAAGAACCCGAAGAGAGGGTGTAATAAAGTCTGAAGCAGACATATTTGTAATGATGACGGATGATGCCGTACCGAAAAACGAAGAAATGATAGAAAAACTTGTAGCTCCTATTATCTCGGGAAAAGCGGCCGTGTCTTATGCACGACAGGTTGCGAAAAAGAATTCCGATGAAATAGAGCGCTTTACAAGAAATTTTAACTATCCAAGGCAGTCAAGACTTAAGAGTGCGGAAAACTTTAATGAACTCGGTATAAAAACGTATTTCTGCTCAAATGTTTGTGCGGCTTACAATCGTTCAATATACGATGAACTCGGAGGATTCGAGGAGTATACCATATTTAACGAAGATATGCTTTTTGCAGCAAGAGCAATAAATGCAGGCTACAAAATTGCCTATACCGCAAGCGCTGAAGTGATTCATTCGCATAATTACGGGAACATTGCTTTGTTTAAGAGATACTTTGACTTGGGAGTATCTCAGGCGGAGCATCCCGAAATTTTCAAAAAAGTGTCTTCGTCGGGCGAAGGCAAGAAACTTGTTAAGAAAACAATAGAGCATTTAAAAAAGAGAAAAAAGAAGATGCTTATTCCAAAACTTGTAATAAACAGCGCTTTTAAGTTCGCAGGTTACAAGCTCGGAACACATTATTCGATTATGCCGAAGTGGCTTTTGCAGAAATTCTCTTCAATGCCTGAATATTGGGTAGGAAGAGATGTGTATGAAAACAATATGAGAGTCAATGCACAAAACGGATATGGTATTGCGGCTTCCGAGAGAGTTGACGGAAGAAAAATACATAAGGCTTCGATGCAGGATGATTCTTTTAGGGGAGAAAACAGAAAAACTACGCTTCGCGATGAAATAAAGGTAAGACCGAAGGACAAAATGATAGACCGTTCCCACGCTGCAACTCCAAATCAGAATGTGGCATGGAAAAGCGGAAATACGGATGATTAAAAATATGGGAGTTTTTGATTAATGAACGAAAATGAGAAAAAAAACAATCGATTCGTGACAATACTTTGGATGATTCTTTGCGGAATGATATTCGGAGTCGTTGCGGCTATGGTATTTCTTGTGATAACGTTTTCGATTAACAGATGGATAGTTCCGGTGATTAACAACCAATATCCTGTAGCGTACAACTCAAACGATAATTTGGCGCAAAACGGGGATGAAACGGATATTTCCGATTATGAACCGATCGAAACTGAGAAAGATGACACAAAAGACGAAAGCAATCACGCACAACTTATCGGAGAAAATAATGACGAAGAAGAATTGTTCGATGCGATAGACGATTATTTGGACGATAAGAATTCAATGACGGTAGCCGATGTTGCAAGCAAATGTATGTCTTCGATTGTTGCCATTAATATTACAATGGATTACGAAATATTCGGATATACTGCGGAAGGAAAGGCTGCGGGAAGCGGAATAATCGTAGGAAAAAGCGATACTGAACTTTTGATTGCAACAAACTACCATGTTGTGGAAGACAATAAGACGTTAACGGTAATGTTTTGCGATGGTAAGAGCGCAAACGGAACGGTTAAGGGTAAAAAGGTTTCCATGGACCTTGCCGTTGTGGCTATAAACCTTGAGGATATCGAGGAAGATACGCTTTCGGCGATAAGTGTTGCAAGCATAGGCAATTCGGATTCCCTTGTTGTAGGAGAACCGGTCGTTGCCATCGGAAATGCGATGGGTTACGGACAGTCGGTAACACATGGTGTAGTCAGTGCTGTTAACAGGGAAATGAAGGTTGAATCCGGTGAAATCGGAAAGTTTATTCAGACGGATGCAGCAATAAATCCCGGTAATTCCGGCGGTGCACTTTTCAATATGAACGGAGAACTTGTCGGAATCAATTCGAACAAGCTTATGAGCAGCAGCGTTGAAGGAATGGGTTATGCGATTCCGGTAAACGAAGCAAGCCCGATTATTAATCAATTGATGAATCAGGATGAACTTGTGGCACTTCCGGAAGAGGAGCAATCGTCAATCGGAATAACGGGCATGGATATAGATGACAATACTCTTTCGGGAACGAACGTGCGAATTCCGAAGGGAGTTTATATTCAGGAAGTTTATCCTCAGGGTACTGCTGATATCGCAGGACTGAAAAGAGGAGACATCATTACGGAAATTGACGGTAATTCGGTTATTTCAATGGCTGAATTGCAAAGATATATGGCTTCGATTCCAAAGGGAACCGAAACAACAATCACATACAGAAGATACGACGGAGACAAATATGCAGAGGACACCGTTACCGTCGAATCAAAAGGAAAGACAGAATAAAGGCAGGATGAAGAATGAATAACGATTACGAGGAAATATGTTCTGTTTGCCACAGAACGGAACGGGTTGCAGGAAAAATGCTTAAAATGGCCGACAATATGTGCATATGCATGGATTGTCTCCAAAAGAGTACGGATATGCTTAATCAGTCTCCGTACAAGGATATGCTTAATATCGATCCTTCGATGTTCGGCGATTCTTTCGGAAAAGATACAAGCGATAATCCGAAACTCGATGAAAACGAAGAAAAAAAAGACAAACAAAAGCCCGAAAATAAAGGCGGAACCTTCTTTTTGAATCTCAATGACTTTATGGGTCAAGGAATGAATCCGCGACAGCGTATCAAGAAAAAAGGCCCGAATGAGAAGCATGAACCGATTATCAAATTGGAAGATATTCCCGCACCTCACAAATTGAAGGCTAAACTTGACGAATATGTTATCGGCCAGGATGAAGCAAAGAAAGTATTGTCTGTAGCCGTTTACAATCATTACAAACGTGTTGCTACGGATACCATGGATGAAATTGAAATCGAAAAGTCCAATATCCTTATGCTCGGACCTACGGGTTGCGGAAAAACTTATATCGTAAAAACTCTTGCCAAACTTCTCAATGTCCCTCTTGCAATTGCAGATGCCACAGCACTCACTGAGGCGGGGTACATAGGAGACGATATCGAAAGCGTGGTAAGTAAACTTCTTGCGGCAGCCGATAATGATGTCGATAAGGCGGAATGTGGTATAATTTTTGTAGATGAAATAGATAAGCTTGCCAAGAAACCCAACAGCAATCACAGAGACGTCTCGGGAGAGTCGGTTCAGCAGGGAATGCTTAAACTTTTGGAAGGAGCTGAGATTGAAGTTCCCGTAGGAGCAACAAGCAAAAATGCCATGGTTCCCATGACAACGGTTAATACAAAAAATATTCTTTTTATCTGCGGCGGAGCTTTTCCTGACCTTGAAGAAATTATTAAATCGCGTCTTTCAAAACAGGCCGGAATCGGTTTCAACAGCGAATTGAAAGATAAGTATGATAAAGACAAGACACTTCTTCATAAGGTTACTACCGAAGACATTAAAAAATACGGAATGATTCCCGAATTTGTAGGAAGACTTCCCATTATCTGCGCCTTGGACGGCTTGGACGAAGATGCATTGGTGCAAATTATGAAGGAACCCAAAAACGCAATAATCAAACAGTATCAGAAACTTCTTGAACTTGACGAAGTCAAACTTATATTTGAAGAAGAAGCTCTTCGTGCCATCGCCAAGAAGGCAATGGAAAGAGACACGGGAGCACGTGCTCTTCGTGCCGTAATCGAAGAATATATGCTTGATGTAATGTATGAAATTCCGAAAGATGACGATATCGGAACGGTAATCATTTCCGGAGATTATATTGAAGGAAAAGGCGGACCGAGAATTGAAATGCGATTGACACAACCGTGATATTGAAGGAAAGACAAGTTGAATATTAATGTAAAAAAAGGTGACACATTGAGTCTTTGCATGACAGATTATTTACTAACATTTGGCGAAAAAAATATGAGGACCGAATCCTGTGATTCGGTCCTCATTATGTTTGCATTCTAGTTTGTGCGTTTGCTTATATTCGAATTTGCGTAAGACGGATCGTCTGTAACGTCTTTATCAAACCAAGAGGGCAAAACGAATTGTTCGGCCTCTTCTACGGATTCAAATTCTACTTCGGCAAAAACTAATCCCGCAGGATTTTTGAAAACGTCGAGTTCAATCGTAAATTTATCGTAGGGAATAAGATAACGAGTTTTTTTGATGATTATTCCTTCAGACTTTGGCGAAAGCGACTCGTATGCGGTTTTGTTTAAAGGAAGATTGTATTCTTCTCTTGCAAGCGTTCCGTGTCCTTTATAAGTCATATAATAGGTGTCGTCTTCTTTTCGCACCCTTATAACGGGGTCTGTGCAAAGGTAACCCTGTTCGAGTTCCTTTTTCTGATATTTTGATAAGTCCGGAAGTTGTTTTAAAGTGAATTTTCTTTCGATTTCCATAGTGTCACCTCGATTCGAATTTATGTTACCAAATTAGCCGAAAAGAAGCAAGAAGAGGGATGAAGAGAAATGAAAAAGCCGATTTTTGTAGGCAAGAAAAGTGCTTCGTGGTATAATATACATTACATGTGTTGTTTGATAAAAAATAGCGGATTTACTGTATATCCATGATTATTCCGGGGGGAAATTATGAGTAATGTAATTGATTTTTTGAGGGAATTAAATTACGTAACACTTTTTATAAGGCTTTTATTGGCGATGACGCTTGGCGGATGTATCGGACTTGAAAGAGAAAAGTACAGACGCCCTGCCGGTTTTCGTACACATATTCTTGTATGTGTGGGTGCCTGCATGACATCTATGATAAGCGTGTATTTATCAACAATTCTTAATCTGGAAGGAGATGTTGCGAGAATACCCGCACAGGTTGTTTCCGGCCTCGGATTTTTGGGTGTCGGTACCATTCTTGTAAAAGGAAGGGATCATATCATAGGCTTGACAACCGCCGCAGGGTTGTGGGCTATGGGCAATGTCGGAGTTGCATGCGGTTACGGCTTTTATTCGGGTGCAATAGTATGTACCGTTATCATGATGATTTCAATGATGACTTTCTTCAAGTTTGAGAGTGCCAAAAAAGAAAGAAGAAGTTCGATTGAAGTATACGTCGAACTTGAAGACGCACATATGGTTAACAGCGTTATGCGAAGTGTTGAAGAACAATTTAAAGGCAGAAACTTCCTTATTGTTCCGCCGAGAAGCGCGATGAAAAGCGCAGTCGGAATTGAGATTACGATTCCCATTGACGAAAACGGTGTCGACAAAGAATTGCTTGAACGCATTGTTGAGGTCGACGGAGTTGTTTATGCCGTAGAAAGTACACCGAAGAGGCTTTCTTAATATTGACTTTTGGTGTCCTCGGAAATATACTGTTTTTGGTTAAAAATTTTTTAAAACGGAGGTGTAAAAATGGACTCTGGTCCCTATCACGAATGCAATATGAAATAATCTGACCGATAGGGAAAAAAGTATCACTTTTGCCTGTCGGTGAAAGGAGAATACTATGGTTGAGTACTATTTATCAAGCGGACGCGACATCGCGACCGTTGAAGCACCGTGTGAAGGTTGCTGGATTGCCATGACCAAACCTACTAAGGAAGAGGTCGATGAGATTGCGGCAAGATATTTTATCGATGCGGACGATTTGAAATCCGCACTCGATACTGACGAAAGATCGCGTATTCAGTCGGAAGAGAATTATACCATGGTCCTTGTCAATATTCCCACTGTGGAAGACGAAGACGAGAATGAACTTTACGATACGATTCCTCTTTCGATTTTTGTGTGCAAGAAGACTATTATTACCGTTTGTCTTGAGGAGACACCGATTCTTGAAGCTTTCAAGAAAGGAAGCATAAAAGATTTTCAAACGGGAATGAAGTCAAGATTTGTTATGCAGATTCTTTACAAGACGGCATCACTTTATCTTCTTTACCTTAGAAGTATCGAGAAAAAGAGTGAAATCGTCGAGGATAATCTTCATGAGGCAACACAGAATTCCGAACTTTTGGAACTTTTGAAACTTCAAAAATCATTGGTATATTTTACAACATCCTTAAGGTCGAACGAAGTCGTTATGGAGAAGCTTTTTAAGAATGAGAGATTCAAAAAGTATCCCGAGGACGAAGAACTTTTGGAAGATGTAATCATCGAAAACAAACAGGCTATCGAGATGGCCAATATTTATACGGGAATCATAAGCGGCATGACGGATTCGTTTGCCTCGATTATTTCCAACAATATGAACGTTGTCATGAAGACGTTGGCAATCGTTACAATCGTATTAAGCGTACCTACAATGATTTACTCGGCATACGGCATGAATGTTGCTTTGAACGGAATGCCTTTTGCTCAAAGCGATTACGGATTCCTTATTATCATTGTGGCATCTTTGATTTTAAGTATTATTGTAGCGATTATTTTCGTCAAAACGAAGATGTTCAAATAAATGAGTGAAGAGTGAATTAAATGAGTATAGTTGACAAATTTGAAGGTAAGGCGGTTCTTATCTGGGGCTTTGGCGTTGAGGGAAAGTCCACAAAGAATTTTTTGGATAAGTATTGCAATACGTCAAAGACGGATGTATTTGAGGGTAAATTGGAAGATCTACCGCGAAGCGAATACGATTACATTATAAAGAGTCCGGGAATTCCGGGTTCTTATCCCGAAGAGAAGTTTACTTCGCAGACGCAACTTTTTTTGGAGGAATTCCGAGATAAAACAATAGGCATTACGGGTACAAAAGGAAAGAGTACCACTACGAGCATGCTTTATCATGTTCTGGATTCGCTTCTTGACAGGAAAGTTGTTCTTGTCGGAAACATCGGGGTACCCTGCCTTGATTATTATGAAGAAATGCTCGGCGATACCGTTGCCGTTATGGAAATGAGTTGCCATCAGCTCAATAACGTAAAGATTTCTCCGCATATCGCTTTGTTTTTAAATCTTTACGAGGAACACCTTGATTATTACAAGACGTTTGAAAAATATGCTCAGGCGAAAATGAACATTGTTAAATTTCAAATTCCCGGAGACAGAGCGTTTGCGGGAAGCAATGTTCCGAGGTTTGAGACGAGAGGTCTTGAATACAGAGTACCCGAATTTGACGAGAAGAAATTTGATTTAAAGATACTCGGAATGCACAATCAGCAGAATGCCGAGTTTGTGCGTATGGTGTGTGTAAGCGCCTTCAAACTTAACGAAAGTGATGTTATAGCCGAAATAGAAGCTTTTAAGGGATTGCCCCACCGACTTGAGAATATCGGTACGCGGGAAGGGGTCGAATACTATGATGATTCGATTTCCACGATTCCGCTCGCATGTATAAATGCGTGCAAAAGCATTCCGAACTTGAAAATCGCAGTTATAGGCGGAATGGACAGAGGAATCGGCTACGACGAACTTGTGAAATTCATTAAAGAACAACAGGATATAATCTTCCTTTGTGCATACGCAACGGGCGAAAGAATTTATGAAGAAGCCGGTAAACCGTTCAATTGCCATCTTGTGAAAGATATAGATGAGGCGGTTGAAGTTGCGCAAAAAATCTCCGAAGAAGGAGACGCGGTGCTTTTGTCACCGGCTGCTGCAAGCTACGGCTATTTTAAGAATTTTGCCGAGCGCGGAGATTATTTTAAGAAAAAAGTATTCGGAGAGTAAAAATGATACCGAGCGATCCTATGATACTTGTAAGTTTTGTGAATTTAAAGCTTCGTGACGAATATTCGAGTTTGGAATCTCTTTGCGACGCTTTGGATGTCGATGAAAACGAAATAACGAAAAAGCTTGCGGATGCAGGCTTTTCTTATGCTAAGGAACAGAATCAGTTTAGATAATTATGGATATTTTTTCATTTGTAAAAGAACAGAACCTGAAAAAAGAAGCTCCGCTTGCGGGAAAGATGAGACCGAGAACACTTGACGAAGTTGTAGGTCAGGAAGAAATTCTCGGAAAAGGCAAGATGCTTCGTCGTGCCATTGAGGCCGATAAACTGGGTTCTGTTATTTTTTACGGTCCTCCCGGATGCGGAAAGACGACTCTTGCTAAGGTTATAGCGAATACCACAAAGGCAGAATTCAAACAAATGAATGCAACCATATCCGGCAAAAAGGATATGGAAGAAGTTGTTGAAGAAGCCAAAAAAGAAATGTCGTTTTCAGGTAAAAAGACGATTCTTTTTATCGACGAGATTCACAGATTCAATAAAGCACAACAGGATTTTCTTCTTCCTTATGTGGAGGACGGAACGATAACACTTATCGGAGCGACAACGGAAAATCCATATTTTGAGGTAAATAAGGCTCTGCTTTCAAGATCTAATATATTCAGACTATCACCGTTAACGAGAGAGGATGTAAAAAAACTCATACGGACTGCGGTTTACGATGAGGAAAGAGGTCTTGGCGGAATGAACGGCGAAATCGACGAGGAAGCGGTGGATTTTCTTGCGGATATTTCCGACGGAGATGCAAGACCTGCGCTTAACGGTGTTGAGCTTGCCATGATGACAACCGAGAGAAGCGAAGACGGAAAAATTCACATTACCCTTGATGTAGCGGGAGAATGCGTTCAAAAGAGAACACTTAAATATGATAAAGACGGCGACAATCATTACGATACGATTTCGGCGTTTATTAAGAGCATGCGTGGGTCTGACCCCGATGCAGCGGAATATTATCTTGTCAGAATGATGGAGGCAGGAGAAAGCGTTACGTTTATTGCAAGACGAATGATGATTTTTGCGTCTGAGGACGTGGGAAATGCGGACCCACAGGCATTGCAGGTTGCAACAAGCGCAGCTTTGGCAGTGGAAAGAGTCGGATATCCTGAGTCGCAGTTAATTCTTTCACAGGCGGCAATTTATCTTGCATGTGCACCTAAATCAAATGCGGCAACAATTGCTCTTGAAAGAGCGGGGGAGGCGGTAAGAAGCACAGGAAACCTTCCTATACCCGCGCATCTTTGCGATGCCCATTATAAGGACGCAAAGGAACTCGGACACGGAATCGACTACAAGTATCCTCACCTATATCCGAATCATTACGTTAAGGAACAGTATCTTCCTTACGAACTTAAAAATACGAAGTTTTATGAGCCCGGCGATCTTGGTTATGAGGCAAAAATCAAGGAACATTTTAAGAAGATTAAAGGTGAATGACAAAGTTAACAAAAAATTAAATTTTTATGCTTGAAATTGATTTGTAAATATGATAAAGTAGGCTCAATATTTTCAGATGGGTCATACTTAAAGAGGACATTATGAGCGATACAATGAAGGAACTTTTGGTCAGACAGACAGATAATGTTAAGAATAAAGTTGTGGGGTACGCATGTGTGGCTTTGGCAGTGGTTTCACTGCTTGGCACAGTCTTGGCGAGCCCTCTTTTTTTTATAGGTGTGGTTGCCTTTCCGATTATATCTTTTTTCATCTATTTTCGAAGAATGTCTGTAGAGTATGAATATACTTATCTTGATAAAGAAATCCGTGTTGACAGAATTTATAATTTGAATAAAAGAAAACAGGTAGAGGTTTTGGATATTTCAAAAATTGAGATACTTGCAGTAAGGGGAAGCGAGGCACTCAAAAGCTTTGAAAGAAGAGAAGCTGCGTTGTCGGATTATTCGGTGGGATTCGATACCGAAGAGACAAAGGTTTACGAGCTTTGGTACGAAGGAAAGAGAAAAATCCTTTTATCATTGAACGATGACTTTTTGACTCCGATAGTCAGATTCATTCCTAACAAGATAAAGAAACAGTAATGATAATATTATAGGAGGAAGAAATTAATGGGAACTATTATCAAAGAAGGAATTACTTTTGATGACGTCTTATTGATTCCGGGGTACTCTCAGGTTATCCCCAACCAGGTGGATATTTCAACATATCTTACCAAGAGTATTAAACTCAACATCCCCATGATGAGTGCGGGAATGGATACCGTAACGGAAAGCCGTATGGCAATTGCCATGGCACGTCAGGGCGGTATCGGTATTATTCACAAGAATATGTCTATCGAACAACAGGCTGAAGAGGTAGACAAGGTTAAGAGATCTGAAAACGGTGTTATCACCGATCCTTTTTCTTTATCACCCGAGCATACACTTGCCGATGCAGATGCATTGATGGGTAAATTTAAGATTTCGGGTGTTCCTATTACCGAGAACAAGAAGCTTGTCGGTATCATTACAAATCGTGATTTGAAATTTGAAACGGATATGACCAAGAAGATTAAAGAGTCTATGACTTCGGAAGGACTTATTACGGCAAAGGAAGGAATTACGCTTCCGGAAGCCAAGGAAATCCTTGCAAAAGCACGTAAGGAAAAACTTCCAATTGTAGATGATAACTACAATCTTGTAGGGCTTATTACAATAAAAGATATAGAAAAGACAATTAAATACCCTCTTGCAGCAAAAGACGGACAGGGAAGACTTCTTTGCGGTGCAGGCGTAGGAATTACGGCTAACGTTCTTGACAGAGTTAAGGAACTTGTAAGCGCGAAGGTTGACGTAGTTGTTCTCGATTCTGCTCACGGTCATTCGGAGAACGTTCTTCGTTGCTTAAGAATGATTAAGGAAACTTATCCCGAAGTTCAGATTATAGCAGGAAACGTTGCAACGGGAGAAGCCTGCAAGGCACTTATCGAAGCAGGCGCAGATGCAGTTAAGGTTGGTATCGGCCCCGGATCCATTTGTACGACACGTATCGTTGCAGGTATCGGTGTTCCTCAGATTACGGCTATTATGGACTGCTATGAAGTAGCTAAGACATACGGTATTCCCATTATCGCCGACGGCGGTATCAAGTACTCCGGCGATATGACAAAGGCTCTTGCCGCAGGCGCAAACGTATGTATGATGGGCTCGATGTTCGCAGGATGCGATGAAGCACCCGGAGATTTCGAAATCTTCCAGGGAAGAAAATTCAAAGTATACCGAGGCATGGGTTCAATCGCAGCCATGGAAAACGGTTCGAAAGACAGATATTTCCAGACAGATGCAAAGAAACTTGTTCCCGAAGGAGTTGAAGGCCGTGTGGCTTATAAGGGCAGCCTTGAGGATACGGTATTCCAGCTTATCGGAGGTATCAGAAGCGGTATGGGATACTGCGGAACATCAACAATAGAAGAACTTAAGCAAAACGGTAAGTTCGTTAAGATTTCGGCAGCAGCTTTGAAAGAAAGTCATCCTCATGACATTCACATTACAAAAGAAGCACCGAACTATTCGTCAGGAATGTAAAACAGATTATAAAAGGCGTAGGCATTGTCCTGCGCCTTGTTTTTACAGGTTCAAATCGGAGGATAGGAAATATATGAACGAAAGACTTGAAAAACAGATTGCTTTTATTCTTGAAGCGGACAAAGAAAAAAACATATTGAGACAGACGCATCTTACCGAGCACGGAAGAAGGGAAAACGACGCCGAGCATGCATGGCACATGGCGATGATGGCGTATCTTCTTAAGGAATATTCAAACAGAGAGATAGATATTGCGAAAGTAATGATTATGTGTCTTATTCACGACATCGTGGAAATAGATGCCGGAGATACGTATTGTTACGACGAAGAGGCAAAGAAGAGCCAACAGGCCCGTGAAGAGGCTGCAAAAGAAAGGATTTTTTCTTTGTTGCCAAACGATCAGAAGGAAGAGTTTATTTCGCTGTTTGATGAGTTTGAAGCGAATGAAACGGCAGAAGCGAATTTTGCCCATACGATGGATAATTTTCAACCGCTTCTTTTAAACAATTCAAATGACGGAAGCGATTGGACGGCTCATGGTGTTTCAGCTGAAAAAGTATATCAAAGACAGGGACTTTCAAAAATGGGAAGCGATGCCATTTTTGAAAAAACAGACGAGATAATCAAAGAGCAAATCGAAAAAGGACATTTGAAAAATCTGTAAGATTTTGTTATAATAGAATATCTTGTTTATATAGGAGCACGTCGTGAATTCAGGCAATAAATTACAGAAAAAGTTACTTATGATTTCGATAATTCCCATTATTGTTATGGGTGTTTTTTTTGCGATTGTTGAGATGACAATTGTCAAAGCTGCAAACGAGGAGGAGATTTACAGTACGCTTGACGGTGTTTGCCTTCAGGCGAGACAAATTTTCAATCATCAGTTTCCGAACGGAAATTATACGGAAGAACACGGCAATTTTTTTGTAGACGGAGAAGATATGAGTCAGTATTCGTATGTTCTCGACAATATCAAAGACTTTTTCGGAACGGAAGTATCGATTTTTATAGGAGATAAAAGGGCAATTACAACTCTTGTCGACGATAAAGGTGAGAGAATTGTCGGCTCTTTTCAAACGGACAGAAATATTATCGATACAGTTAAAGGCGGTGGCAAGTATGTTTCTGACAATGTAACGATATACAAGAAGAAGTATTACGGCGAATACATTCCTCTTTACAACGATGACGATGAAGTTGTAGGAATGGTGTTTGCGGGAATGAGTAACGATAATTTTGTAAAAATGCTCGTGAGATATTATTTTGCAATCGGTGCTTTTACTCTGATAATTACAGTCATCACAATACTTATTGTTATGCAGTATTCCAAAAGACTTGCGGAGGATTTGGAAGAAATCAAAGTGTATTTCGGAATGCTTGCAGATAAGCAGGCTGATAAATTTATTATTTCGGAGGCAGTTCTGGAAAGAGATGATGAAATAGGTGAACTTGCAAGGTACGCCAAAGACGCGGGAACGCAGCTAAAGATGATGATCGGACGCGATCCTTTGACGGGTCTTTATAACAGACGAAGCGGTCTTCAGTATCTTGGAGATTTGTGGGAAAAGGCTGTTAATGGCGATATGTGCACGATAGTGATGTGCGACATGGATTACTTCAAAAAAGTCAACGATATGTGCGGCCATGACATGGGTGACGCCGTTCTTGTCAAGGCTACGACTCTTTTGAAAAAGTATTTTAACGATGAAGGTTATGTTATAAGATGGGGCGGCGAAGAATTTGTTATCGGTGTGCCGTATTCGAAAAAAAGGACGATAGATATACTCGAGAAACTTCGCACTGAATTGAGAAGAAATAAGTTTACCTATAAGAATGGTGAGTTTTATATTACCATGACTTTCGGTGTGGCTGAATATAATCAGCAGGTCAATCTTCAGAGCCTTATTAATGAAGCCGACGATAAGCTTTACCGCGGCAAGGAAGAAGGAAGAGACAGAATTGTCGAGTAGAAGAAAGCGGTAAAGACATAGTATTATACGCAGACAATTTGACATATGTTTTTGGAAAGAAATGGTATGAACTGGAATTTGGTATTTTTTTTAAACAGTGTGCTTCTTGGAGTAGGACTTGCAATGGATGCATTTTCGGTATCTCTTGCAAGCGGTCTTAACGAACCCAAAATGAAGTGGAATCGAATGAGCCTGATTGCGGGAACGTTCGGAGCGTTTCAGGCGGCAATGCCCATGATAGGATGGGTTTGCGTTCATACGCTTATCACGTATTTTAAGGTTTTTGAAAAGTTTATTCCCTGGATTGCGCTCGCTCTTTTGCTGTTTATCGGCGGAAAGATGCTTATTGAGGGCATTAAGGGAGATGAAGCGGATGATGACAAAAAAGAAATGTCCTTTAAACAGTTGATGGTTATGGGCGTGGCAACATCGATTGATGCTTTGTCGGTAGGATTTACGATAGCGGAGTATGATATTCTTCAGGCTCTTGTTGCAGCGTTGATTATTGCGGCAGTGACTTTTGTTATATGTATCGGCGGGCTGATATTAGGCAAAAAGATCGGTACAAAATTGGCCGGAAAGGCTTCAATTTTAGGAGGTGTAATCCTTATTGGAATAGGCCTCGAAATTTTCATTTCAAGTTTTTTTAAGTAAAAAATTATCGGATAGTATTATGAATAGATTTAAGATAGACACATCTGTATACAAGAAGACTCTGATTCTTGCAATACCCATTATGATACAAAACGGTATAACGAATGCAGTCGGTCTGGTTGACAATCTGATGGTTGGCTCCCAGGGTACTGAAGCAATAACGGCGGTTTCCATAGCGGGACAGCTGATTTTTGTATTCAATCTTGCAATATTCGGTGCCATGAGCGGTCCGGGCATTTTCGGGGCACAGTATTACGGAAGTAAGGATGAGGACGGAGTAAAAAATGTTTTCAGAATTAAAATATGGGCGGCGATTTTGTGCTCTGTTTTGGGAATGCTTTTATTCTTTTTCTTCGACGATTTCCTGATAGGACTTTACATGAAGGGGGAAGAAGGAAGCATAGACAAGGCTCTGGCTATAAAGTACGCAAAGGATTATCTTAGAATAATGATTTTGCAGATACCGTTCTTCTCTTTAACTCAGGTTTATTCCACGTCACTTAGGGAAACGGACGAATCATTTAAGCCCATGGTTTCCGGAATTGTATCCGTTGTATGCGATATAGTGTTGAATTACTGCTTAATCTACGGTAATTTCGGATTTCCGAAACTTGGAGTAAGCGGTGCGGCAATTGCAACTGTATTGGCCAGAGTTGCCGAATTTGCCGTAATATTTGTATGGTCGCATTTAAAGAGAAAGAAGCACACATTCCTTATAGGAATATACAAGACACTTCTTGTGCCTAAGGTGATTGTGATTCCGATCCTTAAAAAGAGTATTCCCATACTCATTAACGAATTTATGTGGGCAGCAGCCATAGCTTCCATGACGCAGTGCTATTCAAAAAGAGGACTTGATGTCATTGCAGGCTTAAATATTTCGAATGCATTATGCAATCTCTTGAATGTGGTGTTTATTGCTCTCGGTCATGCTGTCGGAATTATTATCGGACAGATGCTTGGAGCTAAGGAATTTGAGAAGGCAAAGAAAAGCTCAATTTCTCTTATGTGGTTTTCGGGAATCGTATGCGTTCTTCTTTCGATAATTTTAAGTGTTATAGCAGGATGGTTTCCGACAAATTATGAAACATCGGATTATGTCAGAAACTGTGCGACAACGTTTATTCTTATAACGGCACTGTTTTTCCCGCTGCAGGGATTTCTTAATTCGTTGTATTTTACATTAAGGTCCGGAGGAAAGACACTTGTTACGTTTCTGTTCGATTCCGTCTTCTCGTGGACAGTCGGAGTATCGACGGCATTTATACTGTCGACCTACACGGATATCGGAATATTCGGAATTTACTTTGCCGTACAGGCGGTGGATTTTGTAAAGGTTATTATCGGTTATATTTTGATACAAAAGGGAGTTTGGATTACAAATATTGTCTCACAGACAAAAAAAGAAACGGAGGAATTCTAATGAAAGTACTTGTTACGGTTGACATGCAAAATGATTTTATTGACGGAGCGCTCGGAACAAAAGAGGCGTTGGCAATCGTCGGTAATGTTGCAAAAAAGATTGAGGAGTTTGATGATTTGGTGGTTTATACCAGAGATACGCACGCAAATGATTATCTCGAAAGACAGGAAGGCAAAAATCTTCCGGTTAAGCACTGCATTTTGGGCAGCGAAGGATGGCAGATTTCAAAGGCATTGCCGGTTGCGGAAGACGCAATTATTTTTGACAAACCGACTTTCGGCTCAAAGGATTTGGCTTCGTTTCTTATGAACTTAAATGAGGAAGAACCGATTGACGAAATTGAAATAATCGGACTTTGTACGGATATATGCGTTATTTCAAATGCGTTAATGATTAAAGCATATCTTCCTGAAATCCCGGTAACCGTAGACGCTTCGTGCTGTGCGGGAGTAACACCCGAAAGCCATTTGAATGCTCTCTCGGCAATGAAGATGTGTCAGGTAAAGGTGATTAACGAATAATAAATAAAAAACGAATAATAGTCGTTTGTTAATCGGAGATACAATATGAGTGCAATCGTAAATTTAAGGAAAAATGAAGGAAGAACGCTTCGTGCCGGAGGCGCGTGGGTTTTTGACAATGAAATAGAATCCGTTACGGGAAATTTCGAAGACGGGGATATGGTTATCGTCAAAGATTTTGAGGGCAAAAGTCTCGGAAAAGGCTTCATTAACTCAAATTCCAAAATCAGGGTGCGTATAATGACGAGAAATGCCGAGGAGGAAATAGACAGAGCTTTTCTTCGCATGAGAGTCAAAAATGCATGGGAGTACAGAAAGGCTGTAATGAAGTCTCCTTCCGACGATAATCTCAATTCCGTAAGAATTATTTTCGGGGAAGCTGATTTTCTTCCGGGACTTGTTGTGGATAAATATAACGATGTTTTGGTTGTTGAATCTTTGGCTCTCGGCATCGACAAATTAAAAGAGGTCATCGTTGAGGAGTTAAAAGATGTCCTTAAAGAAGACGGAATAATCATAAAAGGTGTTTACGAAAGGTCTGATGCGCCCGTCAGAAAGAAAGAGGGATTGTATCTTCATAAGGGCTTTATCGGTGAAGAATTCGATACGAATGTTGAGATTAGCGAAAACGGAATCAAATATACGGTTGACGTGGTTAACGGACAAAAAACCGGATTCTTTTTAGACCAAAAATATAACAGACAGGCAATAGGAAAACTTTGCAAAGGCAAAAAAGTGCTCGACTGCTTCACACATATGGGTACATTTGCCCTCAATGCCGGAATTAACGGCGCAGCAGACGTTACGGGCCTTGATATCTCGGAATTTGCAGTCTCACAGGCTGCTTTGAATGCAGAAAAAAACAGACTGACCGATACGGTCAAATTTAGATGCGCGGATGTCCTTGACGAACTTCCGAGGCTTGAAACATTAGGAGAGAAGTATGACGTGGTAATTCTCGACCCGCCGGCTTTTACCAAATCGAGAGAAGCTACAAAAAATGCAATAAGAGGGTATCGTGAGATTAACCGTAAGGGCATGAAACTTGTAAAAGACGGTGGATTCCTTGCAACCTGCTCATGTTCGCACTTTATGACGGAAGAACTTTTCAAGGAAACAATCCTTCAGGCCGCAAGAAGTGCCGGGAAAAGGCTTCGCCAGGTCGAATTCAGAACTCAGGCACCGGACCATCCGATTCTTTGGTCCGCGGATGAATCATATTATCTTAAGTTTTTGATCTTCCAGGTCTGCGAGGAAACATCATCGGGGACGGTTCTAATGTAACGCGGAGTGTCCCTCTGTAACGCGGAGTGTCCCTCTGTACCGTAAATATGACCTCGGGCATTCTGTTGGTATTCACTTATTGTAAGAAGCGTTTATTCATAATCCTTTAGGATAACAAGCGGGAACCCTCGGTTCTTCAAGTGCCGAGATGAAAGCGTCTGAGCGCAAGAGAAACCGCCGGGAACAAAAACCAGAACGTACATTCGATTTTTCTTGCTTTTTTCTATATTCAATGATATACTATGTGCATGAAAGAAAATCTCATTCATTACCGCACATCCGTGTGCAACATTAATTACCATGTGGTATGGTCTGTGAAGTATCGCCGTAAGGTTCTTACAGCAGAAGTTGAGACTTATCTTAAAGAAATTATTCAGCAGATTGCGGAG
>JAZQQI010000011.1:0-21774 GCA_045628965.1 Lachnospiraceae bacterium | reverse complement strand
CAATGTCATTAAGTTAGCATTTTAACACGAGGGAAAAGTTTTAAAGAGGATGTTGGAATTGTTCCAGCATCCTCTTTTTCCATGGTTATTTACACAACAAATAGACGGATGGAAATCCGCCTACTTAGCACGTGTAAAATCCATAGCTTTATGCTACTCTATATAGGAAGCCTCTAAAGATTCTTGCAGACTGGTATCTATCTTGATGCCGGTCTGGTCTAATGGGTACAAGATTTCTTGATATGATGGTTTCCAAATCAGGTGGCGATGTAATACCGCGGTAATACTTTCTGCACATATGAGCAGCGACCGAGAAGTTAGCTTTATATGTATATTTCCTACTTTGCTTTTTCTTAATGACTACGTGCGAGGTAATCATTTCCGCAAAGTTATACATTATCAAATGTGCGTAGATATCCTGTTGTATGCATTCCACCTTTTTTGAATGGAAATCAAGCATTCCCATAGTATATTTCAGATCTCTGAAAGATGTTTCAATTCCCCACCTCAATGAATACAACCTTTTTATTTCTTCTGCCGGATACTTATCTGTGGGAAGATTAGTTATGATTGTTTCATAAGTGTCGTTAGATATAGGAAATCTCACGATTCTGAATGATAGTTTATAGAATCTGACCGGATCTTTTTTCCGACTTTGGGGCGGAAGGTAATCAAAAACCATGTCACTCGGGATCCACCTATAATGGTTCCTGTCTTTTATCAATTCCTTCACTTCATTTGTCTGTTTTCGCGTGAGATTGAGTTCAAAACTGACATCATAGAACTCCTCATTTGGTAATGACAATCCTTGTTTGATACCATAGTCTCCATCTTTGATACGAAACAGAAAATACCATCCTTTTTCCTGAACGTGAGCAAGGTTGTTGTAGCTTTCATATCCCCTATCAGCCATCAAAAGAGCACTACGCAGCAAAGAACGGTCAACCATCTCTATAAGAGCAAAATGTTCATTTGCAGACTTAACCTTTTGAATAATTGCATCCTGATAGATTTGATGATTGAGGTTATACAAAGCATTCAGATGCAAAAGATTATAAGGTTTCTGGCCGTTTGAGCCGGGCAGAAAGGAATCCACGTCATCTGGATTGGTTGGGATTTGAATTTTTGAACCATCTACAGCCAGTACAGGTAGTTCATCCTCAAAAGAATCACAAAGCTTTTTTGAAAAGAGGCGAAATACTGCTTCAAAAGCTTCTACAGTTATCTTGCATCGTTGTTGACAAAAAGCAGATGAAGTTGGAGTCTCTGGACTATCATTAAAGAAATCCAGCAATTCATTTGTAAGACTGCCGCTTCCCATACCTATTATTCCTGAAATAACCTTTTCCATAGTCAGTTTTCTTTTTCTAGAGAAGTTTCTTTCTGGATCGATGCAGAAAGACTTGGCGTTCGCTGCAACTGTATTAATCTGAGACATCAAAAGATTCTTTACCATTTGTGGTTTCATGTGCACCTCCTTGAAATCGAGAATTATGCTTACAATTTCAAGGGCCGCTTTCGCTACCTCTAAAATATAATCAGTAGCGAAAGCGGCCGCACTTTTCAGTCCTGCTGTCAACTATTTTTTCAGAAAAAAAGACCCCTATACCATTTCTGGTATAAGAGCCTTATTGTCGTCACACTTAACTTAATGACATTGAACTTCATGTTTGGGCTATTTTCTTTAGGATAGTTTACCGTTCCCGATATTATCGTTTTATTTGGAAAGTCTCCAGAAATATCCGTCATGGGGTATCTTTACCGGACCGTCCGAAAGTGTCTTTGAAAGAGCATCCGAAATTCTCTCAGAGTTACACTCAAGAAAGCTCTTGTGTCCTTCAAGACAACACTCCAAATCCTTAATCATATCCTCCGCATTCTCATATGTGAATTGTGTGGGAATGACGATTTCTTCAACCTTCGGGAAATACTTGCAAAGATACTCTTTGCATTGAGCCTTTAAAGCTTTGTCGGTCTCTGCCTCCTCTTTGAGGGCTTTCGTGTCAAAACCGAGTTCTTCCAACTTATCAATCCAGAACTTAATACGGGTTTCGTGTCCGTTTCCGTAGCAGTTTAAGCTCATTACACCGTTGTCTGCTAAAACTTCGGATGATTTAGCTATTAAAGCCTCTGCGTCCTTAAGTCCGTCTGCCAAATAGTGGGCTATAATCATGGAATATTTCTCTTCGCCCTTAATATGTTCCCAGGTTTTCTCATCTTCCAGATCTTCAAACCAGACATTAATCTTAGTTTCGTTCGAAAGTTTGTCACTGTTATCGTTTACAAACTTTTCAAAGTCGTCTGCCCAGCTTCCACGAAGGTCATAACCGTCAATCTTAACAAACTCGGGGATTTCTTCCCAGTTGTTTCTCCATAATTTGGCGAATCCGCAACCGAGATCCAACACTTTCTCGCCGGGTTTAACCTTTATGTCATTAAAAATCTTTACATACCAGTCAATTTCATCTTTGGTGTGATCGAGAGCAAAGAAATGTCCGTCGTCCGCATTCTGATCTGCCTGCATTTCCTTAAGAATATCCGCAACATCATCCCAATCAGGATTTCCGTTACTTCTTGCAATAACTGCCTTAATTCTTGCAACGGCACGCTCAAGTTCGTACCTTTTGGTCTCCATCATCTCAATCTGGTCTTCGAGAGTCTTAAGAATGTCGGTGTTGTCCTTTCCCGTCAAACTGTCTCTGATTTCTTCAAGTGAGAACCCTACCTGTTTTAATGCAATTATTTTCTCAAGAACCAAAAGTGCCTCGTTATCGTAAAGGCGATAATTTCCTTCCGAATAATCCGACGGCTTAAGAAGTCCCTTTTCATCATATAATCTGACTGCTTTTTGTGAAATTCCGGCTTTCTTGGCAATTTCGCCGGAGGTCATTTTATCTTTCATATCTTCATCCTTCCTTTCGTAT
This sequence comes from Lachnospiraceae bacterium, assembly GCA_045628965.1. GTDB lineage: Bacteria > Bacillota > Clostridia > Lachnospirales > Lachnospiraceae > UBA3766. Next base: position 18,850 of record JAZQQI010000011.1, on the reverse strand, counting down.
AATCTGTTTCCTTGAACGTTCATATACTGACTGTAAAGGATTCCCTTGGGTGAAAGTCAACAGTTTTTTTTAATTCTTACAAAAAAATGTTCATCATCTTCCGATACTATACGGCCGCCGTTTTTCTCCATCACCCTTAAAGATGCCGTATTGCTCTTCAAAAGGCGTAAATAAATCTCATCCTCAGGTACGATTTCGCGGGCGATTTCAAGAGTAAGACGCAAACCGACCGTTCCGTAACCTTTACGGCGATATTCTTTGCCGATACTGTAGCCTATATGACCGGAGCCGTTTCTTAAAGCATCCGTAAGGTAATGTCTTATGCGAAATTCACCCACCAATAAATCTTTGTCCCATAAATAGTAAAATGTCTCGGGAACAAACCAATCCGGCATATTAACAGGGTGTTCATATGATATTAATTCCGGAAGAACCTTTTCCTTATATTCCTCAAAGGAAACACCGCGGTACTCATTGGTTAACCCGTTCTCGTCTTCGGGAAGATTGGTTGTATATTGCCATTGGGCGTATGCATCTTCCCAATTAATCTTTCTTAATTCCATTTTATTCTCCAAAAATGTCACCCCACCCCCGTCCCCGGGTGACAAAATTATTTAGGGCAAGTTTACCTGCTCGCCGCAATAAGGACAAACAACGTCAATCATGTCGTAGAAGGCAAAACCTTCGTTACAATTCGTACAACACACGTTTCCGGATACGTAATACTTCATAACACTTTCCGCGAAAAGTTCCTCTTCTCTTTCTATGTGTTTGTCACAAATTGACTTCTTGACGGAATAGTAATCCTTATCATTTATATACAAATCCATTGTCAGGCCTTTAGATACCTTGTCTGCCTTCAATTCATATTTTCTCATGTCAAGAATCGCATCGGATATATCATTGTTTCCGTTGAAATATCTTACTTTCATGTTCCTTACATATTCCTTGGGAGGGAACTTGATTTTACCTTTGGAATAGCTCATAAAGGTATCGAATGAGATTATTTTACACTTGTATTTATCGGATTTGGCCTTCTTTCGTTCACGCTTGATGAAATCTTTCAGGCATACGATAAGAAAACCTGTTCCTCCGACGAAAAATGTAATTCCGCCAACCAACGAAACACCGAGAGCCGCTTTGTCAAATGCCTTCATTATAACCAGACATAATCCCCATATAATTAATCCGGCGCCGGTTACAAACGCAGCGATTCCGACTGCAAGAAAATACTTATCCTCTTTACTCATAAACATTTGAATATCCCTCCGCTCACAAATCAAATATCTTCCTTCTCATAAATCTTAGCATCGAAAGTTGCGCTGCCGTCAAACTTGGTATACTTTGTATCCCTTACGTAATGCATGCCGAGTTTCTCCATTACACGGCCGCTTTTGGCATTTTCCGTGGCGAATTCACCCTGAATGAGTCTGATTTTTCTTGTTTTCTTAATTTCGGCGATTATTCCTTCCATGGCCTCGGGAACAATACCCTGTCCCCAGAAATCTCTTCTTAAGTTGTAACCTATTAACCACAAATCTTCTTCAGGTTTATATACCAGACCGCCCATTCCTATAAGTTCGCCGGTTTCCTTATATACAAAACCCAGGTCGTAAGAATCCGGATCTTCAATATCCCTGCTTTCAAGCCACTCTCTCGTGCTTTCCACGTTGGGATGTGTGGAATAAAGCATATATTCGGTTACTTTGGGATCCGATGCCCATTTATATACCGCATCCGCGTCGTCGGGAACCACGGGACGTATTATAAGTCTTTTCGTTTCTATCTTTACTATCATAATTTATTGCTCCTTATTACTCTTCTTTTCGTGCCCGTTTAGATATAAAATCCGCAAAACTGTGTTGTATAGGACTTAACCTTATTTCCGAAAAGTTCGATGTCTTCGCCTTCTACATCACCGTTTCTCACTCTCTTCCAAGAATCAAGCACTTTCTTTGCATAGTCCCCCGGAAGTTCAAACTCATCATGAGAAGCATATATTTTGTCATATTCATTATTTATCGAAATTAACTTTTTAAGAGAGTCTTCGAATTTATCCGGTTCTCGCTTGTTTCCAAACATATAAATATGTCCTTTTTGAACGGAATCTCCCGCATATAGAACTCTTTTCTCCGCATCAAGAATCGCAACGCTTCCCCGGGTGTGACCGGGAATATGAATAATTCTTACGGTTCTGTCTCCAAGGTCAAACTCATCACCGTCGTTTATTTCGGAAAGTTTCGTATCGGGATACCTTTTATCCACTTCACAACCGGTATAATCCAAGGCGTGAATATGAATCTCTTCGAATCCTGCCGTTCCCGAAGTATGATCTCCGTCTCCGTGAGTGTTAAGCAGAATAATCGGTTTATCCGTAAGTTTACCGGCAATCGATTTAGCATCGGGACAATTGATTCCGCTGTCTATAAGCATTGCTTTCTTTGTTCCTTCCAGAAGGAAAAACCTTACAAATCCATCCTCTATTCTGTATGTATTGCTGTCTGTTTTAATTATTTCTGCCATTTTCTCCCCCTTATTCCGCTGCCTTTTTTATTTTAACAGAAAAAATGGTATATATAAATCACCTTTCCTTTCGTTATAAAATTGGCTTGAACAACCTCATTATAACGGAAAGGTGATTTTTTTGTGTAACTTCTACCGCGCACCCGCATAGCGGGTGGTTTATATTTCGCACGCTTCGCGAGCTCAACAGGGTCACGACCCATAAATAAAAAAGGACCCAAGGTCCTTTTTTGATTTTCTCAGTAAATATAAAGAGCAACAATAGACGGTATGTTGGTTAGAAGATGAAGAATAAGCGGTATTGTCACATTCTTGCTTTTATATGCGATAAATCCGTATACAAGTCCGCTCGTCAGTATGGGAAGATTGGATAAAATGTCTTCTGCCGTGAAGGCATGTATATGCAAAACCATAAAAACAAGCGATGAGAATAAGATTAGATACGCCGGCACAAAACGTTTCTCCTGCTTTCGGATAAGAAGCATTCTGAAAATCTGTTCCTCGGTCATCGGGCCCAATATTCCCAAAACCGCCACCGCCAACCACAAAGGAATTAAGCCTTTGATCCTAAATACATTATCCGAATTTAGGGAGCCGTAATCGGGAAACAAAAGCCCGACCGGCAGTGAAGCTATTATTGAAAGAACATAGTTGACCGCGAATCCACCCGCAAGCCAAAGTAAGTTTATGAAGGGTTTCTCTTTCCATTTTACGAAACCCTCTTTATAGCAATCTTTGAAGAGAAAAACCCCGGAAATACCCAGTATTGTATATTCAATCAGCTGAATATAAACTCCGGTTTCACCCCGTAAATTACCGAACATGCCCGCCAAAATCAGAATGACGTATATCGCCAAATAGGCTAAACTACCATATTTAATTGTATTTTTCATCCAAAGAACCTCCGAGAATTTACTCGGATGCAATCTTTATACAGATACTCCGACTCCGGAAAATACTAAAAGCAATACGAGTATTACGAACAAAATCGCCGATAAAACAATGAGAAACGCCCTTTTGCGCTTCGCTTTAAGGATATTCTTTACCGAAATATCAATGGCGTCCGCCAAAATGGCATCCACATCCGAACGGGAAAGCATTTCCCTGTCGTCAAGCCTACTGTGCATTATTTCCCAGAGACTTAAATCCAATGCGTTTGCCAAGGGTTCCAAAGATTCTATGTCGGGAAAGCCGTGACCGTTTTCCCATCTGCTTACCGCCTTGTCCGTTACGGATATTAAATCAGCAAGCTGCTTCTGGGTAAGACCTTTGTCTACTCTTCTTTCCTTGATGAAGTTTCCAAATTCGATTACATCCATTTTACACTCCTGCAGGTGAGCTGAATATATTCTAACTCTTACGGCAATTCAGCCAACCTATGATTCGTAGATTCTTCGGAAAGCCGGCTTTTACGGTACTCTATGCTTCATAGAGGTCAGATTACGATTTTGTAGGTCGACACGAAAACTTCGAAATCGTCATAACTAAACACGCAGTCGGTATCGTAGGAATAATCGTCACCGGGATAAAATGTCGTAAAGTCAAAGCCGGAAACATCGCCGTCGAGGTAATAGAGAACAAATACATCGCAATAATAGAAATCTTCCTCTGCAATCGACACGTCGATATGATGTCCGTAGTCGTTTTCGGTCACCGTAAAATCGGTGTCGACAGAGGCATACATTGATTCAATGAGGAAATCATATCTTATATCGATGGAATCAGTATCCGGAAACGCTCTTCCGCTAAGGTCTGCCACTACTATCGTTTCCTTGGGTCCTACGGTACTCATTAATTCATCAATTTCTTCGGCAACAGACTTATCGGATCCTGCCGAATAGTCAATATACACGCCGAAATCAACGGTTACATCATTGGGATTGTAAACTTTGGCAAAGAAATAGGGAATTCCGTTATTGTTGTCCACGTCCCAATATTTAAATTCAAGTTCTATAAGCTCTGCATTTTCCGTGGAGCCCTCTCCCGAAAGGTCTTCGTTTCCCGTGGGGACATCCACATTTTCATTTCCGTCATCTACGGTTGCAGTCTTTCCGGAATCACCGGCCGTTGAGGGATTTCCCGTGTTTCCCGGAATGGGAAGGCTGCATCCCACAAGCCCTGCGGCCAAAAGTATCGCCATTAATGTCTTGGATAATTTAGTCATCTTCAAATCCTCCTGTAATCCTAATATATTATTTATCCTCTATGATAATTCTCTTAACCGAATCATTAACTTAAGTAAATCTCCGGATTCTACGAAGCCTGCTATATGCCCGTCGCAGAATCTCTCCCCCCTGGAAATGAAAGTCAGCATGGTGGCAATCTCTTTCTTATTCATTTCCCCGATGGGTTTGTCCGCTATTTTCTCATGATTTGAAAGATATTTGGTGTCTGATTCGAGCAAATCGAGGGCCTTCATAACTTCCTCATCATATAAAGGATACGGATTGAACTCCACTTTTTTATTGTTTTCAAGATATTCGATTATCGAATCGAGTTCTTCTTTGTCTACTTTTTTGCTTCCGAACATTTTTCACTCCGTTATTTCAAAATGTCATTTAAGCTGTTACTTCCCTTGATGTAAGGCTCGCTTACTTCCCTGTAAAGGTTATTGTAGAAATCCACCGCCGCCTGCTGCCTTTCTGCTGCCATTTCGGCGCCTCTCGCAGTAAGAAATCTGCCGTAGAGATTCTCCAATTTAAACTTGTATTCTTGGAAAAATGACGATTGCTCATCACCGGTTCCGTCCGAAACCGATCCGTCGGGCTTCATTAAATACAAAGGATCCGCAAATTGTCCTTTATACACAAGGGTTCTGGCGATTCCGACGGCCCCCGTCACATCGAGTTTATCCGCATCGAAAAGAATCTTCGCCTCAAGGCTTTCGGGAGGATTGCCTTTTCTGAATCTGTGTGTCGTTATGCAATCCCTGACTTTACCCGCAAATTCACTGTCAAAGCCTTGTTCTGTCAGGAATTTATAAGCTTTCTCCCCTCCCACAACGGCATGACACAATTTGGGATTCTCATTCTGTTCTTTCCTTCCGATGTCGTGCAAAAGGCAGGAAGTTATGAGAATATCGTAATCAACATCCTCTTCTTTGGCGGCAATTTCCAAGGCCGTATACAAAACCCGATATATGTGCTCCTTATCGTGGGCACTGTCTTCCATACAGGAAATCATGTAATTTTCCAATAATGTATATGTGTTCTTATCCATTTTTCACCTTAATTCTTCTAATGATTATATAGTATTTTACCACCAAATGTCACTAGGGGACGGGGGTGGGGTGACATTTTTTCCCGAAAGCAAAAGAAAACGGCTCAAACTTCAGTGTTTGAGCCGTTTTCAAAAATGTCACCTCACCCCCGTCCCCGGGTGACACCCGGATGACACACCGGTGACAATTTACCATCTTTCAAGTTCAAATCCGGGGCAATCGATAATATTCTCATTGTCGGTCATTGTTCCGACAAAACGTAATGTATCGTCGTCACCTCCGTAGAATGATATCTTGCTGCCTTCGATAATAATATATCCGGAATTAATCAATTCTCCGTTATTGTAGCAATACCATTCTCCGGATTCTGTTATTTCATAATAAGCTTCCCAGTTTCCGTCGGGCCAAATTTCATACCACTTTCCGGCAAATGCGGCATATCCCTCGTTCTCGTAATATCTGGAACCTGCTGTTCCGCCTTCATATTCCAAAAGATCGGCGGGCATCTGAGCATCCTCTGCATACATATTGTCGCTTAAGGTGCTGTTAAGGTATCCGCTATCGTCATATGTAAAAGCCTCAACCTGTGATCCTGTTTTGTTTGAATAAAGAATATATTGGGGATCGTCATAATTGAAATCAACGAATCCGTAGTCTGTCTCAATCCATTCGTTAACATCGTAATCAAAGATACACTCTGTCCATGTTCCGTCTTCATAAAACTCAAGATAATCGTCGATGGCGGAATCAAAAACCTTAGCCCAACGATGTCCCACAATAAGTACCGAATACTCCTGAGGAAGAATAATATCTTCGGGATTGGGAAGATTTGCAGCGTTTCCCTGATTCTCGGAATCATAAACTTCATCGGGATTTGTTGTCTGTGTTGTTGTCTGCGTTGTTGTATTGTTAGGTGCGGGAGCGGGTGCGGGTGTCGGATCCGGTTCAACGGTCGATCCGCATGCTGCCATTGTCAAAACAGTCAAAGCAGTAACAAGTAAATAATTTAATTTCTTCATTGTCTATATATCTCCTTTAAATAAATGCTTTCACATTATACAAAATAGATTTTTAATAATCAAACAATTTTTTACTTTATATAATAAATAAAGTCATTTTTCCTGGGCGCGGGGTCCTTCGACGGCTCCGCCTTGTATCCTATCGCACAATGTCCGATACCTTCGTAATCCCCGTCAATGCCTAAATCTTTAAGAATCTTCTTTCCGAATTCCGAGTCAAATTCTTCTTTCGCCCTGTGAATCCAAATGCTTCCGAGCCCCAGACTTTCCGCCGCATTCATTAGATTCCCCATAACAAGCGAACCGTCGTAAAGATATGTTCCCACATTTCTGTTTGCAAGAACTATAAGAATTACGGGCGCACCGTAAAATGGGTCCGTATCCGCCCCCATAATTTCGGCATTTGCCTTGGATATTTCGTCACGCATCTTCTTATCGGTGACGGCGATAATTATGGGACTTTGCTTTCCCATTCCCGTTGCCGCGTAGGTTCCAGCCCGTAAAACGGCTTGAATGTCTTCTTCGGATACCGGTTTATCCGGGATAAAATTCCTGCAACTTCTTCTTGTTTCCAATACCTTCAAAGTTTCGTTCATTTGATTTCCTCCTCGTAAAATCATGTGCGGTAAACCTGATTAATTATCAAATGCAATACACAATTATGATGTTTTATCAAATAAATATCCATATATACTCATTTGTTCAAATATAACAGTTTTTACTCTTTCCGTAATTTCATTTGGATATATGTTTACCGCTTCAAGCAAACACTCCACGTCTTTTTTTGAAAACCGGAAACGAATATTGCAACCATATAACATCTCCGAAGCCTCCAATTGTTCATCAAAAGAATCGCATACCGTTTTGGCTTTGACTGAATCAATTATCGAATATATATCCTCTCCGATCGGATAATCCATCAATGTATCCGACAACAAACCCGCCCCTTGATCAAAAATCGGGCAATAATCATATTCTCCCTTTCCATTCATAAGTACCGCTATATTATGCATATGTCTGTCCTCGTTAAGAAACAGTGCATCAATAGTCAAAAGAATATTTATGTATTTGCCAAATTCCCTAAGACCTGTTATTCTTTCAATCTGTCCCACAAAAAACGCCAAACGCTCTTGTGTTCCGGAAATATGCCAAGTTTGTTCATATAGGCTTTGTCCCGTAAAATTTTTGTACAGTCGCTCAATTGTAATAATTTGCCAATCATCCTTCAAAAAATCATTACTTTTTGCCCCATTATAGCAAACCGCCTTGTATGAAATCTGTTCCAAATCATACAAAACAAATTGATTCTCTTTTAAAGTGCTCTTTTTTAATAAATTTGATATTACATATTCCGCCAATCCTTCATATCCGCAATAATCCGCTTTATACCAAATGCCGCAGTTATTCCACTTCAACTGATTGCCTTTTGAAGACTGTCTGGCAAAATCTTTTTTATCCCCTTCAAACAACTCAATCATAGTTAACGCTCCACTTCCAGCCAAAAATCATCTTCAGCCATACGTCCTTTAGTTTTCTCGATAATCAATAACGGATCGTAAAAGGGAATATTTAAATCCTTTAACACAAGTTTCATCTTGTCTCTTGTTTCCGGAAAACATCTTGATTTCAAAAATTCCTGATAATCCGTAAAAGTCGGTTCGTCATTGCTTCCAAAAGCTTTAAACATAACATTTTTTTTATAATTTTTTATTAAAACTTCTTCATTTAATTCATCAACATCTATAATCGTGCATAATTCATTCTTATACATGTAACTTAGACGTAGTTTTGTTTTCTTGGGGGGAATTATTAATTGATCTATGACTTTATCATCAGACAACAATAGAAAAAGTGCCAAAACTATCGGCCCTTTTATCTCTTTATCACTCGCTTCCATGCGTTCTACCGTAGGCTTGGATATTCCAAGCAAATCTGCAAACTGTGCCTGTGTAAGACCCATTTTGTTTCTTGCCATTTTTATCTCTGATGCTGTTGTAAACCGGGGAATTGCATACTTATTCATATCATCGCCTTCCAAAAACATATTTGCAAGCATAGAATATCATCATTTTGATGGTTTGTAAAGGTTGTTTGTCATCAATTTGATGGTTTTGTTTATTTTGAAATTCTAAAAATTCTCCGTTATTTCGCAACATCATCCGATTGTTCACAGGATTATAACTGTCAAAATCAATGTTTTGATACATTTCCGACGTAATTTATTTCCTCTGCTTTTAAAAGTTTTTGTGTCAATTTATACCATGTTTCCCATTAATTTCCCTTTTTAGGCGTTGAAACACTTTATTTTATTTGGGGGTAAAAATGGTCTTGATTTATTTTTATTGTGTGATACACTATAAAAGATTTTGATTGTTAACTTTTTATCAATCTTGTTTTATGTTCTTCGGGGGGAAGAATGATTTTGAAAGGAGCATTTTATATGGAACAGAAATACGAAATCATCGATGATGTTGCCAAGCTTGAAACAGCATTGTCGGAATTAAGAAAAGCTCAAAAAATCTTTTCAACCTTCACCCAGGAACAGGTAGATAAGATTTTCTACGAAGCGGCTATGGCTGCAAACAGGGAGAGAATTCCTCTTGCTAAACTTGCCGTTGAAGAAACCGGAATGGGAATCGTTGAAGACAAGGTTATCAAGAACCATTTCGCTTCGGAATACATCTACAATCAGTATAAGAACTTCAAAACCTGCGGAGTAATCGAAGAAGATCCCGCTTACGGAATAAAGAAAATCGCCGAGCCCATCGGTGTTATCGCAGCGGTTATTCCCACAACAAACCCCACATCTACGGCTATTTTCAAGACTCTTATCGCACTTAAGACGAGAAATGCCATCATTATTAGCCCTCATCCCCGTGCTAAACTTTCCACAATCGCAGCCGCAAAGGTTGTTTTGGAAGCAGCTGTTAAGGCCGGCGCCCCCGAAGGAATCATAAGATGGATCGATATGCCCTCTCTCGATATGACAAACCTTGTTATGAAAGAGGCCGACATCATCCTTGCCACAGGCGGTCCCGGAATGGTTAAAGCCGCTTATTCTTCAGGAAAGCCCGCTCTCGGTGTAGGCGCGGGAAACACTCCCGCAATTATCGACGAAACAGCCGATATCGTTCTTGCGGTTAACTCAATTATTCATTCCAAAACCTTCGATAACGGTATGATTTGTGCTTCCGAACAGTCTGTTATCGTTGATTCCAAGATATATTCAAAGGTTAAGAAGGAATTCAAGGACAGAGGATGCTACTTCCTTAAAGGCGATGAACTTGACAAAGTTCGCCATACAATCCTCATCAACGGTTCATTAAATGCCAAGATTGTCGGTCAGTCAGCCAAGAAAATTGCCGAACTCTCAGGTGTATCCGTTCCCGATTACACGAAGATTCTCATCGGTGAAGTAGAAAGCGTCGAATTAAGCGAAGAATTCGCTCATGAGAAATTATCACCCGTTCTTGCCATGTATAAAGCCAAGAACTTTAACGATGCTTTGGATAAAGCCGAAAGACTTATTGCAGACGGCGGTTTCGGCCATACATCTTCGATTTATTTAAATACCGTTACGGAATCCGACAAAATCAACACATTCGGCGCAAGAATGAAGACATGCCGTATTCTTATCAATACTCCTTCTTCCCACGGCGGTATCGGTGATTTGTACAATTTCAAACTCGCTCCTTCTCTTACCCTCGGTTGCGGCTCATGGGGCGGCAACAGCGTAAGCGAGAATGTCGGCGTTAAACATCTCATCAATATCAAAACAGTAGCCGAAAGGAGACAGAACATGCTTTGGTTCAGAACACCCGATAAAGTATATATGAAGAAAGGCTGCCTTCCCGTAGCCCTTGAAGAACTGGGAACATACTACAATAAGAAGAAAGCCTTCATCGTTACCGACTCATTCCTTTTTGAAAACGGATATACACTTCCCATCACCAAGAAACTGGATGAAATGGGAATCCTTCATCAAACCTTCTCCAACGTCGCTCCCGATCCTACTCTGGGTTGCGCCAAGGAAGGCACTAAGTTAATGAATGAATTCAAACCCGACGTCATCATCGCCGTAGGCGGCGGTTCCGCAATGGACGCAGCCAAGATTATGTGGGTTCTTTACGAACATCCGGAAGCAGACTTTATGGATATGGCAATGCGTTTCTGCGATATAAGAAAACGTATTTACACATTCCCCAAGATGGGCGAGAAAGCCTTCTTCGTTGCCATCCCCACTTCTGCGGGAACAGGTTCCGAAGTTACACCTTTCGCAGTTATTACCGACGAATCCACCGGAATCAAATATCCTCTTGCAGATTACGAACTTATGCCCAAAATGGCCATCGTGGACGCGGATTTACATATGAACGCTCCCAAAGGACTCACTTCCGCTTCCGGTATCGATGCTGTTTCCCACGACCTTGAAGCAATCGCTTCTCTTATGGCTACGGATTACACAGACGGTCTCGCAATTCAGTCCCTTAAGATGATTTGGGAGAATCTCCCGATCGTTTACGATAACGGCGCAAACGAGCCTGCGGCACGAGAGAAAATGGCAAATGCGGCTACAATGGCAGGTATGGCTTTCGCCAACGCATTCCTTGGTGTATGTCATTCCATGGCTCACAAGCTCGGTGCTTTCTACCACATTCCTCACGGAATCGCAAATGCTTTGATGCTTGATGAAGTACTTCTCTTCAATGCCAAAGAAGTACCTGTCAAAATGGGAACATTTTCACAGTACGATCATCCCCACACCCTTGAGAGATACGCAATGGTTGCGGACGCTCTCGGTCTCGGCGGAAAGAACGACGAAGAGAAATTACAGAATCTCATTAAAGCACTCGATGAGTTGAAAGAGCGCGTAGGCATTAAGAAAACCATCGCAGATTACGGCGTTGACGAGAAAGAGTTCCTTGAAAGACTGGACGAAATGTCGGAAATGGCCTTCGACGATCAATGTACCGGCGCCAACCCCAGATATCCGCTCATTTCCGAAATCAAGCAGATGTACTTAAACGCTTACTACGGAACACATAAAGACATTTAAGGAGGTTACAAAATGAAACTTGAAAAGGTAATTGCTGAAAGAAAAAACAAGACAATATACAAAGACGGCAACTTGGCAATCAAGGTTTTCTCCAATGATTATTCCAAGGCCGACATCTTAAACGAAGCCTGCAATCAGGCAAGAGTCGAGGACTGCGGTCTCAACATCCCCAGAGTCAGAGAAGTATTCAAAGTCGACAACAACTGGGCAATCGCAACCGAATTCGTAGAGGGCAAAACCCTTGCCGAGCTTATGGACAAGAATCCCGACAAAATGGATGAATATCTTAATCTTTTCGTAGACATTCAGATGCAGATCCATGCCAAGAAAGTTCCTCATCTTAACCGTCTCAAAGAGAAAATGCAAAGAAAGATAAGCCAGACAACCCTTGATGCCACAACAAGATATGAGCTCCACACAAGACTTGAAAGTCTTCCCGAGCACGACAAGGTTTGCCACGGCGATTTCGTTCCTTCAAACGTCATCATCACCAAGAAGGGCGAAGCATACATCATCGACTGGGCTCACGTTACAAGCGGAAACGCTTCCGCCGACGTTGCCAGAACATACCTTACTTTCTGCCTTAAAGGCAAGAAAGACATTGCCGAGAAGTACTTAAACTTATTCTGCAAGAAGAGCGATACCGCCAAGCAGTACGTTCAGAAATGGCTTCCCATCGTAGCCGCAAGCCAGTCCGTCAAAGGTAACGAAGAAGAGAGAGAATTCCTTCTTTCATGGGCCGACGTGGTTGATTACGAATAGTTTATAAAGGTATATTAATAGGCGTGCCCGAGGGTTTTCCAAAGTCAGGCTTCAAACCGGTTTAACTAAATGCTTTTAGTTTAATATATCAAATTCGGACGCAACCATCGCAATAAGCCGTCCTGGCTTAGTTGCGAATTCGCACAAACATCCTTGTTTGTGCGTTGCTGTTAATTGATAAAGCATTAAGATAAACTACGGTTTGTGCGCTAAGACTTTGTAAAACCCTCGGGCACGCCGTTTTTATACCTTATTCGAGCCATTTGATGAATGCTGTTTTGTCTTCGCTGTTGTAGCCCGCATTCCTATAGAAATTAAGTGTGGATTCCTTCTTGGATCCCGTAAGAAGCATCATTTTGTAGCAGTTTTCTTTCTCTGCTATCTTCTTAGCATAATCGAGACACTCCGTGGCATAGCCCTTGCCCCTGAAATTCTCGTGGGTTACCACATTCTCAACGAAAGCGTACGGTCTCACACCACGTGTCAAATTGGGTATTATCACGCAAACGCATGAAGACACGATGATTCCGTCGACTTTCTTAACCACAATATGGTGATTGGGGTCTTTCATTATGGAATTCCAGGTCTTCCGAAGGTAATCCGACATCTCCGGAACCGATTCTTCGTGGAGATAGAGATACAAATTTAAAAGTTCGCTTAACTCATCCGGGAAAATCTCTCTTACCATTTTACGCCTCCCTTAAGAAACATAAATTTATGTACAAAGAAACCTTTTAGTTGCAAAGTTTGGCAACGCCTTCGTTAATAACCTTGCCGTCTGCCTTGCCCTTAAGTTCGCCCATGACGGTCTTCATAATCATGCCTTTGTTCTTCGTGGCGATTACATCGGCGAATTTATCCGTAAGTATAGCTTCAACTTCCTCAGCCGAAAGCATTTTGGGTGCGTATTCCTCGAAAACCGCAAGTCTTTCTTTATATTCTTCAAGAAGTTCGGTTCTGTCTTTAGGACATGTCTCAATCTGCTCTTTAACGCTTTTAATTTCCTTCATAATGGCCTGATTTACCATATCTTCGGGAATATCTTCTCTGCATCCGGCATCGATTCCGGCCTTCTTTGCAGCGGAATAAAGAACCGCTATCGAATCTTTCCTTGCCTTATCTTTGGCCTTCATGGCCTCCATCATATCTTTCTGTAAAGCTGCTACTGTCATTTGTGTATCCTCCTATATTTATTATTTGAAATCTACCGTGTCGGGATGTTCGCCTGAGAAGCCTATCTGGGGCATGCAGTCAAGCCGCCAAATATCGCTTTCCTCTATGTCGAAATCGAACAAATCCAAATTCTCAAGCATCCTCTCCTTACTTGACGCTTTGGGTAAAATGGCAATGTCTTTATCAAGAAGGTATCGAAGAAGTATCTGAGCCGGAGTTTTGTCGTACTTGCCCGCAAGGAAAACCACTAACGGAACGTTTAAAAGTGCTCCTCTTCCAAGGGGACTCCAGGCCTGAACCTGAATATTGTTTTCTTTCGAGTATTCTACCGCTTTCCACTGCATGTATCCCGCGTGAAGTTCCAACTGATTAACCATGGGCTTGACTTTGGCGGTGTCAAGAAGGGGTTTTAAGTGATAGGGGAGAAAGTTTGAAACCCCAATCGCTCTGATTTTGCCTTCTTCGTATAAGTCTTCCATGGCACGCCAGGTATCAAGCATTTTGGAAAGCCATTTTTCATCTTTCTGATTAAGCTTCGGCCAGTGAATAAGGTATAAATCAAGATAATCCGTTTGAAGACTTTCAAGGGATTCTTCGAAACATTTTCTTGTTTCCTCATATCCGAATCTGGAAGGCCATACCTTGCTGGCAATGAAAAGGTCTTCCCGCTTGGCGCCGAATTCCTTAATGGCCCGTCCTATTTCTTTCTCGTTTTGATACATATAAGCCGTATCGATGCAATGATAACCGCAATTTAGGGCATCAAGCACCGTTTCGTACCCGCGACCGGTGGTGGAAAGGTACGAGCCGTATACGATTGCGGGCAGTTTCACGCCGTTACTTAATGTGAATTCTTTATTCATCTTTATCATCCTTTTTGTCTGATTTCTGTAAAATGTGAAGAATCTGACTTTCTTCTATTGTGTGACCTAAAGATGCGAGAACCTTCTTTATCTGGTTGGGATCAAAATACTCCGAAAGCGATACAACCGCTTTCTTAATCTGATTCTCGTCAAACATATCGGTTATATTGTCGATTATTCTTTCCACCATGGTATCGGCGTCTTTGTTCTTGATGATTTCTATCGCCTGCTGCCCGGTATAAGCCGCCATGGGCAGTCCGCCGGGGTACTTTAAGTAGTGACCTGCAAGGAAAACATTGTCCACACCTTTTACTTCCTGGGCTATGGATGCCTTTCGGCTTATGGCCGTGGTTATGAAACGCATGAAGGCTCCGTTTGTATCGTTGTTTCTTCTTGCGTAAGTATAGGGAGTCCAGGAATCGAGAACTTGGATTCTTCCCTCATACTGCGGGAATTTGTCCACAATCTCTTTAAGAATCGCCTGTGCGACGTTACCTTTGGCCAGTCTGTAATGTTCGGGATTCGACTTATACATTTTACGCCAGAATTTGAAATCTTTCACGTATTGAATAAACATACACTGAACAACGGTTTTGCCTTCGGGAGCTATGTAACTTCCGTAACTGCGATAGTTCTTAACGAGAATTCTGTCGTAGGTCTGCATTCCGATTTCTATGGGTTTGCAGTCAAAAGCTAAACTGTCTCCGATTTCCTCAAAGAGCCCGTCCACGGAGAAAGCCGCCTGGAAAGCGCTGTACATGGGAAATTCTTTCTCGTGATCGAAAATATATCTGATTATCTTTGATTTATGTTTCTTCTTACTTATTAACTTCGAGAACACATACTTCATATCGCAGGCGCAAATAATATAATCCGCTGTGATTTCTTCGCCGTTTTCGAAAATGACGGATTGAGCATGCTTGGTTTTAATTTTGACTTTTTTGTCAATCTTTGGAAGTTTCTTCTTCTTAATTACGATGTTTCGGGCGGTCATGTCGGTTTCTATGACACCGCCTTCGTTAAGATATGTCTGTATCAGACTGTCGGCAATCTTTATGGATCCGCCATCGATTATATCCGCGTTTCCGCCGACGAAGAAGCTGTAAACAACAATAAGCCAGTACGATTCGTACTCCTTTGCTGTGAAATCAAGAAGGAAGTTACGTATCGCCCGACTTTTAAATCGTGCCGCCCACTGTTCGATGTTGATGCCCATATAAAGCACCGCACGACGGGCGAACTCAAAATGCGAAAGGACAGTCTCCGCTTCGGAAACTGTCTTTGCAATCTGTGATATATTAGATAAATTGGCTATAACATCGGTAGCAACATTGACACAATCGATGAAAAGGTTGATTTCAACCCCGTCTTCCGGGGAAACCTCAAGAAGTTCTTTCCTGGTTCTTTCCGGATCACGCCATAAGTAAAGTCTCACTCCGTCGGTTTCCGAGGAGTAAAGATACGGTCTTTGAACTATCACCGTGTCTTCATTAAGCACTCCCAAATCAACCCACTGTTTGTTGGTGGGAGTATTGGGTGCGGTTCCCGTCAACCAATGAAGACAGTTGTCTATGGCATACCCGTTTCGATACCACCCCGAAAGACTTCCTCCCGGAACCGGGTTTTTCTCATATATGATTGTATCATATCCGGCCCGTTGTCCGTATATTCCGGCACTGAGTCCGGCTACGCCGCCGCCGATTATCGCTATTTTCTTTCCCATTTGTACTATTCTTCTTCCCAGAACAGCTCATCCAACGTTTTGTTAAGCACCTTGCAAATCGAAACACAAAGGTTGATGGTAGGATTGTAATCCCCTTTTTCAATGGCATTTATGGTCTGTCTCGATACACCGACTTTGTCTGCCAAATCCTGTTGGGACAAATCCATGGCGGCTCTGGCTGATTTAAGTTTTAAATTCTTCAATCTTCCTCACCGTCCTCCAACGCATCATTTTTCTTATCAACAAGCAACTTAATTATAACAGATATCAAAACTACCGTCATTACTAACGTTGTACATATGCACAGGTAAGCAATATCCGAATGACCGATTACAATCATTATGCTTGCCAGCAAAGATAATACATCTCCCGTCGTTAAGACACTTAATACAACATTCTTCTTGGAATTCAATGCGAAATAGCAATCGGTCATTACGGAATATACCGCAAAAACCGCTAACGAAAGATCTATACCCGTTATCGTAATGTTTGCATTGCTTACGGGAAGATTAATCTCTGATACCTGAAGGGTAAAAACCGCAACCTCGAATGCCAATAAAGTTATAAATGCGTATTTATATGCTTTACCCTGATGAATCTTCTGACGTTCGTCATAAATCTGTTTGTTTCCTTTGGTCATAAGTGATACAAGAAGTCCGCCTATGGCCAATCCGCCAAGACAACCGAGACCAATATATAATTTAGTATCGGTATTTGCACGTTCCACACGATAAATTCTTTGTATATTCCACTCACCGTCCTTCCCGTCAGGGAAAGAAACGAAATCTTTTGACGAATCCAATGTTTGGATAAAATCATTCAATTCTTCTTCGGTGGGTAATATAACATATTCTACGGTGTAAAGACCTTCCTTAAGTTCAACCTGTCTTCCCGATACTGTAAAAAAGGCACCCGTATCCCAGCATAACACTTCACCGCTTGTATCTTTAAGAACTACAGCTGTAACAAATCCCGGACATTCGTCGCAATTAACTTCAATTGTAAAATCATATGTTCCGCTTTTTTCAACGTTAAACCGGAAGTTTGAAGGGGATCCTTTATATTCTCCGTTTTCTATTGTATATAAATCTTTTGTTTCGTAATCCGCAATTGCTTCCTCCTTATTTCCGATGGCAAACATAAATCCCAATCCCAAAGATATAACAATTACAAGAACAAAGATAAGTATCTTTACGGTTTTGTTATTTTTCAATTTTACTTCCTCCGTTGAGTACTTTATTATTCAAGCCTAAGAACACCGTAACCGCAGTAAATACAAGGAATATGATTACGTAAATCCAAACTCTTCCTATTTCATCTCCCACTGCTATGGAAAGAAATCCCGAACAGAAGTTGTTAATCATATGGCAGATAATACTCGGAATAACCGATTTAAACTTATATGCAATAAAGCCCCAGAAAAGACCCATGGGAATAACATATATGGCCTGAATGATATTCATATGATAAACGGAGAAGAAAAGCATACTCATAATCATGCATCCCACGAGACCGAAAGAATTTCTCGAATGTCTTACAAGAAGACCTCTGACGATTAATTCCTCCGAAACGGGAGCAAGAATTCCGACTATGAAAAGTGCCACGGCCATATTGTCTCCAAGGCTTAAATCCAATGCCTGATTCAGGAAATCGTTCGCACCGGGGAATATAAATCTTGATACAATGCTTAAAACGGAAGCAACGGACATAACAGCCACCGAGCCGCAAATAAGGAAGAAAATCGAATTAAGATTGAAAAGTTTGGGAAGAACGCTTTCAAATGTCTTCTTCTTAATATCTCTTCTTACAAATCCCAGATAATATGCCGTAGCCGAGAAAATAAGCGAAACGAGAACCGTTATAATTTCAAGTATCACCACAAGGTTACCGCTTTGCATGGCTTCCTGAATTTTGACGGTATAAGCTTCCATGTCTCCGCCCACCTCAGTCATAATCTTCACCGCGGTAGGAATCATTCCGACAACCGTAACTACAAGCTGAATTCCTATTGCAATGCTAAGGAGACAAACAGCATAAATAATTGTGCACCAGGGTGTATTAACAAATTTCTTTCCGCTCTTCTTAACAGCTTTCGAAGAAAGATCCTTTGATTCGGTTTCCTCTAAAGATTCATTAAGTGCAACATCTTTCAATGTTTCGTTTATTAATTCTTCATTGTGTTCCATAATGTCCTCCAAAATGTTTATTGATATATTCTTGATGTCCATCGTGATGTTATAATATCATCCACTTTACACTTTGTCAACTATATTTTACATTTTGTATAAAATGTTTTAAATCCTAAACCGAATTGTAATCTAAGAAGTAGGTTTGTAATGTTAAACAATGCTTATGCTTTTACATTGATTTGCAAAGACGGTGTTGAACCGTTAAGAGAACCATCTTTTGTACTCAGTACAAGAAAGAAGACTGGATAATCCGTCTTGGTGAAGGAGTACAGGCTGAAGCAATAGTAGACCGCTATGCTCATACAGCTTTCTGGATTGAAAC
>JAZQQI010000010.1:0-54718 GCA_045628965.1 Lachnospiraceae bacterium | reverse complement strand
CCAGAGATTTGCTTACAGCTTCCTTCAGATTCCACCTCACGATGGACACCCTTACTGTTCGGCTATACACTTCCCACTATCTGGGCGTGTTCGGAACTTTCATCCGTTAGAGCGCGCCCATGGCGCGCATACTTAAAAAAGGTGCTGTTTTTTCAACAACACCTTTATCATAAAGTCTCAAAAATTATACAAGCTCGATGATAACCATCATAGCAGCATCACCCTTACGAGGACCAACTTTGATGATTCTTGTGTAACCGCCGTTTCTTGAAGCATACTTAGGAGCGATTTCATCAAATACTTTAGCTACCATATCAACTTTCTTTGTAGCACGCTTCTTACCTGCAGCTTGTGTAGGAACACTTACAACAGGCTGTAATACCTTGAGCATCTGACGACGTGCATGAAGTCTTGCAGGGTTATCTTTCTTGATTGTCTTGGGCAATTCATCGTAAACTGTAACTTTCTTGCCGTCTACAACTTCTTTAACACGCTTGCCGTCTTTATCCTTACGTGCAACCTTTGCCTGAATCGTAACAGTTTCGTAGTCATCTTTCTCTTTAATTCCAAGAGCAATAATGCCTTCTGCAATCTTGCTGATTTCTTTAGCCTTAGCTTCTGTTGTTTCAATTCTTCCGTAGTAAAGAAGTGCTGTAACCTGGTTACGAAGCAAAGCCTTTCTCTGTGAACTTGTTCTGCTTAATTTTCTGTACTTAGCCATTTTTAATCTCCTTCTTCCGTGACATTTTGTCACAATCCGGGATCCGCCGAAACGCCTTTGGTCTTACTTTCAACGAACCTTTTCCCATTTTGAGTTTTACGCGTGCTTTATAGACTTACCGCTTATATTCGGATTATTCTTCGCTGTCTCTCAAGTGAAGATCCAAATCTTTCAATTTCTGAAGAACCTCATCAAGTGACTTACGTCCGAGGTTACGAACCTTCATCATCTCGTCGGGTGTTCTGTTTACGAGTTCCTCAACGGTGTTGATGTTTGCTCTCTTCAAGCAGTTGAATGAACGAACTGACAACTCAAGTTCTTCGATGCTCATTTCAAGTACCTTTTCCTTGTTGTCTTCTTCTTTCTCAACCATAACTTCTGCATTCTTTGCATTCTCAGATAAGTTGATGAACAACTTCAAATGCTCTGAAAGAACCTTTGCTGCAAGACTAACTGCATCATCGGGTCCGAGTGTTCCGTTTGTGTATACGTCAAGTGTAAGCTTGTCGTAATCTGTCATCTGACCTACACGTGTGTTCTCTACAGAAATATTTACTCTTTCAACAGGTGTATAAATTGAATCGATTGCAATTGTTCCAATGGGTGTCGAATCATCTTTGTTCTTGTCAGAACTTACATATCCTCTGCCTCTTGTAATTGTAAGATCCATATATAAACCGTTGTTCTTGCCGCTTATTGTAGCAATAATCTGATCGGGATTCATTACTTCTACGCCGTCTGAAAAACAGATATCGGAAGCACGAACAACACCTTCACCCGTAAAGTCAATGTGTGCCTTCTTGGGTTCGTCTGAATCAGAGCTATCTTTAATTGCAAGATTCTTGATGTTCATGATGATTTCTGTTACATCTTCCTTAACACCTTCAATAGATGAAAATTCATGCTGTACACCATCAATCTTAATCTTGCTTACTGCTGCACCGGGCAAAGAAGCAAGCATGATACGTCTTAAAGAATTACCTAATGTTATGCCGTAGCCTCTCTCCAAAGGCTCTACAACGAATCTGCCGTACTTATTATCCTCTGAAATTTCAGCTACCTCAATATTGGGGTTGTCAAAATCAAATGCTAACATTTAATACCCTCCTTATCATGCTATACTATTATTTTGAATATAACTCGACGATAAGCATTTCGTCTACGGGAACATCGATTTCTTCTCTTGTGGGAAGATTCTTTACTGTTACCTTGAATGCTTCATGATCAGCTTCCATCCAGTTAGGTGTAAGTCTGCCGTCTGTTACTTCAAATACATCCTTTACTCTCTGTGTGCTGCGACTCTTCTCCTTAATTTCGATAACGTCGCCGGCTTTAACGATATAAGAAGGAATATTTACTGCTTTGCCGTTAACAAGGAAGAACTTGTGATCAACCATCTGACGTGCTTCTCTTCTTGTTCTTGCCATTCCTGCACGGAATACAACATTGTCAAGTCTTGACTCAAGAAGAATCATAAGGTTCTCACCGGTCATACCCTTCATACGGTCTGCCTTCTCGTAATAGTTACGGAAAGGTTTCTCAAGTACACCATAGATGAATTTAGCTTTCTGCTTCTCTCTTAACTGATTAGCGTACTCTGACTTTTTACCTCTTCCTTCATGTAAAAACTTTCTGTTAGACTTCTTATCATAACCTAAAACTGTAGGCTCAATTCCAAGATGTCTGCATCTTTTTAACACAGGCGTTCTATCTACTGCCATCTTTTTGTCTCCTTTAAATTAATCTAAACAACAATACCACAAATTAAACTCTTCTGCGCTTAGGCGGACGGCATCCGTTATGAGGAACGGGTGTAACGTCTGTGATAGTGGTAACCTGTAAGCCACAAGCTGCTAATGCTCTGATTGCGGCTTCACGTCCTGTTCCGGGTCCTTTTACAAATACATCTACTGTCTTTAATCCGTGAACGAGAGCAGCCTTTGTTGCTGTCTCTGAAGCCATCTGAGCTGCATACGGAGTAGATTTCTTTGAACCTCTAAAACCAAGACCGCCTGCACTTGCCCAGCTTAATGCATTACCTTCAGCATCTGTAATTGTTACGATTGTATTATTGAAGGATGCCTGGATATGTGCCTGTCCATGTTCAACGTTTTTCTTGACACGCTTCTTAGCGCCTTTTTTAGCTACTGCTTTGTTTGCCATAAAAACTAACCTACTTTCTTAAAATATAAACTACCGCTTCTTATTATAGAAGCAACTACAATTACCTTATTATTTCTTCTTGTTGGCAACAGTCTTCTTGGGACCTTTTCTTGTTCTTGCGTTTGTCTTTGTCTTCTGACCACGAACAGGAAGTCCTTTTCTATGACGGATACCACGGTAGCAACCGATTTCCTGAAGTCTCTTGATGTTAAGTGCAACTTCTCTCTTTAAGTCACCTTCAACCATATAGTCTACGGCAATAACCTCACCGATAGCCTTAACTTCATCATCTGTAAGATCTCTGACACGAGTGTTAGGATCTACCTTTGCTGCCTCCAAAATCTTGTTTGAGCTTACTCTTCCGATACCATAAATGTATGTCAAGCCAATCTCGACACGCTTATCTCTCGGTAAGTCAACACCAGCAATACGAGCCATGTTTCTTTTCCTCCATTTTTCTTTGGTACGTTTCGTACCGTAAATTAACAGTTACTAAATGATAGGGATCTTTCGATCCAACCGGGATACCCC
Source organism: Lachnospiraceae bacterium (assembly GCA_045628965.1). Lineage (GTDB taxonomy): Bacteria > Bacillota > Clostridia > Lachnospirales > Lachnospiraceae > UBA3766. Next base: position 51,303 of record JAZQQI010000010.1, on the reverse strand, counting down.
GATCTTTCCGATACTTTGATCTTGCTTCTCGGTATCAAAAAGTAAATGCACGGACAGGCTTAGCCGAAGCCTTCCTCACATTTATTGTTAGCCAATACTATTTGACGGAATAATATTGACCGCAGCCGCAAAATTGCAAACAAAACAAGATAATCAACCTTGTCTCTGCTTGTGCTTGGGATTCTCACAGATAATCATGATTTTCCCTTTTCTCTTGATAACTTTGCATTTTTCGCAAATTGGTTTAACCGATGATCTTACTTTCACGATTCAACCCTCCTCTCAAAAAAGTCCGTTTAACATTGTAACACGCAGAAAATAACAATGCAAGATAATTTTTCTGCTAAGGATTTATTTATCTCTCCAAATGATTCTGCCTTTTGACAAATCATACGGAGACATTTCTAAAGTAACCTTATCACCAGGGTAAATTCTGATATAGTTTTGTCTTAATTTACCGCTGATGTGAGCAATAACCTCGTGTCCGTTTTCCAGCTCAACTTTGAACTGAGTTCCGGGAAGTTTATCGGTTACAACGCCCTCAATTTCAATAACATCCAATTTTGACATTTAATTTTACCCGGCGAATAATCGCTACAATCCTTTCATTTTCAGTTTGTTTTTAACGTGAGTATTTCGGGTTCGCCATCCGTAATCAGGATAGTGTTTTCATAATGTGCCGACGGTAGTCTGTCGCTTGTTACGCATGTCCATCCGTCATCAAGGAAATCAACATCAGCTCTTCCGAGGTTTATCATCGGCTCAATTGCCAATGTCATTCCGGCTTGAAGTTTGATTCCTCTGTTAGGCATGTGGTAGTTGGGAATCGAAGGATCTTCATGAAGATGAGTACCTATTCCGTGACCCACAAGTGCCGTAACAACACCGTACCCGCATTTTGTTGCATATGCATCTATCGCATTAGATATATCGTGAAGATGATTTCCTGCTTTTGCATATTTGATTCCTTCAAAAAACGAATTTCTCGTTTCCTCTACAAGTTTCAGAACTTCGGGATCGACTTCACCGACCGGATATGTTCTTGCAGCATCGGAATGATAACCCTTGTAGATTAATCCGCAATCAAGACTTACGATATCTCCGTCTTTCAAAATTCTACTTTTCTTCGGAATTCCGTGAACAACTTCTTCGTTGATTGATACACAAATCGAAGCAGGGAATCCGTTATAATGAAGAAAATTCGGAATGCAATCGTAGCTTCTTATCATCTTCTCTCCGGCAATATCAATTTCAAGCGTTGATATACCGGGTTTAATATAATCTTTTAATCTGTCATGCACCTCGGCAAGAATCTTGCCCGACTCGCGCATGTATTCTATCTCTCTCGGAGATTTAATGGATACCGCCATGTCTGTTTCCTTTATCCTAAGATAGAAACTATATCTTCAAATACGACTTTAACGTCTCTTGTTCCATCAACCTCTCTCAAAACTCCTTCATTATTATAGAAGTCGATAAGTGGCTGTGTCTGGTCATGATATACCTTAAGTCTGTTAAGAACGGTTTCAGGCTTATCATCGTCGCGGAGAATAAGTTCGGAACCGCACTTATCGCAGATGCCTTCTTTTTTAGGCGGAACATGCTCGATATGATATGTGGCACCGCATGTTACACATGCTCTTCTGCCTGACATTCTCTTTACGATGTTTTCATCGGGAACGTCTACGTTGACAGCATAATCAATCTTGTCGTTAAGCTTTGTAAGAGCATCCTTTAATACCTCAGCCTGAGGAATTGTTCTGGGGAATCCGTCAAGAACGTAACCGTTTTTGCAATCGTCTTTTGCAACTCTGTCAAGAAGAATCTTAACTGTAAGTTCATCGGGAACAAGTTTTCCCTGATCCATATAAGACTTTGCTTCAAGTCCGAGAGGAGTTCCTTCCTTAATGTTTGCTCTGAAAATATCACCCGTGGATACATGAGGAATCGAATACTTTTCCGCAATCATTTTTGCCTGTGTTCCTTTGCCTGCGCCGGGTGCGCCCAACATAACTATCTTCATATCTGCCTCCGAAATCTTTATCGAGTATAGCGACGACAAGACACCCCAAATCGGAGTGTCCGTCATCTTAATATTTGTAATGAATTTTTAATTGTTCAAAAATCCTTTATAGTTGCGAACAAGCATCTGAGCTTCAATTTGATTTACCGTCTCGATTATAACACCGACAACGATGATGATACTCGTTCCTCCGAAGCTTACCGAAGCTCCGAACAATCCGCTGAATACATACGGATATATGGCAATTATAGAAAGTCCGACAGCACCTATACATATAACGTTGTCAAGTACTCTGTTAAGGTAATCGGTCGTGGGTTTACCCGGTCTGATTCCGGGGATAAAGCCGCCTGACTTCTTAAGATTATTTGAAATCTCTATAGGATTGAATGTGATCGATGTATAAAAATATGCAAAGAATATAATCATCGCCACATAAGCTAAAACACCTATCGTATAAATGAAGTTTGTTTTGTCAAACCAATCTCTTGCATTCATATACTTAAGTGCTTCTGCCCACCATCCTGATCCGTTGTATCCGACCATATTTGAAATAATAATCGGGAACTGAAGAATGGATGATGCAAAAATTACAGGAATAACGCCTGCTGTGTTAATCTTTATGGGAATAACACTTGAGTTACTGCTCATCATCTTATTGCCTTGAATCTTCTTAGCATACTGAAGAGGGATTTTTCTTGTTGCATCGCTCAAAAGAATAACCATTACAACGAGCACCAAAATCACCGCAATAATGATGACTGAATTTAACACCCCAACTGCAACTGAGATATCCTCAGCCACAACAAATTGACTAATCAATGCTTTAGCATCCTGAGGGAACGAAGAAATAATATTGATAATGAGGACTATCGATATTCCGTTGCCCACGCCGTTTTCCGTTATTCTCTCGCCTACCCACATAAGGAATGCGGATCCTGCAGTCATAGCTGCAATAATTACGATAATCGACAAAACATTGTTGTTCTGAAGATATCCTCTGAATCCGATTGCCATTGCTCCGGATTCGATTAATGCAAGAGCTACCGTCACGTATCTTGTAATGGACGCTATTTTCTTTCTTCCGTCTTCACCGTCATTCTGCAACTCTTCCAACTTGGGAATTGCTATTGTCATAAGCTGCATGATAATCGATGAAGTAATATACGGTGTAATGTTAAGGGCAAATATTGAAACATTCTCAAGCGAACCGCCGGTGAATGCACTGAATATACCCAAACCGCCGGTTTCAGAGTTGAAGAGAGATTCCATCAATTCCTTGATGGCCTCACTTCTGAATCCGGGAACCGGAATCTGACAACCGAGACGTACTATTACAAGCATTATAAGGGTGTAAAATATCTTTTTTCTGATATCTTTTATCTTAAAAGCATTAATAAATGTTTTAAACACTAGATCACCTCTGCTGTACCGCCTGCTGCTTCAATCTTTGCTTTAGCGCTTTCGCTGAAAGCACTTACCTGTACCGTTAACTTCTTTGTTAATTCACCGTTGCCTAAAATCTTAACGCCGTCAGCTGCTTTGCTGATTACACCGTTTTCGAGTAAGCTTTCGATTGTTACAACAGCGCCGTTCTCGAATTTCTCGAGAGCCGATACATTGATAGCAATAATCTCCTTTGTATTTCTGTTAGTGAAACCTCTCTTAGGAAGTCGTCTGTATAAAGGCATCTGACCACCTTCGAAACCGATTCTGGGTGCTCCTGAACGAGCCTTCTGACCTTTATGACCCTTACCGGCTGTTTTGCCGTTTCCTGAGCCATGTCCACGTCCTCTTCTAAAATTATCACTATGCTTTGAACCTTCTGCAGGTCTTAAATTTGATAATTCCATTGTGACTCTCCTTTCTATGCCTCTTCAACCTTAAGAAGGTATCCGACTTGCTGAATCTGTCCTCTGGTTGCTGCATTATCGGGTAAAAGAACTGTCTTGTTAACTTTCTTGAGACCCATAGCCTCAACAGTCTTCTTATGCTTGGGAACAGCACCGATTGTGGACTTAACTAATGTAATCTTTAACATTTTGTCTGCCATTTTTGTCTCCTTTCGTGACTACGATTAAGCACGAATTCCGTCTACTGACTTACCGCGATTTCTGGCAACGTCTTCGGGACTCTTAAGCTGGCTTAAGCCTTCAACCGTTGCAAGTGCTACATTTGTCTTGTTGTTTGAACCTAAAGACTTTGTACGGATATTTCTGATACCTGCAAGCTCGCAAACCTTACGTGCGGGACCGCCTGCGATGATACCGGTACCTTCGGGAGCTCTCTTCAAAAGAAGGCTTGCCGAAGAATATTTTCCGATAATATCATGTGTAACAGATGCATTTTCATCAAGGTTAATTGAAACCATATGCTTCTTCGCATCGTCTGTTGCCTTACGGATAGCTTCACCGTTATCTTTAGCCTTACCTGTGCCAACACCGACATGACCGTTCTTGTCACCAACAACTACAAGTGCTGCGATGCTCATTACACGACCACCTTTTGTAGTCTTGCTGACTCTCTTAATAGCGATTGTATCGCTGAATAATTCACCTAACTCAGCAGGGTTAATAATATTGCGTACCATTGCAAATCCTCCCCTTCCTAAAATTCCAAGCCGGCTTCTCTAGCTGCTTCAGCTAAAGCTGCGACTTTACCTTGATATATATAACCGCCACGATCAAAGACAACTTCCTTAATTCCTTTGTCTAATGCCTTCTTAGCAATTACTTTTCCTAAATATGCTGCTGCTTCAACGTTGTTGGTCTTTGTAAGTTCAGCTTTAACATCTTTATCAAGTGTTGAAGCTGCAACAAGTGTGTTACCAACTGTGTCGTCGATAATTTGAGCATACATATGATCGTTACTTCTGAATACTGCCAAACGAGGTTTCTGAGCAGTACCAGCTAAACGGCTACGAATTCTTCTGTGTTTTTCAACACGTACTTCCTGTCTGGATATTTTACTAACCATTTCTATACTCTCCTTATCTCTTACTTCTTACCGGTCTTACCAACTTTACGTCTGATAACTTCATCAGCATACTTGATACCCTTGCCCTTGTAAGGTTCAGGTCTTCTCTTGTCTCTGATCTCAGCTGCGAATTGGCCAACTTTTTCTTTGTCGATTCCCTTTACAGTAATAACTGTAGCAGAACCAACTACTTCTACTGCTGTTTCAATACCTGCGGGATCAATCATCTCTACGGGATGTGAATATCCGAGGCTTAATGTAAGCTTGTTACCTGACTTTGCAGCCTTGTAACCTACACCGTTGATTTCAAGCTTCTTCTCATAACCCTGTGTAACACCGATTACCATGTTGTTAATGAGAGTTCTTGTCAAACCGTGAAGTGATTTCATCTTTTTAAGGTCATTGGGTCTTGATACAAGTACTTCAGCACCTTCAACCTTAACTTCCATCTCTGCGGGTAAAACTCTTGAGAGTTCTCCCTTGGGACCTTTTACAGTCACTTTATTATTTTCTGCAACACTTACAGTAACACCTGCAGGTATTGCGATTGGCATTCTTCCTATACGTGACATGCCCGTACCTCCTTAATTAATCTCGACGAATCAATTACCATACAAATGCTAATACTTCGCCGCCAACCTGTAACTTTCTTGCTTCCTTATCAGTGATAACTCCCTGATTTGTTGAAATAATGGCTACGCCCAAACCTCCGAGTACTCTGGGTAACTCATCCTTGCTTGCGTATACACGAAGACCGGGTTTGGAAATTCTCTTAATTCCGGAGATAACTTTATCGTTCTTGTCTGTACCATACTTTAATGTAATCTTTATAGACTTGAAATTGCCATCATCAATCAACTCGTAGGATTTGATATATCCTTCATCCAATAAGATTTTTGCAATTGCCAATTTCATCTTTGATGAGGATACTTCTACCGTATCATGTTTTGCAGCATTTGCATTACGAATTCTTGTAAGCATATCTGCAATAGGATCGCTCATTGTCATTGTTTTGCCTCCTTAAAATATTTCTTTATCTTACCAGCTGGATTTCTTTACGCCGGGAATCTCGCCCTTGTATGCCAACTCTCTGAAGCAGATACGGCAGATACCGTATTTTCTCAAGTATGCATGAGGACGACCGCAAATCTTGCAACGATTGTATTCTCTTACATCGTATTTCTGCTGGCGCGACTGCTTAACCTTCATTGCTGTTTTAGCCATGAATATACCTCCTTAATATAAAGACAACTAAACTACTTAGCGAAGGGCATGTTGAAGAGTCTTAATAACTCTCTTGCTTCTTCGTCAGTCTTTGCAGTCGTTACGAAGATAACATCCATACCTCTTACCTTATCTACCTTATCATACTCAATTTCAGGGAAGATAAGTTGTTCCTTAATTCCTAATGCATAGTTTCCTCTGCCGTCGAAAGCGTTAGGATTAACGCCTCTAAAGTCACGTACACGAGGCAATGCAAGATTTACAAGACGATCAAGGAATTCATACATCTTTTCACCGCGAAGAGTAACCTTGCATCCGATGTTCTGACCCTCTCTGATCTTGAAGTTGGCAACTGAATTCTTAGCTTTTGTAAGAACAGCCTTCTGTCCGGAAATAATTTCCATATCTCTAACTGCAGACTCCAATGCTTTTGCATTTTCTTTTGCTTCGCCTACACCCATGTTGATAACGATTTTATCAAGCTTGGGGATTTCCATAACGTTCTTGTAGCCGAACTTCTTCTGCATAGCGTCTTTGATTTCGTTATTATATTGATCTTTCAGTCTACTCACGAATTTAGACCTCCTTCCATTGATTATTTCTTGATTACTTTTCCTGTCTTCTTAGCGACACGAACCTTTTTGCCGTCTTCTACTTTGAATCCGACTTTAGTTGCCTTGCCATCGCTAACAAGCATAACGTTTGAAATATCGATGGGAGCTTCTTTTGTTACGATTCCGCCGTTAGGATTTGATGCTGAGGGCTTCTCATGCTTTGTAATAACATTTACGCCTTCTACAGTAACTTTATTGTTCTTAGCATCAACACTAATAACTTTAGCTTCCTTGCCCTTTGAGCTGCCGGCGATAACTTTTACTGTATCACCCTTTTTAATCTTCATCATAATCGGGCACCTCCTTATAATACTTCGGGAGCCAAAGAAACAATCTTCATGTACTGTTTCTCACGAAGCTCTCTTGCTACCGGTCCAAAAATACGAGTTCCTCTCGGAGTCTTGTCATCTTTGATAATAACAGCAGCATTTTCGTCAAATCTTATGTAAGAACCGTCTTTACGTCTTGCACCTTTTACTGTACGAACAACAACGGCCTTAACAACATCGCCTTTTTTAACAACGCCGCCAGGAGTAGCATCCTTAACGCTGGCAATGATTACGTCACCAATGTTGGCATATCTTCTTGTTGAACCGCCTACAACACGGATGCAAAGAAGCTCTTTAGCACCTGTATTATCAGCAACTTTCAACCTTGTTTCCTGTTGAACCATGCTTTTATCTCCTTTATTTAACCTTTTCTACAATCTCAACAAGTCTCCATCTCTTGTCCTTTGACAGAGGTCTTGTTTCTACAACCTTTACTGTATCACCAATCTGGCACTCATTATTTTCGTCATGAGCTTTTAATTTGTATGTTCTCTTAACGATTTTGCCGTAAAGAGGGTGCTTAACATGGTTTTCTACAGCTACAACGATAGTCTTGTCCATCTTGTTGCTGACTACTTTACCGATACGCACTTTTCTTAAATTTCTTTCCACAGCGATTCTCCTTTCTCAATTTAATCCCTATGCATTTGCTTCATTCTTCTTAACAGTCATAACAGTCTGAATTCTTGCGATGTTCTTACGAACTTCTTTGATTCTTCCTGTATTATCGAGCTGATTTGTTGCATTCTGGAATCTTAAATTGAAAAGTTCTTTCTTAGCATCAACTAAAGCCTGCTCTAATTCTGCGGGGGACTTTGTCATCAAATCGTCAACATACTTCTTAGTTTTCTTTGTCATTGCTTATCCCTCCTGTTCCAAGTCTGCTTTAGAAACGATCTTACATTTACAAGGGAGCTTATGTGTTGCAAGACGAAGTGCTTCTCTTGCTACCTCTTCCGAAACGCCGGAGATTTCAAACATTACTCTGCCGGGCTTAACAACTGCTACCCAATATTCACATGTACCTTTTCCTGAACCCATACGAGTTTCAGCAGGTTTTGCCGTAACGGGCTTGTCAGGGAAAATCTTAATCCAAACCTGACCACCACGCTTAATGTAACGTGTCATAGCAATACGGGCTGCTTCGATCTGATTTGACTTGATCCAGCAGGGCTCCATAGCCACAATACCGAATTCACCGTAAGTAATCTGGTTGCCTGATAAAGCTTTACCCTTCATACTTCCGCGGAACTGCTTACGATGTTTAACTCTCTTAGGTAATAACATTATTTTGCACTCCCTTCTTTATTTTCTTTTACGGGGAGAACTTCGCCCTTGTAGATCCAAACCTTAACGCCAACCTTGCCGTATGTTGTATCTGCTTCTGCGAATCCGTAATCAATGTCAGCACGCAATGTCTGAAGAGGAATTGTACCCTCGCTGACTGTTTCTGTACGAGCCATATCGGCACCGCCCAAACGTCCTGCCAACTGAACCTTAATTCCGTATACACCCGACTTCATTGTTCTTGTAACTGCCGATCTCATTGCTCTCTTGAAAGCAACACGATCTTCAAGCTGCTTTGCGATGTTCTCTGCAACAAGCTGTGACTCTTTCTCGGGTCTCTTGATTTCCTTAATGTCAACATTTACGGTCTTTCCCGTAATCTTCTTTAATTCCTTCTTTGTAGCTTCGATATCGGCTCCGCCTTTACCGATTACCAAACCGGGCTTAGATGTGAAAACCGTTACCTTAACTTTATTGGAAGCTCTTTCGATTTCAATTTTGCTGACACCCGAAGCGAAAAGTTTCTTCTTCAAGTACTTTCTGATGTTGTAATCTTCTACAAGGCAATCGGCAAAATCAGCATCTGCATACCACATAGAATCCCAGTCTTTGATAACGCCTACTCTAATTCCATGAGGATTAACTTTCTGTCCCATACTTTTCCTCCTATCTTTCGTCGAGCACGATGGTAATGTGGCTCATTCTCTTTTCGATTCTGTAAGCTCTACCCTGTGCTCTGGGTCTAATTCTTTTCATTGTAGGTCCCTTGTCAGCGTAGCATTTTGCAATGTAAAGCTTCTCGGGATTCATTCCGTTATTGTTCTCAGCATTAGCAATAGCGCTTAATAAAAGCTTCTTGATAATGCTTGAAGCATATCTGGGATTATACTCAAGGATTGCCAAAGCTGTCTGAACATCTTTGCCTCTGATTGCATCGAGTACGAAGCAGGCTTTCTGAACAGATACTCTTGCGTATGATAATTTAGCCGAAGGTCTTGTCTCCTTGTTGTTTTTGTTACGTTCTCTCTTGTATTGTGATCTTGACTTAATTTCTTCCATGGATTAAAACCTCCTTCCTTACTTACTCTTTGACTTCTTCTCGTCTTTACCGTGACCTCTGTAGGTTCTGGTAGCTACGAATTCACCTAACTTGTGTCCGACCATATCTTCCGTTACATATACGGGAACATGCTTTCTTCCGTCATGTACTGCGAAAGTATGTCCTACAAAGCTGGGGAAAATTGTAGAACGACGTGACCAAGTTTTAATTACTTGTTTATTACCTGCTGCATTCATTGCATCAACCTTTTTCAAAAGGCTTGCATCTGCAAAAGGTCCTTTTTTTAATGATCTTGCCATTACTTATCCTCCTTATCAATCTGCGCTTACTTAATAGCGCGTCCGTCTCTTCTTCTTACGATGAGCTTGTTAGAAGCTTTCTTCTTCTTTCTCGTCTTCAAGCCCAAAGCCGGCTTGCCCCAAGGTGTGCAAGGTCCGGGACGTCCAACAGGACACTTACCTTCACCACCACCATGAGGATGGTCGTTGGGGTTCATTACGGAACCACGTACTGTAGGGCGGATACCCATGTGACGTGTACGTCCTGCTTTACCGATATTGATAAGGTTATGATCTACATTTCCGACAATACCAATTGTTGCTCTGCATGTGATAGGTACCATTCTCATTTCGCCTGAAGGAAGACGAAGTGTTGCATACTTTCCTTCCTTAGCCATGAGCTGTGCGCTGTTTCCTGCCGAAAGAACCATCTGTCCGCCCTTGCCGGGGGAAAGCTCAATGTTGTGTACCTGAGTACCTACGGGGATTTTCTCGAGAGGTAAGCAGTTACCTACTCTTACTTCGGCATCGGGTCCATTCATAACCTTCATGCCGTCTGTCAATCCTTCGGGAGCGATGATGTAGCTCTTCTCGCCGTCTGCGTAGCAGATAAGTGCGATATTTGCTGTTCTGTTGGGATCGTATTCGATTCCGATTACTGTTGCGGGAATACCGTCCTTAAGTCTCTTGAAATCTACGATTCTGTATTTCTTCTTGGCACCGCCGCCATGATGTCTTACTGTGATCTTACCCTGATTGTTACGTCCTGCTGTCTTCTCCATTGCGACACACAATGATTTCTCGGGTGTCTTCTTTGTGATTTCAGAGAAGTCAGAGCCAGTCATGTTTCTTCTGGAAGGTGTATAGGGATTATATGTCTTAATTCCCATTTCTTTGTTCTCCTTTACTTTTATTTATTATCATGCTTCATTGCATATAGATGAGACGATTAGATACCCGAGAAGATCTCGATATCCTTGCTCTGTGCAGAAAGCTTAACTACTGCCTTCTTTGTTGCAGCTGTCTTTCCTGTTACAGCACCGCGTCTCTTGTTCTTACCGTCTGTGTTGATTGTGTTTACTTTCTCTACTTCAGTTCCGGGAAACATTTTTTCAACAGCATCCTTAATCTGATTCTTTGTAGCATCGGGGTTAACCAAGAAAGTATATTTTTTCTCGCCCATACCGGCCATGCTCTTCTCGGTAACTACCGGCTTTAAAATAATGTCATAGTACTTGATATCAGCCATTATGCATATACCTCCTGGATTTTTTCAGCTGCATCCTTAGCCAAAACAAGCGTACCGGCATTCATGATGTCATAAACATTGATGTTGTCGGCAACAGTTGTGCTTGCGTTGGGAATGTTTCTTGCAGACAATACTGTATTTTCGTCATTCTCTTTGATTACAACGAGTGCTTTCTCAGCATTGATGTTCTTTAAGAAACCTGCAAAATTCTTTGTCTTGATTTCATCGAACTTAATCTCGTCGATAACCATGAGCTTGCCCTCGTTAACTTTGTTTGTCAAAGCAGACTTAAGAGCGATTCTCTTTTCTTTCTTATTTAACTTGAAAGAGTAATCTCTGGGTACGGGTGCGAATACTACGCCGCCGTGTGTCCACTGAGGAGATCTTGTTGAACCCTGTCTTGCACGACCGGTTCCTTTCTGTCTCCAAGGTTTTGCACCACCACCTGAAACCTCTGAACGTGTCTTTGCTTTCTGTGTGCCCTGGCGCATATTTGCAAGGTGCTGAACTACAGCCATATGTACTAAATGCTCATTTACTTCAATACCGAATACTGTATCAAGTAAATCCATCTTTCCGACTTCCTTGCCTTCCATATTGTAAACAGATACTTGAGCCATCTGTGTGTTCCTCCTTTCGTCCTATTATGCCTCTGCCTTAGTTGTTTCTTTGATTGTAACCATGGCTTTCTTAGGTCCGGGTACTGCACCCTTTACCAAAAGTAAGTTCTTTTCAGCGTCAACTCTGACAACTTCAAGATTTCTTACGGTAACCTTCTTGCTTCCCATGTGTCCGGGCATTCCTTTTCCCTTAAATACACGGCTGGGTGATGAGCAAGCGCCGTTTGAACCCTGATGACGATGGAACTTTGAACCGTGCTTCATGGGTCCTCTGTGCTGGCCTAATCTCTTGATTGCGCCCTGGAATCCTTTTCCCTTTGAAATAGCGGAAGCATCAATCTTATCGCCTTCAGCGAAGATGTCAGCTTTGATTTCCTGAGCCAATGTATATTCAGAAGCATTCTCGAACTTGAACTCTCTGACATATCTCTTGCTTGTTGTTCCGGCTTTCTTGAAATGTCCCTGCATAGCCTTTGTTGTTCCGTGTGCATGAACGATTTCCTTCTTGCCTGCAGCATCTTTGTTGATTGTCTTGTCTTTCATATCGGCAAAACCAACCTGAACTGCTTCGTATCCGTCGTTCTCCAATGTCTTAACCTGTGTAACTACACAAGGTCCTGCCTGAAGAACAGTTACCGGAATGAGTGTACCGTCTTCTGCGAAGATCTGAGTCATTCCGACTTTTGTTGCTAAAATTGCTTTTTTCATTTTGACCTCCATTTTTTTCCACTACAGCGGTATCCCGAAGGATGCATACTAGTTTGTGGAAGGTTTTTTAATGTTACTTGTTTCGAGATGAATTAAATCATCTTAATATTGATATAAACGCCTGCAGGCATCTCTAACTTCTGCATAGCATCTATAACTTTCTGGTTGGGCTCATGAACATCGATTAATCTCTTATGAGTTCTCTGTTCAAACTGCTCTCTGGAGTCTTTGTACTTGTGTACGGCACGGATGATTGTTACAACTTCCTTTTTAGTAGGAAGGGGAACGGGTCCGCTTACCTTTGCTCCATTTTTCTTGCAAGTTTCGATGATCTTCTTGGCACTTGCATCAACTGTCTGATGCTCATATGCCTTAAGTGTGATTCTCATTACTTGATTTGCCATAAAAAAAGTCTCCTCTCATATTTTGTACTTACAGATCCAAGTACAACAAGCGGCGACTGTACACTCTCCCGTGTGTGTCGCATCTATTTTGAAAAAATAAACGACCACACGTCGTTTCTGCTCAATGCAGACTAAATTGTTTGTACAGTGACTTGTCGTCAGTATCCAGACTTGACATTCGCTCCACGTAAAAACCCGTCAAATTACGGCGGCAACCTTACATTTCAACGCTATCAATGCCACAGCAAGAGTTATATTATCAAAATAATCCCCTTATTTCAAGCATTTTTTTTAATTTTTTACAAAATTTTGTTTTTTTTATCTCGAGACACTAGAAATAGATTCTTTTCATCCATATTTTGTATCTCAATGCATTTCCCAAAAGACATATATCGGGACACCCGTCAAGGAATGTCCCGATTATGATATCTGTTGATTATTTTATAAGAAACTCAATAGAGCTTCCACCGTTCCGACTCCGATTATTCCTCCGCCGATTGCAACTCCCGACACAACAATAACTACTATTACTATTATCATAAGAAGCGCTATCAAAACCATCAGACTTCCTATTATAATACCGGTAATTGAAAAGCCTTTTTTGCTCTTGCTTTTTTTGAGTCCGACAATACCGAGTATCAAAGCCGCTATGCCTAATACCAGCGCTACAATTTCCATTATAAATGAAACAATTGAACTTATAAGCGGAAGCACCGGAACCCATCCAAACACTATCAGCAAGAACGTTCCGCCGCAAAATCCCAAAACTCCGGTAACAAGTCCTACCAACGAAAAGATAAACGCAAGAACCGCACTCACATTCTTTTTGTTCGTACTTATATCCTCAACTTCATAGTCTTCTTCAACGTAGTTTTCCATTCCTTTATCTCCTTACACGTTTTTACAGATAATATCACCAGACTTTTTTTTCGTCAACCACAACCACCATCGGGGACGGTTCTAATGTAACGCGGTCTGTCCCTCTGTATCGCAGAGTGTCCCTCTGCACTGCCATCGGGGACGGTTCTAATGTAACGCAGAGTGTCCCTCTGTATCGCAGTTTCAGGGATATTATCATATAGGATTGTATTATTCTTTAATACTATGGTAGAATACATATGTTGTCGGCGATACAGAGGGACACACTGCGTTACAGAGGGACACTCTGCGTTACATTAGAACCGTCCCCGATGAAAGTGCCACGGCAGAATGCACGTATTACCGGCGATACAGAGGGACACTCTGCGATACAGAGGGACAGACCGCGTTACATTAGAACCGTCCCCGATGGTGGTACAGAGGGACACACCGCGATACGCTAGAACCGTCCCCGATGGAGGAGAATTATGTGGATTGCCGATAAATGGAAAGATTATGAAGTGCTTGCCACCTCCGGCGGCGAGAAGCTTGAGCGTTGGGGAGACTATACTCTGGTAAGGCCGGACCCGCAGGTTATATGGAACACGCCAAAAACGAACCTCGGATGGAAACATTTCAACGGTCACTATCACAGAAGCAACAAAGGCGGCGGTGAATGGGAATTCAGAAATCTTCCCGAAGAATGGAGTATCGAATACAACAACCTTACATTCAATCTCAAACCGTTTGCTTTTAAACATACCGGCATATTCCCTGAGCAGGCTGTCAATTGGGATTGGTTTTCTTCTATTATAAATAAGAAAGTTTCGGAAAATCCCGACAAGCCTTTTAAGGTGCTCAATCTTTTTGCTTACACAGGCGGCGCAACATTGTCCGCAGCCAAAGCAGGTGCAAGCGTTACTCACGTGGATGCTTCAAAGGGCATGGTACAATGGGCCAAGGAAAACGCTTTGTCTTCAGGTCTTGAAAACGCACCGATTCGCTGGCTTGTCGATGATTGTGTTAAATTCGTGGAAAGAGAAATCCGCCGCGGAAATACCTACGACGGAATAATAATGGATCCGCCTTCTTACGGACGCGGTCCCAAAGGCGAAATATGGAAAATCGAAGAAAGCATTTTTCCTTTTATTGAACTGACAAGTCAGATTCTCGATAAGGATGCGTCTTTCTTCCTTATTAATTCTTATACGACGGGTCTTCAGCCCGCAGTTCTTTCTTATATGATAAACACCGCCATCGTTTCTAAGTTCGGCGGCAACGTGGAATCATCGGAAATCGGTCTGCCGGTTACGGAAGACGGTTTGGTTCTTCCCTGCGGCGCAAGCGGACGATGGGTCAGATAATCAATTTGCCTTATAAACTTCGATGTTTTGAATTCTGACAGCGAGTTTGTATTCGTTGCTTTCCATAAAGTCGGACAGGCAACATTCTTTTTCTGTTGCATCTTTTGACAGATTAAATATATCCGGAACGATTTCGCTGTTGATAAAGATTATCGGCTTGCCCTCCAAAGCTTCTATGTCGCTTTTGAACTCCCCGATTGTAAAAGAGCCGAGATTCGGCCACGTATGCGAAAGCGCACACGGCATTTTTAATATATATTCAAGGCCGGGAATGTCCCCGTAAAAAATCGCCTCTTTACCTTCCAAGCCGCTTTCTTTGACATACTTCGTCAATTCTTCGATAAGCGCTTTTCTTTCGGAATTGGTATGCATTCCCAAAAGTCTTTCGTTTCCTTCTATTTTGACGGTATTCGCATACGGGAATCCCGTATCTCTGAAAACAAAAACGAATCCGAAAAGAAATCCCTGTATCAAAATACATAATAGGAGCAAAAATACGGTGATTCTTGTGGATATCATTGAATTTTTGGCTTCCAAATCAAGAATTTCATAAAAATTTCTTCCCTTAAAAAGTTCACTCCAAATCATAAAAAGAGTAAACGGAGCAACAATGAACAGATTATTGAACGAAGGATATAATCCGTTATTGCTGCCAAGAGGCGTTACCCAAATAATCACAAGGCAGGCAAGCGCCGTCAGTTTATGAGGATGGCTTGTTCTTTTTCTCAAAAGCGACCACACCGAAAAAACATTAACCAGAATAAGGAATACTATCATCCAAAAATAAATCGATGTATATTCGCCGTACTTGAACGTAAATACGGAATTTCTGTATGCCCAGAGCAGAAATCCGACGTATAAAACAAACTGACAGATTATCACCGCTATCTTAGCCCAGTGTTTCTTCAAAATGCTTGCTCCGAAAAAGCAGCCGACCGAAATGGCTATAATCAAAATATAACTCTTCAGATAGTAACGATAGTAACTTCTGACTATCGAAAGAATCATCTGAATCGGACTGTAAGCCGTTTCCTCTTTGGTCATCGAAAAAAGTGAAGTTGCCATATTCGGAATCGAATCAAATCCGTAAAGCATTCCGCAAAGCAAGACATTGACTGCCACTCCGATTAAAAAACCTCCGATACACACAAGCGTATTGGTTAATCCTTTGGAGACTTTTCTTTTGTTTATCGAGCAATCGAACCAGACAAGAACAATCAACGCCGTCTCGGTAATATTGGGGAATCTCACGAATACATTAAAAGCCAGGATGATTCCCGCAACAACCATTCCGATTTTTGATTCCTTCTCAAGCGAAATAATAAGTATTATCGTCGCTACCGTAAATAAAAGGTATGTCAGGTAATTATAAAGAATCGTTGTCGGGCACCAGCAAAGACATATCGCAAGCACTTCTCCGACAAATACGATAACCTTCGGAACGCTTGTGCGCATAGTCATATACGAAATAACCGCGGTTATGGATACGATGAGCGTCGTATATGCTTTCATTCCGATCCACAGATTTCCGAAAGGAAGCATAGTGAAGAACTTTCCGACCATGTTTGCCCAAAAAGTCGCCACCGACCATGTCAGATTCATGTTCGACAGATTCTCGTAATTTCCGAGGCTGTAGGCGGTATCCGTCAATTCAACTCCGACAAATACATGAAGAAAAGGCAACAAAACAAGGACTGCGACAAACACGAAGTCCAGACACGAAAAACCTTTTGTTTTATTTTTTTCGATTGTTTTATCAGTCATTGTTTTCTTTGTCAATTTTGCCTACCGTCTCTCTTATTACATATTGAGGAGAATTGTTCATGCAGATATATATTCTGCCGACATATTCACCGATAAGTCCCAACATAAGCATAATCATTCCGCCCATAAAAACAAGAACAGCCATCAACGCGGAAAATCCGGCCTGAACTTCCGCACCGAGAATGATTTTTTTGATTATCGTATATATTCCGTACAAAAATCCTCCGCCCGCGCAAAGACATCCTATAAACGTGGCAATTCTCAAAGGCTTAATCGAAAATGCGGTAAAACCGTTAAACCAAAGAGCAAAAAGTTTCTTCAACGTATATCCGCTCTTGCCCTCTTCTCTCGCCCTGTGCGTAACTTCAACGTTTGCAACGTTTTTGGTGGAACGTAAAACAAGTCCTATTACATACGCATACGACTGCTCATACTTGAGCATGTCGTTTACTATGAATCTTTTAGCGGCAAAATAGCTCGACACATAGAGTTCCTTCGGCTTTCCGAGCATAACCCTCGTCATAATCTCATTGATTTTGCTGCCGAAGTTTCTGAAGCCCGAATGCTGTTTTTTGCCGTAGCTTGCATAGCAAACGTCATACCCTTCCTCAAGCTTGGCCAATAACTTTCCGACTTCATCCGCCGGCGTCTGCCCATCGTCATCGAGGCATACCACATAATCTCCGTCAGTCTGTCTCATACCCGCCATCAGGGCACAATGCTGACCGAAATTTTTGGCAAGATTAAGACCTATGACGTTGCTGTTTTCCTCTGCCAGTTTTTTGATTGTTTCGAATGTATTGTCCGGCGAACAGTCATTAACGAGAACCATCTCGTATTCATAGTTCATTCCGGCCATTGTTGTCTTAATTTCTTCTACAACCGCGGGAAGCGTCTTCTCCGACCTGTAACACGGTATTACAAAACTTACCTTCATTTAATCCTCCGAAGTTATTGCATGAAAAATGTGGTGCCGCTTAATAATTTTGCAAAAAATACGATTCCGCAATAGGTGTGATACAAAAGAATCGCACCCGAAACCGACGACAGCGTTATCGCAATAACTTTATTTTTTTTATTTTTTATCTCAAGAATATTTCTCACAAAATAGACGATGCTGACCAGGAAAACAAAAAACAGACAGATGTCGTATCCCCAGGCAAAATTATCGTCCAAAGCCCTTTCTCCCGTTTCGCGAAGAAGTATCAGTTCCGCAAAGCCTATGCTCCACATACTCCACGAAAGAAGAAATGACCTGTGAGTAAGTTTTCCCTTTTTTTCCTTAAAATCACTTATTGTATCTTTCAAAACCGGAACAATGTTAATCAAAAACACGATTACCGGAAAAAGTGCCGACAAAATCATTGTAAAATAAGGCTTCTCCGCCCTCAAATAAACAGAATACAGAGGGTCTATGATTATTCCGTTGCCCGTATCTTCTCCAAACAGCACAACTTTTTGAAAAAGAATTACAGCAATCGACGGCAAAACCGTAAGCGCGCAAAGAATTATTCTCTTCCACGGCACTCCGAGAATCTTGTCCACAACAAGAAATACCAAAGCCGCCGGTGCAAATACCAAAATAAAATTGGTTTTCACTCCTGTCGTAAGTGCCAGAAGCAACGAAAACGCAATTACTTTTTTGTAACAGAGTTCCGTTTGATACTTTTCGGAAATCGAAAGATACAATCCCACGCACAGAAGCGCACATATTTTCATTACTATATATGTCGAATTATGCCAAATATTCGGCGATTGATAACCAATATATCTATAGGGCTGAATACCTCTTATATAAAAAGGCATAACAAACGCCGAAATGAGTGCAAACAAACATGCAGCATTCATTTGCATTTTTTCTTTTCTGAAATAAAGGTATGTTACGGCTATCGACACCGTTTCGCAAAGTGCCAAAAAGACGGAAAAAGCCAAATAAAAAGCGCTTTTTTTCGGAAGAAGGGCAAAAAGTCTTATAATAAGCGCCGTCACGCTGTAGCCCCATCCGTCGAGAGCCATCTCTATATGGGCATATAAATCCGATTCGTAAAGTCCCGTTTCAGGATACATCGTTTGGTTAAAATGAAGTATAATGAGTCGGCTTGCATAAAAGACAAGCACTCCGGCCAATACTATGCCCGATATTATTTTCAAACCCTTTTTGTCGGATTTATTTTCCACTGCTTTTATTCTCCAAACTCATAAATATCACTTCTGTTTCTTTGCCATCCAAAGAAACCGTTTCCGATTTGCCGTTTCTTACAAATCCTGCCTTCTCATAGCTTCTTATTGCGCCTTCGTTGTCGGCATAAACTCTGAGAAAAAGTCTGTCGAGTTTCATATCGTCGAATGCGTATGCGATAGCAAGTTCAGCACTCTTTGTTCCTACGCCGCAGCCTCTTACGCTTTCTTCTCCTATGAAAATTCCGTATTCGGCTTCTTTTTTGTCATAATCGACATCCCTAAGATATACGCTTCCGACATCTTTGCCGTCACACACTATGATGAACTGGACAACTTTGCCGGTTTCAACCATTGTTTTCATCCATTTTTCATGACTCTCTTTTGTAAAAAGAGCCCGATAAATGAATCTTTTGCGAACGCTGTCCGAATTTCTCCATTTGATGATATTGTCCGTATCGTCATACGTTATGGGTCTTATCGTTACCTCATGCATGATAGAATTCCTTTACTTTGCCTATAATGTACTGAGTTTCCTCTTCTTTTAATCCGTAATAAAGAGGAAGTCTCACAAGTCTGTCGCTCTCTTTCGTCGTATATCTGTCTTCGCCGTTAAATCTTGCAAGTCTCTGTCCCGCAGGTGCCGTATGAAGAGGCACGTAGTGGAACACCGCAAGAATATCGTTGTCTCCGAGATACTTTATAAGCTTTGTTCTTTCTTCCAAATCCTTACATTTCAAATAAAACATATGGGCATTGTGCTCACACTCGGCGGGGATAAACGGTCTTTCGACAAATCCTGCTTTCTCGAGATTTTCAAAACCTTCATAATACATGTTCCACGTATCCATTCTGTCTTTTGTAATCTCTTCAGAAAGTTCAAGCTGTGCAAAAAGATATGCGGCATTCATATCGCTGGGAAGGTACGAAGACCCCGCATCCATCCACGTATATTTGTCAATCTGTCCTCTGAAAAACTGAGCTCTGTTTGTGCCCTTTTCACGAACTATCTCAGCCTTCAGGATATTTTCTTCATCTTTTATGAGAAGTGCACCGCCTTCTCCCATTGAAAAATTCTTTGTCTCGTGGAAAGAAAAGCATCCGTAATCTCCCATTGTTCCGAGCGCTTTTCCCTTATAAGTCGACATGATTCCCTGAGCGGCATCCTCCACAACGTAAAGATTATACTTCTTTGCGATTTCCATAATTTTGTCCATCTCGCAGGAAACGCCGGCATAGTGAACGGGAACGATTGCTTTGGTCTTATCGGTTATTGCAGCTTCAATAAGATTCTCATCGATGTTCATGGTATCCGGGCGTATATCGACAAATACCGCTTTGGCACCTCTTAACACGAATGCATCCGCCGTCGAAACGAACGTGTAACTCGGCATAATAACCTCGTCACCCGGCTTGATGTCGCAAAGAAGAGCAGCCATTTCCGTCGCATGCGTACACGATGTGGTAAGAAGCGCTTTGGCCGTACCGGTCTTTGCTTCAATCCATTCATTGCACTTCTTTGTAAATTCGCCGTCGCCGCAGATTTTCTGATTCTCAACAGCTTTCTTTATATAATCCATTTCCCTGCCCGTAAAAGGGGGCACATTGAATCTGATCATGATTTCTCCTCCGAATCTATGATTTATCAAAAATCTTGAATATAAGTCTTCTTACCCAATCCGTAACAATTCCTATCACAAAAACCGTCAAAACGGTAACAATCAAATGAAGCACGAACGTCGGTTTTTCGCCTGCACTCGAAACCTTTGCCCAAGTCAGCCAAAGATATCTCAAAAGTCTGTGCTCGTGAAGAAGATATACTCCGAAAGTTCCCGCAGAAGCAAACAAAACGATTCGTGTCGCAAGTTTGCCGAATTTCACCTCAGTTTTGAGTGCAAACGCAAAAAGCGCAACGCTCGAGACGAAAATGAAAAGGGAATTATACGGATAAAAATTGGCTGCGTAGCCTCCGAGTTTGCCGGTTATAGAATCCGCAAACAAAATCAATTTGCCGATAAAAAATGCCGACAGCGAGCTTACCGCAAAAATGCAAAAATATATCCATTTGTTCAATTTTAACGTATCGCCGTATTTTCTTACATATGCCGCCGTAAGGTACAAAACCGCAAACCAGCAAATGTCCATTCCTTCCCTGTCAGTAAGAGGTTGCGTAAAGGGAAGAAACGTATTCCACGCCGAAAAAATCACGGTACAAACAATTATCATTGTCCCATGAAGTTTTCTGTCCATTGCCGAAATTGCCTTGTTAAACAGAGGGCTTAGAGCATACATAAGAATATATATCGTGGCAAACCAGTAATGGCCTCCCGTCACCGGCAAAAGAAGCGGAATCAAATCATACACTCCGTTTTCCAATGTGAGACCGTGATTGATTACTGCAAACACACCTGTAATCACCCACGAATACATAAGAACCTGAGCCCAAATCAAAATTAACTTTTTGACCTTGAACTCCGATTCGCAAAGGAAATATCCGCTTATCAGCACATAAAGATTAACACTCACCATGCATACGGCTTCGATTGCCCACGAAAGATTTCCGACGACGCCCTTTGCCTCGCGAAAATCTCCGAGAATTCCGCCCTTATCGAGATAATGAAGCGTAATAATCATAAGCATGGCAACAATGCGAAGTATCTCCATATTCAGTTGTCTGTTCTTTTTTTCGCTCATTGTTTATCCAAATCCGTTGTTCTAGATACAATGTATCTGGGGCGTCCTTTGACCTCTTCGTAAATTCTTGCAATGTAATGTCCGATAACACCAAGGCTTATCATGATGCATCCGCCGATAATCAGTATCAAAAGGATAACCGTCGTAAATCCGTCTGCCGCAACACCGAGGAAATAATTCACAAGCGTTTCGACTCCGAGAATTATCGAAAATACAATCATTACCATACCGAGTCCGAAAACCATTTTTAACGGTGCCGTTGTGAATGACGTAGTATTTGATATTGCGTATTTTACAAGACCCGAAAAAGACCACTTGCTCTTTCCGGCTTTTCTTTCTTCCACGTCGAAAAATACGGACGTGCTTTTAAATCCTGCCCAAAAGGATAAAGCTCTGAAAAAAGTATTTCTTTCCGGCAGTTCGAGAAGCGCCTCAACCACTTTTCTGTCGAGAAGCTTGAAATCGGAAGTGGCATTCATGTCAATCTTCATTAAATCGCTCATTATGCCGTAAAAAATCCCCGCAAACATTTTGTGGAAAAGTCCTTCTTTTCCGCGGCTTGACTTTATTCCTTCCACAACCTCAAAGCCTTCTTCCCATTTTTCATACATTTCGACAAGTGTTTTGGGAGGATGCTGAAGGTCGCAGTCTATTACGGCTACGCAATCGCCGGTCGCATACTCAAGACCCGCAAAAATAGCCGCTTCTTTTCCGAAATTTCTCGAAAACTGTATTCCGCCGATTCTTTTATCGTTATTCGACAATTCCTCAATGCAGGAAAACGTATTGTCCGTCGAACCGTCGGAAATAAAAAGCAAATCGTAATCGATATTTGCTTCAGAAAGCGTTTCGCTTATAACCTTAGCGGTATTTTGAATATTGTCCTCTTCGTTGAACGAAGGAATAACTACTGTAAGTCTTTTCATAAGCCCTCTTTACTCAAGTTTAACATATATAACGCCGTCAACCAGTTTCACGCTGTTTTTCGAAGGAAACGATTCCATTTCGGAATACTCTTTCGAGTCGTACATGTCTATTACATCCTGTCCTTCGAGGATATTAAGCGTCGCGCCCAGATAATGTTTCATAAATTCGCGATACTGTTCCCCTCTGTATAAAAGGAAATCTCCGTCCGTGCTGCTTATTCTTGCGGTCACATCGCCGGTAACCGACGTGGAAGGATAACTCTCTTCGCTCACGACGCCGACCATGCAAACCGGAATACCCTGATAATAGCCGTCCGTCTGCTCTATTCTGTCAAGAAGTCTTTCGCAATAGGCATACGTTTTCTCATATTTTTCATTGAGATTATAGTAAGCAATATTATCGGCCAAAATAAAATTATAACATATTACCGACAAAAGAATCACATAAATCGTTTGGGTAATGCTTGTTTTCTCGTTTTTGGATTCGACAAAAACCATGGATTTGTCCATCAAAACTACCGCAATGACAAGAAACAGTCCCCATTGCATTCGCATAAGAAGATGATACTCGGCTTTGGACGACATAAGAAGAATTACGTTGCAGCCGATAGGCAAAAGCGCCAAAAATCCCGCAAACAAAGCCCAATTATACCACTTTTTGAAGGACTTCGATTTGATTGAAATGATTGTGACCGAAATCATGCATGTCGCAATGATGATAATCATGACAATCATCGAAACCATATTGTTCACAAATATTCTTCCGCGAAGCGCAAAAGCCGCAAAATCATAATAAATATCGTAAATCATCGAAGGCAAAGCACTCAGAGAAATCTTACCCATCTCATTGATTCCCTGATACGTATCAAGCTCTTTGTTTTGCAAAAAGAGGCACACTTTCAAAATCACATAGTATAGGATTCCTCCGGAAATACCCATAATGAGATACTTTAATCCCTTTTTCCACAAATCGTTGATTTTTTCGTTGTCTGCGATTCCGAGCATCAAGTCAAACATGACAAGAAGAATCGTAACTGCCAGATATGCCTGATATGTTCCGAGACTGAATGCCAAAAGTACGGCTCCGTAAATGTAGCCGAATTTATATTTTTTGCATAAATATGCCGCAAGCACCGCAAACAAAAGACCGAGCATATAGCCGTCAATTGTATACATGTACGCCATGGTAGCCGCAACCGCAGGAAACGTAACCATAACTGCGGGGATAAAAATCAACGCCCATTTTTTTTGAATGTCAAAAAAGCGTGTCACAAACACGGCAGTAACGGACAGATACAGAATCGCAAGAAATCCGTTTATGAAATTCAAATCATAAAACGACGATATTCCGCAGGCGCAGACGAGAAACCACCTTCCGCTTGTTACCATGTTCTGGTCGAAATAAAAATTCGTCATGGCATCGCCGTTCGGATACTTGTTCACTATCATCGTCATATGTGCAATAAGTCCGACGATAAGTCCCGCCAAAAAAGGTATTCTGTACTTTTCAGTTTTTAATTTAGCTATCAGTTTTTCCATTATTTTTTCTCTTTTACTATGTAAATCGGACGACCCTTGATTTCAAGATATGCTTTGGCAATATACATTCCGATTATGCCTGAGCAGAACAGCTGAAGTCCCGCAAAAAACGTTATCATGCAGGCAAGCGACGGCCAGCCGCTTACGGGATCGCCGTATACAAGCGCTCTTACAAACAGAAAAATCACGGCCACAAATGCCAAAAGGCAGAAAAACAGGCCCAAAATCGAAGACCATACAAGCGGCGCCGTTGAAAAAGCAACCATTCCTTCGATTGAATACTTAAACAGCGAAAAGAACGACCATTTTGTCTTTCCCGCTGCTCTTTTTCTGTTTTCGAAAGGTATCCACTTCGTGTCGAATCCGACCCAGCCGAAAATTCCCTTGCTGAATCTGTTATATTCACTCATCGACAAAATAGCATCCGTCATTGTTCTCGTCATGAGTCTGAAATCCCTCGCTCCGGGCATCATGTCCACCTTAGCGACAACTCTCATGATTGCATAAAACAATTTTGCAAAAAGCGATCTTATCGGCGGTTCTCCTTTTCTGTCGACTCTTCTTGTCGCAACACAGTCATAGCCTTCTTCTTTGATGCTTTTGTACATCTCGGAAAGGAGTTCCGGCGGATCCTGCAAATCGGCATCCATAATAGCCACATAATCGCCCGTCGCGTTTTGCATACCCGCATACATTGCGGCTTCTTTGCCGAAGTTTCTCGAAAAAGAAACATAATGTATTCTCGAATCTTTTGCTGCCAAATCCTTGATTACCGTAAGGGTTTTGTCCTTGCTTCCGTCATTTACAAAAACATATTCGATATCGACGTTTTGTATTTGGGCAAATGCCTCGGATGATTTCTCGTAAAACATCGGCAATACTTCTTCTTCGTTGAAGCACGGAACCACCACGGATATTCTTTCGGGCAACGTTTGTCGTTGTTCTTCCATTCTTACTCCTTTTTAACTCTTGCCGTATCTGATTTTTCTGTAAAGGCACAAAAACGTGTAGTACCAGAAAAATCTGAAAGGCGATTTGATATTCATCAATGAAAGTCTTTGAACTTCCTCATCATTCATTTCTTCAAAGTACGGATTTGTGTCAAAATCGGGGAAACATGACAAAATTCCGTCGCGAAGCAATCTCAAATACGAAATCCTTTTTTTGTAAAAAGGCATTTCACGCATATATGAAAACAATGTGTTTATATAGAATATCTCGGTAAATTTATATTCAAGTTCTTCCGGATATTCTTCCAAAAACTCACGTTTAAAACACTCTTCCATAAGATACGTCATCGTATCGAGTCTGTCGTTACACTTCTTTTTCGTAACGTTGTGGGTTGTGGACATGGGGTCGATATAATAAAAATAATTCGGCTCATCCACAAACTCAAAATGCTTGCAATAAAGCATCGTAAGCTGTCCGGCACAATTGTCTTCGTAAAAGACGCCTTCAGGAAACCATATGCCGTTATCCTCAAAAATGCCTCTTTTGTATATTTTTACAACCATGCTTCCGGGGGAAAGAATTGCCGTCGCATGCTTTTCCCAGTCCATTTCTCCGACATACGAATGTGCGGCAGACGGGGGAATTTCTCCGACCTCGAAAGTATATTTGTTTACCGTCGTATACCTTGAACTTACGATATCGGCTCCGGTTTCTTCCGCTTTTTTGAGAAGCTTTTCGTAAAAATCTTTTGTTACCCAATCGTCGCTGTCCACAAAGCCGAACCACTCTCCCGAAGCATTTCTCATTCCGAGATTCTTCGCTCCGCCCTGTCTTCTGTTTTCCGAAGATGCGATTACCTTGACCTTGTCGGGATAATCCTTTTCATATTGCCTTAATATCGATAAAGAATTGTCTGTTGATTTATCGTCCACGGCAACGATTTCGTAATCGTCTATCGTCTGATTCACCAAAGAATCCATGCAATGTTTTAACTTGTCATCCTTCTCCATATTGTACACGGGTACAATAATGCTGAGTTTCATTTAATATTTACCTTTCCTTCAATGCTTTTTTGTCCGAAATTCTGTATACGGAATCGCATTTTTCGATTGTTTGAAGTCTGTGTGCGATTATGATAAGCGTCTTTCTTCCGTGAAGACTGTTGACGGAATCCATGATTGCCTGTTCCGTATCACCGTCGAGTGCGCTTGTAGCTTCATCAAGAACCAAAACCTCGGGATCCTCATAAAGTGCTCTGGCGATACTGATTCTTTGTCTTTGTCCGCCCGATAACCTTATGCCCCTCTCTCCGATTCCCGTTTCAAGACCTTCGGGCAATCCTTTTACGAATTCATCGAGTTGAGCTTCCTTAAGAACTTCCCATATTCTTTTTTCGTCTATTTCTTTTTCCGGAATTCCGAATGCAATATTCTTTCTTATCGAATCGTCAAGCATAAACACGGTCTGAGGAATATATCCGATGTTTTTGAGCCATTTTCTGTAATTTTCACCATCAAAAACGTTTGCGCCATCGGCCGTAATCTCACCCGACTCGAGTTTCAAAAGACCGAGCATGACGTCGACTATCGTTGACTTGCCGGCACCCGTCGTACCGACGATTCCGACCGCAGAACCGATGGGTATTCTCATGCTTGCGCCGTCCAAAACATATGCATCCGTATTGGGATATTTGTATTTAATGTCCTTAAGAACGATTTCTTTTTTGACCTCAAGCTTGTCTTTAGGTCTTTCAAGACCGTCTACATTTGACTTCGTATCCGATATCTCATCCTGAAGATTGTCCGATACGCCCATGAAGAACGGCTCAAAATAAGAAATGTTATTAAGATAATTGTTTATTCTGTTTGCAGATGGCATAAGTCTTGCAATGGCCATCGCAAAAGCGCCGAGAGTCGCGACCGTCGAGGTGGCTTCCTGTCCGCTGAGATACAGGTAAATAAGATATATTACCATTCCGCCCACGCAGATAACCTCGATAAGAAGTCTCGGTACATTATTCAAAAGCGTATACTTTTGCACCGCGTCGACATAGCCGTGTCCGCATTTGATATACTCGTTTATGAAGTAATTCTCTCTTCCTCCGACTTTTACTTCCTTGATTCCCGTTACCGTTTGGCTTATCCACTTAAAAAGTCCGCTGTAGTAATCCTGGTTGTCTTTTCCCGCCTTTTTGAGAACGGGCTTTAACGCAATCTTTATAACCAAAAGCGTAATCGCAAGAAGAATTACCATCATTACCGTCATCTTCCAGTCTGCAACAAGACAAACAATTGCCAACGCCGCAAACACAATCACTTCCGAAAAAAGCTGAAGGATTGCCTGAATAAGCGCATACATATTGTTTACGTCCGATGTGATGTTTCTTTGGATAACGGCCGTATCGGCATTAAGATAATACTCATAATTTCTTCTCATGTAATTCTTCATCATTCGCTCGCTCGTTCTGAACTGATTTGAGAAAATGAATCTGTATAATATTTTTTGCTCAAAAAACAAGAACAAATTCTTTAAGGCAAACACTACGACAAGACTTAAAAGTATTGCTATCGCAAAGCTTTTTTCGCTCTTGAAAAATGAAAACTCATAAATACTTCTGACAATCTCGTTGGCCATAATTTCTTCCGGCTGCAAAACAACTTCCAAAACCGGAATCACAACGGCAACCGACAGAGCCTCTGCGATTGCACCGATGCACATCATAAACACAAGTCCGACCATCTTAACTTTTTGCTTTTTATCCAGCAATACCAAAAGTTTCTTTAATATTTTCAAACCAACGACCTCCTAAATGGCCTCATTTTGTCTGTGAATCTCGGGTGCCTCGTATTTATCCATAAAATCAGCCCCAAGTCTTACGCACTCATCGGCAAAATCGATTGCCTTAAGTTCCGTAAGAACCCCTATGCATTTTTCAAAATGCACTTCCGGGAAAAAGTTGAGCATCTCCATGGGAAGCTGCCCTTCGAACGTGGGAACGTCCGAAAAATACTTTTCGTAATCGAGATTGTCTCTCGGATGTATTTTCAAAAATACCTGTCCTTCTTTTCCGTATTCGTTAACCAAATCTCTGAATATTCGCTCTCTTACGTCAAGCGTGCATAACGGATCGGTCAGAATGATGATTTTTTTGTC
Source organism: Lachnospiraceae bacterium (assembly GCA_045628965.1). GTDB lineage: Bacteria > Bacillota > Clostridia > Lachnospirales > Lachnospiraceae > UBA3766. The sequence continues at coordinate 23,107 of JAZQQI010000010.1, read as the reverse complement.
ATATTTTTTGCCGTCCGCAATCTGCTTTTTCAGTTTGTCTATATCCGTAACAAAAGCCGCAAGAAGAATCTCTTTGTCCTCATCTGTAAGTCTGTTGTAAAGCTCTCTTCTCGACACTTCTTTATAGTATTTGCAAGGTACTTTTATCGACGCGATATCGTTGACTTCCATGTCGATGCAATATTTGCCGTAACCGTTGCAAACGTTTATAAGATTCAATTTTTTGGACATAAAAGCCTTAAGTTTAAAATGTCCTCTGTTGTCGTAATGCGCCTGGTCGTAATTTACAATGCAGTTTAAACCATCTTCGACCGCATGATATCTTATATGCTTTTTGTTAAGATACACGCCTATCGGGTCTGCATCGCAGAAAACGTAAATCTCCTTAAAATCTTTGAAATTAACAGGAATATACTCTTCCTCGAGTTCTGCATACCTTGTGGTGTACTTTATTCTGGCCAGCATGTTTTTGAAGGTGCTTCCCTTTTCTTCGCGAAGAGCCATAAGTTCCGGGAATTCCGTATCTCTTCTTTCGTTGAATTCGATTACATCCGTAAAAAACTGCGTCTTTTTCAGTCTGTCTTTAAGACCTTTAAAGTCAGTGGACATTGTGCTTAAGCACATTATCACACTGCCTCTTTGCTCTTTCGGTATTGCCATTTCCTTCATCATCGCTACATATACATGATAAAAAGTGTGGCACACGTATATTTTGTCAAACATTGTTTCTGCCTTTTTTATTTATTTTTCAACTTCTATTCCCTTGAATTTCATGATTACGTTATGAACTCTTTTGCTGAGTTTTGGAACGTAACTTAGGATTAGAAGATTTCTTCTGTCCTTTTTGTTCAAATACGGCGTCTTTCTGATGTCCTTTCTCCAAAGTTTCAGTTCTTTAAGAACTTTTTTTGAAACCGGATTGTTTTTCATCTTCGAAAGCGGCGTATGGAGCGTATAATCAAGTCTTTGATAAAGCTGGAACTTCCTTGCTTCAGGAAGAAGGTCAGGATATTTTGTCTCGCAAAGAGTGTATACCATGTCGGAATTCTCTATCATGCAGTCATAAAAAAGATTCCTGTATACGTTTCTCGTATTGCTTCCGAAACGCAAAACAATATTGTATCCGACAACCTCATAAGTATAAATCTTATCGAAGTCCTCCGTCATTTTGACAAGAAGTTCAAAATCTTCGTTCAGTCTTCCTTCGTTGAAAGAATATTTTTTCATCAAATCCGCTTTTATCATCTTCGTGCAAAACGAGGAATCACCGAGATGCAAAAGTAGTTCTCTTAAATATTCTTCCTTTGTTTCGGGTACGATTTTTCCGCTGTCTTTTAATGGGCCCGAAAAAAGCGATGCGTCTTCGTTTCGGCAAACAGCCATGCACTGTGCAATTTTTGCATCTTCATATTCATCGAAGACCTTTGAAAGATTCTCAAGAATATCAGGCTCGAAGTAATCGTCGGAATCACAAAAGGAAATATAGTCTCCTTTCGCTTCTTTTATACCCAGATTTCTTGCCGATGAAGAACCTCCGTTTTGCTTGTCGAATACGCGAACTCTCGAATCCTTTTTCTCGTATTCACGAAGGATTGAAAGCGAATCGTCACTCGAACCGTCGTTAACGCAGACAACATCCAAATTCGAATAACTCTGCGAAAGAATGGCATCCATGCATCTTCGCAAATATGCACTTGAATTGTATACCGGCAACACCACCGATACGAGGTTTTTCATCATTCGCCTCCGACCAGATATTTATACATCTTTCTTTGATTTATCACTTTTGCCTCGCTGAGCGGTCCGGATTGTGCAAAATGAATTTCGCCTTTTTCTATGTCCTCGCAAATGCCCAAAAGCCTTTCCGCAGCAGTAACATGATTCCATTCTTCCGACAATGTCTCATACGCCGACTCGCCAAGAAAAAGTCTCCACTTCTGATTGTCTTCCAATTCTTTGAGAAGCGAGCACAATTTGCGACTCTTTCCCGAAGCGTATATAAGACCGTTCTGTCTATGTTTGATAAGTGTGGGCACCGCGCCTGCCGCATGTGATGCGATAATAGCGCATCCGGCATTCATGGCTTCGTTTAACACCGCTCCCCAGCCTTCCTTGTAATCACTGGTAAAAAGGAATATATCCGCGTCATTCATCTTTTCCCGGACTTCATTTGAATAAAGATTGCCCGCAAAAACGATTTTGTCGGCCACACCGCTTTTTCTTGCTTTGTCCTCGAGTACCGCCCGCATATCTCCGTCGCCGACAATTGTAATCCTGTAGGGTTTCCCTGTCTTTTCAAGATATTTTGCCACTGCAATACATTCTTCCGGATGTTTCCAGTCTATCAGTCTTCCGACCCAGAGAAGTTCAAGTCTGTCATGGCTTCTTCTTGTATCTCTTCTTTCTTTTCTCTCTTCTTCGGAATACTCGATAAATTCAGGAAAATATCCCCAATTGAAGCGTTTTCCTCCGTAAGCTTTTATTATGTTGAAATCATCCGCAACATATCCGCCCGAGCAGAGAAGAAATACGGGGTCGTCGGAATGTCTTGTATGGTCGTGATATTTCTTCTTCAAACCTCTCGGAGATACGCATTTCCACTGACCGTTTTTGTAAAGTCTTTCCGAGTACCTTATTACAGGCTTTTTTTGTTCAAGTCTTTGGGCGATAAGTTCTTCTCTTTCCGTTCCGCCGAAAATCACAACGTCGCTTTCGTCTATAAGCCTCTGACATTCTTCTTCGTTTTCGTAGTATTTTTTGAGATACGCAATCTCGCCGAATGCCTTATCCCATCCCATTTTTACTCTTTCTTCCTCCATCGGTTCCGTTTGAATGAACGAATAAGAGTCGCCGAGTTTTTGGTACAACTCGTTACTTATGGGAATCTGATGATGATTTATATAATTTGATACAAATGTTACCGTCATATTATTTCGTCGCTATCTCTTCGTATATTTCCAAAAGGCGCTTGTAATTCGTGTCGGGATTGTGTGTAATTCTCGCATGCCTCGAAGCCGCCTTTCCCATATTCTTTTGTTCTTCGCTTCCGTTCATCGAAAAAACTTTGCAAATCGAATCTGAAAGCGCATTAACGTCAAGCGAAGGATATATGAATCCTTCCGTTTCGTTGTCAAAAAGATTTTTTACGCCGCCCACGTCGCTCGATACCAGAGGCATTCCGAGAAGCATTGCTTCACCCACGGAATTCGGAGAATTCTCCATCATTGAAGGTGAAACGAAAACGTTCGAGGAAAGATATCTTTTTTTCATTTCTTCGGCGTAAAGACTTCCGAGGAAAACCACTTTATCGGAAAGATTTCCCTTCTTTATTAGTTCTCTTATGTACTTACCGTATCTTCCGATAAGAATCCGTCTTTTCAGGCTCTCTTCACCCGTTATTCTCTGACCGGAAACATAAATTTTAGCCTCTTCAAAACGCTCAAGCACCGACGGAAACGCCTCCAAAAGAACATGAAGTCCTTTTATCGGATAGTCTCCCTGACTTACGAAAATCGAGTATTTCTCACATTTTTCATACTTCCATTCTCCGCTGTAAAAATTCGATCTCAACGTCTCGTTCATGAAATGATATTTCGCTTTTTTTGCAAATTTTTCGGAGTAATGTCTATCCCAATCGGTTCTTCCGGTTACGTTGCCCGTAAGAGAAAGCGCTTCGATTTCATGCTCTCCTCTTTTGACGAATTTATCATGCTGCTTTGAAATATTGTCTTTTTTCAAAAAATCGCGAAGCGTATTTTCGTTAATGATTCTTTCCGCAAGTCCGTCATAATAATGCTCTGCGTATACACTGCAAAGGCCCTGAATTCCCACCAGAAGCTTCGATTTGTCTTCGCATGCCCTGCAGGCCGCCAACGTGTGCGCATTCTCCGTTCCGAATATATGAATAACATCGGGCTTAAAGTCGTCATATATTTCTTTAAATCTCTCTTCTGTCGAGGGGTCATATTTTTCGAAATTGACACAGTCCTCAAAAAATGTATATGCCGTAACCTCGCATTCTTTTTTCAAATTCGGTCTGTCATTCAAAGGAAAGCAGATTCCGAGTTTCAAATCTTCGACTTTTTCCGAGAGAAGTTTTTCGGAAAGACCGGTGAGCCACCCTTCCTTGTTTCCGCATTCTATATTTATATGTTTTGCAACAACCGGAATTGCCCGATTGCATACCCACAAAACTCTCATCAGCGTCCTCTTTTGTAAATAGTCTTTTTGATTCTGTCGTAAGTGCCTGCAAAAGCGCTTGTCTGCGCAATTTTTGTCCGTAAAGGCTGAAGTGTGATACGCATTATCCTTCTGTAGTGATTTGCTCTTTTCACACCCATGTATTTGACACAGATTTCTCTGTGTTCCGCCCTGTCGAGTTCACGATTTTCTTTTGTCTCCGAATAGCCTCCGCCTTCGTATGCCGCAACGGTAATACCCAAGTAGCAGGGGCTTATGTTTTTGACAAAAAACGCACGAAGGAAAAAATCGTAATCGGCGCGGATTTTGTACTTTAAATCAAAACCGTCGTCATCCCACAAATGCCTGTCAAAAAAACACGACTGATGATTCGGCATATGTCTGTAGCAAACCGATTCCGTAATCTCCGAAGGCTGAGTGATTACTTCGCCCGCTTTGCAAAAGAAAGCATCGCCATAGTATATTCGTCTTTCGGGATTTTCAGCGATTACTCTTTTCGCATCCTTTAATACATCATCATTTGCAAACATATCGCCACAGTTCATAAAAATCACGTAATCGCCTTCGGCCTTTTTGACGGCCTCATTCATGGCATCGTAAATTCCCTTGTCCTTTTCCGCGTAAACTTTGATTCGCGAATCCGAAGGAATTTTGTCAAGCGAACCGTCAGATGAACCGCCGTCTTTTATAATCAGTTCAAAATCGCTCTCCGTCTGCCTAAGTATATTTTCCACAGTATTTTTTAATTTATCGCCGGCATTGAAGCATACCGTAATCACGCTGAATCTCATATATCCTCTAATTCGTAACCCAGTTAAAATACGGAACAAGTCTTGTATTGTCGTACCTGCTGCCGTTCAAAAAATATACGTAATACCCGACACCCAGAAGCACAAGTGCAACCGTTGATGCGATTCTCATCCATTTCTTCGGCATTGAATCTATAAGTCTCGGAATCAGAATTATCTGAAAAATATTAAAATAGTAGCCGACTCTCGACACTATCGGAAGAAACGAACAGAAGCAATACACTATGGTTGCGAAAATGTTCATTTTGAAACAAAACGTGTATTTTTCGTCTCCCTTAATCGCTCTTTTGTATAAAAGCGCGGACAAAAGTATCGTTCCGACACATCTTGCAATATTTGTAACGCTTATCGTTGCCGTATCGTATATCGTGCCTTCATACTGCGGATAAATCATAAAAACCAGGGATTTGCATATTCCCGGAAAGCAAAGCACAAACAGACATCCCGCGCCGAGAAGCGCAAATACCCACGGCTTCCATTTGATTTTGCCGAGAGGATATGCCAAAAGCACCAGAAGAATCGATATGTGAAACGTCGATGCAACAAGCACCAATACGACAAATTTGGTGTATTCCTTCTTGAAAAGGCAGCTGACTGAATAAAGCGCAACCGCGAAAGCAAGATAGTTTCTTATCGAATTGAAGCTCGAAGCATAATATCCGAGCACCATGAATAAGAAAAACGACATTGCATAATTATCGCTTAATTCCTCCAAGGCCTTCATGAAAAAGAAAATCGTCACAAAAGCCACAACCGCAAATATAGCGATGTATTTCTTTCCGTCGGAACCGATAGCGTGCTGAATAATCTTTACAAGAAGATTAAACCCGAACTCGGTAGCCACGCCTTTGTCTCTGTTTTGCGCCAAAAGGTTAAAAATCGAGGTGTAATTCCAATAATCTCCTCCGACCGCTATTCTTCCGGCGGATATGGCAAAAAGGAGAAAAAATATCATAAGATAAATCATTCTGTTCTTATAATATCCTCTCGAAACAAACGCATCGTTTTGTCTGATATTCTCTTTGTCCACAAGGCAAGCCAGCCCGCATGTTACGGCGGCAAGCACAAGATATACAGCCATTAAACCACCTTCGCTTTTTCGATTTTGCCCATCTTTATTCCCTGTTTCATAAGCCTGTTGGCTTCTTTTCTTTTTATCGTTCCTCGAAACATTTCTTTCTTTGTCAAAACAAAACGAATCCTCCATATCCATGCTGACCGTCCGTAAAGAAAGGCGAACAAAACGCCTCTGTCAAAAAAGAATTTTTCGGTGTATCCCTTAAACCATGTCGATTCCCTCGGCACTTCTTTGCCGACAAACACGTTCGAAGCATACATTTTGACTTTTTTGTCGTACGCTTCTTTCAAAAACAGAGAATCTTCTCCGTTCGAATACTTGGCGCCGCCTCCGAAAAGCGGTGAATACCTAAGCTTTTTATCGATAAGAACATCTCTTTTAACGGCTATGCTGTATGCCGGATATCTTCCGATGTTAAACCTCGAAAGCTTTTTGAATTCGGTATTTTCGTAAGTGCGTCTTTCCTCGCATACCGCAACGTTCACCATTATCATTTCCGCTTCGGGGTGATTGAGGAATTCATTTACCACTTTTTCTTCATAGTCCGAATCGTACACAATATCTTCGTCTCCGAACAAAACGATATCTCCGAAAGAATTGTCTATACACATGTTTCGGCTTAATCCCACACCGCGTTCATTCGATGAAATCACGGTAACTTCGCCGAAATCGAAGCTCTTTTTGCAAATATCGTTTGTATCGCACTGATTCACAATGACGGCATTCGATGCTATATTCATTTTGGTCAAAAGATCGTCGATGTTTTGATTAAGAGACGATATCAGAAGCGTTACGCGCATTGTAAATATCCTCTTTCAACTTCTTGGTTGACGATGAAAACGGCGAAAAAACATATTGCTTAATCAGGGAAGCATTTGTATCGTAAAGAATCGCTCCTATTACATTAGCTTCCTGAATTCTCAAAATATCAAGTGCCCTCTCAATAAGCTTACCGTTATGATCGGACGCTTTGATAAGTACGATTACTCCGTCGTATTTTGCCGCCATTACCGCCGCCTCGGGATTCTGATTAACTGATTCGAGAAACGCAAGTTCATAATCGTCTGCCGAGAAAAATGCATCTTCTTTTTTGAGAATGTTTCTGTCCAAATCATATATTTCCTTTTCACGCAAGTCCTTAAGCTGAAGATTCATAAGATTGCTCACGTAATCGGTATTGCTTCCGAGCGATGTTCCCACAACGGCGATTCGTTTCATTCCTTTGGTAAGTTTCACATAATTAACGGAAAGCCACTGTCTGTAAAACTCAGTTTTCTTTCGGTTTCGCTTCGTCATGTTTCCGAGGTAGCTGTCTCCCGCCTCCATGTTAAGTTTTCGCATGTTGTCGGTGGTAATTCCCATTGCCGGAATATGATATCTTGTCTCAATGACTCCGGGCACATGAACCGAATCGTCTATTGCAAAATAGAAAAGAAGTCCGAGCAAGGATAAAACAAACCCAAATACAAGTCCCGTCAATATCATTGCCCACGTTCTGTCTTCAAAACCGACTTTCTCGTAAGTATAAGCAGTTTTAAATATCTTTGAAGATTCCACTTCCTTCATTTCCGGCGCAAATCGGCAAATCGCATTCGCAAACACATTGGCCAATTCTTTTGCCTCAATAGGGTCAGTCGACTCGGCAGTAACCGTTACAATCTGGTTGCTCGTAAGAAGTGTTGCCTCAACCATCGAATCAAGTTGTTCTCTTGTATAGTCTCCCGTAAGTTCTTCTTTTGCATATTCCGTCACAATATCGTTATGAACAAGGCTTGCCCACGTCTGCATATTGATATACGATTCATTCATTTCTATTTCATCGGAATATTCGATATATATGTCGGAAGACGCCGAATATACCGCCTCTTTGTTAAACACGTTTTGACTAAGATAATAAATTCCTCCGAAAAGAATCGCACCTATACATGTCCCATAAATTACCCATCTGGCTCTTCTCAAAGAAATCAAAACCATTAATCTGAAATCCATCGGTTCTTTACCGTACGCTGCTTTCATCTTCATTTTCCTCCGCCTTTAAGGCCGTCGTCTGATTCTTTTCCACACCTTCCGTTGCATCCGGGCTTATCAAAACCTTAAGTGTCAAAAGCATAAGCTTTATGTCAAGCCACGTAGAATAGCCCTCAATATATGTCAAATCAAGTTTAAGTTTGTCGTAAGGAGTAGTGTTGTACTTACCGTAAACCTGCGCATATCCGGCAAGTCCCGCCTTAACCCTCGTTCTGAACGCGAATTCCGGCATTTCACGAACATACTGTTCTATAATTTCAGGACGTTCCGGACGTGGTCCGATAAATGACATATCTCCCTTCAAAATATTGAAAAGCTGGGGCAATTCATCAATTCTGACTTTTCTTATGAATTTGCCAAAGCCTGTGATTCTGTCATCTTCCTTCGAAGCAAGTCTCGCTTTTCCGTCCGCTTCCGCATCCACCTTCATGGATCTGAATTTGATAATTTTAAACTGCTTATCATTCAACGTTACACGAACCTGTTTGTAAAAAATCGGTCCGCCGTCTGATACTTTTATAATGATTGCGGTAACAACCATTATCGGGAACGTGAGCACGATAAGAATAAGTGAACAGACAATATCGATGGCTCTTTTTATCGCACGCTGTTCAACCCTTAACGCATACTCTCTCGTCAAAAGAATCGGCGTATCGAAAAGATGCATCTTGTCCGCACCCATAATGATAACATCGGGGATTTTGGGCATCATGTATACACGTATCGATCTGGCGTAACAGTACTTGATAAAATAATTTCTGTCGGTCGTCGGGATATCCCAAAGAATAACGCCGTCGAAACGCTGATTGATTTTTTGAGATACCGCATCGTAGCCTTCTTTTATGTCTATCTTGTCTGCAATGTTAAATCTGTCTTTTCTCGTGTTGAACTTTCTTACAATATCGTCATAAGGTCTTTCGCCGTAGACAAGAAGCAGGTCTCTCGGAGGAAAAACCGCTCTGTATATCGCATCGGCCAAAGGTACCCATATTAGCGAAAAAACAATCTCCGCGCCGGTAATCGCAACCATAGGCTTCCATTCAACAAGCTTCGCGTTCATCAATGCCAGAATCGCATATGTTAGAAAGTTTGTCGCAAGAATACTGAATACCTGCGCCAAAAATACGTCTATTGCTTTAAGATATCCGATTTTGGTTCCTCCGTACGTCGAATTGAAAAACGTCAGAAGTACCGCATATACGGCTATCACAAGAATATCTCCTTTGATATAGAACGTCGAACTTATTACCTGCTTATAGTACATAAACCACAAAACACCGTAAGCCGCAATCATTACGAGCTGTCCGAAACCCGTCAGCTCCAGTACGACAAGTCTTTTGATTGATTCCATTCGTTTCATATAATACTCCGTATCCTAAACTCTTCTTTTGACGGCTCTTATTGCCCAGCCGACAAAACAAATTGAGCTTTTTATAAGGTTTAATTTTTCCTGTTTTCTGTATAAATACCAAATTCTTCGTATTGCTTCGATTTTGTTCGACGACAAAGAATTGGCGGGTCTTCTGTAGGTTACAAGATTTTCGTTTAAGCCGTAAGCCTTTACGCCCTGTCTCAAAAGTTTCCACCAAAGTGCCGTATCTTCGCTTTTTATCTCAGGCATCATGATTTGTTCTTTCGAAAGAATTCTCATGTCAAAGCAAACGGTAGACGTAAAAATAGTCGTATTTCTTAAAGCCTGTTCGTATGTTATTTCTTCAGGAACCCTGACTATTTTACCCGTCGGATTCGCAAATTCGTCTCCGAATTCGTACCCTGTAAAGCAAAATGCGGCCTTTTTTTCTTTCATAAAAGCAATTTGCTTTTCCAATTTGTCGCAACTCCACAAATCGTCTGCATCTATATATGCGATATAATCCCCTAAAGCTTTTTTTACGCCAGTGTTTCTTGCGGCGGCCGCATTGGATTTCTCTTCGAGGCAGATGACCTGAATTCTTGAATCGGACATTTTTTGCAAAATATCTTTTGTTCCGTCTTCCGAGCCGTTTTCGACAAGAATAAGTTCGATATTGTCATATGTTTGATTTAATACGCATTCCGCGGTTGCTTCGATATACTTCTCCGCATTGTGAACCGGGATGACAACGCTGACCTTTTCGCTCATATTTAACCTCGTCAATCGACCTTTTTGTATACCGCATATTCGTCGTCTTCATAATACAGGTAATAAGAAGCCAAAAGTTGCGGTTCAAAATTTTGAAGAATATCCGAATAATCCGTTTCTATCCAGTCCGATCTTCTTATTTCATGCTTAGTAAACAAAAGATATCCGGCTTCGTTTCCGTCGTATATTCCGTTAAGGATAAAATTCACTCCGAAACCGCTCGGTACGGCAGCTATTGCCTTGGGTTCCATTGTAAACATCACGATTGTGTTATCCCATGTATCCGCATTTTCATCCAAAACAAATACATCGCTAAAAGTCTCGGAAAGTTCCTTCCACTCTTTTTGTTCTGCTTTTGTGTAATACCTTTCGACGCCTTGGAATGTCTTAAGGTTCATGGGCAAAAACAAAAGACCTGTCGCATTGCATACTATTATCGCCCACGCCAGCAATTTATCCGATGTCAATGTCATAAACATGAGCGAAAATACGACAATTATTTCCGTGCCGCGCATAAACGTATCCGGTACTATCGTATAAAGCGTCATATACATGAAAAAGAAAATCAAAATCGCGTATGCGACGATAAGCCCTATTGCCTTGTCTTTCTCATCCGATTTTTTAGAGAAAAACAGCCTTAATCCCGCCACCGTCAAAAGCAGGGAAATCATCAGATGAAATACGTATATTCCGTTCGAATACGCCGTATAAAACAGGTTAATTATTCCCAAAAGCCCGTCCTTTGTCATTCCTGCGAAGCTTCTTGCGGCTTTCAGAATATTTCCGCTTTTTATAGCGGCAAGAAGGCTTTCGGTTTTGGCTATGTTGTAATTGCTCGAAATAAGGTGCAAAAGGAAATAACTTCCGCCGGCCGTTATCCCCATAGCCATGACGGCAATAAGTATTCTCTTCCAAAGTTTTGTCTTTTTTGTAATCGCAAATACGTAAATCGGAACGCAAAACGCGAAAAATGTATAAACCTGAATCGTGTACAGAATAAAAATCGGCGTCACAACATACTTGAGCACTTTGGGGCATTCTTCAAAATATACTTTGTACAGCAATCCGACCAAAACAACGGCAAGCGCGAATCTGAATATCTCGGACATGTTCGTGTTAAGGTACAGAATAAATACACTACCCGTCAGTTCCGCCAGAATCATCTTAATCTTCGTTATATCCGAAGGTTTTACAAGGATAAGCAAAATCGCGTTTGCAAGCGAAATGTAAAACATGTTGCAAAAGTATACGAACGAATTGCCTACCGGAAAGATTTTGCCGAATATCGCATACGGCGCAAGTATTGCAACGCTCCATGCCGAGCCGGTTCCGACTATGGCATGATTACCGTCGAATCCCCAATAACCTTTCGGCGAAAAGAAGTCAGAATATGTCTGAATCAACTTGATATATGCCGCCTCATCATTCCATTTGATGCCGGGAAATGCAACATACCCCTCACCTATCCACTTGATTGCCATAATCGCAAGGGATACCATTGCCGCAGATGCAACAAACAACACTGATAAAAGCATGGATTTATTTATGTTTTTCGGTTTATTTTTTTCGTTTTTCATCCGACTGTTACTCTTCACATTCATGGGTATATACTACAAACCCATGATATCATTACATAATTAAGTGTATTATATCACAATGTCCATATTCTATCCACAAAAAAAAGAATATCGGGGACGGTTCTAATGTACATTAGAACCGTCCCCGATGAATGCTATTTCACCAATACCAAGCAGTAAAGACACGCAAATGCAATACCGAGTGCCGCACCTGCCAGAACCTGCAAAGGTGTGTGTCCGACAAATTCTTTCAGTTTATCGTCGTTTGAAATCTCAGAGCCTTTTTTCTTAAACAAATCAATGAGCTCATTCAAAACCTTTGCCTGATTACCGGTCTCTCTTCTTACTCCGGTAGCGTCATACATAACAACTATAGCCAAAAGTCCCGCGATTGCAACGTAATACGAACCGATGCCTTCGTTAATTATCAAAGCCGTCGTAAGAGCACATACCGCAGCCGAATGGCAACTGGGCATACCGCCCGAGCCTATCAACCTTTCGGGTACAAATTTCTTAGTCATTTTGAGATGAATGATTGTCTTTATTATTTGTGCGAGAGCCCAGCTGCAGATTGCAGACATAAGCACCTCATTATGAACCATGTCCAACAAAAACTTTTTCATTGCTATAACCTTTTATTCGGCATCCGGCATATTGTATGACTCACCATATGTCGTTGCCCCAATATTAATTACTCCCGATTCATTATAAATCGAATATCCGTCAGCCGAATTGCTTATGTCTCCGCCGGTAAGCGTTAACACCGAACCGCTTCTGTTATTATATACGGTAGGATGGAAAGAATCTCCGCATCCCGTTATCGATCCGCTCACGATTTCCATTGTACCGGAATTAACAACCGTCATTACCGACGAAACCGAATGAGAAACCTTAGAATCCTTCAACGTCAAGACGCTCTGTCCGTTCTCCGAATTCCATATGCAAACCGAATTCGTCGAGTTTGATACCGTTACGCCCTGAAGCGTCAACTCGCCGTAATTGACAATCGACTTCGAATAATCACCGTCAACGGTATTAGTAATCGTGCCGTTTCCAAAAATCGTCATTTTGCCGTTATTGGTAACCGTGTTATTGCCTTTTCCGTCAATCGTAAAACCGCCGAGTTCAAGATTGATATCACTTCCTACCGCAGTCTTTCCGTAGTCGTCCAAATCTCTTGTAATATACACTCTTTTGGGATTCGTTCCCGCATAATTAAATGCTTCCTGAAGAGTATCAAATCCTATTCCGTCCACAGTAACGGGACTCTTCTGATACTCGAAATACACCTCGACTTTAACGGTTCCTTCAATATTGGAAGCCTGCAAATCCCAAGTTGCGCAGTCCCAAACAATTACCGCATCCTTGCTGTTCGATTTGATATCAACGGCTTCGTAAAAATTCTTGTCCGGAGCCGTCTTGGTCTCCGTTCCGTCGACAAAATATCTTACTTCCGTCGTTGCTTCCTTGCCTGAACAGGCACAAAGCATTGCTGTCGCAGCTACTGACAAAATCACAAATAATTTCTTGAATCTATTCATGAAATACTCCTGTTTTATTGGTTCATACATCATTTTATTCATAAAGCCCAAAAACTTTCAACTGAAAATTATACCTTCTTGTCAAATATATGTCAAACAAAGAAAATTTAATTCAAATTCAAATTTATCAACGGATTTTACGTTTTTAACTTTCCTCTTGAGTACAAAAATATAATTCCCAAATCATACTATTCAAAAATTTACTGCTAATCTTAAGTTGTAACCAACATACATTTAATGTAATCTTCCGACTTGTCTCTCATCAATTCGAATCCGTGCATAAGGCCGTCCATATCAAATTTATGACTTATCATCCAATCCGTTTCCAACTTTCCATCCTTTATTAACCCTAGAACGTATTGCCAATCATCCGTCGTTTCTTTTGTATATGATGAATTCCATGTGCCTTTTACAGTCAGTTGATTTCTGAGAATTTTCCAATATATGCTTCTTTTAAGCGTCATATCCGAATATGGGTTACCCACAAGCATTACATGTCCGGAAGGTGCGGCATATTCAACAGCCTTTTCAAAAGTCTCACTTTTTCCGACGCACTCAAATACGTACGAAAAACCGCGTCCTTCTGTCATTTTCAAAATGCTTTCTGCATTTTCGTCCGATATTATATCAAAAACGTGTGACCCTTCTATACCTATTTCTTCTGTTGCCACATTTCTTTGATATTCTTTGCTTCCCACCAAAAATATATTGCAAAATCCCTCGGCCTTTAATATAGATGTAATCATCAACCCTATCGTGCCTATTCCCCAAATAAGAATCGGTTCATCACGTTTAATACTGTCCGATAAAAATCCTCTAATCGCATGGGTTCCGACCGCAAGCGGTTCCAGCATTGCTGCCGTCTGCAGATTCACTTCTTCCGGAAGTTCTATAAGATTCCATACAGGAACGGTAACATATTCGGCAAACGCTCCGTCGCACCTTGATCCGAGATAATTGTAATTACGACACATTTCATATTTCTTATCAAGGCATTCCGGGCATGTTTTGCACGGAATTAGCGGGAATACTCCAACTCTTTTGCCGACCCATTTCTCATCATCGCCGCTGCCTACGCTCTCAACCAGACCCGCAAATTCATGTCCCGGAATTATCGGGTGCACATGCGCTCCCGTTTTGTAAATCCTTGGAATATCAGATCCGCATATGCCTGCGGAAGCCACACGTATAAGAGCCTCTCCGGCTTTTGGTACAGGCTTTGGCACTTCCTCTAAATTGATATTGTTTATTCCGCGTAACACGTATGCTTTCATTTATCTTTTATCCTTTTTATCCCATAAACCTATGAAGGTCTTCCATTGTCGTAATCTTTATATTGTCCTCATCGCCTTCAACCATTATAACATCCATACCCGCCATTATTGCAGGTTCGGTCGAACCGTGAATCGTTTTGATTTTGTCAGGAAAAAGCATCTCGTTTGCTTTTAAATACTTATTAAAAAGAAAAAGTTCCGGAGCCTGACCGGCATAAATCTTTGTTCTGTCGACAAGAGATGACACGGATTTTCCGTCTTCGCTCATATATACGGTATCCTTCATCGGAAGAACCGGGAGAACCCCCTCGTGATTATTTATGGCATCAACGTATTTTTCAATCATTTCAGCCGTAATATTCGGTCTTGCCGCATCATGAATCATAACAATATCGTCATCGGAAATTTCGTCGAAATACTCTTTTATAAAATTCATTCCGCTAAAAATCGATAACTGCCTGTTCTCTCCCGGTGACGCAAAACCGATAAACTTGGCCTTTTGATCGTCTTCCATTTCATCAAGAATAGTCTGCTGCCATTTGCCGTCGGCAACTATGCAAAAAGAATCAATCTTATTGCAAAACCCGAAAACTTCCAAAGAATAATCTATAATTCTCTGGCCGTTTACCTCAATATATTGTTTGGGAATCGGTCCGCCGATTCTTGTGCCCGTTCCGCCTGAAAGAAGAATTGCAGTTGTCATTCTTTGCTCCGTTTCTTTATTGGGATTTGTTTCTTTGTAAATGCATTTATGTTGTATTTTCCGTTATTCATATACACTTTCATGCCGTTTTTGTTTTATATTTCACTCACACGTAGCATTGCGTTTGTTTTTTCAATCGCAGATGCAATTACCGCATCCATATCGTAATACTTATATTCTCCGAGTCTTCCTCCGAAAATTACCTTCTTTTCATTCTCCGCAAGTTTTCTGTATTCTTCGTACAATTTCGTATTTTCTTCGTCGTTTACGGGATAATAAGGCTCGTCCCCCTCTTTCCATTCCGACGAATACTCGCGGCTTATCACGGTTTTGGGAATATCATTTCCTTCGGAATCTTTGCCGAATTCAAACCATTTATGTTCGATAATCCTTGTCCAAGGTGTCTCGCTGTCGGTATAATTCACGGCTGCATTCCCTTGATAGTTTGAAATATCAAGCACTTCGTTTTCAAATCTTACGGAACGATATTTTAAAGCCCCCAGCTTATATCCGAAATATGCGTCTATCGGTCCGGTATATAATACCCGTTCTGCCATCTCATCATACTCTGCCTTTTCTTCGATATAATCGACTCCAAGCCTTACTTCTATGCCCTCAAGCATATTTTTTACCATTTTTGTATAACCGCCTACCGGAATTCCCTGATAAAGTGCATTGAAGTAATTATTGTCATACGTAAACCTCACCGGCAAGCGCTTAATGATAAACGGCGGCAGTTCCTTGCAGTCTCTTCCCCATTGTTTCTTTGTATAGCCTTTGACAAGCTTTTCAAAAATGTCTTTTCCAACAAGAGAAATTGCCTGCTCTTCAAGGTTCTTGGGTTCTGTGATTCCGGCTTCTTTTCTTTGCTTTTCGATTATCTCTTCCGCCTCTTTTGGAGTCGTAACGCCCCACATTTTGTTAAATGTATACATGTTAAAAGGGAGCGAATACAATTCGCCCTTATAATTTGCCACAGGACTGTTTGTAAATCTGTTAAAGTCAGCAAATCTGTTAACAAAGTCCCACACTTCCTTGTTATTTGTATGAAAAATATGGGCACCGTACATATGGACATTGATTTTCTCAATCTCTTCTGTATATACGTTGCCTGCTATATGATTTCTTTTATCGATTACAAGAACCTTTTTACCGGAATCTGTCGCAAGTCTTGCAAAAGTTGCACCGTATAGACCGGCGCCGACTATTAAGTAATCGTATTTATTATTCATTCAAAAACCTTTCAATATCTATTTAACTCTGACAATTGTTGGAAATTTTGCTTTATCTCTGTCGATATTTATAGCAACCGACATATCAAGTCCGGATGGCTTTCTGTCATTTACAATTATTCTCTCGCCCATAGGCATATTGAATAGAATTTCATCATATCTGATTCCCATTTTTTTTAAAAAATCAAGAGTCATCTGTTTATACTCATCTGTTCTGGAGGTGAAAATCACAATTTTATCTTCCGATGGAATTGACTCAAAATATTCCTTTATTCCCGGAAGCACCGTATCTATTCCATCAATTTTATATCCATTATGCTTGAGAATAGTGCCATCTAAATCAAACACCCATGTTTTGGGAAGCGTCGACAATACTAAAGTGTCTCCCATTTTATCTCCTCCGTTGCAAGCAAATTGTAATCAAACTGGTTAATCCAGTACATTTCTATAGCTTTCCATTTTGTATCGCAATAAATATAATCCGGATATAGCGCTATTTTTTTTGCCTTTGTCTCACGTATTATGTCGCAAAGACCGCTTCTTATTCCAATAAAAGTTCCTGCTCGTTCAACGACAGATTTCATCTCTAACAACGTAGGTGAAATTGCTTCTGTCCCCTTAAGCGGAACTTCATCCCCAACAACATTGGTATAACACTTATATCCTTGATTATTGTAATACTCAACCGCCCTCTCCCAAACGATTGAATCTATGGCTATTACCGATTTGGCGTACGGTGAGAATATAACCGCTTTACCTTCCGGAATCGTATCGATTCCCTTGTATTCCGTCATATTGGAGTTTGGCTTTGTAGGCTCCGTGCCTACCGGCAAACCATATACACCGCAACAATAAATCTGTTCCAATGGTATCTTCTTAATGTAGAGTGCTTTGGATAAATTAATTACATACGGTCTGTCCTGATGAGCTATGAACGAATTCTCATCCCGGGTATAAAGCGCTGCCTGAATCATGGCATCAAGCTCTTTTTGCTCATAAACCTCCACCGGATAATCACCAAACATATGTATTACATCCGAAAGGACACGACTCGGAACACAAAAAACAACATTATCAATGTTCCTATTCGCCGCAAACTTATCCCAATAGGACATAGCCAAGTAAACATCACCCAGTGCATTAAATGGACAAAAAGTCTTGAAATATTTCTGATATTTATTGGATAAAGCATTTAATAGTTCTTCACCGTGTTTCTCTCTTGCCGTCATCCTTGCAATAGTATCTTCTGACAGTGAATATTCTGCATATGTATTATAATCAATAAGCTTTCTAACAGGACCTTCATAGCCTAATTCTCGAAGTTGCTTTAACATGGATGCGTAGAATCGCGAAGTAATTAGGACAATTGAATCATCTTTAGGATTATCTCCTGCAAGTTCATTTATCTTTGCCGGATAAACAACAACTGCCCCTTTGTACACCTGTCCCTGCTTAACATCGCTATTATCTAAAATTGCCGTAGCCTTTAGTCCTTTGCTTTCAAGAAGATCAATTAATTCTAAGGTTGCATTGCAATGACCAAAAAGGAATATTTTTTTTATTGATAAATCTGATGTTCTATTAATCTCAGCAAGATTAGTAACCATCTCCCCATATAACTTCTTTTCCACAATGCACCTACTTGTATAAAAGAGCCTGAATCATCTCTTCTTCTGTTAGTATTCCTGTTTTTACATAGTTTAACATGCTTGGATATTGAGGATTATCTGTGATTAATTGAATGTTGTCTGAATATTCATATAAATAATATAAGTTAGAATCCCCTTCTATGTCATTAGCATAAAAAATCTTAAAATCAGATTTATTATGTTCTACAATAGGATTTCCCAACTTATCCCAATATTTCAATCTCAATTCATCATCCATAATATATATTTTTTTGCAATCATCTATACATTTCATTTTAACTTATACCCAATATCTTATAAGTGCATAGTGAAATACCACATATACCATTAAAATTTTCAATAACTTCGCGAATTCCATTTGCATTTTTTATTGCAATAATAACCACATCTTTATCTATATCCATATAATTACAAATATATTTTTCTGGTGAAATTATTTCTATATCATATAGAAAATTCCCCTGCTTAACTTTGTTCTTGTCACAAATAAAAGAAGGTATAATATCTACTTTTTTTAATTCTTCAATTACTTTTTCCCCGTAATCACCTGCTCCGTATACGACTATTCGCTTATAATTTAATAAGCTTAAATCGTTTGCATATTTTACATTTTCTACCCTATCTTCAATATTGTATATTTTCTTTCGTTCAAATCCACTATTATTTATAAAGCCAACTACTTCCTCTGCAATTTGCAAATATCCCTCTTCTGTAAAATGCGTAAAGTCAACATATTCATTTTTTAAATTATCATATGCAAAATGACTGAGATCGTGAACTAGTACATCATTTGCCTTCATTACTTCTATTGCAATATCGTTATAATTTAGAATGTCATTATTTAATCGAAAGAAAGAAAAGTCACCATCAGCCTCGTTTACGATAGTTGTAGTAGCAAATATCAGCTTTGCATTTGGAAATATATATTTCAAACGCATAACAATTCTTTCCATATTATTTTTATATACATCACTACCTATCAATGGATCGTCCCCATTGATTCGTATGACATCCCATAACCCTGTGTTAAAATACACGACATCAACATTCGACCCAATTTTCATTCCTTCAGCAAATTCTTGAATATATCTAAGAAAGTATGTTGAAAAAGTTGTTATCGTCTCAGGAAAAAACACATGCCACTTCGGCTCCAACTTTTCTTTCACAAATTCTCGATATCCCTTGCTTATGCTATCACCTACTAATAACACCTTAGGATTTTCAGAGATATCTGTGTATATTGTATTATTATCCTCAAGTTTTTGAGATATAAAAGCTTTAGTCCTTTCCGAAAGCCAATCCTTACCATTTTTAACATGTCTATCTCTTACTTCCGAATATCTTGGTAAATCTAACCTAGGTATACTACCTAAAGTAAGCCATGCATGACCGTTGAAGCAGTATGGCTCCTTGCAATTAAACCCAATCGGCTTAAATCTTATGGGACGATTAATATCTTCAAAAATATTATCGATGATTTCTCCCTTATAACATTGTTTTAAATCACCATTAGACAAATATAAGTAGAACGTCCATTCTCCTGCATAACAGTACTCACAACGTTTCTGTCCATATAAGTCCATTTTTACATCGAATAATGGCGAATCAAAAGAACTCCATGTTTTTCTATAGTCGTCAACCGTTTTCTTCGTCAAGAGTTTTTCATTAGGATCCGCGTTATTTCGAGCAACAGTAACATGTGGTAAAGCCCCACAACGCTCCATGCAAACTTTTTTCATTTCTTCAATGTATTCCACCATCCCATCGCCAGAAGTAATTTCAACAGAAATTGAACAGCCTGCATCCCTGACCTTTACAACATTATCAAAAAAAACATCCAAAAGATTCAATCTTACAAATTCGGAATAATGATACGAAAACTTTATTAATAATCTATCCAAATACTCCCTGTTCCATTTAATTATCTCGTCAAATCTTTTTGTTATTGTTCCATTTGTAACAATTTGCACATAATGTCCTTCTTTCAAAATTTCGAGAACAATCGGAAGAATATCTTCACCTAATAGAGTTTCACCTGTTCCGCAGAAATTTATGAGAATAGTCCCCCCCATTCTTGTTCTACTAAGAGCTTTTCGCACCTCTTCTGGACTATGATTTATAGTTTTAATTTTTCCAGAAAAACCATCAACCTGCCCAACATAGCAGTAAGGGCACTTTAGATTGCATACTTGAGTTGGTACATTACAATCAATAAACCGCTTGATTTTTTCCTTCATTACATTACCTTCCTTTATTCCAACCAATCTATAATTGTCTCATACATCAAGTCAAACTGATGCTTAACAATAGACTTATCGTAATTGTTTTTTCTCTTGGAAATAAACTCACAAATTAATTCTTTACTAATTTCATCTTCAGATACACATTTTACATAATCCAAGTCTTTAATCCATTCATACACACCGCTGACCTTTTTACTTAAATTATCTAGTGCAATACATGGAGTACCTGTAATTATTGCCATAACCATCGCATGTAATCTATCTGTAATAAGTATCTCTGCTCCAGAAATTAATCCAAGCATTTTATCCACTTCAATTACTCTTTCACTTCTTAATACGCTCTTTTGGAGAACAGTGTCAATAACACCCACCTTATGACAAATCAGATTAACATCTTCATATATCCTCTCCCGGAAATCATTATGCTGCGCCTCTTTGTCCAGCCTTAAGCAAATCAGCCCACCTTCCCGGTTTAAACAATGTTGTCTTTGATTCAGATACAATGCTGTATCTGGAAAACATACATTTCTATGTTCAGGTGCAATATTTGATTTAAAAAAACTATATGACTGTTTTTCTCTATGAATAAATAATACTTTTTTTACTTTCTTATAAAACTCAATATCGAAATCAATTTCTTCAACACTATTATTCTTATAAAAGAAGGTTTGTGGAAGAAAAACAATACGATTATAAATAAATGCCTCAATAATATCTTTTACCCTTTTATCTTGAACGGGCCACAAATCTCCCATGTAACCCCCACCTACGATAAAAATGACATCTTTTGGGCTTATCTTGGTTAGTATGCTTTCTCTACAAGCATCCCATTGACGTCCTGTAATTTCAACAACCTCTTCTTCTGGAAAATAATCATTTAAATAACTAATCGCGCCTAATGTTAATAGATGATCCCCCAAATTATCATGATCGGGCGTATTTAACAAAAAAAATCTTCTTTTATTGCTACTGCTTTTAATGATGTTAGTATCATTTCTAAATTCCGAGAGCATCTTATCAGCTCTTTCAACAGCTGCTGGTAATGCAATAATCTTGCTCGCTTCAATTCCCCACTCCTTCAAATTACGCTCAATATCATATGCTATATTTCTATTTAGTACCGCAATAACAATCTTGTCGTATTCACAATTGAGCAATTCATCAATTGGCTGAACAGGTAGACCATTTCTAATGTAATTTTTAAATCCATTATCGACCCATGCAGCCACTCTACAATATCCTGTCTGTGTAACTTGTTCATAAAACGACTGTCCCACAGTCCCCGCACCATAAATTGCTATCAATTCATTTTTCCTAATATATCTCTTTGGAAATTCATAAAAAGGTTTAGTTCCATCTGGAAATTTAATGCCATAAATATTTTTATACTTTTCTTTTTCTGCCGCAGATAACCAGCATGCAATGGATAATATCTTACTTTTCATGCCAATGGTTGGAAGTTCCATATACTCTTTTTTAATTATTTCTGATTCAATAGCAAATTCATCCATAACATTATCATAATGCTCTTTCTTCGCAAAATAGCCATCATACTCTTCTCTATTTTTTACAACTGTACACACCATATGATAGAGTTTCAAAAGCATAAACGCATATTCATCATCAAATTCATTATCCTTTAGAAATAGAACTTCCTCCTTAATTGCTTCAATAACATCAATTCTTTCTTCAATCGTATTATTTCTTCCTGTTATACTACCCTCTCGCTGAAAATAATAATACAAATACTTATTAGTGACAGCTATCTTCTCTGCTTTCCCAAACAGTTTATGAGTTGTAAACATATCATCATGAATTCTTCCTATTGGGTACTGTATTTCATCAAACAGTTCTCTACGGTACATCTTGTCCCACGAAACCCAAAATCTCACAAGATTGCTTTCTTTAAAAAATTCCTTAAAAATTTCTTTCTGATTATAAACTTTCACACTAAATGTTTGCTGCGGTGGTAATAACGATGATTTTTCATTTGTCATCAAATAATCACACATAGCAATATCACAATTATACTCTTCACAAATATTATAAAGAGTCTCAATAAATTCATTGTTTACAATATCATCATTATCCACAAAGGTAATATACTTTCCCTTTGAATACCTAACTCCTGTATTTCTTGCATCACACAGCCCACCATTTATTTTATGAATAACATGTACTCTACAGTCATTCCTTTCGTATCTATCACACAACAATGGGCTATTGTCTGTTGAACCATCATCAACTAATATTACCTCTATATTTTCATATGTTTGACTCAGAATGCTATCAACACACTTTTCAATATATTTTTCCGCATTATATACTGCTACAATTACGCTTACTAAATCCATTTTCTTTTCATATAATCCAATTATCTTAAATTTCCAATTGGAATTATTCCTTTCCTTTCTAACTGCACCATTAAAACAATAAGTCAAGTATTAATGAACTATCACCAATAATTTATCTAAGTATAAAAATATAAGAACAGTGTTTGAATCAATAAATGTTGTGATATAAGTTAGTTGTAACACCTTGACCTAATAAGTTAAAATCTATTAGGAAAGAGGTATATTACAATGAGTCAACACTATGAACCAGAATTTAAGAAGAAGATTGTACGTCTTCACCTTGAGGAGGGACGTTCC
>JAZQQI010000009.1:0-9539 GCA_045628965.1 Lachnospiraceae bacterium | reverse complement strand
ATTTCTTTGGCGAAGATACTTTTACAGAAATCTTCTGAATAATGGCAACATAACTTTTTTTGCTCGATGGATTTGTAGATGCTTCGAAGCTTGGGCGAGTAATCAGAAGTTATATTCATTCTGTTTATATCTACTTTAAATCCTTCAAAAGAAATATGTTTCCCGTCTTTAGGCAATATGGCATGCACGCTGTTAGGGTGGAAAAGAATCATTTCACCTTTTTTTAATATGAATTCATTGTTATTATCCTGAATGGTTGCTTCTCCGTCAGTCATAAGCAGTATTTCCATATAATAATGAAAATGTGGTTTTACGGGAGATTTATTGACGTTTGAATCATATCTGAAACATTCTATAGGTGTATTTAAAAAGTCGCCTTTCTCGAAAAAACTCATGAAACGCCTCCGTTGATGATAGGTTTTTACAATTTATACTCATATTATTTTATATCACAAAAATGTGCCGGATGATATATTAAAATGTATGAGGCCTAAATTGAGAATAGTACTGAAATATAGAGTGAAGAGAGAAATCAGTAACCTACGACTTTGCGAAGAGCAGGAAGGTTACTGAAAATAAGAGTAAAGAAGCAAATCAGTTACCCGCCGCTTTTCGATAGTGCGGAAGGTTACTGAAAATAAGAGAATAGAAGGAAATCAGTAACCCACGACTTTGCGAAGAGCAGGAAGGTTACTGAAAATAAGAGTATAGAAGGAAATCAGTAACCCTCGACTTTGCGAAGAGCAGGAAGGTTACTGAAAATAAGAGTAAAGAAGCAAATCAGTAACCCACCGCTTTGTGAAGAGCAGGAAGGTTACCGGAAATAAGTTGAAACATATATAGGGAGGTTATTTATGGAAAATTTTGATTTTTATTCACCCACTGAATTTGTTTTCGGAAAGGAAACGGAAACACAGGTCGGCGAGCTTGTGAAAAAATACGGAGGAAACAAAGTACTGGTTCATTACGGTTCGAATTCTGCCAAAAAGAGCGGACTTTTGTCAAAGGTTTGCGAATCGCTTTCTGCGGCAGACATAAAGTACGTTCTTCTTGGAGGAGTTAAGCCTAATCCCAGAGATACTTTGATTTACGAAGGAATAGAACTTTGCAGAAAAGAAAATGTGGATTTCATTCTTTCGGTGGGCGGCGGTTCTTGCATAGATTCTTCAAAAGGAATATCGGTCGGTGTGTTTTATGACGGAGATTTTTGGGACTTTTACGAAAGAAAAGCCGAGATAAAAAAGGCATTGCCGATAGGTACGATTCTTACCATTGCGGCTGCTGGAAGCGAAGGCTCGCCGGCGTCGGTTGTTACGAAAGAAGACGGTATGTTAAAAAGGGATATTTGCAGTAATTTGGTGAGACCGAAATTCTCGATTCTTAATCCCGAACTTACCTGCACGCTTCCGCCTTACCAGACTGCATGCGGAATTACCGATATTATGGCGCATGTTTTTGAGAGATATTTTACAACTTCCACAGAGGTTGAATGTACGGACAGACTTTGCGAAGCGCTTCTTCTTACAATGATAAAAGAAGGTCCCTGCGTTATAAAAGATCCGAACAATTATGAAGCAAGAGCAAATATTATGTGGGCGGGAACGGTTGCACATAACGATATTGTAGGTTGCGGAAGAAATCAGGATTGGAATTCTCACGGACTTGAACATGAACTTTCGGGGCTTTATGACTGCGCTCACGGGGCAGGACTTGCGGTTATTATGCCGGCATGGATGGAATATGTCAGAAAAACAAATATTATGAGATTCTGCCAGGTAGCCACAAGAGTGTGGGGCGTTGAAATGGATTTTGAAAATCCGGATGTTACGGCCATGGCGGGAATTAACGCATTCAAAGATTTCTTAAAAAGTATCGGAATGCCTACAAACTTCGACGAACTCGGCGCGAAAGAAGAAGATATTCCGATTCTTGTTGACAAACTCGGCATCGGCGATTCGGTAAGAGGCGGTTTTAAACAACTTGATAAATGTGATGTGACAAACATATATCTTCTTGCCGCAAGAAAATAAAAATTGTGGAGGGTTACTATGAAAGTATTGATGATAGGCGGCACGGGAACAATTTCTACTGCCATAACGAGAGCTCTCGTTGAAAATAATGAAGAGGTTTTTCTTTTGAATAGAGGCTTTAGAAACGATGAATTCAAAGGAAAAGTAAAAGAAATTATCGTAAAAGACGTCAATGATGAAAAAGAACTTTCGAAAGCAATCGGTGATGAAAAATTCGATGTGGTTTGCGAATTTATCGGTTTTGTGAAAAGTCAGCTTGAAAGAGATGTCAGAGTTTTCGAAGGGAAAACGAATCAGTTTATGTATATTTCTTCTGCATCCGCTTACAACAAACCCTGCAGAGATTATGTGATAACCGAAGGCACAAGCCTTGCCAATCCGTATTGGCAGTACTCACGTGATAAAATCGAGTGCGAAGAATTTCTTATGAAAATGTACCAAGAAAAAGGATTCCCTGCTACAATTATTCGCCCGAGCCATACATATTGTGAAAGAGAAGTGCCTCTCGGAGTCCACGGTTCGAAAGGCTCGTATCAGGTTATAAAACGTATGCTTGAAGGAAAGAAAGTGATAATTCACGGGGACGGAACAAGTCTTTGGACAATGACTCACAACTCCGATTTTGCAAAAGGTTTTATAGGACTTATGAATAATCCTCATGCTATCGGAGAAGCGTTCCAGATTACATCGGATGAGACTCTTACATGGAATCAGATTTATGAATGTGTAGCCAAGGCTTTGGGAGTAAAACTTAATCCTTATTATGTATCAAGCTCTTTCCTTTCGGATGTAAGTGATTATGATTATACCGGTTCTCTTATAGGTGACAAAGCCAACAGTGTTGTTTTTGACAATACAAAGTTAAAAAGAGCGGTACCCGGTCTTAATATGAATGTTAGTTTTGAAGAAGGCATAAAAAAGACTGTGGATTACGTCTTAACTCACAAGGAATGCCAAAAAGAAGATGCCGAATTTGATGCATGGTGTGACAGAGTAATCGATGCATTGGAAAAGGCCAAGAAAGACATTGTTAAATAATTAAGCGAATAACCTCGGTTGTCCCGGGGTTATTTTTATGAATTATAATATATCTCGAAATTATGACTGCATAACAGGCTGCGGTACTTGTCAAAGAACACAAGGAAGATGAATCCTTATGGGAAGATGAAGATGAAGCAAAAGAAGATCGTGAGGACCCGATGGAATATGCCGGAAATCAAGAAGCAATTCCCTGCGATATGCCGCTTAACACTGAAGTTTCGGTAGAAATGAGTTCGAGCGATAGCGGTGCAGAATAAAAATAAAATTTATTGTTTTGATATTTTGTTTGTTCACAGCAGATTTTATGGAAGAATAACAGGATTTGATGTTATAAAACGCATATTATTTGACAATGAATATTTTAGCCTCGGATTCTTCAATAAGCGCTTTTGCGATTACAAATATTTCTTCAACATCTTCGATGACTGCCACAAAAGAATCTTTATATCTGCTTTCGACTTCCCATGAATATAAAGTTGAAGCGAAGTTTCTTAATTCTTTTTCATAGGATACATGGTAATCTGTCCTATTTAATATATTTAAATTCGCTCTTATATCATGATTTTCCGCGTATTCAAATCCGGTCATTTCCACAAGGAATTTCAGAGAAAATTCAATGGACTGTTCGAGATTGTAACAACAGGCATCTAAGTAACAATCATCAATGGATATTTTGTCGTAATTATGTTCCGCGTTTTCAAATGCAACTTTCGCACGTGATAACAGTTTGCTCATACAAGTACCAAACCTTTCATGATGTTTTTATATATTCGGTCTTCTGTGGAAATATGATCCATCCATATAATATCTGCATTCCAATTGCAGGCTGATTGTATTTTTTCTGATATTTTGTTTCGCACATCATTTGAGGTTTCTTTTATTCTAACGGCAAAATCCACATCGCTGCCTTTATGACATTCCATAGTTATACTGCTTCCAAAAAGAAGAAGAGAAGAGATGTTTTCGTCCAAACGAATTTGGTTGATTACATTCTTTACAATTCCTTGCTTTGTGGGATAAATTCTGCTCATATCCACGTATTCGTCGCTATAGATAACAGGGAAATGCACTTCGATATCCTTTCGGGAGTTAAGGCATTTTTCGTAAGCGATAAGACGTGATTCTCTTAATGATTCTGCACTATTTTCAGGTAATTCAATCTCGACAGAAGTGCCTTTAAGAATCTCTTCAATACTGTAACCAAGGACCGTACTAAGTCGGAGCAAGGTTTCACCTTTTGCACTCATTAATGATTTATGACCTTGTTCATAATCCTGAAGACTTCGAAGGTTAACTCCGCTTATATCGGCGAGTTCTGTCTGTTTCAAACCTGCATTTTCTCTCATTGTTTTTAAGTTCATAGAAACACCTCCATATTTATACTACGCAAATATGCGTAGCTCGTCAAGATATAATATTGCCTTATATTGTATATTTTCGATGGAGTGTAAAACAAATATTTCATAATTGGCAAATATCCTGCTTGCAGGGATAAACATCGTTGATATAAAATAACTAAGTATATTATTTTAAAAGCGAGTGAAAAATTGATATGGAAGAAAAAGAATTTGTTGTTTTTGAAGTTACGGCGAAAGACGGAACCACGGTTACAATGGCAGTGGTAGATGAGTTTGATTTTGAAAATAAGCATTATATCGCAGCATCGAGAGTTGTGGATGATACTGTAAGCGATGAGGGCGTTTACATTTATAGGGCTAAAATTACCGATGATGATTTCGTTGCGGAGAAGATTATGAACGCTATTGAGTACGAAAAAGTAGTGACCGCGTATACTGAAATGGAATAAAAGGATAATTGTTTGGCATGCCAAGCTCATGTAAAATAAAAAAATCAATATATTTTGAAACTTTTTTAATGTTTGTTTTGTATATGTATCAGAACAACAAAAATATTTTAATAAGAAAGGTAGTTTATTATGAAAAAAGGTGTTCTTATCGGAATAATCGCTTCGGGAGTTTTACTTCTCGGAGTCGGAGGTACTTTTGGAGGTATTTATTTATCTAAAACTTCAAAGTATAACAAAGCGGATGAAATATTAAATGTATACGCGTATGATTTTTCGAAAGCTGACTATGAAGCATCGATTCAGAAAGCAAAAAATACTTTTGCGGAGCTTGAATCCTTTAAAGAATCAGAAGCAAAGTTTACGGAATGCGAGTATTGTCTTGCAGGATATGATTTAAGCGTTAAGAAGTATGATGAAGCCAGAGATATTTACAATTCCTTAAACGGATACAAGGAGTCTCTTGATAAAATAAAAGAAGCTGATTTTTGCGAAGCGGACGATATTCTTTCAAACGGAGATTTTGACGATGCAAAAGCAAGATTTGAGGCGCTTGATACTTTTATGGATGCAAATGTAAAGGTTCTCGAATGCGATTACAAAAAAGCTTCCAAGCTTTTGGAGGATAAAGATTTTGACGGTGCCAAAACGTTGTTTTTAAGCCTCAATGATTATTCGAACAGTGAGTCACAGGCAAACGAATGCGATTATCAAAAAGCAGCTGAGTTTTTGGAAGAAAAAGATTATGAAAGTGCCAAGTCGTTGTTTGCAAGCCTCGGAGATTATTCGGACAGCAAAATGCAGGTTAAAGAGTGTGATTACAGGGTCAGTGTAGATTTGTATAACGACAATGAATATGCAAAGGCTAAAGAAAGTTTTGAAAAACTTGCAGATTATTCCAATTCTTTGGATTATGTCGGAGCCTGTGATTTCTATTTGACATTCGATTTATATAAGAATCATAAAATTGATGAAGCAGGTAAGATTTTTAAAGAGCTTATTGTGAATGATTCGGTTATGAACATTGCTTTCAACGACAAAATGGTAGAAACCGAAAACGCTAAGTATTTAGACTTAAATACATTGGATTTTGAGGATTGTGACAAGGAAATAAGATACAGTCATTTTGATGAAGAGGATAATATATATGACTTTGACAATTATCCTACCGTAGAGATGTACTACAAAGACGGAAGCGATGAATTCTTTATGTTTACTATCGTCGATGTTTACAATGAATACAAATCGGGATACGGAGAAACATACGATAAAGTAGGTTACTCTTATGATAAGAACGGTAAGCAGATTTCAAACTTCTAGAAAAGGTGATACTTAATTATGAGAAAAAAAGCTGATGTTTATAAAATCCTTTCTTTGGTTTTGGTTTTGAGTGCCGTCGGATGTGCAGGTAAAACCGATAATTTTATCGACGATTCGTATATGGAACGCGAAGTGTCAGAAGAAAACGTAACGGAAACAAACGAAGAGGTAAACGAAGAAATTTTGCCTGAAGAAACCGACACAAACGACGAAACAATTAAAGATACAACCGCAGAGTTTCCGGAGCCGCTTGTTTTGAGCGGCAATCCGGACGATGTAATCGAAACGGAAGATTATGAATATATAATCGGTGAAAAATGTGTGATTTTTGTCGATAAGGGATGTAAAATCAACGGTGATTTGCTTGTTGTTATCGAAGATATTATGACCGAACTTGAAAATCAGACGGGTATGACTTTTAACAATGACAGTATATACAATAACGAAGAAATAAACGGATGGATAGAATCGTATTTCGGTGCCGATTATTGGAACGGTTACAGAGGCGGAGACGAGAGAATAAACATAATTCTTACTAACGATTCGGAACGAAAAGGCTTGGTTTCATACGCTACAGGCAGAGCGACTGTTTTTGTCAATCCGAACTTCAAGATTCATAAGTACGGAATCGGTCCTGTGGTACATGAGCTTTCTCATGTTTTGCAAATGAGTAATCATGATTATTATCATGATAAGCTTTCGGAAGGGTTTGCCGCATATTGGGAAGTTAATCTCGTGAAAAATCTGCCGCAGTATGCCATGCCTGAGAAAGACCCCGATGATAAATATTTTGGCTTTCGCAGCGAAGATTTGAACGCTCAGAATGCGGAAACTCTTTTCTTAAAGGATTATGACAGAATGGACGGAAATCAACCGTATGAATACGGATTCGGATTGATGACATATCTTTATGAGACATATTCTTCGGAAGAAGTATACAATTTCTATGATTATTTGGACGAAAAACTCTTGGCTGAAAGAAGTTCGCAGTTGAATGAAGACTTGTCGGATGAAGAGCTTTTGTATAACATTTACGATCCCGGTTCATTGGAGTTTGAAGCAAACATTTTAAAAGAATATTTCGGAGAGGATATTTTTCAAAAATTCGGGAAATGGTATTCGGATAACAATAAAAGATTTCTTTGATTTTTGTAAAAACCGAAGTGTTTAAAAGAATGTGGATTTTGTGAAGGAAAGATTATTGATATGAAAAATGAAAAGTTTAGAATTGTATTGACTGCTTGCGTTGCAACATTGTTTGTTTTCGGTTGCAACGAAGCCGAGGTTTTACCCGAAAGTATTGAAAGTGAAAGTGTGCAACCGATTTCTTCCGAGGCGGAGACACCGGAAATTATTGAAGAAGAACCGGAATTTGTTTTGGATAAAGAAGTGGATGTTCCTTACAACGAGAGCGTTGATTTTGACGGCCTTTTTGAAATTTCTTTTGCGGAGCCTTCCGAGGGCGGCGCAATTTATGATTATACGTCGAAAGGCACAATGATTATCGACGGTAAGACTTTGTCGCTTGTTTTTAACAAAAATTCGGGTACGGACAAATCGGATATGTATATTCCCGAATTGGAATTAATTCCTTATGACGTGGATATAGTTTCTTACTCGGTGGATTCCGTGAAAGTAAAATGCAGGTTGAAAAAAGACCCGGAAAATACCGTTACATTAAGCGGAAATCCTGAAGATGTATATGAATCGGAAGATTATGGGTGCATTGTAGGTGAGAAATGTGTTATATTTGTTGATAAGGGCTGTAAGGTTCCCGGGGATTATCTTGTTGCTTTGGAAAATACTATCGATAAGCTTGAAGAAAATACGGGAATGAATTATTCAAACGATTCCGTTTACAATGATTATTATTCTTTGAACGGATGGATTGAAAGCTATTACGGCGAAGATTACTGGGACGGATTTTCGGGCGGTAAGGACAGAATAAATATCATTTTGACAAACGATAACGAACGCGAGGGATTGATTTCCTGTGCTTTTGAAAGAATGGCGGTGTTCGCAAATCCCGATTTTAAGATTCATAAATACGGTCCGGATACGATGATTCACGAATTGTCGCATTGCTTGCAGATGACCAATCACGAGTCGTATTCGAAAAAACTTTCCGAAGGCTTTGCGACATATTGGGAAGTTCAACTTTCGGATGACTTGGCTGAAACTGTCGGAATCAAGAAGGAGGATTACAGTCCGAAGGATGAGAGTTATTATGCGTTTTCCGACGGCGATTTGAATGCTTCAACAGCCGAAGCTCTTTTTGGTAAAGAGTATGAGAGAATGGACGGCAATCAGCCGTATGAATACGGATTTGCCCTCATGACATATCTTTACGAGAGTTATTCTGTTGAAGAAGTGAATGAATTTTTTGATTTACTTGACGAAAAAATATGGCAAAGAAGACTTGAGTTAAAAGAAACCGAATGGAGCATGAATGATTTCTCCGATAAAGAACTGGTTTCGATTCTTGGCGACGCTTCTTCGGAAGAACTTGAGGCGGAGGCTCTTAAAGAGTATTTCGGAGATGACGTTTTCAAAAAATTCGGTCAATGGTATTCGGACAATAAAAGCAGATTTTACAAACGATAATATTATCTTTGGGAGATAAACGTTTAATGAAGACCCTGATTATTGGCGGCGGACCGGCCGGAATGATTGCTGCAATCAGCGCAAGCGATTCCGGTGACGATGTGTGTCTTTTTGAAAAAAACGAAAAACTCGGTAAAAAACTTTTTATTACCGGAAAAGGCAGGTGCAATGTTACGAATGCCTGCGAAAGGGATAAGTTTTTTGACAATATTCCGGCAAATTCAAAGTTTTTGTATTCTGCTTTTTCAAAATTCGATAACTTTGCCCTGATGGATTTGATTGAAAATCTTGGGACTCCGTTAAAGGTCGAAAGAGGCGACAGGGTGTTTCCTGTAAGCGATCATTCTTCGGATATAATTAAAGCACTAATATACGGACTCGAGATAAGAAATGTCGAAGTGAGACTTAATTCGTCCGTAAAAAAAATAAATGCGAATGACGAAGGTGTTTTCGGAGTAACCCTTGATTCGGGTGAAATTGTAAAAGGCGATAAGGTGATTGTATGTACCGGCGGCTTAAGTTATAAGTCAACGGGCTGCACGGGGGACGGATACCGGTGGGCTTCGGAATATGGGCATCGAATCGAGAATTTGTCTCCTTCACTTGTTCCCTTGACTACGAAGGAAAAGTGGGTTTACGAATTGCAGGGCTTAAGCCTTAAAAATGTCACGTTGGCGCTTTTTGTAAACGGCAAAGAAAAATATAAGGAAATGGGCGAGATGCTTTTTACACATTTCGGA
>JAZQQI010000008.1:0-56715 GCA_045628965.1 Lachnospiraceae bacterium | reverse complement strand
GGCAAAGGAAATTGAGGTTGATTCTTTTTGGTATAAGGAAGTTCAGGATGCTCCGATGCTTGATGTTATGGACAGAACCATGGCAGGTGAGCATGTCTGGCCGGACCAGGCGCCTACGGTAAAAGTCGGAATAGCAGACAGCAGTGAATTTACCGAAAGAGAGTTGGAAGTATTAAGGTACATTGTCAACGGATTTTCGAATAACGAAATAAGCGACGAACTTAACATGAGCATCAATACCGTCAAATTCCATGTCGGAAATCTTTTGGAAAAAACCGGCAGCGCCTCAAGAACGGAACTTGCCATAGTGGCTGCAAAGAGCGGAGTTGTGGTCGGTGACATATAGGTGACTTTGAGTGACTTGATTTGTAAAACTTCTCTTGGTACACTACGCGTGGTTGGATATTTTGGAA
The DNA here is from genome assembly GCA_045628965.1 of Lachnospiraceae bacterium. GTDB lineage: Bacteria > Bacillota > Clostridia > Lachnospirales > Lachnospiraceae > UBA3766. The sequence continues at coordinate 56,302 of JAZQQI010000008.1, read as the reverse complement.
ACGAACCTTGTAATGATTTTTTTATAAATAAAAAAGGGAGAATGGATAAAATGAAATCGTTAAAAACTATTGGAAAGAGAACAATTAAGGCGGCGACAATGGTTGTGACTTTGGTTGCCGTTTCGGGTTGTATACCCGGAGATTATTCGGAGGAAGATTTCTCGTACGAAGAAGATGTTGAAGAAGAAATCATCGATACGGATTTTGAAGAAGATGACATATCCGAAACAGGTTCGGTCGATTCGTATAATTATTATGATGATGATTTTATTTATAAACCGGTATTGGATTATACCGGAAACGGTAATTTCGAGGATATTACATTTGATTTCGGTGACAGCTATTATCAGGCGGATGTAGTCGGTCGTTGGTACGAAGACTGTTTTTCAAACGGATACTATATTGACATATACGGAAACGGAACATGGCAATATAACGGAGAAAAGACAATTAACGGAACGTATGATGTAGGACCTTCTGCCATGTGGCTTACGGATTCGATGTATGGTTTGGATGTTATATTCGCGTATTATGTAAGAGAAGACGATATGCTGTACTTAGCGTTTGTGAACGAAGCTGTAGTTACGCCGCGTATGGAAAGAGTGGATTCGTACAGTTTCTGCCGACTCGATGCGTGCACGGAATGCGAGGATATTGAAGCCTATTACGCGAAAGCCGACGAAATGGAAGCAATAGCAGGAAAATGGATTCCCGAATCGGATGAGTTGGGTAATTATGCTATCAAAATATCCGCCGGCGGATCATGGTCGGAATGGAAGAACGGAATTTCCAACGAATGCGGATTACTTACTGATAAGGGCAACGGACAATATGAAGCCTCCGAGGCGAATGCGGGCGGAACGAGATATTTTGAGATTAAGGACGGTCATCTTTATTACGATGGATATTCGTATGTAGTGAGCGGAAATAAAATGGGCGAAGGACCTGCACCCATTGGCGTTCTGGGCAAATGGCTTTTATATAACGATGCAACCGATGAAACATTTGACGAAGGTTTTATATTGAACAAAGACTGGACTTTCTCTCAATTCGAAGGCGAAGAAACAATAATGACCGGAAGGTTTATAATACTTGATGATAAGATACTTTTCTACGATAATGACGGAAATCAGGTATATGTGATGAGGCAGGATTCGTTTTTAGAGGGCAAATATATCAGTACGTATGATGAAAACTACGAAAATGTCGATTACATAAACGAAGAATATGCCAACGGTCGCAATGAGCCGGTTTTGTATTTTCCGGGTGACTAAGAGTGACTTGATTTGCGGGATGTTTCTTGATAAACTGATTTTGTTATAAAAAACAACAAACCGATTAAACTATCGGGTATCAAATTTTAAAGAAAGACGGGTTATAGAAAATGAAAAAAATCACAAAAGTATTCAGCGTAGTAACACTTGTTTTGATGGCTCTGGCAATTCTTATAATGCTTATTGGAGCTATTGTGGGAGGATTGTTTGGTACAGGCTCGGGCTTCATATTCTTACTAGGCACCGCAATGCTTGCAATTCTTGCGGTCGTACCTCTTCTTATTCTTTTGATATCTTCAAAGAAGGAAGGCGGTAAGGGCGAATTATTAGCACTTATATACGCTATTGCGTATTTGGTTGTGGTTGCCGTTGGAGGAATAGTTTTGATTTCGCTCGGAGTTTTGGGAGTCGGCTTGTTGGGAGAAGTGGTTGCCGTATTGGCATATTTAACAAGTCTGTGCCTGCCTTTCTTTGTTTTGTTCTTATTGCTTTGGTGTGCAGAGTATTTAATGGTACTCATTACCGACATCACTGCTCTTCTTTCTAAGAAGAAAAAAGCAAAAAAAGAAGCTAAAGAAGATTAATGAAAATTGCAAAACGCCCCTTAATCGGGGCGTTTTTTGTAATTCGTAGGAATTTTTCAAAAGGAATGGAATGATATGAAAAAAAAGGGAATGAAGAAGATTATCTGTTTTGCATGGGCGATGCTTCTTACAGTTTTGGTATGCGGTTGCGAGAAAAGCTATGCAACAAGATATAACGAAGAGATTGACGAAATAATGGCGGATGAAGTTGAAATCGAGTGCAAGTGGCTTGTGGACGCAGATACGATTCCGTATGATTTGTCGGATGCGGAAATATTCGAAATCGAGCAGACCTATATTAATTTTTCGCCGGAAATCAGAGTGAGAAGAATTAACGGAGAATACTATACTTTTGCGGTCAAAACAAACCTTCGTGACAAAGGACTTGTAAGAGATGAACTCGAAACCGACATAACAAAAGAAGAGTATGATGAATTGTATGCCAAAAGAGAAGGAAATACCATTCAAAAAACAAGATATCAGTTCCTTGATGAGGAAGGGTATCTTGTGGCAATCGATATTTTTCACGGTGACTTGGACGGATTGGCTTACATGGAAATAGAGTTTGTCAGCGCGGAAGAAGCATATGAATACATAGAACCGGAATGGGTTATAGCTGATGTTACGGATGATGTAAACTATAAGAACGGTTATCTTGCTCGTTTCGGAATTCCCGAATCGTTTTACGAATACATGAAAAAATGATATAATGCCTTGTGTGTAAGAATCAACATGAACGAAAGGAATTAATTGAATGAAAAAGAATATTAAAACCGTTGCATCGGTAACATCCGTTATAGTTGCGACAGCTTGTGTTCTCGGCTGCGGACCTTTACCCAAACTGAATGTTGGAGGAATTCTTGATTCGATAGGCCAAATCGGAGGTACAGATACGTCTGACGAAGATAACAACAATACTGAAAGCAATTCGAATGTCGGATATTATACAGGCGGACGCGATGGAAGTGACGGGGGAGAAAACTTTGGAGACGATAAAGAGGCGTCAGAACCCGGCGAGGTTCAGGCAGACTGGACAGGATTCTACCTTACGGAATCGGGATATGAAAAAAGGGGTTATGCGACGGTTGTGGCGGAAGACGGCATAATAAAAATTCATACCAATTTTAACGGAACCGAAAAAGATTATGAACTTACGGAATCCAATTATGACACCGTAACATACGATTATGGCACAATGGAATATGCGAGGGCTGTTGTGGAACAATCTGACGATTACTCTGAAATTTTCAGTTACTGTAACGATTACGGTGAAAGATATATTGAATATGAAAGTACAAATTACCTTACCAATCTGTATGAATATGTTTATATGCCCCTGCTTGATACAACCTGGCATGAGGCTCCGGAGGGTTATGTGGATGAAGACGAGTACGGATATCTTTCGGATATTGACATTTCGGGATTGAATTTCACGCCGATTACCGATAATTATGTTCTTTTGTATAATTCGCATGCATGGATGTATGTCGACGGTGATGAGTTTGAATTGGAGGAGTATGAGGTTGCTTCCTTCGATGACAACAATCATCTTGTAGCATGGACTAAGCAATACATTTGCGAAGACGAAGAACAGGCAAAGCGTATAGTTGAATATAATATGGATAATGTTTGGGACAATACAAAATATATACGCGAAGGCTCTACGGTATATTGCTACGTAGACAGAAAAACCTATAGGGATTTCAACAAGGGAAATTATAGTTTCAGTCTTGATACATGGTATGTGGATTGCCATTACGCTTACGGATACATTTACGATGACTATTTAACGTATTCGTATATGAGTAAACCTTTTACAAAGAAAGATTTTTCGGTAACCGAAGACGATATGGTGTATTGGGTAATGATGGGGGATGCATATCATACATGTACCGAAACAAAGGACGTAAAGGTTTGCATAGGAATGGATTCATATATGACGGAGTTCTTTGTAGAAGATTATTCGGAAGATTATGAAAATCAAATGAATTACGGTCAGGGGTTTGTACGAGTAAACGGCAAAACTCTAACCTCCATAAGTTATTATTCGAACGAATATGATAATAAGAATCAGGTTTTTGTAAAGGAATGTGTTTGCGATAATGAAAGCTGTACGGTAACGGAGTATTGCTATAATGTGAAGGATTGGGACGATGTTGAAGTTACTCTTGATAATTACAAATCAATCGAACCTGTCAGGACACTTACCCACACATTTGATATGACTCGTGAGAGTATACGATAGAGTGACGAATTAAAGGGAATGAAAAATCGCTCCAAATAAAGAAAAAACAGCTCGTTTGAGCTGTTTTTTTGCTACGTTTTGCTTCGGAGAAGAAGCGATTAACAATACGATTAAACCGTACTATTATATGCATATAAATCGGTAGGGGATGAAATATGGTAGAGCAGGGCGATATTATTACGGTGGAATCGATAGGTTGGCCTGGTTGAGATATTGTCACGAATCAACTCACTTATTGATTTGGTATGATTTTATAATTCTTCCGGAATCTGCTCAAGCATGAAGTCGATTACTTCTTTAAGTGAGCAGTTTTTCCATGCTTTTTCTTTTTCCTTTTCGGCTAAGGGAACGATTATTTGAAAATCAAGACATTCCCCCGGGACACGACCGCTTCGCAAAGGTTCATAGAAATTTTCATGCCACTCTTCTTCGGTGGCATTTTTGTATTTATCGGGTTTTAAAAATATCTGCTGGCGCTTGGTGTTTTCGATAAACATCCTTGCGGCAAGCGGAGCGAGAAGCTTGTAGTCGCTTTCCTGCACATCTTGGAAAATTTTCGGAAGTTCGTGCTTTTCGATATGTTCTGTTTCACGATTGATTTTGATTCCGAAAGGCTCAAAAGAAAATGATTCTTCGGTGAAATTAAGCTTAACAAAAATACCGAATTCGGTATTGAACTGAGAACGTTGATAATTTGTGTCGAATACGAAATTGCCGAGCGAATAAAAGATGGCTTTTCCGGGAAAAGTTTCGTAATTCATAGGAACATGAGGGTGATGAGCGACAACAATATCGGCACCCATATCAAGATATTCCATATAACGCTTGCGTGTGTACGGGGTGGGTAATGCGGTGAATTCTTCGCCTGCATGGGCTACTACGACACACCAACGACAAGTCTTTTTTATTTCCTGTATTCTTTGATTGATTAATTCTTCATCGCTCCACGAAAAACAACCCGGAGTTTCTTCTCCGGCTTTTCTGCAGGCACGCTGATAGCCGACACCTATAAGACCGATGCCGCCGGCTTCGTTAAGAATTATGGGAGCCGATGCTTCGTTTATATTCATTCCCGCACCCAGAGTCTTTACGTTTAGTGATGAGGCAAGAGAAAGAGTGTCTTCGATGCCCTTTGCGCCGGCGTCGCAAATGTGGTTGTTGCAAATATTCCAGATATCCGCATTGATTTTTTGGAGAAACAAAGCGGCTTTCGGGTCGCAACTGTGGATGAGACTTTTTACGCCGTCTTTTTCGACATCCGTTTCCTTTTCGGAAAGAGGACCTTCGACGTTGACTATTAAGTGGTCGGTGTCGCGAAGAAATGAAAGAACTTCGGAATCAAGAAGTTCTTCGTCTTCCCATTTTTTGTCCATATAATGGTCGAAACCTATGTCACCCGTGAAAGTCAGTGTGGAATTGTTTTTCATGTGGATATCCTTTTCTCAATTCAGTCTGTTTGTAACATTATAACTTTATAGCGAGGCGACATCAATAATTCAATGAATCATATTTATGAAAAAATGCTTCTGTGTTATAATAAATCGGTATGTCGTTTACAAACGGAGGAAATTATGGATTTAGATCAAATTACCGAATATCTTGATTCTCTTACGGTTCGCGGGATTCCGTCAGTTGACTGTATCGTGCGAAAAAATCATGAAGAAATATTTAGACACATGAACGGGTTTGTCGATAAAGACAAAATGGTAAAAGTCAGTGACGATACCGAATATCTCGTTTTTTCGATGACCAAAATTCAGACGATGACGGCGATTATGCAACTTGTCGAAAAGGGGGATTTGTCTTTGGAAGACGAGGTCGGCAAATTTCTTCCCGCCTACAGAAATCTTTCGGTCATGGAAAACGGTACGGTTGTGCCGGCAAAGACGCCGCTTAAAATCAAATATCTTGTTTCGATGCAATCCGGTCTTGATTATGATCTCGAAAGAGGCGGAATAAAAAGAGTGCTAAGCCAAAAAGGCAACAGTGCGTCCACGAGAGAAATTGTCGATTCTTTTGTTGAAACTCCTCTTGAATTTCATCCGGGAACACATTTCAGATACAGTTTAAGCCATGATGTTGCCGCTGCGATAGTTGAGGAAGTATCCGGCATATCGTTCGGCGATTATTTAAAAAAGTATATTTGGGAACCGCTCGGAATGACAAGAACCTTTTTTGCAAAGCCCGGAAACGACGATGTTGTAAATCTGGCGGAGCAATATATATACGACGAAATAACCGGACTTCCCGTTCTTATGGATAAAAGTTGCAATTATCAGCTTTCCGAAGCATACCAAAGCGGTGGGGCAGGACTTGTAAGCTGTACGAGAGATTATTCTGTTCTTGCAGATACGCTCGCGTGCGGCGGAGTGTCAAAAGACGGTATAAGAATTTTGAAACCCGAATCGGTCGAGACAATAAAAAAGAACCTTTTATGCGAGGCTTCTCTTGAAGATATTGCCGAAACCATGGGAAGAAAAGGATACGGTTACGGAGTTGGAATGCAGGTTCTTATGGATTCTGCCAAAGCCGACGCTAAGACTTCCAAAGTCGTATTCGGATGGGACGGCGCGGCCGGAAGTTGCACGATAATGGATACGGAAAGCAAGACTTCTTTGGTGTTTACCATGCATGTAAGAGGTTGCGGACCGGCATACGGAGAGTTTCATCCGATGCTTCGCGATATGGTTTTTGGCGAATAGTATGTTCATAAACAAATTTAGATAAACAGAGGTACAAACAAATGATTTATTTATTGCTTGGCGGGGAGACTTATTCGAACTGGGTTGTTCTCGCGGGAATGTTTTGCACATTGGCGGTGACGTTTTGCGCAATTCTCATCGGAAAGGACAAACTGCCGACCGACCAGGGACGCGCTTTTGCCGTGAACGGCCAGAAGTCAAAAGGAAAGCCGAGAGGTGCCGGACTGATATTCGTTTTGACATTTATTCTGAATGTCCTGATTTTTGTTCCGTTTAGCGTTGAATACACAATTTATCTTGTGCTGATAGCGCTTGCGATGATTACGGGATATCTTGACGATGCAAGCGAGAAGCCTTGGGGCGAACTCAAAAAAGGAATATTGGATTTTGTTATAGCATTGGCTTTGGCAGTAACGTATCTTTACTTTAACGACAATGAGATATTTATTCCGTTTACTCAAACAAAGATTGCGATTCCCGTTGTTTTGTACGGAGTGCTTATAGTAATTCTTTCGTGGGCGAGTATCAATGTTACGAACTGTGCCGACGGCGTTGACGGACTTTGTGCAAGTCTTTCGAGCTTTACGTTGCTTTCGATTTGCATGATTTGCAGAGAGTATTCCGCAGACAGCAGATTCGGACAGATGACTTTGTTCATGATAGCGGCATTGATTGCGTATCTTTGGTTTAACGTATCGCCGAGCCAGCTCCTTATGGGAGATGCGGGTTCGAGAGCGATAGGACTTTTTATAGCGGTGGCAACGATAAAGTCATGCAATCCGTTCCTTTACATCCCGCTTGCGATTGTGCTTATCCTCGACGGCGGTTTGGGACTTTTGAAACTTACCGTAATGCGTGTGTTTAAGACCAAAAAATTCATGGCGAATTTGAGAACGCCGATACACGATCATATGAGAAAAAACAAAGGATGGTCCGACACGCAGGTGGTCATCAGATTTGTTCTTATTCAGACGGTTATTTCGGCAATAGTGATTTTGCTTGCCGTACATTTTTAAAATATTGTGAAATTAAGCAAAATTCCTTGCCAACAAGGAAATTTACGGGTAGACTGTAATTGTTCGCTGTGTTAGTACAGTAAAGTATTAAAGGCGTCGAAGGCGCTTCAAACGAGGGAGAGAGGTTATGAAAGGATCAATTTTGGAGATGGTTGCCTTTATTGTGTATCTTGTATTGGTACTCGCGATAGGCATTTATTTCTTCTTTAAAGGTAAAAATCAACAGGGAGATAAAGCATATTTCCTTGGTGGCAGAGAGATGAACGGATGGGTTGCGGCACTTTCGGCAGGCGCTTCCGACATGAGTGCATGGGTACTTATGGGACTTCCCGGATCGATTTTTGCATATGGCATGGGCCAGGTATGGATTTCGGTTGGTCTTCTTATCGGAACGATATGTGCATGGATATTTGTTGCACCCAGACTCAGAAGATATTCGATTAAAGCAAACGATTCGATTACAATTCCACAGTTTTTAACAAACAGATTTCAGTCTAAGACACCTGTACTTCAGGCTGTATGCGCGGTAATCTTTATTGTTGTGTACTGTGTATATTCCGCATCAAGTATTTATGCATGCGGTTCGTTGTTTAATCAGATGTTTGGTATCAAACCCATTTATGCGATGATAGGTGCAACGATTGTAATTCTTCTTTACACTTTCCTCGGTGGGTTCAATGCTGTTTGCTGGACAGACTTTTTCCAGGGAATGATAATGCTTGTCGCACTTATGACAGCTCCCATTGTCGCTGTTATAGTAATGCAGAACCCCGGATTTGTACCCAAGGGTGAGGTTATTGAGACAGCAAATTATTATAATGTATTATCAAGCGGTTCTTTTGACTGGGAGAGCCTTTCGGATATCCTCAGCGGTCTGGGATGGGGACTCGGATATTTCGGAATGCCTCATATTCTTGTAAGATATATGTCCATTAAATCGGAGAAAGAAATGAAGAGATCTCAGATTGTCGGAAGTGTATGGACAACATTAATTCTTATTATGGCTTCGGTAGTTGCTTTGGTTGCGCATCAGTTTCTGGGCTCAAGCCTCTCGGTTGATGACAGAAGTTTCGTGTTCGTAACCATGGTAAGAGCTTTATTCCCGGCACTCGTTTCAGGTATTCTCTTGTCGGCAATACTTGCGGCATCGATGTCAACGGCCGATTCACAACTTCTTGCTTCTTCTTCGGCATTTTCTTCAGACCTTTACAAACCGGTTTTCAGAAAGAATGCAAGTGATAAGGAAATGCTCTGGGTAGGTCGTGGAATAGTAGGTGTTATTTCAATAGTGGCTCTTATTATTGCAATCAATCCCAATTGCGGAGGAATCATGGCATTGGTTGAGTGTGCATGGGCTGCATTCGGCGCAGCGTTCGGACCGGCCATTATCCTTTCTCTTTTCTGGAAGAGATTTACTTATACCGGTGCCGTAAGCGGTATCATTACAGGTTTCCTTATGGATGCCGTATGGTATTGCTGCTTCTCGGGTTCTGTTGAGAGCCTTACGATTTTTAACACGGGACTTTACGAAATTATCCCCGGATTTATCGTAAGTATGGCTGTAGCCATTGTTGTATCGCTTCTTGACAAGGCACCTTCCAAGGAGGTTACGGATTTGTTCGAAGAAGCAAAGAAAAAGACAGAGTAAAAGCGCGGACACGATACGATATAAATGAAAGATAAAGGCGGTTTCTCGTAAAGGAGGTTCCGCCTTTCGTACGTTTTATAAAAGGTTGAAAAACAGTTGATTTATGGTACAATTCATAAGGGAGGTGCGATATGGTAAAACATGTTATTTTATGGACGCTGAAAGATGCGCCCGAAGCACAAAAAGATGAAATCAAAAAAGGTATTAAAGAAGGTCTTGAAGGCCTTAAGGGACAGATTCCGGGAATGATTGACATTAAGGTCAACATTGAATGCCTTCCCAGTTCAAATGCGGAGGTTATGCTTGATTCGACATTTGAAAGCGCGGAAGCGTTGAAAGGTTACTCGGTTCATCCCAAACATGTAGCGGTTGCGGATTCGAAAGTAAGACCGTTCACGGCGTCAAGAACCTGCATGGATTATGAAATATAGTGGGGTTATATGCAAAAATCAGAAGTTTTTAAGTTGATAAAGGGCGATGTTTTTGAAGCCAAAATCAAAGACATATATTTGGATGACGCAATCATAGATTATCAGATAGCAAGATATATGGCTGCCGTTGCCAAATACGAGATGGTGTATGAAGACGGAGACATAAGTGTTTTCAGTGCACCGGGAAGATGCGAAATAATCGGCAATCATACGGATCATCAGCATGGTAAGGTTATTGCTTCGGCGGTGAATACCGATACGATTGCTATTGCCGCTCCTACCGATGACGGAATTGTCAGAATAGTATCCGGAGACAGCGAAGAAATCAGTGTTGACACTTCGGATTTGGAGAAAAAAGAGAACGAAGAAGGAACATCCAAGGCTCTAATAAGGGGAGTCTTAAGCGGTTTGAAGGGCATGGATTTCAAAATCGGCGGATTCAAAGCGTATATTACGTCGGATGTCCCCGTAGGCTCAGGTCTTTCGTCCTCGGCATCTTTTGAAGTACTTATTGGCAACATTATTTCCGGCCTTTTTAACGGAATGAAAATCGGTGCGGGAGACATTGCCGTCGCAGGTCAGTATGCCGAGAATCTTTATTTCGGAAAACCCTGCGGACTTATGGATCAGATGGCCTGCTCCGTCGGAAATCAGGTTTTCATAGACTTTGACAATCCTGCCAATCCCAAAGCGGAAACGTTGGATTTTGATTTGAACGAATTCGGATACAGCATATGTATTACCGATACCAAGGCTTCTCATGATAATTTAACTCAGGAATATGCATTTATTACGAGTGAAATGAAAAGTGTTGCCGCAGAATTTGACAAAGAAGTCCTTAACGATGTCAAAAAGAGTGAGTTTCTGGCAAAAATGGGCGAATTGAGAGCTAAATGCACGGATAGGGCAATACTCAGAGCGTTCCATTATTTCAATGAGGACGAAAGAGTCGTAAAACAGGCTGAAGCGATGCGTACGAATAACTTCGGAAGATTTCTTGAGTTGGAAAATGAGTCGGGTATTTCGTCGAGCATCTATCTTCAAAATACCTATGTATGTACCGATCAAAAAAACAGAGACATTACGCTTGCACTTGCAAAGAGCGAAGAAATCCTTTCCGGAACCGGGGCTTTTCGTGTCCACGGCGGAGGCTTTGCCGGAACGATTCAGGCGTTTGTTCCGAATGAAAGGGTTGCAAAGTATAAAGAGGGATTGGATTCGATATTCGGGCGCGGTTCCTGTAAGGTATTAAAAGTGAGAAAATACGGCGGAATCAAAGTGATATAAGTTTTGTTTCGCATTAAGGGATGTTTATGAAAAAGTTTCGAAAAAGGCTTTTTGAAATAATTCAAATCGGGGGAGCGGATGATACAATCAGCCGTTCTTTTGATGTAATCATTACGGTAATAATTATCGTAAACATTCTTGTAACCTTCATGGAAACGTTTGATTCGTTATCGGCATTTTTGCCGATTTTTAAGGTGATTGAGCTTGTTACCGTTATTCTGTTTACGATAGAGTATATTGCGAGAGTTTATACGGCGGATTTGCTTTATCCGAAGGAAAAGAAAATTTTTTCGATTCTTGCATTTGTGTTTTCATTTTACGGTTTAATAGATTTATTCAGTTTTATGCCGTATTATCTGCCTCTTGCCACACCTACAGGCGTTGCTGTTTTCAGACTTTTCAGAGTCTTCAGGATTTTCAGGCTGTTTAAGATAAATGCCCAATTTGATGCATTTAACGTAATAGTAAATGTACTTAACGAGAAGAAAACTCAACTTCTTTCCTCGGTTGTTTTAATACTGATGTTGATGCTTTCGGCTTCGATGCTTATGTACGGTGTCGAACATGAAGCTCAACCTGATGTCTTTGAGAATGCGCTTTCGGGATTTTGGTGGTCCATGGCCACGATTTTTACGATAGGATACGGAGACATTTATCCGATTACTTCTCTTGGTCAACTTTTGGCGTTGGTGATATCGTTTCTCGGAGTAGGAATAATAGCAATTCCTACAGGTATTATTTCAGCCGGATTTGTTGAACAGTTCCAAAGACTTAACATGTATAAAGGTCACGGAGAAGGACATGAACTCCAGTTTGTCACAAGCATCATTAAACCCGGGCATCCGTGGGAAGGCAAAATGATAAAAGAAATAATACTTCCTCCTGATTCTCTTATCGTCATGGTAATAAGAGATAAACAGATTATCATGCCAAAGGGAGGAACCAAACTGGACAGACATGATACTTTGGTCATAGCTGCACAGAATTACAGGGATGGAGATGTTCACCTTAACGAAATTATAATCGGAGACGAAGATACCTGGCTTGACAAAAAGGTTAAGGATATTGATCTCGGAACTGATGAAATGATTGTGATGATTAAAAGAAAAGGTAAAACGATTATTCCTAACGGAGAAACAATTATTAAATCTCAAGATGCGCTTGTTATGTATTATGTTGACTATGATTGATAAGAAACACAATATATGGTATAATTCATAATGTTATTGAGTGTGAGAACACGAAGAAAAATATTATTTACAACAGATGAAAATATAAGGAGGCAATATGGTAGAAGAGAATTATTATGCCGAATTTGATAGAAAAGAAAATTTGAAGTTTGACAGTAAGGTTGTTCACGGAGCCCTCGGATGCGACCCCATAAGCGGTTCGGTAAGTTTTCCGATTTTCCAGTCGGCGACTTTCAGACACAGAGAGTTCGGAGTGTCTACGGGATATAATTATTCAAGACTTCAAAACCCCACAAGACAGGAACTTGAAAGAACCATGGCAATACTGGAGGAAGGATGCGAAGCATATGCGTTTACTTCGGGACAGGCTGCCAATATGGCAATTTTTGATTATTTGAGACCCGGCGATCATTGCCTTTTGTGTGATGATTTGTATGGTGGTACACATCGTATCGTTGAGGATATTTTCAAAGAGAACGGAATAGAAATATCATATGTTGACATGGCCGATCTTGATGCGGTAAGAAGCATGATGCAAAGCAACACCAAGATGGTATTTCTTGAGACGCCGACCAACCCCATGATGAAGGTCGGAGATATAAGAGGCGTCGCAGCAATCGCACACGAGTACAAAGCGTTATTTGTTGTTGACAATACTTTCCTTACACCCTATTTTCAGAAACCTCTCACATTGGGGGCAGACATCGTCATTCATAGCGGAACAAAATACCTTTGCGGTCACAACGATGTGGTAGCAGGTATTGTTGTAATAAAGGACGAAGCTCTTGCACATCATTTTGAGATTCAGTTAAAGAGTCTCGGTGCCGGACTCGGACCGATGGACAGCTGGCTTATTATTCGCGGAATCAAGACACTTTCGCTTCGAATGAAAAAGCATAACGAGAATGCCAAAATCGTTGCGGAGTGGCTCAGAAAACAGCCGAAAGTCAAGAAAGTATATTATGTCGGATTTGAAGATCATCCCGGATACGAGCTTAATCTCAGCCAGGCTTCAGGATTCGGCGGAATGATTTCCTTTGAACTTGACAGCGAAGAAAGCGCTCACAAGATTCTTTCCAATGTAAAGATGGTTCTTTTTGCGGAGAGTCTCGGCGGAACGGAATCGCTTATCACTTATCCCATTACTCAGACACACGAGGATGTGCCCGATGATGTGAGAAGAGCATTGGGAATCAATGAAGCATTTATAAGAATATCAATCGGAATCGAAGATCCCGAAGACATCATAGCCGATTTGGCACAGGCTTTGGAATAAAAGAGGCAGTTATGAAAATACCTTTTACTAAAATGCAGGCATTCGGAAACGACTATGTATACGTAAATGTTGCCGGAATGTCGGAAGATATTAATTGGAATGAAGTGGCGGTTCAGATAACGGATCGCCATTTTGGCGTTGGTGGGGACGGTCTTGTTCTTGTATGTCCTTCCGAAAAAGCAGACTTTAGAATGAGAATATTCGATCCGGACGGAACGGAAGCGGAAATGTGCGGTAACGCCGTAAGAAGCGTTGCCAAGTTTGTATATTTCCACGGCATGACAGACAAGACGGAACTTACAATCGAGACGCTCGGCGGAATAAAGAATCTTTATCTTACGGTTGAAAACGGTGAGGTCGTGAATATCGAAGCAGAAATAGGTGAGCCGATTTTTAGTCCCGAGATGATTCCCGTAGATACGGACAATGAAGAGTTTTTTGATGAAACAGTTAAGGTTAACGTCGAAGGAAGAATAATGCATCTTCATATGTCGTCTCTTTCCTGGGGCAATCCGCATACCGTTGTTTTTGTGGATGATTTGGAAAGTCTCGACGTCGAGACAATCGGATATGCGATAGAAACACATCCCATTTTCCCCAAAAGAACAAATGTTACTTTTGCAAGAGTAATCGACAGAAGCAATCTTCAGATAAGAGAGTGGGAAAGAGGCTGCGGAGAAACCATAGGCTGCGGAACCGGATGTTGCACGGCTGTCGTTTTTGCAAATCGTTTGGGACTTTGCGAAAGGGAAGCAACCGTAATGCAAATCGGAGGACCTTTAGAGGTAAAATGGGACAAAGAAGGACGTGTACATATGAAAGGCCCGAGCCACGTCGTTTTTGAAGGAGAATACATTTATGAAGCTTGAAGACCTGATGGACAAAGTTTTATATGAGATTGTGTCCGGTGATAAGAATATTGAAATCGAATCGCTTGCTTACGATTCGAGAAAAGTAACGAAGGGAAGCATGTTCGTATGCCTGACCGGATTTCAAAGCGACGGACACGATTATATAGAAGCCGCAATCGAAAAGGGCGCCAAAGCCATACTTGTTGAAAAGGATGTCGAAATCTGTGACGAGTCGGTTTGTGTTGTAAAGGTTATGAACACACGAATTGTTCTTTCTCAGATTTCATCGAATTTTTTTGACAATCCGACAGGTAAAATTGTAGTAGTCGGGGTAACAGGAACCAAAGGAAAGACGACAACTACGCATATGTGTAAAAGCATCATGGAGGCAGCGGATATAAAGTGCGGAATGATAGGAACTCTCGGTGCATATATCGGAAATGAGCATATCGAAACAAAGAACACCACACCGGAGTCCTATGAGCTTCAGGAACTTTTTGCGAAAATGGTTGATAAGGGATGTAAGGTTGTCTTTATGGAAGTATCTTCACAGGCTGTAAAGATGCACAGAATTGAGGGCATAAGGTTTGAAATAGGTGCTTTTACAAATCTGTCTCCCGATCACATAAGCCCCAATGAGCATGCGGATTTCGATGAGTATAAGTTTTATAAAAAAGAATTTTTCAGACAGGTTGAAACTGCTGTAATAAATGTAGATGATGAGTATAGCCTCGAAATGGCTGAATTTCCGCACAACCTTAGAACGATTTCGACAAAGGAAAGCGCATATCTTTACTCGACAGATGTCGATAATATTTGGCAGAGCGATTTAATCGGTGTAAACTTCATAATGCACGGAGACATCGAAAGTAAAGTGACAATCGGAATCCCGGGGCTTCACAATGTCGAGAATGCGCTTCTTGCTTCTGAGATAACATACCTTCTCGGAGCAGATGAAAAGGCTATTCAAAAAGGCTTAAAGAATGTCTATATCAAAGGTCGTACCCAGCTTGTAAAAGAAGCTGCACAAAGAGGAACTTTTATAATTGATTATGCACATAATGCAATCTCTACGGAAAGCGTACTTTCAACATTAAAGGCTTACAATCCCACGAAGATTACATGTCTTTTCGGAGGAGGCGGCAATAAGCCGGTGGCAAGACGTCACGACATGGGCGAGGCGGCATCAAAGTATGCGGATTACATTATTCTTACGGAGGACAATCCGCGATTCGAAGAGATTGATGACATCAACAAATCAATAATTGAGGGAATCAATGAACATGAGTGTCCGTACGAAGTAATTTACGACAGACAGGAAGCAATAGAACATCTCCTTGATATTTCAAAACCCGGAGAAATCGTTGCCCTTATAGGAAAGGGGCATGAGACCTACCAGGAAGTTAAAGGCGTGAAGAGATATTTTTCCGAAGAGGAAATTATCAGGGATTATATGAAAAAACAAAAGAACGGATGATAATATGAAAAAGAACATTCTGATTTTTGCGGTTTCCGCAACGGCGTTTGCGGCAATATTTGCGGTGAGTCTTCTTATTCCCAACAGAAAATATGAATTTTTCGGCAAAGAAGACAGACTGGACATATTGGTCATGGGCGACAGCATTATGGACAATACCCTTGACGGCAACAACATATGCGCACTTTTAAACAATTACATAGAGGCAGACGTCAAAAACTGCGCCATCGGAGGCACAACGGCATGCTCCATCAACAAAAATAACGAAATAGATTATTGCTTTGACAAATTGAACTTTTATAATTTGGCGGATGTGGCCGTGACAGGAAATCTGACAACGGTCTTTGACGATTCTTATCTTTTGGACAATACCGTTTCGGATGCGATTATCAAGACAAAATATTTGGCATACACCGATTTGGGTAATTGCGATTTTTTGATAGTTCAGTACGGAATGAACGACAGTACGATGAAAATTCCCGCGTCGAGCGACGATAAGTACGATCAGGCGACATTCGGAGGCGTTATGAGAAAAGGAATCGAACAGATTCACGAGCGATATCCGGATTTGCCCATTGTATTAAATACGGTTACATATGCTCATATCGAGTACAATGTTCGAGACAAACATGTGATTTACGATACGAAGGCAAACGGACTTATGGATGCATATAACGCCGAACTTCGTTCGATTGCCGAAGAAAACGATAATGTGTACCTGTTTGACGTGAAGGAGTACCTCGACATTAATGAAACCAATTATACGGAGTATCTGATGGACGGAATTCATTTGAATTTCGAAGCCAAGAAATTGTTTGCAGAAAGTCTTGCGGAATATTTGAGAGAACTGAAATGAAAAAAATCAACATAAATGAGTATAAAAAAATAACTAAATATCCTAATTTTATCGGTGCGGCGGCGTTTACGGGCCTGACAGCGGTTCAAACCGTTCTTTTTGTCATCTGGGTTTGCAAAAACTTTTCCGTTAAAGGAATTGCCGGAACGGCTTTAATGGGAGCGGCAATTTTTGCTTTTATCAAAATACTGGTTGACAAAGTAATCAAAAAAGAAGGGAAACTCATCCCGTATATGATTGTCGCGACTTTGTATATTGTTACATTGCCCATAGTCGCAAGCGTGAATTTCCATGCTTCGATGATTGGATTATGTGCGACACTTCTTCTTTTGTCGGTAATTTTTTCCATCCTGTATTTTTACGGAGAACACAACAGAAGACTGAGAGTACTTGTCTGCATGTTCGCCGATTTGTGTCTGCTTGGGTATTTGAACAGACCGGCATTTTGGGCAGGAGTCGGGGAAGCTTTGATATTCCTTTTGATTCAGCTTATCAGAAACTTAAAAACCAAAAAAGCAAATATTTCGGACAAATCCTGGAGAAATACGCTTCTTTTGTTCCTTATTCTTGTGATAATCATGCTTCTTCCGCAGTATTTCAGATTCAATGAGATGAAGGTTGTAAGATATGAAAAAACAGCTTCCGAACAGTTGGCTGCGAGATTTATAGTACCGTATTTTATGATGGATCAATACGATACAAATGAGAGATATCTTCTCGGAGTAATCAAAGAGAATGAATATGATGCAAATCATTCGTATTCGGAATTTAACAGATTGATGGCGCGATATGAAGCCGACGGTCTGGATATGGAAGAAATCTGGAGAAATTTGTACAAAAATACGTATTACAAATACGGAAAAGATGCTGCCAAACAGTTCGTGAAAGACATGATTGACAATACATTCGGACCGTTTAGGATTATGAGCAACATGAAGGATGAGAGCAGAAAGACTCATCACGGATATTATTACGGCCTGTTTGAGAATGAAAGCCCGATATTGTCTGACAGATACATGAATTTCGGTCTTTCGGGACTCTTCGTTGTGACGCTTGCTCTTTTATTGCAGGCAATCGGTTTGTGCATAATAGATTTGGTAACGGGTAAATTCAAAATAAAACTTGAAGAGGGAAGACACAGAAGAATCGAAGCGATTATTTTGGTGATTGCCGCAGGTATTCTTTGGGTGGTATGCCAGACGCTGTTCTCCCTTGCGGGAGCATCGTATGTCGTCGGAATATATGCGACAATCACTTGGATTCTGATTGCTCCGTTTGTTTGGTTTCAAAAAGAATAAATATTAGATTAAAGCCTTTCGGATAACAGCTTGCTTACACGCTCAGCTATTAACTGACGGGCTTTTTTATTTGGCGTAATTCCGTCGGCCTCAAGGTAACTGTCGGCGTTGGAATCGTTGATATCGACTCCGGAGAAAAGGTCTATATATGATAATCCGACAACGTTTTGTGCGCCTTTTGCCGCATTTAAGTGAGCGGAAATGGTACCGTTTCCTGTATCGTACTTGTCGCAGTCGACTCTCTTTCCGTTTTCGTCCTTTGCGTAGCAGAAAACGGGACTTAAGTAAACATACTGAATGTCGGGGTAGCCTGCATTCATGATGTAAATCGATGTGGAAAGCGAACCGATAACCGTAGTTGATTTGGAAACTTCGAAGTCATTTTTCTCTTCGCTTTCGGGAACAACACCGTTAATGTATTCGTGGCCGTCGTAACAGATAAGAATCAAATCGACGGTGTTCATATCCAAAGCATCGTATGCCGTCAAAACTTCACTGTATCTTGCCAAATCGTATTTGTCCTGGTCGAGGTAGTTCAAAGCATCGTATTGATTCTGAAGAGCGTCGAGTTTTTTGTTAAGAATCATCCAAAAGAAAGTAAAATAATCCTCGGGACACTCTTCGGGCGAGGTGCTCTCGGTGCTTATGGAAGTAAGTTGCGAACCGGGAAGACAGAAATTGTAAATTACTGCTTCGGGAATCTCTTCGTTAATTAAATCGGTAATGGACGATTTGTCATCGAGACCTGCATAGTATGAGTCGTTTCCGAATACGGCGATTGTTGGCACACCGTCGTCTGTATCGGGTCTGAAAATCGAAGCGGGTAAAATTGTAATGTTGTCGCTTGTATCCATTTTGATGCCTGCGATGTCTTCTTCCGTTATTACGATTTTTTGACCGCGGCTCCATATAATTAACTTAATCGCGATAACGAATATGATAATAATCATAACCAACCCGAGAAATGCAGGGATTATTCGCGACCAATTGGGTTTTCTTTTTTTCATAGGCTTACCTCTCTTTGCGTTGGCAGTATCCGATAAAATATATCCCATTTTACTTGATAATGTATATAAAGTCCAGCAAAACACCGAATAAACACGTATATATAGTAACCGTGCGTAACTTGAAATAGCGTACGCATTATGATAAAATGCACGATGTGTGGGGTAGAAGAGGTAAATAAACATGAGTAAAAATGTTTTTGATGACACAATAGAAATGGTAAGTTTGGACGATGTAAGTTCAAACACAATGGAGATTTCTTTTGACGAGATGCAGGAACCGAATTCAAAGCTCGGAGCAGATTTGGAAATGGTGATGCAGGAGACCAGAGTTTTTTCGACCAAGGATATTGACGAGGCCTTGCTTAAAAACATGGAAGCTCTCGCAAAAGCCGATGAAATAGGCGAAACAAGAATTATCGATTTGCCTGCTAACGAGATTGAAATGAACCCTGAAGAAGCGTCAAGTGAAGAATTCGACGACAGCGACGAGAACATCGGCGATGATGAAGAGAATGAAGACATCGAAGAAGACGATGAGGCTGAAGAAGTTGATGAAGACGCTGATGAATCTGAGGATGATGACGATTTGGAGTTTGACGATTCCGACGACGGCGAAATTCTTCCGAGAATAAGGCTGTTCGGAAGTAAGAAGGAATCGGCCGAAGAAACTGACGAAGATTCCGAGGAGTCCGAAGAAGATTCTTCCGAAGAAAATGAAGAAGACGATTCCGAAGAAAATGAAGAAGACGAAACGGTAGAGACAGAGGAATCTGAAGATACCGCAGAAGATTCCGAAGATGAAGCGGAAGAAGAGGAAGAAGACTCCGAAGAGGAGGACTCCGAAGAAGAATCCGAAAGCGAAGAAGAAAAGACGGAAGAAAAAAATAAAAAAGTCGGCAAAACCGGAAAAAATTCCGACAAATTCGCACCTTCTGCCGTTAAAAATAAAAAAAAGAAGCAACCCAAGAAAGCGTCAAAAGGCGCAAAACCTGCCAAGGGAAAGAAATCATTTGCTGAGTTTCTCAAAAAGTGCGGACCGCTCGAATATGCGGCAGTTGTGATAGGTTTGTCCGTAGTGGGACTTATCATTGCACTTTGCATCAGATTCGCCGGAAACAAAAGCAACGAAGATGAACTTGAACAGTTTGCTTCCGTAGGACTCATGTTTGAAAATATGGAAGAAATAGGCAAAGACGGTATCGAGGTAATGTCAACGAAAGCCACGGTGGAGAGTCTTGCCAAGAAGGAAGCCGAGGAAAAAGAAAAACAGGAACTCGAAAAGAAGGAAGAAGAGGAAGAGGAAGAAGAGGAAGTTGCGCAGGCGACAGTTAATTTCTCTTCAGTCGAAAAAGATATAAAGATAAAGTTTGTCGATAAAAAGACGGGCAAGATGATAACGGGTATCAAATTCGAGGTTAAGGCAAAAGGTCCTAACGGAAAAGAATACTCCTGGATTGATTCCGATATGGACGGAATAATCTATGCGGATAACCTTGATGCCGGCGATTATGAAGTAACCGTTATGTCGATAGACCCGTATGAATTCCCGCAGACGGCAACGAAGGTTAAGGTTCAGGATACCATCGTTTATCAGGCAATCAACATTATGGATGAAGTTGTTGAAATGAAGGATGTCGATCTTTCGAAAGAAGAAAGCATTTCCAAAGACGATGTTGCAGTGGGAACAATTCTTTCAGATACGGTTGCATGGGTGGAATCGACCAAAACTCCTGTTTCCGGCGCTGACGGATTTAAGGAGATTTCAAAGAACGACATAATAAAACCCGGAGTTACGCAAACGGCTTCGGCAAACGGATTTTTCAAGGTTACAAATGTTGACCCCAATAATCCCGACCCGGGTAATCCGGATGGAGGAGACGGTTCCGGAAACGGTTCCGGAAATGACGGCGGAGACGGTTCAGGAAACGACGGCGGAAACGGCGGAGTAACTCCTCCCGCACCGACACCGATTAGGGTATCGTCCGTAACGATTACGGGAGCCGATTCGGTTACGGCAGGCGAGGCAATCACTCTTTCTGCAACTGTTTTGCCTACGGATGCTGAGAACAAAACGGTAACGTGGACTTCCGATAACACTGCCGTTGCGATTATAGATGCAAACGGTACGCTGACTGCCATTTCGCCGGGCACGGTAAATATAACGGCCACTGCTGACGGAGTAAGCGGAACGAAGACGTTAACCGTTGCGCCTGTACCGGTTACCGTGACACTTAAAGTACAGGACAACGCACAGAACGAACTTGGTGCAAATTCGACAATCACTTTGATTGCCGGAGCAACGCATCAGCTTACGGTTACCGCATCAGAGAGTGCAGGCGGTTATGTATTCGAAACAAGTACGGGTGCAGTAGCAATATCTGAGACGGGACTAATTTCAACGGCTTCGGAAGGTGCGGCTACGGTAACGGTTAAATCAAAGAATCCCGATTCGAACGGACAGTTCGCAACCGTATCCTTCAATGTTTTGGTAATTGCCAACAGCCCGCTCAAAACGGCCGACGGCAAGGATGTATATTATAAGACTGCCGAAGGCGGTTACAAACAGGCCATGGCGCTTGATTATGACAAGTATGAAACGTTTTACGCTCCGACCGATACCGAATACAAATATACCGGATGGAATACTATTGACGGTAAGGTTAAATATTTTGATTCAAACGGTAATTTCGTAACGGGAGAGCAGATTATCCAGGGAGCAAAGTACAATTTTGCTTCGGACGGATCGCTTCTTTTGGACAGCGGTTCGAGAGGAATAGACGTATCTTCGTATCAGGGCACGATTGACTGGAACAAAGTTAAAAACGCCGGTATTTCGTTCGTAATCATCCGATGCGGCTTCAGAGGCTACGGCACGGGAAAACTTGTAAAAGATGACAGATTCGACTCTTACATAAACGGCGCAAATGCGGCAGGACTTAAAGTCGGAATATACGTTTACTCTCAGGCGGTCAACGAAATGGAAGCTGTCGAGGAGGCTTCGCTGGCAATCAGCATGGCCAAAGGACATGTTATTTCATATCCGATTTTTATCGATACCGAAAAAACGGGAGCGAACGGAAGAGGTGACCAGATTTCCAAAGAGCAGCGTACGGAAGTTTGTAAGGCATTTTGCGAAACAATCAAATCTTCCGGCTATACTCCGGGTGTTTACTCGAACAAGTCATGGCTCAGAAATCAGCTTAACGTCGATCAGTTGAGCGCATATAAGATTTGGCTCGCGCATTACTGCACCGAGACAGACTATGACAAGAAATATGATTTGTGGCAGTATTCAAGCAAAGGCCAGGTGGACGGCATTAAGGGAAATGTCGATCTTGATGTAAGCTATCTGGGATATTAATGAAGATAAAAGCCCGCGGACAAATCAAAAATGTTCGCGGGTGTTTTTGTGGCATTATTTGTTTAAGTGTGATAAAATACAAATAATTATGGGCAAAAATAATTTTTTTAAGGAGAATAATATATGAAAACTTATCTTGTAACAGGCGGTGCCGGATTTATCGGTTCGAATTACATTCACTACATGTTCAATAAATATGATAACGACATAAGAATCATCAACGTGGATGTTTTGACATACGCAGGTAACCTTGAGAACTTGAAAGATATAGAGAACAGAGACAACTATACATTTATCAAAGCAGATATTACCGACAAGGAAGCAATCGGCAAGATTTTTGCTGAAAACGATATCGACAGAGTCGTTCATTTCGCAGCCGAGAGCCATGTTGACAGATCGATTAAGAATCCCGAAGTTTTCGTAAACACGAACGTAATGGGAACCGCAGTAATGTTAAACTGCGCTAAGGCCGCATGGGAACTTCCCGACGGAACATTCAAGGAAGGAAAGAGATTCCTTCATGTTTCAACCGATGAAGTGTACGGTTCTCTTCCCGATGATCCCAATGCATATTTTTATGAGACATCACCTATCGATCCTCATTCTCCTTATTCTTCAAGTAAGGCAGGTTCGGATCTTTTGGTTAAAGCATATATGGATACTTATAAGTTCCCCGCAAATATCACAAACTGCTCGAACAACTACGGACCTTATCAGTTCCCCGAGAAGCTCATTCCCCTTATCATCAACAATGCGCTTCAGGGTAAGAAACTTCCCGTATACGGTGACGGAAAGAATGTCAGAGACTGGCTTTACGTAATGGATCATGCTAAGGCTATCGATATGGTAATGGAGAAGGGCAAGCTTTTTGAAAGATATAATGTCGGCGGCCATAATGAGAAGCAGAACATCGAAATCATCGAAATCATTCTCGATACGCTTAACGAAATGCTTCCCGACAGCGACCCCAGAAAAGCACACATCAACAAGGACCTTATTACATATGTAACAGACAGAAAGGGTCATGACAGAAGATATGCCATCGCACCTGACAAAATCAAGACGGACCTCGGTTGGGAACCCGAGACAATGTTTAAGGACGGAATCAAACTTACAATCAAGTGGTTCTTCGAGAACGAAGACTGGATGAAGAATGTTACAAGCGGTAATTACCAGAATTACTACGAAGATATGTATGCAAACAGATAAAAAGGAGAACGCGATATGAAGGGAATAATTCTTGCAGGCGGCTCGGGAACGAGACTGTATCCTCTTACAAAAGCAATATCAAAACAAATAATGCCGGTATATGACAAACCGATGATTTACTATCCTTTGTCAATACTGATGTTGGCAGGCATACAGGATATTCTTATTATTTCGACACCCAGGGATTTGCCCGTGTTCGAAGATCTTTTCGGAGACGGTTCCGAACTCGGACTCAGAATGAATTATGCAGTACAGGAATATCCCCGCGGTCTTGCCGATGCTTTTATAATCGGTGAAAAATTCATCGGAGATGACTCGGTTGCATTGATTCTCGGAGACAATATTTTTTACGGACAGAGTTTTTCGAAAGTTCTTAAAAACGTAGTTGAAAGAAAAGACGGTGCAACAATTTTCGGATATTACGTAAGAGACCCCAGAGAATACGGTGTTGTTGAATTCGATAAGAACGGAATGGCTATCTCGATTGAAGAAAAACCTGAGAATCCGAAGAGCAATTATGCCGTTCCCGGACTTTATTTCTATGACAACGATGTTGTTGAAATAGCCAAAAACGTTAAGCCCTCTGCCAGAGGCGAGATAGAGATAACAAGCATCAACAATGAGTATTTAAGAAGAGGTACCCTTCATGTAGAGACGCTCGGAAGAGGCTTTGCATGGCTTGACACGGGTAATCATGATGCGCTTCTCGATGCATCGGATTTTGTTGCCGCATTCCAGAAGAGACAGGGATTATATATTTCGTGCATCGAGGAAATTGCGTATAAGCGCGGTTTCATCGATAAGGAACAACTGTTAAAACTTGCCGAGCCCCTTATGAAGACGGCTTATGGCAAATATCTTGTTGAAGTGGCAAACGGATTATAAAAAATGAACAAAAAAACCATACTCATTTCGGTGTCGGTATCTTCAATCTGCATTTTGCTTATATTGGGTACGGTGTTTTTGGCAAATGCCAATACAGAACCGCAAAACCCGAAGCCTTCTGTGACAACAGTCGCAACGGATAAACCGGCATCGATAGTAGAAGTAAATACCGAAAGCAAATCTTTTTTGAATGATGAGAATTTCATTGATGAATATCAGCCGAATCTTGAAGAAAAGGTTGAAAAGAAAAAGAGCGCTTTTTTGTCCGTCAATTCGGTTGCCAAGGATTTAAGGGTAAGCGTGCTTGACAAATACGGCAAAAAAATCGAAAAAATTCCTTTTGTCGTAAATGTTGACGGTGTCGGAGAATACAAAGATCTTGACATGGACGGATATATTTATATTGCCGGACTGAAGGAAGG
Organism: Lachnospiraceae bacterium; assembly: GCA_045628965.1. GTDB lineage: Bacteria > Bacillota > Clostridia > Lachnospirales > Lachnospiraceae > UBA3766. Next base: position 31,283 of record JAZQQI010000008.1, on the reverse strand, counting down.
CAATTATGAAGTTTCACTTAAAGAAACCGACGAGTATGAGTGCAAGAGCGTTGAGAAGATTGACGTATTCGAAACGGCTCAATATGTTCCTCTTTCCGATATCAGATTGTCGATAGTTCAGGAAGATGACATTAATGTCGAGGAAGAAGATACAAAACAGTCTGATGTGTACAAGGACGATACGGAGATAACGAAGCATACCGAAAGCACGGATATAGTTGATTTCGGAATTGACGTTTCTTCGTGGCAGAAAGACATTGACTGGGAGAAAGTCAAAGAATCCGGAGTGGATTTTGCGATTTTAAGATGCGGATACCGTGGTTCCAAGACGGGAGCTTTGGTAGAAGACGCATATTTTTACAAGAATTTGACAGAGGCCAAAGAAGCGGGCATTGAAGTTGGTGTCTATTTCTTTACGCAGGCTATAAACGAGACCGAAGCCGTGGAAGAAGCCAGTATGGTTTTGGCGCTTATCGGTGATACAAAACTCGAGTATCCGATTTTTATCGATACAGAGAATACGAACGGTCGTGCCGACGGAATAGATAAGGACACGAGAACTGCGGTTTGCGATGCTTTTTGCAATACGATAGAAAATGCCGGAAGAAAAGCCGGAATATATGCCTCGAGAAACTGGTACAATACCAAACTTAACGATTCCAAGCTTGACGATCATTTAAGGTGGGTTGCCGAATACGCATCGACTACGGCGTATGCCGGAAGATATGAGATGTGGCAGTATACATCTTCGGGAAGTGTTGACGGAATAGAAGGACGCGTCGATTTGGACGTAAGTTACATTTTGGATGAATAACCCGACCGATTATTTCAAAACCGAGACAGGTGCGTAAATGAGTAAATCATTTAAAAAGATAATTCAGGAAGCAATGCTTCTTCCGAGAAAAAATAAATATGAAAAAGAACGTCTGAGTTTGATGAATAAATACGATTCCAAAAGGGAAGCGGTAAAAACTTACGTTTCCGGTGAAGAAATCGCAAAAGAGACAAATCGGACGGTGCAACTCATTTCTGCTATGGAAATGATGAGCGGCGAAGAAATATCGATAGATGCGAAAAAATATTATTTCGTGACGGGTTCTGACAACGGTGTTGTTATGCCCGAGACCTTGAGAGTTATCTTCGAATATGTTTCGGATAATCCTTCATTGACTGTGTGTTACGGCGATGAGGATTATTTTGCATTATGGGAGAAGGAAGACCAAAGCAAAATTGCGACTTCCGATTCCAGAAGGTGCTTTCGCTATTACAAACCCCGTTTTTCGCCGGATACGCTTTGCAACGCCAATTACATAGGCGCCTTTGCCGTAAAGGGCGAATGCTTAAAGTATGCGCTTTCCGAAACGGAGGAAAAGAATGACGAAGAAGTTTTTTTGTATGAACTTCTTGTAAATGCCTGCGCCTGGACGGTGAAAAACAAAGGCGAGAAATCAATCGGCAAAATCTCACGCGTTCTTACCTCAAATCCCATACTTGTAAGTAAAAGAGAGTTTGACAAAATTCAGAATAAAGGTGCTTCAGGGGAAGTACTGAGAACGTATTTTGATAATAGCGCAATCCGGGGAGAAGACGAAAAATTCGCTTCGGTACGTGAAAAAGCATCAGAGGTACTTGATGCAAAAACATCGCAAAGCACTGCAAAAATCTCAATTTTGATTCCATCGAAGGACAATCCCGAAATGTTAATCAAATGCATAGACAGACTGAACATACAAAAGTCGGATGACATAGAGGTGATAGTTGCGGATAACGGTTCGTCCGAGCTCAATAAAGATATGATAAAACACTATCTTGAGAACAGAGAATTCGAAGCGAAATATATATATGAAAAAGAAGATTTTAACTATTCCGCAATGAATAACAGGGCTGCAAAATACGCCAAAGGCGAAGTCTTGTTACTTTTAAACGACGACGTCGAAGCATCGGGATGCGAGTGGATTAAGACAATGGCCTCGTATGCGTTGAAGCCGCAGGTAGGTTGTGTCGGTTGTAAACTTTTGTATCCTTCGGGACTGCTTCAGCATGTCGGTATAATCGGCGGAATCGACGGACCTGCGCACAAGTATCTCGGAGAGAGCGACGAAGGCCGAAAAGGCTTCAACGATACGCGCTTAAACAGAAACGTTTTGGCTGTGACGGGAGCGTGCCTTTGTGTCACGAAAAGCAAATTCGACGAAGCCGCAGGCTTATGCGAAGAATTAAAAATCGGTTATAACGACATAGATCTTTGTATGACCTTGTATGAAAAAGGGTACAGAAATCTGTTGCTTAACGACATAGTTCACATCCACCATGAATCTGTATCAAGAGGTGTCGATGCCAAGAGCAAAAAGAAATCGGAAAGGCTAAGAGGCGAAAAGGAAATCCTCAAAGTTCGTCACAAAGAGCTGATGACGGCGGACCCGTATGAAGGCGGCAAAGAGGATTTTTATCTTGCATTTGAAAAGGAGTCCTCAAAGACAGACAAAGAATTGCTTCAGGCGGATGTATCCAGAAAGGAAACCGACAGCGAGGGCTGGATTTTTTCATCCTTTGACAGATTGCAAGTTGATGAGACGACCAAATTTTTGAAGGCAAAAGGCTATGCCGTCGTGCCGGGAATCGACAATATGAGGTTCGATATCGAAATGCTTCTTTTGAAGGAAGGAAAGATGCATTCGATTTCGTACAAAAGGTGCCTCAGAAACGATTTGCAGGAAAGATTCCAAGGAACGGAGAATACGGAACTTTGCGGATTTGAATTCGAATGCGATTTGTCAGGAATTGAAAGCGGTGAATACAGAATCGCCTTTTATGCGAAAGACCACGGAAACGTCAGAGAACTTGTGACAGAAAGCGAATATACGATAACCGTAAATTAAGGCACTTGGGGAGCATATGCCGACAGCTTTACAGGAATAAAAAATGGAAAACGAAGAATTAATCAAATTAAAAAAAGAACTTGAAGAGACAAAACAAAAGAATATAGAACTATCCGGCCGCATCCTTGAACTCGAAGACAGAAAAAAAGAGGCGGAAGACGCACTTGCGAGAATAAAGGGCAGTAAGGCTTACAAGCTCAGCAAACCCTTAAGATATGTACGCTCGCAGGTGAAAAGGGTTACTCAGTACGGTTCGGTTTCTGCTGTGAAAAATAAGATAAAAAGCAAGAACCGACTAAAGAAAAGATATGCACAACTCGGAACTTTGTCTTTTCCCGATGCGCAAAGAAGAAAGGAAGAAGAGGAGAAAAAATATGACTCAAAACTCACTTTTTCCATTCTTGTTCCGCTTTACAATACTCCGGAAGATTTTCTGAAAGAGATGATAGATTCCGTAGTCGCACAGACCTATAAGGACTGGGAACTTTGTCTTGCGGACGGCTCTGACGACGCGCATGCATATGTCGGCGAAATTTGCGGAAAGTATGCAGAGAAGGATGCGAGAATCAAGTATCAAAAACTTTCTAAAAACGAAGGAATTTCAGGCAACACGAACGAATGCTTTCGTATGGCAACGGGCGAGTATATAGGACTTTTTGACCATGATGACGTACTTCACCCCGAAGTGCTTTACAAATACAGAGAGGCTGCGGACAACGGAGCCGACTACATTTATTGCGACGAGGCAACTTTTACAAACGGCAGCCTGAACAATATGATAACCGTTCATTTCAAGCCCGACTTTGCAATCGACAATCTTCGTGCCAATAATTATATCTGCCATTTTTCGGCATTTAAAAAAGACCTTTTGAATGAAACCGCGCTTTTCAGAACAGAGTACGACGGAAGTCAGGACCATGATATGATTTTGAGACTTACCGGACTCGCCAAGAAGGTTACGCATGTTCCGGGCATATATTACTACTGGAGAGCACATGCCGGAAGCGTTGCTGCCGACATCAATGCGAAGACGTATGCCATCGATGCGGCCAAACGAGCTGTTTCGGATCATTTAAAGAACAACGGAATTTATAATACAAGCATCACTTCCTCAAGAGCGTTTGAAACAATTTTCAGACTCAAATATGACCTTTCGGGCAATCCGCTTGTGTCAATTATTGTTTCAAACGACACAAAGGAATGCGAGGATGCGATAAAAGAATGGAATTCATACGATAATATCGAAATTTTCAGGCAGTCGGATTATGCGGATGAAACATCCGGAAAGAATGAAGCTTGCGTAAGAAACGTTCTCGCCGCAAAAGCAAGAGGTGATGCGCTTCTTTTTATTGACGGAAGCGTAAGAATTCAGTCGCCCGACTTCGTAAAAGAATTGCTTTCGGTATGCATGCGTGAGGATGTCGGAGCCGTTGGCGGCAAAGTTATCGGATCGGACCAAAAAATCCGTCATGCCGGTATAGTTTTGGGAATAGGAAAAGACAGAGCGGCCGGACTTACTCATTACGGCTTTGACAAAAATTATATCGGTTACATGGGAAAGCTTTGCTATCTTCAGAATGTTTCGGCGCTCGGCAAGGATGCGTTGATGGTCAAGTCGCTTGATTTCGTAAAGGTACATGGATTTGACGAAGAATATTCGAATGCTTTTTATGATGTTGCATTTTGTTTGAAATTAAGAAAACTCGGTCTTTTGAATGTGTTTGATCCTTATGCCGAATCGGTTTGCGACAGGGAACAGGAACTCCTCGGAAACGGCGAAACATATGCAAAGGATCTTGAGATTTTCAAAAATGCGTATGCAAAAGAACTTGCCGAAGGCGATCCGTACTACAATGTCAATCTGACGAAGGACAATACGGACTATTCTATAGCCTGAGACACTAATATAAAGGATAAAAGACCGGCGCAAAGTTACATTACATCGGTCGGATAAGAGGAAAAAATGACATATATAGGAAATCTTGCAGTTTATACTGCGTGCATTTTGTGCATTTATTTACTTGGAATCAATACGAAAAAGGGCAAGAAGCCCGTTATTTTATCATCTGTTGCCGCGCTCTTGTCGGTGATTATTCAGGTAGGATTTGATTTTGCGATAAATATGTTTATGTATATAATTTCGGATGATGGAGAATTGTATTCCGGCGGTGCGATAGTTTGGGACATATTTAATTTCTTTTTCCCTCTTGCAACCGTAATTGTCATCAGTATGATATCCGGCTGCATGAAAAAAAGTTCGGTAATTATCGTTATCGCAGGACTTTGCCTCCTGGCTTCGGTTTATATTGAATATACCGAATACATGGTTTATGAGGAAGCGATTGCAAACCTTGGAGATATATATGAAATGTCTGCATATGACGCGGATATGAGAATGATGGGCACCAGCCAGGAAATCTTCAATAAGATTACGCCGGTAGCGTACATATTCCTTTTGTGGGTTAAGGGAAAAGATAACAATAAATAAAGATTTTTAAGGAGCGAGGCCGATGACAGGCTTCGCTCTTTCATTGTGGGGGCAAATTAAAAAAAATATCCGTAAAGGATACAAATTGGATACAATTGATTGATATTATCTATATGTTGTGGTATCATGCTAAATGATTGTTAGAGAATTAACATTGTTAGGAGAGAAAATGGCTTCACTTATTGAAATCAGAAATATGTGTAAGATTTACAATCCCGGTGAAAATGAAGTTCGTGCACTGGATCATGTATCTCTTTCGATAGGAGAGAATGAGTTTGTTGCAATAATCGGACATTCGGGATCCGGTAAATCGACGCTTATGAATATGCTCGGTTGCCTTGATGTGCCGACAAGCGGAATTTATCTTTTGCACGGCTCGGACGTTGCACTTATGACGGACAATGAACTTTCGGATATCAGAAATACCGAGATAGGATTTATTTTCCAGGGATTTAACCTGATATCCAATCTGACGGCACTCGAAAATGTTGAATTGCCACTCGTATACAGAGGCGTGTCCAAGAAAGAGAGAACAAATCTTGCAAAAGAGGCATTAAAAAAGGTTGGTCTTGAGAACAGAATGGACCATAAGCCTTCAGAGATGTCCGGTGGACAGCAACAGAGAGTTGCAATAGCAAGAGCGATTGCCCAAGCTCCTCCGGTTATTTTGGCAGACGAACCTACGGGTAATCTTGACTCCCATTCCACACAGGAAATAATGGGAATTCTTAAGAAACTCCACAGCGAAGGTCATACGGTAATCATTATTACGCATGATAACGATATTGCCGCAAATGCTGACAGAATAGTTCATATCGAAGACGGAAGAATCGATTCGGATTCGGCAAACAACGGAAAGCTCAACAGAGACGATATCGACAGAGAGATAAAAGGAGAAGAGCGATTGTCAGATGTAAGCTCGAATGACAATTCGGACGTTCAACCGAACACGGAAGAAGCAATTGATGGCGGTACGGCTGAAGAAACAAAAGAAGAAACGGGTAAAACAGGCTTGGAAGGAACCATAGATTTACATTTGAATGGAGAGGACAAAGATGAGTAAGAAACAGGAAAACAGTTTATCACTTGACAGAGAAGATTTGGACGCACAGCTTCAGGCTGCAGCCGACAAACAGAAAAAGGCAAAAAGAAAAAAGAAAATCAGAAGAATCGTTATCATTGCTGTTATTATTTTGATAATTGTGTTTATCGGTATCGGAATTCTCATCGCAACTCTCTTGGGCAAGAACAAGAGTGCAACTGTTCAGATTACACATGCCATTGATGAAGAATTGACGCAGGAAGTCAAGATTACCGGTTCGGTAACAAGCGACAATATTCAGCATTTCTACTCACCTACCGCAATTAAGGTGGAAAGCTGCGTTCCCGTCGGAACATTTGTAAAGAAGGGTGATCCTATTATTGTTTTTGACAGTGAGTCATACAACAATGCATTAAAGCAGCTTGAGTTGAGCGACAAGATTTCGGATAACTCATATCAGAGTACCGTTTCGGACATGAACGATATTCAGAATAAGTATTGGCAGGCTTGTAACGACGTGACAAAGTATCAGGGACTTGTTGACGAGAAGCAGGCAGTTCTCGACAAATTCAAAAACGAAGAAACAGATGAATATAAGTTCTTATATATAAACGGACCTGCACAGCTTGCTATGGAGCAGGTTAAACAGAATGCTTTACAGGAATCTTTGACGGAAATCAATGCTGTAGAACAGATTATGGGATTTTTGACAGAGGAACAGCAGGCTCAAAAAAATGAAATAATGGCTGAGATTGCCAATTCGCAGACAGTATATGCAAATGTAACGAGACAGATAAATATTTATAATGATGAGATATCGGAAGCATCTTCTAAACTTATGGAGTACCAGCAGGAATTGGCAACAGCCAAATCGAAAAAAGAATCGTATTCCGCAAGCCTCGGTAACCAATACGATAAAGAGAACCGCGACCTCACCGGTGAACTCAACTCCATCAAGACAGGAAGCGCATATGATGAACTTGCCAAGTATACAAACGGTTGCCTTACGGCTCCTTTTGACGGAATCGTAACAGGCTCATATGTAAGCGAAGGAATGACAACGTCATCTGTTGGTGCAGAAATTGCATCATTTGCAAGTATTGATGACGTAAGCATTGATTTTTCACTTAACAAAAAGGAACTTGCTAAGGTTGAGGTTGGACAGCCTGTAGAAATAAAGGTTCTTGATTATGAATATAAGGGAACGGTAGAAAGAATTTCACGTATGGCAAATGCTACGTCAGGAGGAACATCTTCAATTGCTGCCGTTATTTCAATCGATAATCCCGATGATAACATTTACCTCGGACTTGAAGCAAAATGTACGATTACCACGGGACACAATGATTCATGCCTTACAGTTCCTTCGGAATGTATCAATATCGACAATGATGGATATTACATCTACACGGTAGACGAAATGAATATTGTCAGAAAGAATTACGTTGAAATGGGTCTAACATCGGAAGACAGAACAGAGATTATTTCCGGAGTTACAGCTGATGATGCACTTGTAAAGATTGTAACAAGCGACGTTATCGAAGGAATGCCGGTAGTGCCCGTCGATGCGGATGAAATGAACAATGTCATGGCAGATATGTTTGGCGGAATGGATGTAAGTGTAACGGTAGAATAGGATAAGTAAATGGGACAAATATTTGAATATGTCAAAATTGCATATAAAAGTATCCTATCCAATAAAGGCAGAACATTTCTTACAATGCTTGGAATTATTATCGGTATTGCATCGGTTATTATGATTTCCGGACTTGGAAGCGGCGTAAAAAATGCGATAACCGGAGCTCTTGGCGACATGTTTAAAGGACAGACGAAGATATACGCCTACAATGACGTTTATATAAGTCAGGCAGATTTGAATTATGTTAAAGAAAATGTTCCGGAATTGATTATTTGCTCTCCCGAAACAACCTTCTACGGATACGAAACATATTCGGTTAAGGGTAATTATACTGCTGATTTAACGATGGTAAACGAGACATATGAGTTCAATGAGAGTTACGGTAAGGGCATGCTTTACGGACGCTATTTTACCCAAGAAGAGGTTGATAACGGTGAACTTGTCTGTGTAATGAGAGAAGACGAAGCGATTTCATTTTTCGGAAGTGCTGACGTGGTTGGTCAGGATATTACTGTTGTGGTTGATGATACGGAAGTTACGTTTAAGGTTGTGGGTGTGCGTAACGCCGGTGAGTCGCAGACGTTAAGTCTCCTCGGAATGGTGAGTACGGACTCCCGTAACATTACGCTTGAGGTTCCGTACACTTTCTACGAAGAAATTTCAGGATACGATTGGTACAGCACGGATTTCTACTATATTCTCGTAAGCATGGATTCAACAGTCGATGGAACAGAACTGGTTAAGAGAGTTGTAGATATTCTCGAGGCAAGAAATGATTGCCGAGGAGAAGAACAGTTTACTATTGATTCCTTTGATTCCGAAATGGATACGGTAAACAAGGTAATAGGGTATGTTACTGCTTTCATAGCATTTGTATCTGCAATATCCCTTGTGGTCGGCGGTGTCGGAGTTATGAATATAATGCTTGTTTCCGTAACTGAAAGAACACAGGAAATAGGTATAAGAAAAGCTTTGGGAGCACGAACGGGCTCGATAATGGTTCAATTCCTTTCTGAAGCGGGAATGATTACTTTTGTCGGCGGATTAATAGGTGTCATAATCGGATATGCCGGCGCGGAAGCGCTTTGCCTGATTGCCGGCGCAATCGTTAAAATGTCAATAAATATAGATGTCAGTATTCCTATAGTAATAGCATCATGTTTGTTTTCAACGGCAATCGGTATAGGGTTCGGTATTTTTCCCGCCAAGAAAGCGGCAAAATTAAGCCCTATTGAAGCTTTGAGACAGGAATAAAAGGAATAAATAATGGGACAGTTTTTAGAGTATTGCAAAATTGCATATTTTAATCTCAAAATGAATAAAGTCAGAGCGTTCCTTACCATGCTCGGTATAATAATCGGAATTTCTTCGGTTGTTATGATAGTAAGTCTCGGAAGCGGACTCAGTAATTCTATTACAAATGAACTTGATTCCGCAGTGGGAAACTATATTGACGTCATTGGCATGGAAGATACCGGAATAAATCAGGATGACTTGGAAGCCATAGAAAGACTTGACTCTCACGTTATCGGAACGAGTCCTTACAGTGCCTTTGCTGCGGAAGCAACCTACGACGGCAAAACAGATTATTCGGTATTGCTTGCTCTCGGAAGCGAGAAACTTAATGAGTTTGAAGATTTGGACCTGATAAGAGGCCGTTATTTTACTAAAGAAGAATATTTGAATAAAGAGCGCCTTATTATTATTACCAAGGGTTCTGCCAGAAAAATATTCGGTACGGATGATGTTATAGGACAAAGCTTGGATATTACCATATTTGGAAGTACATTAAGTTATAGAATAATCGGAATACGTGATGATTACTCGGATCAAATGGGAGCACTCAATGACTATGTTAACGGAAACGGTTACGATCTTGAAGCCGAAATACCGATTCTGACATTTTTTGAGCAGACGGGTTTGGACGGACTTGAATTCTATGAAGTTTTACTGTTTCTTGACGACGGTCAGTATTCAAGTGAAGTGGCGGCGCATGCCAAATCAATTCTTGAAGCAAGACATGATGTCAGAGGAGAAAACCAGTTTTTCATTTTGAATATGAAAGAAATTCTCGAAACAATATCGTCGATTATGAGCCTTGTGACGGTACTCGTAATGCTTGTTGCCGCGATTTCTCTTTTCGTCGGCGGTATCGGAGTTATGAACATAATGCTCGTATCGGTTACGGAACGTACACGAGAAATAGGTATAAGAAAAGCTTTGGGAGCAAGAACCGGCTCAATTTTGACACAGTTTCTTATTGAGTCAGCTTCAATTTCTCTTTGCGGAGGAATTATAGGCACAATCATCGGACTAACAGGTGCCGAAGGTCTTTGTCTGATTGTAAATAAGCTTGTCGAAGACATGACAATAAAAGCAGACTTCAATGTATTGTTTATTTTGGGAATAGCATTGTTCTCAATGTCCATAGGAATTGTATTCGGAATTTTGCCGGCGAGAAAAGCCGCAAAACTAAGTCCGATTGAAGCTTTGAGACACAGATAAAAATTAAGCCGATGCCTGAATGGGCATCGGTTTTTCTTTTATTTGTCACAAAAAAATGATAGAATGATTGAGTTTGGATTACGAAATTAAGGACGGTCATATATGAATAGTTTTAAGAAAGGATTAACAGACGGGATTCCCATAGGACTCGGATACTTGGCGGTATCCTTTTCTTTTGGTATCTTAGCGGTTAAGTGCGGTCTTAATATCTGGCAGGCGACACTTATATCGATGCTCAATCTTACAAGTGCGGGACAGTTTGCCGGCCTTACCATTATGACCGGTGTCGGCACGATTATTGAGATGATACTTTCTCAATTTGTCATTAACCTTCGCTATTCGCTTATGTCGATATCGATGTCTCAACACATAGATGAAACGATGACTTTTCCTAAAAAACTGTTTTTCGGAGCTTTTCATACGGACGAAATATATGCAGTCGGAATGGGACGCCCGGGAAAACTTGGAAAAAAATACTTTTTCGGCGTAATTATTGCGCCTTACATAGGATGGGCACTCGGTACATTCCTTGGCGCACTTTGCGGAGAAATACTTCCCGAAATCCTGGTAAGTGCGTTGGGTGTTGCACTTTACGGTATGTTTATTGCCATATTCGTGCCGCCCATGAAACATTCGTACAAAATAACGGTAGTTGTAGGCATCGCGGTAATTTTGTCGGTGTGCTTTGCATATATTCCGATTTTTAAAGAGGTTTCTTCGGGCTTTTCAATAATTATCTGCGCTGTGGTTGCATCAGCTGTCGGAGCGTGGCTCTTCCCCGTCGAAGACGGAAAGGAGGCAGAGTAATGGATTGGCTTATATTTTTTAAATACCTTATCCCGATGGCTCTTGTCACGTATCTTGTGAGAGTTGTTCCTTATATCCTCATGAAAAAGGAAGTTAAAAATAAATTTTTCAAATCATTCCTTTCATATGTTCCGTATGCGGTGCTTGCGGCGATGACTTTTCCGGCCATCCTTTCTGCGACAAACAGTATTTACAGTGCTTTAGCGGGACTGTTGGTCGGCGTTATTGTGGCACTTTTTGAAAAAGGACTTCTTGTGGTGGCTCTTTCTTCGTGCAGTGCGGTGCTTATCGCGGAACTTCTGATTCATTTCATCGGATAAAACTCAAATCTATGCAAAAGATGTTTATGGTTGTATAATCAAAGAAATTGTGAAAGCAGGAGGCGTTTTATGGTACAAAATCCGAATACACTGGATAAAGATAAATTAATAAAGGTAAAAGACGATTGCGTTCAATGGATACGTGACTTCTTTGAAAATAACGGAAAAGACTGCAATGCGGTTGTCGGAATTTCCGGCGGAAAAGATTCTTCGATTGTTGCCGCTCTCTGCGTTGAAGCACTTGGAAAAGACAGAGTAATCGGAGTACTGATGCCCTGTGGTGAGCAGGGAGATATCGATATGTCATATCTTCTTGTAAATCATCTCGGAATCAAACATTACGTTGTAAATATTAAAGATGCCATTGACGGTATTATGGGAGCTTTTCCCGAAGAACTTGAAGTTTCCTCGCAGACCAAACAAAACCTCCCTCCCCGTATAAGAATGAGCACGCTTTATGCAGTTTCGCAAAGCGTTAACGGTCGTGTGGCGAATACCTGCAACCTTTCGGAAGACTGGGTTGGATATTCCACGAGATACGGTGATTCAGTCGGAGATTTTTCACCCTGTTCGCATTTGACGGTTCAGGAAATGAAGGAAATAGGAAGACTAATCGGACTTCCCGATGTTTTGGTAGACAAAGTGCCTATTGACGGACTCTGCGGAAGAACTGATGAAGACAACCTCGGCTTTACTTATGCCGAACTTGACAGATATATAAGAACCGGCGAGATAGAAAGCGAGGAAAAGAAAGCAATTATCGACAGAAAGCATAAGATGAACCTTTTCAAACTTGACGTTATGCCTTCTTTCAAACCGAATTGGGATTAAAAGGATATCAAATATGAGAATATACGAATCAATAGAAGAGACAATCGGGCATACTCCCCTTGTCGAATTAAAAAGAATAGAAAAAGATTACGGACTAAATGCCAAACTTCTGGCAAAGCTTGAAGGCTTTAACCCTGCGGGAAGTGCAAAAGACAGAGTTGCGCTTCAGATGCTTAACGATGCCGAGAGAGCCGGCATCATTAAAGAAGGTGCTGTAATCATAGAGCCCACAAGCGGAAACACGGGTATAGGGCTTGCGGCAATCGGCGCCGTAAGAGGATATAAGGTCGTTCTTGTAATGCCTGATACAATGTCCGTAGAAAGAATTAAGATTCTTAAAGGATACGGAGCCGAAGTAATACTTACTCCCGGCGCAGAAGGAATGTCCGGTGCAATTAAAAAAGCGGAAGAACTTGCAAAAGATACACCGAATTCTTTTATTCCGGCGCAGTTTGACAACCCTTCGAATCCGAAGGCGCATGTCAACACCACGGGACCCGAGATTTGGGAAGATACTGACGGAAATGTTGATTACATAGTTGCCGGCGCCGGAACGGGCGGAACAATCACGGGATGTGCCGAATATTTAAAAAGCAAGAATAATCAAGTGAAAGCTGTCGCAATCGAGCCTGCCACAAGCGCGGTCTTGTCAGGTGAAAGCGCAGGAAAACACGGACTTCAGGGAATCGGTGCCGGATTTATTCCAAAGGTTCTCGATACAAAACTTCTTGATGAAGTAATCAAGGTTACCGATGACGATGCAATCGAAACAGGACGAATGATTGGCAAAAAGGAAGGATACCTTATCGGCATTTCCGGCGGAGCCGCATTATGGGCCGCAATGGAAGTCTGCAAGCGCCCCGAGAACAAAGGCAAAACAGTCGTGGTAATTCTCCCCGACTCCGGAGACAAATATTTGTCCACCGCATTGTTTCAGTAGGGACGGTTCTAATGTAACGCGGAGTGTCCCTTTGTACCAAGGAGTGTCCCTCTGTATCGATTTTTATACGGATTTTTATTCAAGAAAGAGAAATAAATATGAACGGATATGCAAATTTAAAAGAACAGGTAGTTGAACTGATTAATTATTTCAGAAGCATCATGTATCCCGAAATTTTTGGAGAAATGGGATATAAATCAACGGAAGCGCTCAAATCAGATGCGTATACGACACTTAAGAACATGCTTCTTATCGTATATGAAAAAGAAGAGGAATGCATCCCGGTGGCTGATTCGATATTCGGCCGTATTCCCGATGTCAAAAAGCTTCTTGATACGGATGTTCAGGCTGCTTACGAAGGAGACCCGGCGGCCAAATCGACAGAGGAAGTAATGCTCGCATATCCCGCTTTTGAGGCAATAAGCATATTCCGCCTTGCACACGTTTTTTATGAACACAAAGTGCCTATTCTCTCTAGAATGATGACCGAATATGCACATAAGAACACAGGAATAGACATCCATCCCGGGGCAACAATCGGACCGTACTTCTTCATTGATCACGGAACGGGCGTTGTTATCGGAGAAACGTGTACGATAGGCGACCACGTCAAACTTTACCAAGGTGTTACTCTTGGTGCAAAAAGCTTCGCGGCCAACCCGGATGGCACTCTTGTTAAGGGAATTAAACGTCACCCGGATCTCGGAAACAATGTTGTCGTTTACGCCGGAGCAACCATTTTGGGCGGAAACACGCATATCGGCGACGGATGCGTAATCGGAGGTAACGTTTGGCTGACCCACTCCGTTGAACCGGGTCATATGGTTCTTGCGGCGCACGAGCAAAATGAAATATTTACCAAGGAAAAAATGGATTAAAAAACGGCTCAGCCGTCAGATAAAAAATAAACCGGACAGTTTCTGCCCGGTTTTTAATTTGCATTCGCAATATTTCATATGATTATAAAATTTCATCCACATGCAAATCTTTTTCTTTGGAAAGATCAACCATTGTGTCTTCGCATTGGACAATCGGTTTTGAAAGGTGAGCTTTGTTGATAAAGACGATTTTTCCTATACGACCGTCGCTTAATTTTGCGCTGTAATGAAGGTATGTATTGCACACATTTTCAAGAAATGTAAGTATATAACGCGCATCGTATTTCTGAAGACCTTCATTTTCGAATATTTCAATAACACGGAAAGGACACATGGGACCGCGGTAAATTCGAGCGCTCGTCATTGCGTCGTAAACATCGACGATTGCGATGATTTTGGCATAGTTATCAATTCTATCGTTTGTAATGCCGAAAGGATAGCCGGAACCGTCGCATTTTTCGTGGTGCATAATCGCACAATTGGAAATATGTACATTGACATTTTTGTCTTTGAGAATGTTGTAGCCTTCTATTGTGTGTGTTTTGATGATTCTGTATTCGTCGGAAGTCAGCTTGTCGGGCTTTTTTATGATGCTGTCGGATATTTTTAATTTGCCGATATCATGCAAAAGACCGCAAAGCGTCAACAAGTTGGTTTCTTCCTCGGAGAATTTCAACCAGTGTGCAAAAACATTCGCGATGAGCGCGACATTCATGGAATGCGCAAAAGTCAAATCATCGTACTGACGCATGTTTTGAACCATATCCATTGTCGAAAGCGATGAATTTGACGCCTGCGTTATGAGCGATTCTGTACTTTTTATAAGAGAATCGGTGTCAATCGGTGAATTTAGCGTTACTATATCGTTTATACTGCTTTTGAAATCGGATATCGAGTTCTCAAAAGCTGCTTTAAATTTTTTAAAATCGGGATTATTGGTAATAATCGAAGATTGATTCTCTGAAGGATCGGGATTGGGAATTGCATGCTTTTCTGCAACCTCCTCCTGTTCGTCCTCAACACGCACCGAAAGAATGGAATAGTATTCCAAACGTGTGATTACTTTGTCGGTTAAAACCAAGCCTCTTGGGAGAATCATCTGCCCGTTATAATTGTATACGTCTTCGGCCAGGACGTGTCCCGGAACAAGATCTTTTGTCTTAACTCTTTTCATAAGCTGTACCCCTCATAGCATTCATTCAGCCTATGTAAATTATAAAAAAATGTAGGACAAAAGTCAATTATATGTATTGACATGAGAGGGCTTTGCGTGTATTGTGTATTTGAAAACAGAAGTCTCTTATTCAGAGTGGTGGAGGTACATAGGACCGGCGAAGCCACGGCAACCCCCATGAGGAAGGTGCCAACCTGAGCGAGTAATCGAACAATAAGAGGACTAAGGTATACGAATATTTTACCCGGTCCCCTTTGGAGGCCGGGTTTTCAAATTTTCGGGGAACAATGAGGAGAAAAAACAGAAAAGGAGTTTACTATGGAGAGAAAGTTTTTTACTTCGGAATCGGTAACTGAAGGTCATCCCGACAAAGTATGCGATGCCGTATCGGATGCAATTCTTGATGCATGCATGAAGGAAGACCCCATGAGCCGTGTTGCGTGCGAAACAGCATGTTGTACGGGTTTTGTGCTTGTAACCGGTGAAATTACGACTAAAGCAAAACTTGATTATCAAAAGATTGTAAGAGAAACGGTTAATGAAATCGGTTACAACGATGCCGCTACAGGTTTTGACGGCAATACGTGTGCCGTATTTGTTGCAATGGATGAACAGTCATCTGATATTGCAATGGGTGTAGACAAAGCTTTGGAAGCCAAGAACAACGAAATGAGCGACGATCAGATTGAAGCAATCGGCGCGGGCGATCAGGGTATGATGTTTGGTTATGCGACCAATGAGACAGATTCATATATGCCGTACCCCATTTATTTTGCGCATAAGCTTTGCCTTCAGCTTACAAAGGTAAGAAAAGACGGAACACTCAAGTATCTTCGTCCCGATGGAAAGAGCCAGGTTTCAGTTGAATATGATGAGTCGGGCAAGCCTGTCAGATTCGATGCGGTTGTTTTGTCAACACAGCACGATCCCGATGTTACACAGGAACAGATTCATGCTGACATCAAAAAGTACGTATTCGATGAAGTTCTTCCCAAAGATATGGTTGATGAGAACACAAAGTTCTTTATCAATCCCACGGGACGTTTCGTAATCGGCGGACCTCACGGCGACGCAGGTCTTACAGGACGTAAAATTATCGTAGATACTTACGGCGGATATGCACGTCACGGCGGCGGAGCTTTCTCAGGAAAAGACTGCACAAAGGTTGACCGTTCGGCTGCATATGCTGCAAGATACGTTGCAAAAAATATCGTTGCTGCAGGACTTGCTGATAAGTGCGAGATTCAGCTTTCATATGCAATCGGTGTAGCAAGACCCACTTCGATAATGATTGATACATTTGGTACAGGCAAACTTTCCGATGAAAAAATCGGTGAGATTGTAAGAGAGAATTTCGACCTTCGTCCCGCAGGAATCATCAAGATGCTTGATTTGAGAAGACCTATTTACAAGCAGACTTCTGCATACGGTCATTTCGGAAGAAACGATCTTGACTTACCGTGGGAGAAACTTGATAAGGTTTCAGATTTGAAGAAATATCTGTAAAGGAAAAAAGAAGTGATTGTTAATATCAAAAAACTGACCGAAAAAGCAGTTGTTCCCACATACGGAACAGAATATGCTGCAGGAGCCGATTTGTATGCGTGCCTTGAGGAGAGCGTAAGCATCGCACCCGGAGAAACGTTTATGATAGGCACGGGGATTGCGATGGAAATACCTGACGGATACGTCGGACTTGTTTTCGCACGCTCGGGGCTTTCATGCAAAAAAGGACTTGCACCTGCCAACAAGGTCGGCGTTATAGACAGCGACTATCGCGGCGAGATAAAGGTTGCATTGCATAATCATAATCTGAAGGGTGATGCAATTGCTGTTGAAAACGGCGAAAGAATTGCGCAGATATCGATTGTGCCGTACCTTAAAGCGGAATTTGAATTGAAAGACGAACTCAACGACACTAAACGCGGCGAGAACGGCTTTGGTTCGACCGGAAGTCATTGATAATCACACTCCGGAATAATCGAAATCCGGAATAAAAGAATCGGAGGCGGCAGCGCCTTCCTGAATAAATGCATTTTTGATATTTAAAGAGAGTACGAAGTCTAAAAGGCGTTCGTATTCTCTTTTTGTTACTTTTCTTGTAAGTTCCGGATATGATTCCGAAACGTTTTTAAGAGATTGGCTGTCAAGCATGGGGGTGTACTGATTCATTAACGAAAGGTAGATTGAATCGCCGTAAGTTTCGTGAAGATATTTAACGACTCCTTTAGCGTTGTTGACGCCTAAGGGGAGAAGAAGGTGACGAACGATTACGCCTTTTTTCATCATGCCGTTTGTATCAAATTCGGCTTCTCCGACCTGACGGTACATTTCTGCAATCGCTTTTTGCGATATTTCAAAGTAATTCGGAGCCGAGGAATATTTGACGGCCAAAGACTCTTCGGAGTATTTGCAGTCCGGAAGATAAATGTCGACAAGACCGTCGAGAATTTTAAGCGTTTCCGGGAGTTCGTATGCGGATGAATTGTAAACTATCGGAATGGAAAGCCCGTTCTTTTTTGAAAGGATGAGAGCCTCTTTTATTTCAGACACAAAGTGCGAAGGAGTTACGAGGTTAATGTTGTGAGCGCCTTTTTTCTGAAGTTCGATAAAAATTTCTGCAAGTCTTTCGATTGAAACTTCTTTGCCGACCGCACTTCTTGCAATGGATTCGTTTTGACAAAATACGCATTTCAGATTGCAACCCGCAAAAAAAACAGCGCCGCTTCCGTTTGCGCCGCTTATCGGAGGTTCTTCGTAGAAATGAAGCGCCGCCCTTGCGAGACGTATCGTTTTTGTTTCTTTGCAAAAACCTTTGTGTTCGATTCTGTCCGCATTACATTTTCGCGGACAAAGATTGCATTTTTCTTCCATGATAATTTCCCAAAACTACGGATATCGTTTTGCCTTTTTGAAGTACCGTATCGTTTATGTATGAAAAAACTCAAACTAAATTCGGTTCTTTTTGGAAAGAGCCGAACGAATTCCGATTTCTTCCTTTCGGGCGATTTTTTTGAAATTTTCGAGATGTTTTAAAATAATTATAAGCGAACCAAGCGCAAGAATTGCCGAATTTACGGGATTGCCGGTGTATATTCCTACGAAAACGGGAAAACCGACCGCCAAAGTGACCGTTGCGAATACGATGTAATCGGTTGAAAAAGTAATTACAACGATAAGAACGATGCCGACGGCAAAAGCGATAACATTGTAGCCGAGAATGCTGCCGATAAGGGTAGCGAAGCCTTTTCCGCCTTTGAATTTATGATAAAAAGGAAAAACATGTCCGATAATCGCTGCGGTCGATACTACGAAAGGCAGATATTCGCAATCCGTAAAAATCATTCTTGCGAGAAAAACGACAAGAAAACCTTTGAAAATGTCGAATGCTCCGACTACGATGCCCCATTTCGGACCGAGAGTGATTGTGGCATTTGATGCGCCAAGGTTTTTAGAACCTGCCGAAGTCATATCCTTCTTAAGAATTTTTGAAACAATCAATGCTGCATTGACGCTTCCGAGAAGGTAAGCGACAAGAGCACCGAGAACGTATATCAACCAATTCATAACTGTTCCTCTTTTTATAAATATCACTAATATGATATGGTACAATTTTTCAATAAAAATTTCAATCAAAAAGAAAAAAATACACATTATTCGAAAGATGTTGTATACTGAATCTATAACAATCTGAAAGGTAAATTTCATGAAATTAAACATCAAAAGAACTATGCTCGCCGGACTTGCTTTTATGTCGATATCCGGTTTCTGGGCAATGTACAACGCCGTAACCCCTCTTATATTGGAAAAAACATTTAATATGAACGCCACGTTAAACGGTGTCGTGATGGCTATGGATAATATTCTTGCCGTATTTTTGCTTCCGCTTTTCGGAATTTGGTCAGACAAAACCAAAACAAGATTGGGCAAAAGAATGCCGTTCATTATTATAGGAACGATTCTTTCGATACTTGCGATGATTTTTATGCCGATTGCCGACAATATCGTTAATTTTCCGATGTTTATGATAGCAACGGGAGCAATTCTACTGTTTATGTCTTTTTACAGATCGCCCGCCGTGGCGTTGATGCCGGACATTACTCCGAGACAACTTCGAAGCAAGGGCAATGCCGTGATTATGCTTATGGGAACGGCCGGTGTAATATATACTATGATAATGACAAAGTTTTTGGTAAGCAGCGACCCGGATGTAAAGCCCGACTATATTCCGCTTTTTATTTCGATGGTTGTTCTTTTGGGCGTATCGCTTGTATTCATGGAAATTTTCGTGGATGAGAATAAATGGGAAAAAGAAGCACGACGCAATGATAAATCCGATATCGAGGAGACTGATTCGAAAGAATCGACGGCAGGCAAGAAATTGCCGAAGGACAAGTTAAAAAGTTTGATATTTCTTCTTTTGTCGGTTGCCTTTTGGTATATGGCGTATAACGGCGTCGAAACGGCTCTTTCGAGATATACGATGGCAGAGTGGGGTATGGGACCGACCGGTTACACAACTTATATGCTGATAGCAACGGTTACGGCTGTTGCCTGCTATATTCCGATAGGTATTTTGGCAAGCAAATTCGGAAGAAAGAAAGTAATATGCATAGGCGTGGCCGGACTTACTCTTGCATTCTTTTTGTGTATATTCTTTAAGGGCGGCGGAGTGCTTTTGATGCTCGTATTTATGCTTCTCGGCGCATCGTGGGGTGCGATTAATGTCAATTCGTTTCCGATGGTTGTGGAGATTGCCGCTGACGGAGACGAAGGAAAATATACGGGTTATTATTACACCTTTTCGATGATAGCTCAGGTGCTTACTCCGATTCTATCCGGCTTCCTAATCGACAAAACCTCCTCTTACAAAATTCTCTTCCCGTACGCGACGATATTCTCTGTTTTGGCATTTATCACAATGCTCGGAGTAAAACACGGAGATACCGTAACAGACAAAAAGAAATCGATTTTGGAACACCTTGATGTAGATGCTTAATGTAAGATATAAAAATAACCTCTTTGATGAACACCCGTTATATAGGCGATGTTCGCAAAGAGGTTTTTTATTTTGTGATTAATTTTCTTTTGGATAAATTGGCTTTCGTATTACTGATGAAGCTCGGCCGGCATGTCGTCAAAAGCATTGTTACTGATAAGCGAAAGCATTACTTCCGTTATCTTGGGATCAAATTGCTTGCCGGAATGTGTTTTCAGTTCGGATACAATTTTTTCAAAAGAAAGAGATTTACGGTAGCATCTGTCGGAACTCATGGCGTCAAAGGAATCGGCAACACCGATTATTCTGGCAACAAGCGGGATGCTTTCTCCCGAAATTCCGTCGGGGTAACCACTTCCGTCAAAACGTTCGTGATGTGACTTTGCACCGTCAACAATTCCCGGAATCGTTGAGAAATCTTTCAAAATGCCCGCACCTTTTTGAGAATGGGTTTTGATGATGTCCATTTCTTCTTTTGTGAGTTTGTCGGGCTTATTAAGAATATTGTCGGGAATAAAAATCTTGCCGACGTCGTGGAGAAGAGCTGTGTAATAAATGTAGTCAAGTTCTTCCTGCGTAAAATCCATTTGCTCCGCAATCTTTCTTGAATAATAAGCCACACGTGTTGAATGACCTCTGGTATAAGGATCCTTTTCATCGATAAAATTAGAAAAGGTTTTCATGGACTGAATAATAATTTCTCTGTCACGTTCCTGTCTGCGCTTATACTGCTTTTCGGAAATTGCGATGGCAACGCTTGTGGAGACGCATATCAAAAGGATGAATGAATATACGCAAAGAATATAGAAAAAAGTAAATTCTTTCATTTCGGCCTGTGGCTTGGCTGTTATATAAAAATCGGTTATTTCGTCATCGCTGTGCGAAAACAGCTGAAAGCCGAATGTAATATTTCCGCCGGGTTCGATGTAATCGTTATAGCCTTGATTTTCGTCGTTTGTAATCGTAATCGAACCGTCTTCGTTTTCAACAACTTCGATATTCCATTTGTCATGAATTATGGCCTGATTGGGCAACGTGAAAGTAACGGACCAATCGGTAAGATTATGGGTTGAGTTGTTATAAAGCGTCGCCTTGTATTGGTTCGCGTGATATCCTTCATCAAGCCAGCCTTTTTCGATAGGCATGGTGATGTAGAACTTTTCGTTTTCAAAAGCAGATGAGTCGCCTGACTGACTGTACTTTAATTCAGGCATACTGTTTGAACGTATGTATAAGAAAATAAAACCGAATATGACAAAAACTGCTGATAAAATATAGAAAATATAGAAAAATTTTCTTTTAGACTTCATATCACCCATGAAATATCCCCTCTTTTCATAGCTTGAATAAAATATAATTAGAATTATTTTAACTTATTTTGACAAAAAAAACAATTGTTCACAACGAAATAGAAATATGATAGAGTAATATGGGATTTGAAAGGGTAATGAAATGTTTACTGAATTATATGGATTATGGGAAGGTTTGATAATTGACGGGTTGGCGGAGTTTCTGAGTTATTCGGGACTTTTTTCGACTGAAGGCGCATTTATATGGGCTTCCGTGTTGGCGAATGTCGGACTTTTTCTTGCAATAGCGATACCGACAATTGCTTTGGTGTTAGGGTATCTTTTAAAAGGAATAGCACTTTACAATATGGCTTTTAAAGCGGGATACGACAAACCCTGGCTTGCGTTTATTCCGATTTTAAGTGAATATCTTGCGGCAATTCTTCCTATGAAGGAATTTTCGTATCTCGGAATGTACAAAACGTACAATAGAGGAAAAGCCTTTTGGGTAGTTACGATAGTACTGTTTTTGGCACCGCTTGTTTTGGGCTTTGTAATAGGAATAATCTCGGCAGTACTGAATTTAGGTCTGATTGTGGTTATGCTGTTTTTGCCGTCATCTGCGGTACTCGGACTTATGACAGCACTTATCGCGCTTTTAAGAGGAGTAATGACGCTTGCGATACGCGTTGCAATAATTGTTTTTCATGTGACTCTCAGAGTGGATTTGATTGAACTATATCTTGAAAGCGGAACGGCTAAAGTACTTGGAATTTTGTCTGCTTTTATTATCGGAATGTATCCGATTGTTTTGATTAGTATTTGCAAAAAAAAGCCGGCTTTCGGTTATGGCAATTATTACACGCCGGTGTTTATGGGAGAGGATGACGAATAGAGTCGAACGATAAGTCCTTTATAACTTCTCCGGCAAGAAGCAAACCTGCTGCACCGGGAACAAAAGATGCGGAAGAAGGTGTTTGCGATTTGATTATCGGTTCTTCCTTTGAATATACAACTTTAAGAGAGGTTATGCCTCTCTTTTTTAATTCGTGGCGCATGATTTTGGCAAGCGGACATACGCTCGTTTTATAGATATCCGTTACCTCAAACATCTCGGGGCGAAGCTTGTTGCCGGTTCCCATGGAGGAAATGACGGGGATATTTGCCTGTGCGCACTTTTCGATTATATTAATTTTTGCTGTTACCGTATCAACGGCATCGACTACGTAATCATAGTCCTCGAAAGGAAATTGGTCGCTTGTTTCGGGAAGATAGAATATCTCTTTTTCATGAACAATGAGATTGGGATTGATATCTCGAAGTCTTTCCGACATGACACGGACTTTGCTTTGCCCGATTGTGGAAGTGAGAGCGACCAGTTGCCTGTTCAGGTTTGACTCTTCGACGAAGTCATGATCGACTAAGGTTATTTCTCCGATTCCGCCCCTTACGAGGGCTTCGCAAACATAACTTCCGACTCCTCCGATTCCGAAAACGGCAACGTGGGAATTATTCAGTTTGTTTAATGACTCTTCTTCGAATAAAGGAAGAAGTCTTGTATATCTCTCGTTCATTTATCTTTTACCTATTTCTTTAATTACAGAATCTGCTTTTTCGTATCCTTCAAAAAGGAAAGCGTTGAGACCGACGGATTTTGCTCCGTCAATATTAATCTGTCTGTCGTCAAAGAAAACAGATTCTTCCGGAATGAGCGAATATTTTTCAAAAAGTGTTTCATATATTCCTTTGTCCGGTTTTCTTATTTTAATGCGAGACGAAACGACTTCGCCGTCAACATACGGGTAAAAAGGGAAGGCGCTTTGTACACTTTTTTTAAAAAGCGAATCGGGATAATTTGTCAAAAGATAAACATTATAATCACGTTCCTTTAAACTTTTAATCCATTTTTCGCAATAATCGTAAGGACGAATGGTCATAATATTATTCTCCCAAAAAAGTCGAATCTGGCGTTCGTACTGAGGAAAACAAGAGCATGCTTTATCTATGACGTCGCTCTCGTTCATTATACCCAAATCAAGTTCATCCCAAAGTGTATTGTTTAAAAAACCTTTATCGAGTGTATCGATACATTCATCGGAAAAACCGAGCTCTTCCATTGTTTCTTTCCATGCAAAATGGATAAGAACGTTACCTATATCGAAAATAATGTTTTTTATCATATGATTGCCTCCATATCAGTGAAAAAATCACACGTCCATATTATCGCACATATTTGAAAAAGAAGAAAGACGGAAAACATGCGATTTAAGAGGGTATAAACATTTTTAAAATTATGGTAAGATTTACAGGAGGTCTATTCTTTATAATGTGGAGAAAAAATGAAAATCAACAAATTACTTAACAAAATATTGGTATTTAAATCCAGAAGCTCGGCAGAAATAATGATAACTGTTGCGATGGTAATAGCGATGATTGTTGTTTTTACGAATATTTCGGATTCGATTTCAAAAGCAATAACGGCTAAAAAAGCATCGGGAATGAGTTATGATACATGTTTTGATAATTTGAATGAAAATGAAGCGAGACAAATATATGAAGCATTGTCTCAGGTTGACAGATTACAATACAGGTATATAAGGACAGAGGGTCGTGAATTTGTGCTTTCTGAAAATGATAATTTCGCACTTTCGTTAATCGGTTTTGAAGGTGATGTTCTTGATATTTATGAGTACAAGTTGGTTGAAGGCAGACTTCCGCAAGAGGATGATGAAATTATCGTATCCGATCAATTTGCGTCGCAACTTTCAGGCATTTTAAACATAGGCAGCAAACTGAAAATCACGGAAAACAGTTTTGGAGAATTGGGTGAAACAAGTGAATTTAAAGTTGTCGGATTATTTAAAGGAGCGCCTGCCGACGGAATGTCACTTGAAGCTTTTTGTACAATAGGCGGAATAAAAAAAGAATATGAGAATGAGGAGTTGTTGTTTTTTGATGCAGTTTATTCGGACTCAAAAAATTCCAATGAGTTTTTTGAGGCTTTAGATGAAGAAAGTATTTACGCAGCCCAAACCGGAGTTGATTTGTATGGAAGAGTGCGCACGAATGACGACAAAATGAATTTATACGAAGAGGTTGCCTCGTCAAAGGGGATTGCACTTGTGTTTGAAATTTTAGCGATGCTGATTGCTGTCAGCTCGTTGTTTATGATATATAACATAGTCACGTCAACTTTTTTTGAAAAAGTCAAAATGTTTGGCCTTTTGAGGAGCTTGGGATTATCGCAAAAGAGAATCACAATTCATTACTTTAAAGGCATGTATATGATTGCATTGGCAGGTAGTGTAATAGGTGTATTTTTGGGTTTGTTTCTTAATAATACGGTGGGTCATTATTTAATCAAATGGATGATAAAAGGATTTGATTCGGAAATTATAGAGGGATTGATTTTTAAAAATAGTCCCGTAGCATATCTGGAAGCCATTTTAGTCACATTTGCGGTATTAACTTTGGCTTGTGTTGTGATATGGCTTCGTGTTAGAAAAATAAGTATTGCGGAATCTTTTGATTATACGAATAATGTTGTGACGATAAAAGGGCGTAACGCAAAATCGTACAAAAATAAATATAAGTTTTTAGGCAATAGAAATATACAAAGAAACAAAAAAATATGCGGATGTCTTTTGGTTAATTTCTTTTTTGTAACTTTGATATTGGTTTTTGCAGTAGTAACATTTGCCAATTTGAATATTAATGAATTGCAAACAATGAAAAAAGCTTTGTTTTGCGATTATCAGTTTATATTGGATTCTTATATGACGGAATCAATAGATGAAGCACAAATGACAACAATAAAAGATAGTTTTAAGGAAGAAAATGTATCGGGAGGATATGAAGATATTTTTTCTTTTTCGGTACTGAACGATGAAGAATTAACGCAATTAATTCAAGATATTTTAAAACGTGAAAATTTGGATGATCCTTCTGAGTTAAGCGGAGAGCATATTGATGAAATCAATTCAAAAAACGATGTTGTGATATATGCCGCGGATGATTCGATTCTTGAAGAATTGGCAAAAGATAATGGGCTTAAGTATGATAAGTCAAAACCTTGTGTATGGATGGAAAATTCCGATAGAAATGAGGTAACAATATACAAAAATAATAAGGAAGTTGAGATACCTGTTGATGGTTCAATTACAAATAATTATTTGAAAACGTATCAGTATATCTCCGAATGCCAGTTGCTAATGAATTGGCAAGCGTACGAGAAATATATTGAAGGTGAAAGAAAATATACGACTATTTTTGTGAATTCAAGCGATTCTCCGGCTTTGATCCAAGAAAAGATTGAATTATTGAATGAACAAATGAACTTAAAAATGCTGTATTTAAGCTCTCATGACGAATCTAAGAGTGTGATTAACGAAGCGATAAATTATGTTTTTATTGCAACATATCTGGTAACGTGCTTATTTGTTATGTCGATAATAAGTACCTGTTGTATTATGAGGGTTTCTGTCAAACAAAGAAAAAGGGAATACAGCATATATTATGCTCTGGGAATGACCCGGAAAGAGGTAATTAATGTATTGGCATATGAAGCAAGAAAAATCTGTGCATGGGCGATTGCGTTAGCTACACCGTTTGGATTGATGGGTGCCGGTTATATTTTACTCGCATCAGACAGCAAAATGAAAATATCCAATACGCTCCTTGGGACGATAATGGTTTTTGTTGTGATATACGGCAGTACATATGTTATTACAAAGATTGTCGGAAAGAAGTTGATTATGAATAACATTGTTGTCGGAATGAATAATGACTGACGTACGGAGAACACGTCTGAAGCGACGATAAGAGGAAAATAGAGTTTTATGAACAAGAAGACCAATGCGGTAACGGCAATTATTGACAGTGGATTGGATGGGAGGAAAAAATGTACTCGATAAATAACCTTGTGAAAATATACGAGAATTCTGAAATAAAAACAAAAGCACTTGACGGGATCAACCTTGAAATAGAAGAAGGAAAATTCTATGTTATTTTGGGCGAAAGCGGTTCGGGCAAATCAACGCTTCTTAATATCATAGGCGGACTGGATAAAGCAACATCGGGTGAAATTAATTTTAACGGAAGAAATCTTAGCCAAATGACAGACAGTGAATTGGCGGATTACAGATGCAAGGATGTTGGGTTTATTTTTCAGAAGTTCAATTTGATTCCGACGCTAACGGTTTGGGAGAATGTCCTTTTGCCTGTCCTGATTGAAGGAAAAAAGTACGATGAGGAATATGTGCTTGGAATTCTTGACAAACTCGGTATAGCGGATAAAAAAGATTCTATGGTTACAGCATTGTCCGGCGGACAACAGCAAAGAGTAGCTGTAGCCAGAGCTTTTGCAAATAATCCGCATATTATTCTTGCTGATGAGCCGACAGGAAATCTTGACAGTAAAAACGGCGAAGTAGTAGTGAAAATGCTCGTTGAGATGAGTAAGGAAATGCACAAAACAATTTTGATGATTACGCATAATGAGCGAATAGCCGAAGTGGCTGATGTTGTTGTGAGAATAAAAGATGGAAAGATAAATATCTAAATACCAGTTGTGCGGTTGGCGCCGTAATGGATTCATCGTGGCGAAGAGCGACTTGTTGACATGTAATACAAAATGATATATTATTTAGAAGTTGCTTCGGCGCGTGGCTCAGCTTGGTAGAGCGCTGCGTTCGGGACGCAGAGGTCGTGGGTTCGAATCCCGTCGCGCCGATTGAAAAAAGCTCATCCGCAGGATGGGCTTTTTTTAACGGCGTGATGGGATTCGAACTCGTTAGCACACCTTCGATATTGTTGAGAATGTGTTGCGGAAGTGAAGCAGAAAAGCATATAATAAAAGCAGTGTGATAAATAATTGTGTATGGAGGATTTATTATGGAACAACGACCTAAATCAAAACTTAGTACAGCGGCATTGGTAATGGGAATTTTGTGCGTTGTATTTTCGCTGTTGCCTTTTGGTGGATTGATTTTTGGATTATTGGGATTGATTTTTTCTATTGTTTGCCTTGCAAAGAAGAAAGGTTCTAAAGCAAAATCCGTATGGGGATTGGTTTTATCTATTGTCGGCAGCGCCCTCCGGGTAATCGGAATTTTAATAGGCGGCTTAATTCTTTTGGCAGGCGGAACAATCGGAATTATGTCTCTTGGAAGCATCATTACGTTTTTGGCACCGATATTGATCGGATTAGGAATGGAAAACCTGCTTGGATACAATCTCGAAGATTTGAGTGTATTAGATGAGCAGGATATTTCTTTGATAAGTTTTGCGGATGAAGATGATGACAATGGCCTGATTTTAAATTTGGATAATGATGATTCGGGTGATTGGAGATTTGATTATCTTCCGAGCGACAATTCTTTTGAATATGAAGGATTTACATTTACGTTACCTGAAGCAGCCGATGATTATGGAATTAATGATGAGGATTACATAGATGACACTACTTTTGACTGGTATGTAATCGGATTAGATGAAGATTTGTTGTACTTCCCTATGACTGTTCTTGAGTATGAGGAAGACAATTATTCTGATGCCTATGAGTCGATTCTTAGTTATTGGTATGAAATGGAAAACGGATATGATATGTATGTGACTTGGCATGACGAAGATGTTCATGAGTGGAATGACGATTGGGTGATAGCGGAAATAGAATATGATAACGGCTCATTTTACTCATACGATTTGGTTGCATTTTCGACACATACGAACAAGGTGGTTCTTTTGGCATATTATCCTATCGAAAATGAATATATGGATAAATGTCTGGATGTTCGATATTTGCTTAATTACATCGAATATTAATAAAAAACTTGAATAACCGGGCTCAAAACGTAGCGATAAATATAAAAAGAGAAACTTCAAAGTGAGGCTTCTCTTTTTACATAAGTGATTTCAATTCAAAAGGTATATATTAGTCGGGGATTACAGAAGAGGTAAGATTTTTGAGCCATTTTTCTTTCTTGAGCCAAAGGTTTGCCACAAAAATTTTGGGAAAATCTACCATCTTAATTATCATATACATTCCCACGGGACCGATTGGAGTAAGAAATGTCATCAAAAACATTCCGGGAATAATGACAATAAGAGTTGTGGCTCCATCCACAATCATTCCCATCATAGTGTCGCCGCCTGCACGTGACACGGCAAATTGCGTGTTGATGTATACCCAAGCCGGCATAAGAAGCGACATTCCGAATACCATTTTTCTGCAAAGAGTCTGTGCTTCGTGACTGAGGTTCATAAATACAACAGGAACAAGAAGCATTGTCAAAAGTCCGAAAAAGCACATGAACACACCGAAAAGGTTGGCGGCCATCATAAGCCAGTTTTTCTTTTGCTTTGCACCGGGAAGATCACCCTGTCCCAAAGTTTTTCCGAGAATGACTCCGGTTGCCGTCGTGATTCCTCCGAATGCTACAAAGAAAAGGTTGGCAATGGCAAAACTTGAGGCCATTCCGGATACAACGTCGGCACCGCCGCGACTGTTGTAAAGGGCGGTTGTTATGGTTTCCGATATAACCCAAAGCATTTCGGAACTGAGAACCATTACGCTCTTTTTAAGTATTGTGGCAAAAAGTTGCCAGTTGACTTTGAAAAGTTCTTTCAAAGGTATAAGGAACGGCGGTTTGGTTACGAAAATATAAATCAAAAATGCTACTGCCTGAACGGACATGGCGATAACGGTTGCGATTGCGGCACCGCGAACCTCCAAGGCCGGAAGACCGAACTTTCCGTAAATGAGAACCCAATCGAGGAAAGTGTTTAATAAAGTTGCGCTTATGGCAATGACAAGCGGAGGCTTAACCTTTCCGATTTCTCTTAACGACGATGAAAGGATTGTGGCTAATGTCATCGGTATTCCAACGAAGCCCATGATATGAATGTACTGAAGGGCGTACGACAGAATTTCTTCTGCATCGGAATTGTTGACGACGAGAAGACACAGAACTTTGTCGGGTATTACAAAACAAATGATTTCGTATAAAAAGAAACCTAAAACACCAAGTACAAGTTTAAATTTTAATGATTGCTTCATTCCCTCTTTGTCGTTTGCACCGAAAAATTGCGACATAAAAATACCGCCTGAGGTGCAGATGGTGTTTATAAGGACCATAAATACAAAAAGAAGCTGTCCGGAAATGTTTACACCGGACATCTTGATATCTCCGAGGCCCGCTACCATAAAATTATCAATAAGCGAAACCAGATTTTGTATCAGCATTTGAAGCATAATCGGAAGACCGATTGCAATAACTTCTTTATAAAAGGAAGAAGGACCGAAATATTTTGTTTTAAATGAGTGTTTCAATTTATTATTCTCCGTACAAGATTATATTAGCAACGTGTTCAATAAAGATACAATATATAAAAATTCTTTGCAAGAAGAAAAGAATACTGTGTAAAATAATTGAAATTCAGTGAAAAATAGTGATAAAAATCGTTTTTTTTATATGAAAAATATGTGATGTGTGAGGAAATCACGATTACCGGGAATATGTTTGAAAATAGTGAATGCTCATTTAGTCTATGGTAAAATATTATTGGAGTTTGCTAAAATCGCTTTTGCTGTGATTAAAGGAGGGCAAAATGCACACACCATTTGGAGATGTAATAGTATTACTTGACGATAAGCCCGCTGCTTATTCAATAATTGAAAAAGATAAAAAGAACAATTTTTCAGATGTTCTTGGTTGTTACCGATTAACTGTTAATTTCATTCCGGATGGAAAAGAACACGAGATAAAATGTGTTATTCAAGATATGAAATATAATGATAAAGGTCCGGAAAGTGGAGAGGATATCGAATGCCAATCGTTTTATAATGATAAAGGCGAAAAAATATCGATATGCGTACAGTGTGAAACGGGATATTTGCCGGATGGTAAAAGATGGTCAGATAAATATGATTATGATGCAAGTTATCTTGAGAATGGAATGTCATATAAAATATTAAATAACACCGTTGAAGATAAATATATATTTGGAATTGCATGGATAGATAATGTGAAAGATGAATTTGGAATATTAGACAATAGTAGGGATATACAGACTTGGCTGGCTGCAGATTTTACGTTGGACTGAGGGATTCCGGCTCCAGACCTTAGAACAAAGAGTAATATACATACACCATTGGCAGGTAATGATATATATAAATATCCTAAGATAATAGACGAGCCGGATGGTAACTCTTTAGCTACTGTATGGCTCGTTTTGAATATACAAAAATGATTTGTTTTAAGATAAGTAGATTATAATTTGTCGAGCTACTTAGATGAAAAAAATTTTTGAAAAAAGTATTGACTCCGACGTTGCGTAATAGTTTATGCTGAAGTCACCAAGTTAAGGGAGGAAATAATAATGATGACAGTGCATGAAGTGAGTAAGCTTGCCGGAGTGAGTATACGCACTCTACAATATTATGACAAGATCGGTCTTTTACATCCGACGGGATATACCGATGCAGGCTACAGA
>JAZQQI010000007.1:0-106079 GCA_045628965.1 Lachnospiraceae bacterium | reverse complement strand
ATTACCGGCCGTCTTAAGGATATGATTATCCGTGGCGGTGAGAACATCTACCCGAAGGAAATCGAGGAATTTATCTATACATACGATAAGGTCAAAGATGTTCAGGTTATCGGCGTTCCCGACGAGGCTCTCGGCGAAGAGATTCTTGCCGCAGTCGTTCCCAAGGAAGGCGAAACCATTACGGAAGAAGAAATCAAGCAGTACGTTAAGGACCATATGGCAAAGCATAAGATTCCAAAGTACGTTGATATCGTAGACGGATTCCCCATGAATGCCGCAGGAAAGATTCTTAAGTATAAGATGCGTGAGGCAGCAGTTGAGAAATATAACTTAAAGAAAGCCGACAGTATCGAGACGGCATAACATCGGGGACGGTTCTAATGTAACGCGGAGTGTCCCTCTGTACCAAGGAGTGTCCCTCTGTATCGCTTTATAAAACGTAATAATATATATCAACCAAAGGTGCGCCTGTGCAATGCCCGAAACATTGCGCGGCGCCTTTTTTGATGCCCAAAAAACAACATACGAGGATAGAATCTTGAATGATATGCTTGTATAAGTTTGTTATATAAAGTAAAATATCCCTATGCGGTTTTTGCATGGGAAAGTGATTTTATATCATTTGCATTCCGCAAATAAATCAGTGTGGAGGGAAATATGTTCAATTTCTATTTGACGGAAGAAGAAGTTAAAAAGCAGGTTGAAGATTTTATGGCTGAATCTTTCGGAAAGATGTTTGAGGACGAGATTACGGTGTATAGGATTACCCCGCAGGATTCATATGACGATAACGATTATATCTTCATGAATTCCAAAAATATGCCGGGATATCGAATTACGCTTGTAAGAGGCAAAAAGTCCGAAGATATCAAGTGCGATTACATGCAAGTATTCTACAGGGAGAAGTTTATCAGACCGTCTTTGAAAAATAAGATGGATGAGCTTCTCGGAGACAATTTGTTGTTGGTGGATTTGGCTTATCGTCCGAAGGAGATTAACTACGAGTTAACACTTGACCGGTTCATGAATGAAACCGGTGTCAGTTTCGATGTGATGATTAAGCAGTCGGATTTTGAGAAAAACGGCGCCAAATTCTATGAAGAAAAAATCATGGAATTTATTAATGAAGCAAAGGAAAAGAATTGGTATTACCCGGTAATAACCGTTTGGGTATGCAAGGATCTTCCGAGCGGAGAAGTCAGACACATGCAGGAATTTGACAAACTGTGGAATAAGAGTGATAAATGCAAAAAAATCAGCCATCAAACGTTTTACACCAAGGATGATTTTTCTGTGGAAATCAATCCATGGCATTAGGAAAAATCGGAGGTGTAAAAGTGGGCGGAAAAAATAATCAAATAAGTGATGATAAAGTAAAAAATGATACATTGCTTAACACGTTACTGTATTTCGGACAGTTAAATGTATCCGAAGGCATAACGCTTAAGGAAGCAATTGAGAATACCGAAAATCAAAAAGATTTTGAGTGGGAAACTCCCGCTGGAATGACTTCGGGAAAACCCGAAGCCGTAAGGGAAACGATTAAAAACGATCCCAAACTCGGAAATCTTAAGATAGTCGGATATACACTCGGAGAAGACCTTCCGGAATTCGCACAGGATTTAGCTGATGGCAAGGAACTCGGAATTAAGGACGGCGGTCCTGTTATTCTGGCATTGGAGGATACCGAGAATCACGAGGTAACCTTTGTATTCAGAGGAACAAATACGCTTGAGTGGCTTGACAATGCCGAAGGATTTGCAAACGAATCAAGCAGACTTCAGGAGCAGGCTCTTGCATTTTTCGAAAAAACAATCGAAGAGAACGGTTATAACAACGGCAATTGGAAAATAAATGTTACAGGACATTCCAAGGGCGGAAACAAAGCACAGTATATTACAATAAAGTCAAAATACAAAGTAGATGAGTGCGTAAGCATTGACGGTCAGGGATTTTCGACGGATTTTATCAATAAGAATCAACAATTGATTGACGCTAGAGCGGACAAAATCACAAACGTCTGTGCAGACAAGGACTACGTAAATGTTCTGGGTGAGCAGATAGCCGGCAATGAAATAGTATATGAGTCATATCAGGATGTTTTAGGACACAAGAGCGGTTCAAAAGATGAAACTAAATATACAATCGGCTCTAAGATTCCCGGAGTCAACAATTTAATGTCTCACGATCCGTCGGCAATCATTCATCTGGATGACAACGGTGATGTGCAGATGAACGATAGAGGCAAACGAAGTTCTCTTTCGGAGAAAATAGCCGAATTTTCCCACTACGTTATGCAGAATTGTTCCAAAACCGACCAAAGTAAAGTTTTCTTTAGCGCCATGTCTATTTTGGAAGCAGACAAAATATCATCAAACGAGAATTGTGCGGGAAAAGATCCTATTATCGGCAATACGCAGATGTACAGCAAGAAGCAAATCAATGAAGGTCTCGAGATTGCTGCAAAAGAATTTGCCAATATGGAAAAAGCCAATCTTCGCAGCGATATTAAGGACGTTACCGATAATGTTAAAGACAAGCTTTCAAATCTTATCCAGAAGGGCAAAGACGTTATCGACAGATATAAGCCTTCGCTGCAGCTAAAGGACAAGGTAAACAAATTTTTCTCTGCGGTTACATATCCTACCAAATCTGCGATAGAAATGGGAAAGAAGCTTCTTGGAGATACGAAGGACTTGAATCAGGAGATTATCGATTCCACAAAGGAATTGAATCAAGAGATTATTGATTCCACCAAAGAATTGAATCAGGAGATTCTCGATACTACGAATGATTTGGGTCATTCTGTCAAAGCTACAAGAGCTTCACAAGTGGCAGACAAGGTTCAAAACGGTCGCGAAATAGGTCAAAAGAGAATGTCTTTAAGCGAAAGAGTGGAAAAGAGCAGGCAATACAAAGAAGAAAAGAAAACAGACAATCAAATAAAGGGTACCAAAGATAAATCGACAGACCTTGGTTTATAAAAAAAGAAATTTAAAACGGCGTATGCAGGTTTTGCATACGCCGTTTTTATCATACATAAATATTTTTTACACCTGAGCAAGTGCCTGCTTGATATCGTCGAGAAGATCGTTAACGTCTTCGATACCTACGGAGAGACGGATAAGATCGGGTGAAATGCCTGCTTCTTCAAGCTGCTCATCCGAAAGCTGTCTGTGTGTGTGGCTTGCGGGATGAAGGAGACAGCTCTTTGCGTCTGCAACGTGCGTCTCGATAGGGAAGAGCTTTAAGCTGTCCATGAACTTGATGGATGCGTCTCTTCCGCCCTTAACTGCGAAGCAAAGAACACCGCAGGAACCGTTGGGAAGGTATTTCTGAGCGAGGTCATAATACTTGTCGTTCTCGAGTCCCGAGTAGTGAACCCATGCAATCTTTTCGTTTGCTTCAAGGAATTTAGCGATTGTAAGAGCATTCTCGCAATGACGTTTCATTCTCAAGTGAAGTGTCTCAAGACCGAGGTTAATATAGAAAGCATTCTGAGGAGACTGGATTGAACCGAAGTCTCTCATAAGCTGTGCGGTTGCTTTTGTGATGTATGCAGCCTTGCCGAATTTCTTTGCGTATGTGATTCCGTGATATGACTCATCGGGAGTTGTAAGTCCGGGGAACTTCTCTGCGTGAGCAAGCCAGTCGAAGTTACCGCTGTCTACGATGCAGCCGCCGACTGTAACGCCGTGACCGTCGATGTATTTTGTTGTTGAATGTGTAACGATGTCAACACCGAACTTGAAAGGATTGCAGTTAATAGGTGTTGCGAATGTATTGTCTACGATGAGAGGAACTCCGTTTGAGTGAGCAAGAGTAGCGAATTTCTCAAAATCAAGAACAGTACATGTGGGGTTTGTAATTGTCTCGCCGAAAATACATTTGGTATTGGGCTTAACGAATTTCTGAAGCTCTTCGAGGGGAAGAGTCTGATCTACGAATGTACACTCGATGCCGAGTTTCTTCATTGTAACACCGAAGAGGTTGTATGTTCCTCCGTAGATTGCGCTTGAAGCGATGAAGTGATCGCCTGATTCGCAGATGTTAAAGATTGCGAAGAAGTTGGCTGCCTGACCTGATGATGTGAGCATTGCTGCAACACCGCCTTCAAGTTCGCAGATTTTCTTTGCTACAAGGTCGTTTGTGGGGTTCTGAAGTCTTGTGTAGAAGTAACCTTCGGCTTCAAGATCGAAAAGAGCGCCCATATCGTCGCTTGTGTTGTATTTGAATGTTGTACTCTGACAAATGGGAAGCTGACGTGCCTCGCCGTTTCCGGGTACATATCCGCCGTGAATACAAGTTGTGTTTTTGTTCATGTGAATACCTCTCTTTCGTTTACTTTTCCTTTATTATCTTGATTATATAAAAAGATGCGAAAAATGGATAATATCTTTTAGTATTGCCTTGCCATAACTAAAAGTTATGATAAAATGAAAAAAAGCAGTTGATATAGAAGTTTTGAATAAACTTGCAAAAAGGAGGCCCAATGACCCTTCAGCAACTTAAATATGTTGTGGCGGTATCCCAGACACTTAATATTTCCGAGGCGGCGGAAAGCCTTTATCTGTCCCAGCCAAGCCTGACCAAGGCAATAAGCGAACTGGAAAAAGAGATGGATATCACCATATTCAAAAGAACGAATAAAGGTGTAATCGTAACGGAAGACGGGGAGGTTTTTCTGTCCCATGCGAGACAGCTTCTCGAGCAGGCTTCGTACATGGAAGAAAAATTCAAGGGAAAATTAGTGCAAAACCCCGAGTTTTCGGTATCGTGCCAGCACTTCCCTTTTGCCGCCAAAGCAATGGTCGAGACCATAAAAAGGTTCGATGCGTCGAAGTACAATTTCACATTGCGGGAAACCCAGACTTATGAAATAATTGAGGACGTAAGAACCCTTAAAAGTACCATCGGAATTCTTTATCTTTCAAAGAGTAACAACGAAATTCTGTCGAGACTTTTTAAGAAAAATGATTTGAAATTCGAGGAACTTTTAACAATTCGTCCCCATGTCTTTTTGTCAAAGAAGAATCCTTTGGCCAAAAAGGAAAAGATTAAGCTTCGGGAACTGGAGAAGTATACTTACGTTTCTTTTGAGCAAAGGACGCACAACTCGTTTTATTTTTCGGAGGAGGTTTTCAGTACCACCGACCGTCCGAAGAACATAAAGGTGAGTGACCGTGCCACCATGTCAAACCTCATAATCGGTCTTAACGGTTATACGGTCGGTTCGGGTGTAATTCATAAGGATTTGAACAGAGCCGATATCATATCGAGAGAGCTTGACGAAGACGAGTACATGAAAATAGGTTACATTTGTCACAAAGATATGCCCCTAAACGTGTATGCGCAACATTATATAGAAGAGTTGAAAAAAGCCTGTACGGCATAAAAACTATTTGGAAAGAGGGATAAAAATGATTATTATCGAAGAAAATGTCGAATGGAAAACGGATTTTGACAAAAATGAAATCGCAAACACCGTGGTAAATCATGTGCTTGAAAAAGAGGGATGTCCGTGGGAGTGCGAGGTCGATATTTTGATAACCGATTCCGAAGAAATAAAGGAATATAACGAAGAATATCGTGATATTGATAAAGAGACGGACGTGCTTTCGTTTCCTAACCTTGAATGGGAAGCACCCGGAGATTTCGAGTCGGCCGGACAGGATGAGTATCTCAAGATGTCGATGAATCCGGAGACGAATCTTTTAATCCTCGGAGAAATCTGCCTTAACAAGGACAGAATCTTAAGTCAGGCGGAAGAATACGGCCATTCCGTGAAGCGGGAATATGCCTTTCTTATAGCCCACAGCATGCTTCATCTTCTCGGATACGACCACATGGAAGAGGATGAGGCCAAAGTCATGGAAGGAAAGCAGAAAGAGTACCTTGAGGAATTGGGCATTTCAAGATAAATGAATGTTTTATCAATATAAAAAATGTGGTAAAATATAACCGATTATGAATCAAAAGGAGATTAATGATATGAAGATGGAAGGACGTGGAAGTAAACACCCCGCAAAACCTATGGGCGGCCATTCAATGGGAGCCGGAAGAGCAGAAACGGCAAGACCTAACGGTCCGAGACCTGCCGCGCCGAAACAGCATGGACCGCGATCCACTTCATCAATGACACCGCCGACGGATCCCTTCGGAAGACCTTTGGCGGCTCCGGACCATTTTGCTGCGCCCGGTTCTCAGAGCAGACCCTTTGTTCCCCAAACTCAAACGGTAAACGTAAACGTTAACAACAAAAAGGGCGGACTTATCGGGGCTCTTATCGGAGGTGCTACAACCGTAGCTGTCGGTGCAATATCGGGAAAACTTGAGAATGAACGTCAGGAAAAGATTATCGAGCAGCAGGGCAAGCAGCAGGCGCTTATCGAACAACAAAGGGCTCAAAACGAAATGCTTTTGAGGCAGCAGGAAAATGAAGCCATGCTTCAATTGAATAAGCAGGAAAATGAGACCAAAATCGAACTTAAGAAACTCGATGTGGAAGAAGCGGAAATCGAAAGAGATATTATACAGGATAAGAGATACTATGCGAACTGTCCGTATTGCCTTGGTATAAACAAGAATAATGAGAAGGAATGTCCTTTTTGCGGAAAGTCACTTGCTTATTATAACGGTGACCCCAACAATGCGCCTACGGCGTATAACAGTTAAATATGAAGATTACTACTTTATGTTACATAGAATGTGATAACGAGCTTTTGATGCTCTATCGAAACAAAAAGAATAACGACCCGAATGAAGGCAAATGGCTCGGTGTCGGAGGAAAGCTCGAAGAGGGCGAAACAATCGACGAATGCGCCCAAAGAGAAGTGCTTGAGGAGACCGGCATTTCGGATGCGAATCTTTTGCGGGTCGGCTTGATTCATTTCAGGTCGGATGTTTATCCGGATGAAGATATGTACCTTTATAAAGGATATCTTGAAGAAAAGCCGAATTTATTGGAGACGAACGAAGGCGAACTTCGATGGATTGCGAAAGACAAAGTAATGATGCTTCCCTTATGGGAGGGTGACAGGGTATTTTTAAAGGATTTATCCGAAGGTCGAAAAGATTTTGAGTATGTACTTACGTACAAGGGAGAAAAATTAGAGGAAATAACCGAAGTTGACTGAGTCAATTGAGTTATGAATAAAAGAATCAAAGGAGCGGGATTATGAAGTAT
Organism: Lachnospiraceae bacterium; assembly: GCA_045628965.1. Taxonomy (GTDB): domain Bacteria; phylum Bacillota; class Clostridia; order Lachnospirales; family Lachnospiraceae; genus UBA3766. Next base: position 98,893 of record JAZQQI010000007.1, on the reverse strand, counting down.
ATTCTGTACAACAAACTTGCAAACAACGGAAACGGAGCAACTGTTGCCGAGGCACTGAAAGGCACAATCAAGGAAGATTGCACGCTGATTGACGTGTGCGAAATCGATGCAAGAGAGTGGGTCGGCAATCTGACAAAAGAGGATTTGTGTATTCTCAGCGGCGGAGACGGAACACTTAACCGATTCGTAAATGATACAAAAGGAATCGAAATTCCTTGCGAATTGTTACTTTCTCCCGCAGGAACAGGCAATGATTTCTTAAGAGACATAAAAGAATTCTATGATTCTTCGGAGATGCCTTCCATAAAGAAATACATTAAAAATCTTCCCACCGTACGAATCAATGACTTTGAATGCAAATTTGTTAACGGAATAGGTTTCGGAATAGACGGAATGTGTTGTGAAGAGGCTGATAAAATGAAAGCAGCCGGCAAGAAAGAAATAAACTATGCCGGGTTAAGTGTAAAGCTGATGCTTTTTAAGTACAAATGTCCTCATGCGACAATTACCGTAGACGGTGAGACTGTTGAGTATAAGAAAGCTTGGCTGGCTTCCGCAATGAACGGAAGGTATTACGGCGGCGGAATGAAAGCCGCACCCGACCAGGACAGAATGGGAGGTTTGCTTACAAGCGTTGTTTTCCACGACAAAGGAAAAATCCCCACACTCATTGCCTTTCCTTCTATTTTTAAGGGAGAACACGTTAATAAGAAGAAACTTGTTTCGGTAAGAACAGGCAAAAAAATAAATGTTAAATTTGATACGCCGATGGCTCTTCAAATCGATGGAGAGACCGTTCTTGGCGTAACGGAATATACCGCTTGGAAGTAATGCGGTAACAGAGGAAATATATGAGAATTATTATTGTGGGTTGCGGAAAAATCGGACTTTCGATTGTAAAGCAACTTGTTATAGAAAAACATGATATTACCGTTATAGATAACAATCCTGATGTAATAAACGACGTAACGAACAGTTACGATGTAATGGGACTTATCGGAAACGGAGCCAGTTATTCGGTCCAGAATGATGCCGGAATCAACGAAACCGATTTGCTTATTGCGGTTACGGGATCTGACGAAATCAACCTTCTTTGCTGTCTTTTTGCAAAGAAAGCGGGTAACTGCAACACGATTGCGAGAGTCAGAAATCCTTTATATTCGAGAGAAATTCAGTATATAAAGGAAGAACTCGGTCTTTCAATGATTATTAATCCCGAGTATGCGGCCGCAACCGAAATGGCCAGACTTTTAAGATTCCCTTCGGCTGACAAAATCGATACTTTTGCAAAAGGAAGGGTAGAACTATTAAATCTTGTTATAAATGAAGATTCTCCGCTTGCCGAGAAAACGCTTATTGATGTATCCAAAAGAATCATGTCGGACATCCTTGTTTGCGCGGTTGAAAGAGGGGATGATGTTTTTATTCCAAACGGTGCTTTTATTCTAAGAGCCGGAGACAAAATTACGATTGTCGCAACGGAAGTAAATGCAAGAGAGTTCTTTACAAAAATCGGATACGATACGCATCAGGTGAAAGATACGATGATAGTGGGCGGAGGAAAGATGACTTTTTATCTTGCCGAAGCGCTTCTGAAACTCGGTGTCCGCGTGAAGATTGTCGAGCAAAGCAGGGAAAAGTGTGAAACGTTGAGCGAAACTCTTCCCAAAGCCACAATAATCAACGGCGATGCAACAAACCAGGAAGTGTTGCTTGAGGAAGGAATACAGGGATGTGATTCTTTTGTATCCCTGACAGGAATTGACGAGACTAATATTTTTCTTTCTCTTTTTGCAAAGAAATATACTCAAGGCAAGATTATAACCAAAATTGACAGAATTTCGTTTGACGATATTATTAACACGTTTAACGTCGGAAGCTTGATTTATCCGGACAAAATAGCTGCGGATTATATCGTATCCTACGTAAGAGCCAAGCAGAATTCCATAGGTTCCAGCAATGTTGAGACAATGACCAAATTGGTCGGAGGCAAGGTTGAAGCCCTTGAGTTTAAGATATCAAAGGGTTCGCCGATTGTCGGCGTGCCTCTTATGAATTTGAAATTAAAGAGGAATTATCTTATAGCCTGCATTAACAGAAAAGGCGTTATCGTAATCCCCAAAGGAAACAGCAGCGTGGAAGCCGGAGATACGCTGGTTGTGGTTACAACACAGTCGGGAATGAGCGATATCGGCGATATGATGCTTTGATAAGAGGTAATTCGCAAATCAAAATTATATATAAGTTATGAATGTTTCAATAATTTTTTACAACTTAGGTTGGGTAATTACAATTGAATCATGTTTTTTGCTTCTTCCCGGATTAGTGGATTTATTATACAGGGAAGGAACGGGAATTGCTTATTTTATCGTTGCGGCAGCAGGATTAATAATAGGCCTTTTAACTGTGAGAAAAAAGCCCAAAAACATGCAGTTTTTTGCGAGAGAGGGCTTTGCGAGCGTCGGATTGGCATGGATTGTCATGAGCGTGATAGGGGCTCTGCCTCTTTTCTTTTCCAAAGATATTCCGCATTTTATCGACGCGCTTTTTGAGGCGGCATCGGGATTGACTACTACAGGTGCGACGATTCTTACGGATGTTGAGGTGGTAAGCCATGCCGGTCTATTTTGGAGATGCTTTATGCATTTTATCGGAGGAATGGGAATATTTGTATTCCTTCTTGCGGTAATGCCGATGGTCGGCGGCTTGAATATGCATCTTCTTCGTGCGGAAAGCCCGGGACCGGTAGTAGGAAAGCTTGTTCCCAAAATGAAGGATTCATCTCAGATTCTTTATCTGATTTATATCGTTATGACGATTATTCAGTTTGCATCGCTTTGGATAATGGGAATGACTCCTTTTGAGGCAATCTGTACCGCGTTTTCAACGGCGGGAACCGGCGGATTCGGAATATACAATTCGAGTATAGCGGGATTCAGCATTCCGATAAAATGGAATATTACAATATTCATGATTCTTTTCGGTATAAATTTCAATGCCTATTTCTTGATTTTGGGTGCAAAGTTTAAAAGCATTTTAAAAATCGAAGAAGTCAGATGGTATCTCATAATTATTGTAGGTGCGGTGGCGATTATAACCGTAAACATTTTTAAACTGTCCGGCAAATCTTTCGGGATTGCCCTTACCGATGCGGCGTTTCAGGTGGCTTCGGTAATTACCACAACCGGATTTGCCACGACCGATTTTAATTTATGGCCGAGCCTTTCACAAACGGTAATACTTCTTGTTATGCTTGTGGGAGCATGCGCCGGAAGTACCGGCGGCGGACTAAAGGTTTCGAGAATTCTGATTCTTGTTAAAGCCATAAAGCAGGAAATAAATCAGTTTATTCATCCAAGAAGCGTGAAGGCCGTTGAGATGGACGGCAAATCGCTCGACAAAAACGTGGTTCGAAGCGTTTGCGTGTATGTTTTGCTTTTCATGTTTGTATTTATTGCGTCGGCATTTCTTGTTTCATTCGACAAATTTGACGTGCTTACGAATTTTACGGCTGTGCTTGCAACAATCAACAATGTCGGTCCCGGACTTAACGAGGTCGGTCCGACCGGTAGTTTTGCCGCATTCAGTTGTTTTTCAAAGGTAGTTTTTATTTTTGATATGTTGGCAGGAAGACTTGAATTGTATCCGATTCTTCTTCTGTTCATTCCGCCGATGTGGAAAAAGCATTGATTTATATTTGGGGTATGGGGTATCGATGATTAAGGTTTTTTTGGTTGAAGATGAGATAGTTGTCAGAGAAGGAATCAAAAACAATGTGGACTGGGGTTCGCACGGTTGTGATTTTTGCGGAGAAGCGAGCGACGGAGAACTTGCGTTTCCGATGATTCAAAAGCTTCGCCCCGACATTGTAATTACCGATATCAAAATGCCGTTTATGGACGGTGTTGAATTAAGTAAGCTTATAAAAAAGGAACTTCCCGAAACGGAAATCGTATTTCTTTCGGGATATACCGAGTTTGAATATGCAAAAGAAGGAATAAAACTCGGCATAGCCAGATATCTCAATAAACCCATAAGCAGTACGGAACTTTTGCGCGTTGTTGACGAAATCGCGGAAAAAATCACAAAAAGAAAAATGGAAGAATCTCTTAAAAATAAGTACATCAAAGATGAGGAAGAAGCTCTCGAGATGGAAAGAAGAGATTTTTTTGCACATATCGTTTCCGGAGACATGAACGCTTCGGAAATACTTGAGCGCGCCCGAAACATGTCTGTGGACATTTCGGCGCTTTTTTATAATATCTGCCGCGTAAAAATGAAATCCAAAAATAACGTCATCGGTGAGTATTCTCCGGCCATTCTTGCAATATACGACAGAATGTCCGAAATGGCGAATGACAGTCACATTTGTATTTTCGATACTTTTCCCGAAGGTAAGGCAATACTTGTAAAAGGCGAGTCAATCGGTGAAATAGAAGAGATTCAAAAGAAATACTGCGACAGATTGTCGGAAGTTATGAAAGACTATCCGGACATTACGTATTTTGTGGCTATCGGCAAAACGGTGAACAGAATCGGGGAGATTGCCGATTCTTACGAACGCGCAAGTTATGCGTTTGCGCACAGGTTTATGGTTGACGGCAACGGAATATACTCTTTCGAAGATGTTGATAAAAATGACGGACACAAAGATAAATTGAATCTGTCGGAAATAGATTTAAAGCAGATAGAGAGAAAGAGAGTCAACGAATTTCTCAAAACCGCAAATGCCGGCGAAGCTTATTATTTTGTCGAGGAATTTTTTAATAATCTCGGTAAAGACAATCTGAAGTCCAACATGTTCAGACAGTACATTGTCATGGACATTTATTTCTGTGTTTGTGAGTTCGTTGAGGAAAAGGGATATGAACGAAGCGAAATCGAAGAGTTTGATATAACGTCCAATTCCCTTCAAAATATCGACAAAACAAAAGAATACATTACAAATATCATAAAGAGGGCGATTGAAATACGCGACAATTTCTCTGCTGACAAATACGGAGAAACCGTTCGCGAAATAAAGGAATATATCGAGAAACATTATTTTGAAGACGAACTCGGTCTCAACGAGCTTGCTGAAGCGATTAATTTTTCTCCCAATCACCTTTCGATGCTTTTTTCACAGGAAACGGGTACCACGATTATTAAATACCTCACCGATTTCCGAATGAACAAAGCCAAAGAACTTCTTAAGGGTACAAACAAGCGAAGCAGCGAAATCAGCCTTGAAGTCGGTTATAAGGATCCTCATTACTTTTCTTTCCTTTTTAAGAAAACTCAGGGCATGACTCCGACACAATATCGAAACGGGTTATAGTTTTTGCGCGTCGCAGTATAGATTTATGTGGGTTACGGTATGAAAAAGTTCATTAAGAGTAAATTTGAAAATGCATCCCTCGACAAAAAAATCAGATATTCGTATTTGCTTTTTATTATTCCGTTGACGGTATTTGTTCTTTTTTGCCTTCTCTGGATATGGAATTCCAACAAAACTTATGAAGATATGATTAACTCGGCTGTAAAGGCGGGCGAATTCAGTTTGGATTTTAAAAAGGACTTCGATTATGAGACATATCTTGTTGTTGTCGAAAACAAAACGATGGAGGAGTCCGAACTTCAGACGATGCTTGAGGAAGCCAAACGTGTCGTAAGCGAACTTGAGGAAATAACCGACGAAAAAGAGAACACAAAGAGACTCGAAAGCGTCAACAAATATTTGAACAATCTTGATACGTATGTGTCAAGAATCAAAGAAAACCTCGATGCCGGCGACAGGTATAAGGAAAATCTCGATATTTGGGAGAATGACGTTCAGATTGTTACTTCCTTAATTAGAGAGAGTATTCTTCAGTATATGCATCAGGAAATCACCGAACTTCAGACTGCCCGCGACGATTATCAGCAGACGTTTGTAACTATGATGATTATAGCCGTTGTGGCTTTTGTCTTTATCGGTGTTTTGATAGTTGTTCTTTCCATATACATATCAAAAAGTATTTCTTCACCCGTAAAAGAACTAAACAGAATCACGAATCAGGTTGCGAAGGGAGATTTGTCGGTACGTTCCAATTTGCAAGTCGGAGCGGAACTGGGTGAGCTCAGCGAATCCATGAATCTTATGATTGATAAGATTAATGAACTTCTCGAGCAGGTAACAAATGAGCAGATAAGACTTAGAAAAGCGGAGTTTGAGCTTCTTCAGTCGCAGATAAACCCGCACTTTCTTTATAATACGCTTGATACAATCGTATGGCTTGCCGAAGCCGGCGAGGAAAAAGAAGTTGTAAGTATGGTAGAAAACCTTTCGGATTTCTTCAGAATATCCTTAAGCAAAGGAAACGATGTAATTTCGATTCGCGATGAGATACAGCATGTCAGAAGCTATCTTGAGATTCAACAGGTCAGATATCGTGATATTCTGACTTTTGATATCGATGTTTCGGAGGATATGATGGATATGAGAATTCCCAAAATATCCGTTCAGCCCCTTGTAGAAAATGCTTTGTATCACGGCATCAAGAATAAACGCGGTGTCGGAAAGATTGAAATTAAGGGCGAAAAGAAATTTGACAAGATTATCATTTCCGTCAAGGATAACGGTATCGGAATGACGAAGGAAGATCTTGAGAGAGTGCGAAACGGAATGGTATTCGGACAGTCCGAAGACAATAACGTGTTCGGACTTTACAATGTTAACGAAAGAATCAGACTTAAATTCGGAGAAAAAAGCGGTGTCAGCATTGAAAGCGAATACAATGTGGGAACCGTTGCCGAGATAGTTTTGACGAATTAATAAAAAAATCAACCTTGAAAATAGAATATTGAACTTCAATCCTCAATGAAATAAAAATTTGAACTTTTGCATTTGAAATGTGAATGGAGCGATTGCCAAAAGGATAATATCATAAAATCATCAAAGAAATGGTTCTTTGAAAAAAGAATTGAGATAAAGGAGAGATTATGAAAAAGAAACTTTTGGCAACTATTTTGGCAGCATCTATGACATTTGGGTTGGCAGCATGTAATACAACAGGCGGAACAACAACAGCACCTGCAGACCCTGTTACAACAAATCCCGAACCGGCAGTAACGGTTGACACTCCTGCTCCCGCAGCAGATAACGGTTCCGATCTTATCAAAGTCGGCATCATCAACAATGACCCTAACGAGTCCGGATATCGTACAGCAAACGACAGAGACTTAAAGGCAATGTTCTGCGAAGCAAACGGATACGATGCATCATTCGCATACAGCCTTAAGAATGACGAGCAGATTGCAGCAGCTCAGAAGTTCATCCAGGACGATGTTGATTACCTTCTTCTTTCTGCAGCAGATACAGCAGGTTGGGATTCAGTTCTTAAAGATGCCAACGATGCAGGTATCAGCGTAATCCTTTTTGACCGTACAATCGATGCAGACGCAAGTCTTTACGAAGCATCAATCGTTTCGGATATGGATAAGGAAGGCGAAACAGCAGTTACATGGTTGAAGGGCCAGGGACTTTCAGAGTACAACATCATCCACATTCAGGGTGTTATGGGTTCGGCAGCTCAGAAGGGCCGTTCAGGCGCACTTGATTCTCAGGTAGCAGCAGACGATACATGGAACATTGTTACACAGCAGACAGGTGAGTGGAGTGCAGAGAACGCACAGCAGATCGTTCAGTCTGTTATTGATGCAGGAACACCTTTCAACGTAATCTATGCAGAGAACGACGATATGGCAAAGGGTGCCGTAGCAGCACTTGACAAAGCAAACATTTCACACGGCGTAGGAAAAGACGTCATCGTAATGGGCTTTGACTGCAACCAGTGGGCACTTCAGGAACTTCTCGATCAGAACTGGAACTACGACGGACAGTGCAATCCTTTCCAGGCTTCATACATCGATGACATCATCAAGAAGCTTGAAAACGGCGAAACACTTGCCGAGAAGGTTATCATCATGGATGAAAAGGGATTTGACGCTACAACAATCACAGCTGATGACGTAGCTAACTACGGAATCTAATCTGAGGATGATAATTCTTATAACAGAATAATGTGTGAACCGTTAACTGTTATAGAAGACTGAAATAAAGCGCGGCGAACAAAAACATTCGTCGCGCTTTTCAAATTATTAGGAGGATAGAACGTGGAAAAAGAAGTTGTACTATCGGTCAAAAACATACATAAAAGCTTTCCGGGCGTACGTGCTTTACAGGGCGTTGATTTTAAGCTTTGCAAGGGAGAAATCCATGCTCTCATGGGAGAAAACGGTGCAGGAAAATCCACTTTGATCAAAGTCTTAACCGGTGTTTACACAAAAGACGAAGGCGAAATGAGACTTGAAGACAAAGTTGTCAATATCCATTCTCCGGAAGAAGCGCAGAGCGTGGGAATCAGTACGGTATATCAGGAAATAACGCTCTGTCCGAACCTTTCGGTAGCAGAGAATATGTACATCGGCCGTTCAAAGAATGCATTTCAGAATTGGTCGACAATGAATGAAAAAGCACAGAATATGCTGAATTCCCTCAACATCCCCGTTGATGCTACGGCACAGCTTGCGAGCTGCTCGATTGCGGTTCAGCAAATGGTAGCCATTGCAAGAGCGGTGGAAATGGAATGCAGGGTGCTTATTCTCGATGAGCCCACATCGTCACTTGACGACCAGGAAGTTCAGAAATTGTTCAGGCTCATGAGAGATTTGAAAAATAAAGGAGTGGGAATAATCTTCGTAACCCATTTCCTTGATCAGGTGTACGAAGTTTGTGACAAGATTACCGTTCTTCGTGACGGAAAACTTGTAGGAGAATATGAAATCGAAAACCTTCCGAGATTTGAACTCGTAGCCAAGATGCTTGGTAAAGAGATGGACGATTTGTCCGACATTCACGGAGAGTTTAAAGAATATACAGTAGATCCTGACGCGTGTCCTGTCTTTGAAGCAAAAGGACTTTACAGCGACGCGGGAATCAAACCTTTTGATTTTCACATTAATGTGGGCGAGGTTAACGGTTTTACAGGCCTTCTCGGTTCAGGACGAAGCGAGTGCGTAAGAGCCATATTCGGTGCCGACAGGGTACTCGGAGGAACCGTATATAAGGACGGCAAACAGATAAAAATCAGAAAACCCATCGACGCGATGAAAAACGGAATAGCATATCTTCCCGAGGACAGAAAGAGAGACGGTATCGTCGGAGATTTGTCGGTTAGGGAAAACATTATTCTTTCTCTTCAGGTGCTTCGCGGATTCTTCAGACCTTTTACAAAGGCTCAGGCCAATAAATTTGCGGATGAGTATATCAAACTTTTGGGAATAAAAACAGCCTCTGCAGATACGCCCATTAAGTCTCTTTCGGGCGGCAACCAGCAAAAGGTTATTGTTGCGAGATGGCTTCTCACACATCCCGAATATCTGATTCTCGATGAACCCACAAGAGGTATCGATGTCGGAACAAAGGTAGATATTCAGAAGCTTGTCCTTAAACTTGCATCGGAAGGAATGAGCGTAACATTTATTTCTTCGGAAACGGATGAGATGTTAAGAACATGTTCAAGACTCATAGTTATGAGAGACAGAAAGGTTGTCGGAGAACTTTCCGGCGAGGATTTGACGCAGAACATGATTATGAGTACGATTGCCGGAGGTGAGAAACAATAATGCAAAATCAATCAAAATTTACGGATTCGATAAAAAAGATATTCGGAAGACAGATATTCATTCCCATCGCGGCACTGTTTTTGCTTCTTTTGTTTAATCTTATAATGGATCCTTCATTTTTCAAAATCACTTTAGGCTCCAACAGCCTCGGAGATCCCGTTTTATCGGGATATCTGGTTACCGTTATCGACTGCGGTTCCGAACTTGCGATTCTTGCCATAGGTATGACGCTTGTTACGGCAGCCTGCGGAGGACAGGATATTTCTGTAGGTGCCGCTATTGCGATTGCCGGCAGCGTAATGCTTAGAGTACTTTGCGGAAAGGACCCCAGATCGGCAACACTTCAGGCACCGATTATCGTGGCATTCCTTGTAGCATGTCTTGTGGCAATGGCTTTCGGAGCTTTTAACGGAATTCTTGTTGCATACTTCAAAATTCAACCGATGGTTGCAACGCTGATTTTGTTTACGGCAGGAAGATCGATAGCTGCATGGATTAACAACAACGAACTTCCCATCGTAAGCGATCCGACTTTCGCGTATTTCGGAACCATAATCCCCGGAATACCTATTCCGACGCCGTTCTTTATAGCGCTCGGATGTATATTAATAACGTTTTTGGTACTTAAATTTACTAACCTCGGCCTTTATGTTCAGGCTGTAGGTATCAACGAAAGTTCATCCAAACTTAACGGACTTAATCCTACGCTTATTAAGTTTTTGACTTTCGTATTGCTCGGTCTTTGTGTAGCAGCAGCGGCACTTATTAAAGTCAGCAGACTTTCGACTATCAACTACTCCGTAATAGCAAAAGATATCGAAATGGACGCAATTCTTGCCGTGGCCCTTGGCGGCAATTCCCTTGCGGGTGGAAAGTTCAATATGACATCCTCTATCCTCGGTGCATATGTAATCCAGCTTTTGACGACCACCCTTTACAAATTCAATGTAAGTTCCGCTGCGCTTCCTGCCTATAAAGCAATTGTTGTAATTCTTCTCGTAGTGCTCAGCGCTCCCATAGTAAGAGAGTGGCTCGGAAATCTCAGAAAGAGAATATTCAGCAAAAAGGAGGTGGCATAATGTCTAAACTCACAAAGAAAATAAAGAACCTTTCGGACACAAACCTTCTTTTGTCGATTACGATTATTGTATTTTTCTTAATGTATATAGGTGCTGTCGTTTTCCTCGGCGAAGGCTTCAGAAAACCGCAGCAGTTTATGAACATGTTAAATACAAATGCGGCACTTATCATTCTTTCTTGTGGAATGAGCCTTGTAATGATAACCGGCGGAATTGATATCTCTGTCGGCGGCGTTACGGCTCTTGTAAGTATGTGTTGCGCCGTTTACCTTGATTATCACGGCGGAAATATCTGGGTTGCGATGCTTATCGCACTTGGAATCGGCCTCGCCTTCGGTCTTGTACAGGGTTATATTGTTGCATATTTAAATATACAGCCTTTCATTGTAACCCTGGCCGGTATGTTCTTCGCACGAGGCATGACGACAATCGTAAATACGAACCCCTTCAATGTTGAGAATGAGCAGTTCAAGGCTTTAAAGGATACAAGAATTATTATTCCGTTCCTCGGTTCGGTCAACAAAAAGGGAGTTTTCGTACCGGCCTACATCGAAATCGGAGTGGTTGTTGCACTTCTTATAGTTGCTCTCCTTTTCGTAATGCTTCGATGGAGCAGGCTCGGAAGACATTTCTACGCAGTAGGCGGTAATGCTCAGTCGGCCCTGATGCTTGGAATAAACGTTAAAAGAACAAAATTCCTGTCACATGTTATCTGCAGTACCCTCGCGGGAATAGGCGGTTTTGTATACTTCATGCACGTAGGCTCCGGTTCGGCGTCACACGCTCTCGGAGCCGAAATGAACGCGATTGCATCGTCGATTATCGGCGGAACGCTTCTTACCGGCGGTGTAGGAAACATAATCGGAACACTTTTCGGAGTTTTGTCACTCAGTACGATTCAGAATATCGTTTCTTCGATAGGACTTGATCAGGCATGGTGGACAGGCATAACAATCGCGGGAATGCTTTGCGTATTCCTTGTTGTTCAGAGTATTGTTATCGCACGTAAAAAGAAATCCATGCAGAGATAGAAAGACAATAAAAAACATTAATGACAGGCGGCGTCTCTTTGAGGCGCCAATTGTTGATTATTATGGATAATTATTTGCATTTGAGGTAAAATGAAATTGTTCGCGAGAGGTATTTTTATGAAAAATAAGAAAATCGCCAAATTATTGAATATTTTTCTGGCTTGTTCAATCCTTTCGACCGTGACTTTTTCGGGGTGCAAAGGAAAAGAAGAACAGATTCCGAAGGAAGAAGATAATTCGATTGTCGTCGGCTTTTCACAGCTTGGCGCGGAATCCGACTGGAGAAGTGCCAATACCGAATCAATGAAAGACGCATTTTCGCAAAAGAACGGATATACGCTTATTTTTGAGGACGGTCAGCAGAAACAGTCGAATCAGATTACCGCGATAAGAAGCTTTATTCAACAGGAAGTCGATTATATCGTGCTTGCGCCCGTTACCGAAACGGGATGGGATACGGTTCTCGAGGAAGCCAAGGAAGCGGGAATTCCCGTGATTATAGTTGACCGTCAGGTTGATGTATCGGACCAGTCTCTATTTACATGTTGGGTCGGTTCTGATTTTGAGCTGGAAGGCAAAAAAATGACGGAATGGCTTCACGAATATACAGTGGTAAACGGCATAGACGGCGATGACATTCATATTGTAAATATCCAGGGAACGGACGGAAGTTCTTCGCAGATAGGACGAACAAGAGGACTTGAAGATGCAGCCGAAAAATACGGCTGGGATCTTCTTGCGGAGGAATCCGGAGAGTATACACAGGCCAAGGGTCGTGAAGTAATGGTGGATTTTTTGAAAAAATATCCGAACATTAACGTTGTGTACTGCGAGAACGACAATGAAGCTTACGGTGCCATTGAAGCGATAGAGGCAGCAGGCAAAAAGGTCGGCTCCGATATCAAAAAAGGAGAGATAATGGTTCTTTCCTTCGACGGAGTTGATGAAAAAGCATTGCAGATGTGTTCCGACGGACAGATTTCCTGTATCGGCGAATGCAATCCTCTGCACGGGCCGAGAGTTTTGTCTATTATCGAAACGCTTGAAAGCGGCGAAGTACCGAATAAATACTCATATGTGTATGAGTGTATTTTCAGCTCATACGGCAAAATAAAAGAACTGACCATAGACGAAGAAAAATATGCCGTAACGTTAATGAATGAAGAAGTAATCAAACAAAGAACAGAATAAACGGAGGTTATCAATGGAAGCAAAGAAAATTATCGAAGAAGGAAAAGCGGTTCTGGGAATCGAGTTCGGTTCTACAAGAATTAAGGCGGTTATCACAGGCGAAGCAGGCGAAGTTTTGGCAGTCGGAGGATTCGGTTGGGAAAACAGTTTAAAAGACGGAATCTGGACATACTCCGAAGAAGAGATTTGGAACGGACTTAAGGAATGCTATGCCGATGTTGCAAAAGAAGTACAAAGTAAGTACGGTATTACAATTAAGAAATTTGCCGCTATCGGTTTTTCGGCAATGATGCACGGATACCTTGCATTTAACGATAAGGATGAACTTCTTGTTCCTTTCAGAACCTGGAGAAATACGATTACGGGACAGGCAGCAGAGGCGCTTACAAAAGAATTCAACTACAATATTCCTCAAAGATGGAGCATTTCCCACCTTTATCAGGCAATGCTCAATAAAGAGGAGCATGTAAAAGACATCGCATTCTTCACGACTCTTGCAGGATTTGTTCACTGGAAGCTGACAGGAGAAAAGGTACTCGGCGTAGGCGACGCATCGGGTATGTTCCCCATCGATATAAAGAGCGGCAATTACGATGAGAACATGATTGCCAAGTTTGACGCTCTTTCGAAGACGACAGACTTAAAGAAATCCTTAAAGGATATTCTTCCCAAGGTCCTTTCCGCAGGAGAAAATGCAGGATACCTTACAAAAGAAGGCGCAAAACTTCTTGATAAATCCGGCAATCTTGAAGCAGGAATTCCTCTTTGTCCTCCCGAAGGCGACGCAGGTACCGGTATGGTTGCCACAAACAGCGTAGGTATAAGAACCGGTAACATTTCAGCGGGAACAAGCGTATTCGCAATGGTTGTTCTTGAGAAAGAACTTAAGAAAGTATATCCCGAAATTGACCTTGTAACGACTCCCGACGGAGCTTTGGTCGGAATGGTTCACTGCAATAACTGTACATCCGAGATTAATAATTGGGTAAAGATTTTCAAAGAGTTTTATGAATTAATGGGTCAGACACCCGACATGAACGAACTTTTCACAAAGCTTTATTCCGTAAGTATGGACGGCGACGCTGACTGTGGTAACGTAATGCTTTACAATTACCTTTCGGGTGAACCCGTAACAGGTTTTGAAAAGGGAGCTTTGGTTCTTGCAAGAACGGCTGAGGATAATTTTTCTTTGGCAAACCTTATGAGATCGAATCTTTATTCGGCAATGGCAACGCTTAAGGTCGGCTTGGACCTCATGCTTAAAGAAGAAGGCGTAAAAGTGGACGAAATGTACGGACACGGCGGATACTTTAAGACGAAGGGTGTCGGTACGAAGATTGCGGCAGCAGCCATCAATGCACCCGTATCCGTTATGGAGACGGCTTCGGAAGGCGGAGCGTGGGGAATTGCAATCCTTGCGGATTACATGTATTCAAAGAAGGATGGCGAATCTTTAAGCGAATACCTTAACAACAAGATTTTTGCAGGTCAGACATGTGAAAAATGCATGCCCGATGCAAAAGATGTTGAAGGCTTTGACAAGTACATCGAGAAATATAAGAAAGGTCTCGCTATCGAAAGAGCAGCTGTAGATAATTTGTAAAACAAAATTGCCGGTCTTTGGTCGAAGGATTAAAGATCGGCAAAATAATGAAAAGGAAAGAAAAAATATGTTAGAAGAATTAAAGAAACGAGTATATGAAGCCAACATGCTTCTTCCGAAATACAACCTTGTTACGTTTACTTGGGGAAATGTCAGCGAGATAGACAGAGAAAGCGGTCTTTTTGTAATTAAGCCCAGCGGAGTAGATTACGAAAAAATGACCCCCGACGATATGGTTGTCATGAATCTTGAGGGAAAGGTTGTTGAAGGAAAACTCAATCCTTCGTCCGATACACCTACACATCTTGAAATTTATAAAGGATTTCCCAATGTGGGAGGCGTTGTTCATACTCATTCGACTTATGCCACAAGCTTTGCACAGTCGGGAAGAGACATTCCCTGCTACGGAACGACACATGCGGATTATTTCTACGGAAGCATTCCCTGCTTAAGATGCCTTACCAAAGAAGAAATCGACGAAGCATACGAGCTTAACACGGGAAAACTCATTGTCGGTGAATTCGAAAGACTCGGCAAAGATTACGAAGCCGTAACCGCAGCGCTTTGCAAGAATCACGGACCTTTTGCATGGGGCAAAAACGGAGTTGATGCAGTACATAATGCCGTTGTTCTTGAGGAAGTTGCCAAGATGGCACTCTTTACCGAGCAGATAAACAAAGACGTCAAACCTGCTCCGAGCGAACTTCAGGATAAGCATTACTACAGAAAACACGGAGCAAACGCATACTACGGACAAAAATGATAGTTATGAAATATAGTTATAATTTGTAGCGAAGTTACGCCGAAAAATCGAAATAAATGATTTTTCGGCGTTTTTTATTGTGAATTTGTGAAGCATTTGTGAATTAATTGACAAAGACAAATTTTGAGTGTTAGTATAGTAATGCTTTACTACACAAAAGCAAGAGACTGCACTTGATTGAAGGAATGTGCAAGAAGAAACAGTACTCTTTATTATTCAAACAGAAAGGGAATTGTATTATGAAAAAAAGATTGACGGCATGTATTGCAGCATCGTTGATGCTTGCGGCAACACTTGCGGGATGCGGCAAATCAAACGCAACCGACTGGGAGTATATTAAGAACAAAAATGAGATGGTAGTCGGAATTACTCTTTATGAGCCGATGAACTACTATGATGAAGCCGGAAAACTTATCGGTTTCGATACGGAGTTTGCCGAAGCCGTATCCGAGATTACGGGCGTTCCCGTTAAATTCCAGGAAATCGAATGGGATCAGAAGGAAGTTGAACTTAAGTCCAAGACTATTGACTGTATATGGAACGGACTTACCGTTACGGAAGAAAGAAAAACAAATATGGCTTTTTCAACCTCGTATGTTGTTAACGAACAGGTTGTAATCATTAACAAAGCCAATGCAGACAAATATAAATCGCTTTCGGATATGAACGGAATCAAAGTATGTGCGGAGAGCGGTTCGGCAGGAGAGAGCGCAATCGAAGCAGATGCAAACCTTTCAACAGGCGAGTATCTTGGATGCTCAGCACAGAAAGATGCTCTTTTGGAAGTTAAGGCAGGAACATGCGACGCAGCAGTTCTTGATTCAACGCTTGCAAAGGCAGTTATCAATGAAGATACGGATTACAGCGACCTTATGATTCTCGAAGGTGCAAATCTTCAGAGCGAAGAGTATGCCATAGGTATGAGACTTGAAGATGTTGAGACCGTTAAGACAATAAACGCAGCCATTGATACTCTTGTATCAAACGGAAAACTTGCAGAGCTCGGCGAAAAGTACGGCGTAGACGTTATTTCAAAGTAATTTACAGAAAAGATTGAGCGAAAGGAAGCTTGATGAAGTCAGGCTTCCTTTTTACAATTATTGAGTGATATTGCTTGGAAAACATGGTAAAATTATGGTGTTCGCGGATTGCGGGAGATTAAGAAAGCGTGATTCGTGAAATCGTATTTAAGATAAGGTAAGGTATTTGTATGTTTTGGGATGTAACACTGAATCTTCTTGATGGATTCAAACTGACAATTTTGATTTTTCTTATAACACTTGCGGGAGCTATGCCGTTAGGTCTTCTCATCACCTTCGGCAGCATGTCCAAGGTCAAAGTAATCAAGGGAATAACAAAAGGCTTTGTATGGATAATAAGAGGAACGCCTCTGATGCTTCAGATTATCCTCGTTTTTTACGGACCGGGACTTATTTTTAAGACTACGGGAATCGGAAGACTTCCGGCGGTTTTGGTTGCTTTTATTATTAATTATGCTTGTTATTTTTCGGAAATATACAGAGGCGGAATCGAGAGTATCCCGCAGGGTCAGTACGAAGCCGGACAGGTTCTCGGTATGACTAAAACCCAGATATTCTTTAAGGTAATTCTTCTTCAGGTTGTCAAAAGAATAATCCCGCCGATGGGCAACGAAATAATTACGCTTGTAAAAGATACGTCACTCGCGCGTGTCGTATCCTGCGTCGAACTTTTGAAGGCCGCACAGGATATCGTCGGACTTAAGGCTATTATTTGGCCGATATTCTATATCGGTGCGTTTTATCTTCTTTTCACCGGAATCTTAACGATTCTTTTCGGATTCATTGAAAAGAAACTTGATTATTACAAGGGTTAGGAGGAATGGATATGCCGGTGCTTAAAGTTAATAATTTATCCAAAAGTTTTGGTAACGAACATGTTTTAAAGAATGTATCCTTTGAACTGGAAAAGGGTGAAGTTCTTGCAATCATAGGTTCTTCGGGCGGTGGAAAAACCACGCTTTTAAGATGCCTCAATCAGTTGATTATTCCGGACGAAGGAATAATTACCGTAAACGATGACGTTATTTTCGACTCGTTAGACGGCAAAGAAAACGAAAAGAATTTAAGAAAGAAAAGACTTCATTTCGGTCTTGTTTTTCAGCAGTTCAATCTGTTTCCGCAATACAGCGTAATGGGCAATCTTACACTTGCGGCAAGACTTCTTGCAAAAGAAAACAATAAAGAGGAAGGAAAAGGTTTTGCCGAATTAAAGGAAGAATACAAAAAGATTGATCAAAAAGCCGAAGAGATTTTGAAAAGAGTAGGGTTGTTTGAAAAAAGAAAAGCATATCCCTGCGAACTTTCGGGAGGACAGCAACAGCGTGTCGCAATAGCAAGAGCGTTAATATTAAATCCCGATATTCTTTGCTTTGACGAGCCTACTTCTGCGCTCGATCCGGAACTTACCGGGGAAGTTTTGAAGGTAATAGAGGGATTAAAATCCAAAGACAATACAATGATTATTGTTACCCACGAAATGGAATTTGCACGTCGCGTTGCTACGAAAATTATGTTTATAGCCGACGGTAAAATTGAAGAAATCGGTACGCCCGAAGAAGTGTTTGAACATCCGAAGAGTGAGAAATTAAGGAACTTTTTTAATAAATCCGTTGAAGTTATAAACGGCAATACGGATGATTGAAAGAGGCGAAAATGACAGAACAGGAAAGAATCGATTTGATTCTTAAAGCATTTGAAAAAGAATACGGTACCGACTGCGTTTGTTATTTAAACCATAAGAATGTCTACGAACTTCTTGTGGCAACGATACTTTCGGCGCAGTGTACCGATGCAAGAGTCAATACCGTAACGCCGATTCTTTTTGAAAAATATCCGAATCCTGAGGCGCTGGCGGAAGCCGACATTAAGGATGTCGAAGACATTATAAGACCGCTCGGATTCTTTCATTCAAAGGCAGGAAACATAATCGGTGCAGCCAAAGGTATATGTGAGCGTTACGGCAATGAAGTGCCGGCAAAACCGGAAGAACTCATTACGCTTCCGGGCGTCGGAAGAAAAACGGCCAATGTCATACGCGGGAACATTTTTAACGAACCGTGCATTGTGGTAGACACACATGTCAAAAGAATCAGTAAGAAACTCGGAGTAACAGACAAAACGGAACCCGTTGACATAGAATTCGACTTAATGAAAAAAATTCCAAAGGATTATTGGATCCTTTGGAATATATATCTTATAAGACTCGGACGTACCGTTTGCAAGGCGCCTAATCCAAAATGTCAAGAATGCTTTCTTCTTCGTTACTGCCCGGTTGGTCAATCGACTGAAGATAATTCAAAATAGGTCCTTTTGTCAGACCGTTAAGAAGGGAAGCTGCGGAAATAAGATAATTAATTTTTGTAAAGTCTTTTTCTTCCGCATAAATTTTGGCCAGAAGTTTATAGGAACTGATGGAATCGCTTCCGGAAGATACGGCAAATTCAAGCAGATTCTTGGACTTGTCTTTTTCACCTTTTGAATAGAAATAATCGCCCATATCCTGAAGCGTTCTCGAAAGAAGGGTGAAATTCTGGTCATAAAGCGTCAGTTCCGGCAAATTTGCGGCTCCGTATGACAGTTTTAAATCCGTATTGGAAATATTGGACAGATTGACGATTTTGCTGTCTTTTAAATGTGAAAAAGCCGTTACCGCTTCATGCATTGCTTTGTCCGATTCGGGATTAACCCGATAAAATTCGCCGGATTCGTCACAAAACAAATTTAGTATTTCATCGGGAATGATGATGTAACTTAAATTATCGAGAGGTTGCTTTCTGACCTTGTTGGCGGCGTCCTCTCTGTCCCAAAATTCTTTCTCGGCTTTTTCCCCTTTTTTATTGCTTTTTTTTATTTCGTATGCAAGCCATATGCAGAAGACTATAACGCTTGCAAAAATAGGGAATTTCATTTATAATTCCTTTCGTATACACTGTTTAAGAGGTGCAGAAGTTATGATGAATTTACATACCAGAAAAGCAAAAATCATACTGGCGGTTGTGGCAATCGTTCTTGTAATCGCAATGATTGTTCCGTTTTTGGTCAGTGCCATTGCGTAAATTAGTATAGAATAAATGTTGCAAAAAAGCAATAAACCGGTGATACGCAATGAACAGAGGAAAAGTTCCCGAGAACGTACTGAGAAGATCGGTACTAAAGGATATCAAAGGAAATAAAGATGTAATTACTGGCGCGGCTTTCGGAGAAGACTGCGCCATTTTGAATTGTAACAAAATTTCGGCGGCAGCGACTGCAACCGAACAGGGAGACAATGCCGTAGTTTATGCCCTGACGAGAGCGGTAAATAACCTGGCGGCGGGAGGATTCAAAGCAGCGTTTGTAAGTGTTAATCTTACTTTTCCGCCCGAAACGGAAGAGAGCGACATCAAAGCCGTTCAGTCCATGTTACAAAATGCCGTTAATCTTCTCGAAGCAAGCATTGTTGCGGGACATACGCAGATAAGCGATGCCGTAAAAGAATGCATTGCATCGGTAACGGTTATCGGTTTCGCCTTTGGCGACAGAATTTTGTCCAAAAAAGATATTGTCGCGGGAGATTCGATTATTGCGACAAAGTACATCGGACTTGAAGGCGGTTCTATTCTTTACGACAAGGCGAAGGATAAAATATCGGAAAGATTTGACGAAAGATTTCTTAAGAGGCTTTCAGGTTACAAGGATATGCTTCTTGTGACAAAAGAGGGCGAAATCGGTTCAACTTTCGGTGTCAAAGCGATGAAGGATGTATCCGAAAAGGGAATATTCAATGCGCTTTGGGAACTCGGAAGTGCCGCAAACAAAGGACTTAAGGCGGATTTAAAGGCAATTTTGGTAAGACAGGAACTTATCGAAGTGTGTAACCATCTTAACATCAATCCGTATGAAATGCGTTCATCGGGAATGATGCTTATGGTTACCGACAGACCGGACGAACTTTTGGAGATGCTTGCCAAAGAAGAGATACCTGCTTCGCTTATCGGTCGTTTTACCGACAACAACGACAGGATTATCGTAAATGAAGATGAAGAAAGACATCTCGACAAAATAAAGCAGGATGAAATTTATAAAATAATATAAAGGAGACGGAGTTATGCGTGAGAAAATTTTAAAGGTAATTGAAAAGAATTCAAGAATCGATCTTAAGGAACTGGCGGTTATGCTCGGTGTCCCTGAAATAGACGTTGTCAATGAAATAGCCGCGATGGAAGCGGAAGGAATTATTTGCGGATATCATACTCTTATCGATTGGGAGAAGACTTCAATCGAAAAGGTAAGCGCGCTTATCGAGGTTCGCGTGACTCCTCAAAGAGGTCAGGGGTTTGATTCGATAGCCGAAAGAATCTACAACTATCCCGAGGTAAACAGTGTTTATCTTATTTCCGGCGGATATGACCTTCTTGTAACATTGGAAGGCAAATCCCTTAAAGAAGTGTCGAATTTTGTATCGGACAAGCTTTCGACACTTGATACCGTATTAAGTACGGCGACACATTTTATTCTTAAGAAATATAAGGACCACGGCACGGTTCTTGCAAAGAAATCGACAGACGAAAGGTTAAAAATGACACCATGAGAAAACCGTTATCAGATAAAATAATTAATATCAAGCCTTCGGGTATCCGTAAGTTTTTTGATATAGTCAGTGAGATGGACGATGCAATATCTTTAGGCGTCGGAGAACCTGATTTTGATACCCCATGGCATATAAGAGACGAGGGTATTTATTCTCTCGAAAAAGGAAAAACATTTTATACATCAAATGCAGGTCTTAAGGAACTGAGACAGGAAATCTGCAATTATTACAAAAGAAAACAGGGAGTCGAGTACAATCCGTTGACGGAAACGCTTGTTACCGTCGGAGGTTCCGAAGGAATCGATATGGCACTTCGTTGTATGCTTAATCCCGGAGACGAAGTAATAATTCCCACGCCTTGCTACGTTTCTTATGAACCCTGTACGATTATGGCTGACGGAGTTCCCGTTATTCTTCCTTTGAAGAATGAAAACAATTTCAGACTTACCGCAGGTGAACTCGAAAGCGCAATTACAGACAAAACGAAAGTACTGATTCTTGCTTTTCCCAATAACCCCACAGGTGCGATAATGGAGAAAGAAGATTTGGAGGCAATTGCCGAAGTCATTATAAAGCATGATATTTATGTTCTTTCGGACGAAATATATTCGGAACTTACATATTCGTCAAATCCGCATGTATCCATTTGTTCGCTTCCCGGAATGAGGGAAAGAACAATAGTAATAAACGGCTTTTCAAAAGCGTATGCAATGACGGGATGGAGACTCGGATACGCACTCGGACCGGAAGTTATAATCAAACAGATGATTAAACTTCATCAGTTCGCTATTATGTGTGCTCCCACAACAAGCCAGTATGCCGCTGTTGAAGCATTGAAGAACGGAGATGAAGATGTTGCCGAAATGACGGAAGCATATAATCAGAGACGAAGATTTCTTATGCACGAATTTAATGAAATGGGCTTGCCCTGTTTTGAGCCCTTCGGTGCGTTTTATGTTTTCCCGTGCATCAAGGAATTCGGCATGACCAGTGAAGAATTCGCACTTAAATTCCTTGAGGAAGAAAAAGTTGCGGTTGTTCCCGGCACTGCTTTCGGAGACTGCGGCGAGGGATTCCTTCGTATTTCGTATGCTTACTCGATTGATGATTTGAAGATTGCAATCGGAAGACTCAAAAATTTTGTGGAAAGATTAAGAAAACAAAAATAAGGGTATTTGTATGAATATTGTTTTACATGAACCGGAAATTCCGTTTAATACCGGCGCAATCGGAAGAACCTGTGTTGCAACGGGAACGGTTCTTCATCTTATAGAGCCTTTGGGATTTGTTCTCAATGAGAAATCAGTAAAAAGGGCCGGAATGGATTACTGGGACAAACTTGACGTAAGAAGATACATAAATTATGAGGATTTTCTCGAGAAAAATCCCGATGCTCATATTTTTTACGCAACAACCAAAGCAAGACATGTATACACCGAAGTGTCATACTCGGAAAACGATTTTATTATGTTTGGAAAAGAAAGTGCGGGAATTCCGGAAGAAATACTTAAGGACCACCCGGATAGGTGTATCAGGATTCCGATGCTTCCGGAGATTCGGTCTTTGAATTTGTCAAATTCCGTAAACATTGTTCTATATGAAGCATTAAGACAGAACGATTTCAGAAATTTTGAATTAAAGGGCGAACTTCATCGCCTTAATTGGGACGATTAATATCAGTACAAAAGGGGGAAACAAAATGGAACTTAAAGCGCTTGCCGACAAAGCGTATGAGGCAAAGAATTACGAAGAAGCGTATGACTTTTATTCCAAAGTACTCGAGGATTCGTCTTCGGATATTACGGCTCTTTACAGACATGCGATAACAAAGCTTTTCAACACCTGCATGAATGAAGTTAACATTTCGGAATTTAAAAGCGAAATGGACGCGGCAATAAAGTGCATCGAAGAAATCGAAAGCGACGAAGAGAAAGATACGTTTGTCAAAGCTCTTGATGATGAATTGTCAGAACTTCACGTATACTGTCTCGGACACCTCGGCTCACACCCGTCATCCTTTGAAAGTCTCGACGGATGCTTAAGAAAAGAAAAAGAGTGGAAGCGACTTATTGAGATTTCGAAAGAGATATGCACTTATTCGCAAAGCGAAAAAGCAAAGGACTGGGTACTTTCGAATATCGTATTGTTTTGTGATGAGCAGTTTGAAACTTCGCTTAAATATAAGGAATATTTTAAGAATGCGGAAGGCAATGTCATCACCGAAACAAAAACATATCAGGTTAACGATGAGCTTTTGAATTTCGTTAAGGAATCAAGACAAAAATTTGCCGAAGAATACAACAATATGCCTGAACGTGCAAGAATAACGAAGGAACTTGACGAACAGCTTCAGACGAAGAATGCCGAAATCGAAGAAGTGGAAAATCAGATAAAGGAACTTAAGAAGAACAAGTTCCCCGAGAAACTTCCGGTAACGAACGAAGTTGAAAAAATTGCCGACCTTCAGACAAGAAAGAAACTTATTCGAAACGGCAAGAAACCGATTGCCAACTCGGTTAACTGGATAATGACGGCGGTATTTCTTATCCCCACAGTTGTCGATGCGGCAGTGTTCGGCGTGATGAAGCTTATAGCGCTTATCGGCTTTGCCATTACCAAAAAGGAAAACGAAGCATTGATTCGCCCGACACAGATTACCCTGATTTTGATTCCGACTCTTGCGGTTTTGGGAGTAATTGCAATTGTACTTTTCTGGATTATCAGAACAAAGAAGCAGAAGACGAGCGCAAAAATAACGGTTGTCGACGGAGAACAGAAGTATGTGACGTATGTCGATAACGAGGAATATCTCGAAAATGAAGCGGCAATAAAGGAAAGAAAAAAGATATTGTCGGAAAAAGAGAAAGAACGCTCGAAAATAAAGAATCATATAAGCGATCATGAAAAAACGATGTTATAAAAAAAGGGGACGGGATTAAATTTCGTCCTCATTTTTATCTGAAAGTGTAAGGGTGAACAGAAACTCGGTGCCTTCTCCTTCAGTACTTATGCAGTTAATGTTTTCGCCGTGGGCGCGAATAATTTCTCTTGTAATGGAAAGCCCGAGGCCCGTGCCTTTTTTGTCTTTTCCTCTCGATAAATCCGTTTTGTAAAAACGGTCCCAAATCTGATTCAGACTTTCTTTCGGAATTCCGATTCCCTGGTCTTTTACGCTGATAAAAACTTTATTGTGTTTTTCCTTGGTATCGATAAAAATCGACGAATCTTTGTGGCTGAATTTGATGGCGTTGTCCAAAAGGTTGTAAAGAACCTGCTGGATTTTAAGCATATCGCCCTTAACGAAAAGTTTTTCGCCCGTGAGAGTCAGTTTAACAGAAATTCTCTTTTTCTGACATGCGCCTTCGAAAGTGGCCACGGTGTTTCTTATTACGGTGTTGATGTCGAAATCGCCTATTTCCAGAATCATTCCTTCTGTGTTCAGGTTGTTCAAAGTAAGAAGAGAGTTTGTAAGCTTAATCAAACGGTCGGATTCGTTTGTTACGATTTCGAGATACTTGTTATGCATCTCAGGAGGAATCGTTCCGTCAAGCATTGCTTCAGAATACCCTTTGATGCTTGTCAGAGGGGAGCGGAAGTCGTGAGAAACATTTGCGACAATCTGCTTTTGATTGTCCTCGCCTTTTGAAAGCTCACCTGCCATGTAGTTTAAGGATGCCGCGAGGTATCCGAGTTCGTCTTCACTGTCTATCTGGAACTGATAGTGAAGGTTTCCGGAGGCGTATTCCTCCGTGGCTTTCGTTATTTTTCTTAAAGGCCTGTAAACGTTGCTCGTAAAGAAAATCAAAATAATCAACGACAAAACGAAGAGAATAATCAAAAGGTAATACGAGATATTCAAAAAGTTTGAAGAAAGCGTAACGATATCAGATATGTTTCTGTGAATAACGACATATCCGAGAACCTGAAAACCGTTTGTAATCGGAGCGATTACGCTTAATACGTTCTCATTGAAGGAATTGTAAAATGTACCTATGCGGTAATATTGCCCTGTATAGTCGGCGGAAGAAAAGCCTTCGACCGTTATGGGATTTTCGACATCTATCGGTTTGTCGCTTGACAGAACAATAAGACCCGAAGGGTTAATAATCCAAAGTGTCGAATCAAGATAAATTCCGAGACTGTCGAGTTGCTTTTTAACTGTTTCCAAACTTGTTTCGGAGTTATAAAGATCCGAGGCATAAGTATCCGCAATATAGATAGCTTCTTTGTATAACTTTTGCGCTTCCGTTTCCGTTACAAGATTGGTTATCGCACGTGATATGAAAGTTGCGACAACAAGAAAACCGAAGAGAGCAAACAGAAAATAAGCCAGTATGAATTTGGTATATACGGTTTTTTTCATATTTCCCCCGTTTAATTGACAGTTACTTTAATATCTATGTCTATGTAGGTTTCTCCGTTAGGTCTTTGAACGGAAACTACAATGGTATCGTCTTTTTGGTATTTTGAAAGCTGATATTCGTAATCGGCCACACTCAAAATGACCGCATCATTGATAGCCGTTACGACGTCGCCTTTATGGAAGCCGTTTTTCATGGCAACGGAATCCATTTCTATATTTAATATGTATGCTCCGTTCGGAACGTTGAGTTTTTTGGCTGCAGGAGTCACGTTTG
This sequence comes from Lachnospiraceae bacterium, assembly GCA_045628965.1. Lineage (GTDB taxonomy): Bacteria > Bacillota > Clostridia > Lachnospirales > Lachnospiraceae > UBA3766. The sequence goes on along the minus strand of JAZQQI010000007.1, from coordinate 73,334 downwards.
TAACATAAAGTCCGATGTGCGGAGCGGCTATTTCGTTGCACATATCTTCTATGGTCTGTCTCAAATCAGATATTCCTATGGCCGAAATCAGATTGGAATACTCTTTTCGGTTATAACTTTGATTAATGATTCCGAGAACATTTCCCTGAGTTGAGATGATATAACCGTTACCGTTGACGGAACCGTAAATATCCGTAGTTATAAGCGAAAGATTGTGATCGACGGCATTTATCTCGTTACCCGAAGATGTTACTATTCCGTATCCGATAGAACTTCCGTAACCGAGCGGGTCGCCGATGGCGATGACTACGTCTCCCGGAGCGCAGTTTGCCGACGAGTTTCCGATGGAAGCATAAGAAACACCCGAGACTGTTGTCTCGTGAAGCGACGAGAGGGGAACCGACAAAACGGCGATGTTGTCATAATTGTCGATTGATCTGACTGTTGCATACGTCTCATCCGTGTTATAAAAAGTTACGAGAACTTCGCTTGAATCGGCGATTGTTGACGAATCCGTCACAATAAAAAGATCCGATCCGTTGTCTTCTATTATAAGTCCGGTTGTTTTGGAAGTGTTTTCATAATCGTTCTGAAGCCAGTTCTTGCTGTCCGATACGACAGTTATCGAGACCAAAGACGTCGAAGCTTTTTGGGCAAGAGAACGGAGTTTTTTGTACATTGTCTGATAGTCTTCGATTTCAAGCTCGTATGTGACTGCGGGCGTTGCAATCGGATTTGATGATTCCGGAGTCTGCTCGGATTCGGAATTTTCTGCTTGAATCATGTCTTCCGGCATTATTTCCACGGTTGTTTCCCTAAGTTCTATTTTTTCGGGTTCGACTTCATTGGATTTTGTAAAAAAACCGTTGAAAAGCGACTCCTCGAAAAAGAAAAAAGAAGCGCATGCCGCAAGTGCGAAAATAACGGCCAAAGAACATGTAAAAATCGTCTGTTTAAAGATTTTTTTCTTGTTTATGGGACGGTCTTTTATTTTTTCCTGAAGAAAAGTATAATCATCATTTTCGTGAATGTTGTGATTTTCTTTCATTTGCTGAGTCCTTTCTTTCGATGACAGAATATATTTTATTATTATTTGAGGATAAATACAAGGTTGCGACAGGTTAATTAAGCGGACCTTTTTGCCGAAATAACTTACAGCATGACAAAAGAGGGATAATATGATTCAAATACATACTGATTCTTTAAAAGAAATAAATAACGTTTTGGTAGATAAAAAGAGCGAACGTGAAATGCGAATTGTCAAAACATCGGAAATCTGCGTTGAGATGGCGGGAAATGTTCCGACTTCTTTTTATGAAAATGCGGACGGAGCGGGCAAAAGCAGGTCATCTTTTTTGACACCCGATTTCGGAAAAGACAAAGATTATCTTGCGGTAATGGCCAACACGATGAGTGCAAAAGACTATGAAGAAATGATAAAAGAAGGTCATAAAATTGAAGATTTTGACGAATGCGAAAGCGTTAACACTCTCGACAAAATAAAAGCGAAACTTGCCGAAAGCGGTGTTGTTATAAAGGGATACAACGATGACTTGTCGGTTGAGGAAGCGGAAGAAATCCTCGGAAGCAAAGCGGCAGCGGAAGCGTTAATCAAAGAATTTGCCGAAAGAGATTTGACTCTTGATACGGGAAGCCTCAAAGAAGCGGGCAAGATTTTTGAAAAGGCAGCCGAAATCGACGGCATTACCGATGGAATGTGCGATTATATTTTAAGAAATGCAATCGAGCCCACAATCGATAATCTGTATCGAGTAAGATTTTGCGCAGCCGAGGTTCCTTTTAAGGAGTCGGGATATTTTACGGATGAAACTGGGTACAAGGTCAAAGATGCTGAAGGAAACCCGACGGAATCGGATTCTTTTGTAAAAAGAATAGAAGGTTTTGCAAAAGAAATGGGCGTCGAAGACGCAGAAACAGTGCAAAAAGAGGCAGATTGGCTCGTCAGATCCAAAATATTTTGCAACAGGATTAATCTTGAAACGCTTCACAAAATGAAAGCCCTCACAATGCCCCCATCAGAGGAAGAGACGGCGGCGGCAATCGCGAACGCATATGAAAGGGGCTTCGATGCATCGAAGGCTGATTGGTCAAAGACGGAAAATCTGTCGGAGAAAACGAAGGAAGTTGTACGAATAATTGCCGAGGCGGATTCCGAGGATGTCAAAAAAATTGTCGAAAACGGAAAGGAACTGACTGCCGAGAATCTTAAGGCTGTAAAAAACGAAGAGTATCGCGGCGACATTTCCGAAGACAATGCCGAGTACATAAGAAAAGAAAGAGTTCTTACGGAAATCAGATTCCGTATGACTTTCGAGGCCGGCTACAGGCTCGCGAAGCAGGGCATAGCGATTGAAAAAGCAGTTCTCGAAGAAGCGGTGAATGTATTAAAAGCTCTCGAAGACAAAACATCAAGGGAATTCTTCGGCGAAGCGGACTATGAGGCAAAGAGGAATCTTTACGACGAAAGCAGAAAAGTGATAGCCGAAATGCCTTTTATTCCGGCAAAGGCAATCGGAGACGTCTTAAAGTCACAGGACGCATTTACCGTAAAACTGACGTATGAAACGGGAATTATTCTTAAGGAACAGTTTGAAAAGGCAGGAAAGGAATACGAGACTTTTCAAACCGAAATACGAAAAGATCTCGGAGACGATATTCGAAAAACTTTTGACGCAGCCTACAAAATTCTTAAGGAAGAAGGCCTTCCCGAGAACGACACATTTAAAAAGGCAGTAAGAATCCTCGGTTATTCCGAAACGGAACTGACTAAAGAGAACATTGAGAATGCGGCAAAAGCCGAATCGTCATTGAGCCGTGTAATGAACAAAATGACACCGGGCGCGGTTCTTCGTTTGATTCGTGATGGCATTAATCCGCTTGAAACACCGATGGACAGACTTGAAGACGTTCTTGACGGTTACGAAGACGAAGCCGCAAACTCGGCCGACAATTATGCGAGATTTCTTGTCAGACTCGAGCAGCGAAAAGAGATAAGTGCGGAAGAACGCGAATCTTTTATCGGAATATACAGGCTTCTTGACAAAATAGAAAAAAGCGACGGAAGCGCACTCGGAAATTTAATGAGCGTCGATGCACAGATTAATTTTAAAAACCTTTTAACTGCCGTAAGAAGCGGCAAGTCAAAGGGAATCGATTTTAAACTCGATTCGTCCCTGGGCGAAATCGTCAAAGCGGCCGGGTATGATTTTGACATAAAAGAACAGATTAAGACATCGTTTGAAAACTTTGCAAAAGAGGAAAAAAACGATGAATTTCTGAGAAAAGAATATGAAACGTATAAAGAAATCGTTTCAAAAGATTATGCATCCGAGAAAGAGGAACTTTGTGCAATCGGCGAAAAAATAACGCCTGCCAATCTTTCGGCGATGTCGCAAATTCTTTTTGACAAAAAGAATTCGAATCCTTGGAAACAATATGCAAAATATGCTTCGAATATCGAAGATAACGGATTTTCGGAGGCTTTGTCCAAACTGTCGGAAAGCTTTGAAGATCCAAAGAGCGTCAAAGAGGCATATGAGAATGTTTTCAAAGAGGCCGAGGACGGAATGAAGAAAATTTCGGGCTCCGACGTTGAAGGTTATGTCGATATCAAGGCGGTGAAGGCGGCTTTTCGTCAGATAGGTCTTCTTACGAGGATGACAAACGACGAAAATTATGAAGTTCCCGTTATGACGGAAGACGGAATGTTTAATATTCGCCTCAAGATAATGCATAAGGCGGAAAAAGAAGGAAAAGTTTTGGCGTCTTTTGACGATGAGGTATTTGGGAAAATTCTTGCGAGATTTGAAGTCTCAGACGGAGTTGTGTCCGGTCTTATTGCAGGTGAGAGCGAAGTCGGTCTCGAAAAACTGAAAGGAGACGACAGTTTTGAAGAAAACTTCGAAAAAGCCGGTTTTGAAAAGGTTACTTTTAATTATATTCATACCGATATAATTAACGAAGATTATTTCAGACTTCATTTTGACGGTGAAAAAAGCGATGAAGTGACGACAAAAGAACTTTATCGCATTGCCCAAACATTTATTGAGATTGTGATGAAAGCAGGTAGATAAATATGAGAGTTGGAACAAACGTGTCGGCATTGACCGCAAACAATTCATTGAAAAAAACAGATACGGCGTTATCAAAGGCCATGGAGAGACTTTCGACAGGTTTGAAGGTCAATCATGCAAAGGACAATCCGGCAGGTATTGCAATCGCAAAAAGAATGAGATCTCAGATTAACGGTCTTTCAATTGCCGGGGACAATGCAAACGACGGAATTTCGGTTATGGAGACGGCAGACGGTGCATTGAGCGAGATTCATTCGATTCTTCAGAGAATGAGCGAGTTGGCAGTCGAAGCCTCGTCCGGAACAAAGACGGATTCCGACAGAGAAGCCATAGATGCGGAAATCAAACAGTTAAAACAGGAAATCGACCGAATCGCCGATTCCACCGATTTTAACGGTCAGACACTTCTTGACGGAACATTCGATTTGAGAGGATACACAAGCGAACAAAACGTTAAGGTCAGCTATTATTCGGATGAAGTGCCCATTCAGAAATATGAAATAGATTTGGATGCGGGAGTCGATGCCGACGGCAATGTAATCATAAACAGTATTTCCGCAGGAACCGGATTTCCTTCTCCGGTCTCTTATTCTATCGACGGCGATATCGCAACAATTACGTCAACAGGCGGATTTGAAATCAAGTTTCAGGCTACGGCGGCAGGAACTTACTCAAACGTTTCGGTAGACATTACCGGAATAGGTGCGATGAGAATGCAAATCGGTGCCAACGAGGGACAGAATCTTGCAATGAGAATTCCGACGGTATCTTTAAAAACACTCGGAATTTCAAGTACGTCGGTGGCAACCGAAAGCGAAGCCACGGACGCTATCGGACGCTTCGGCGAAGCAATCGAGTACATATCAAACATAAGAGCACGTCTCGGCGCATATCAGAACAGACTCGAGACTTCATCTGAAAGTCTTGATTTGACGGAAGAGAAGATGACTTCGAGTTATTCCAGAATTATGGACGTCGATATGGCGGAAGAAATGACGGAATATACTACGCAACAGGTACTTATGCAGGCCGGAACAAGCATTCTTGCACAGGCGAACGAAAGACCGCAGCAGGTTTTGCAGCTTCTTCAGTAATAAGCGGGGAAAAATATGACTGACGAAAAGAAACAATATTATACACTTAGGGTATCGAACGCCAACAAGACGGAACTCGTGGAAATTCTTTACGAAATGCTTCTTGATTATTCGGAGGAAGCTGGAGAAAAGGCAGAAGCCGGAGACGAAAGCGCGGCCAAGGAGGCAATCAGAAAAGCAAGAGGTTGCGTAAGCGAGCTTATGGACTCTTTGAATTTGGAATACGATGTAGCCAAGGATTTGAGGAAACTTTACGTGTATGTCACAAGAGAGTTGACAATCGGTGAAATTCGAAGAGACAAAACAAATTTTGACAATATTAAAAAAGTAATCGAACCGCTTCGCGATGCGTATCTCGAACTTATGAAAAAAGACGATTCGGGACCGGTGATGGCAAATACGCAGACAGTTGTTGCAGGTTTGACATATTCCAAAAACAATATTAACGAAGCAATTAATGAGGATGATAAAAGGGGATTCTTTGTATAAAAGAACCCCCTTTTGTGTATTGTGCACAAAAAATATAAAAAATTAATAAATTTTATTGACGTTTTTCACAACGAACGATATAATCTGGTTACTCGATTAAGACATCGAATTCTTTAGCATGGGGGGAGTCCCCCACAATCCCTATTAAAAATGAATATTAACGAAGGAAGTGAAGGTTATTTTTTTGTTATTGATTTTGACCGGAGCTGTTATTTTTGACCTTGCGTATGACCGTATTCCGAACAGATACCTGATTGCCGGGTTTATGTTTTTGACTTATCAAAATCTGGTGAATTCAGGAATTGCAGGGACCGGAAAGGCTTTATTAACCTGCCTTTTGCCGTTTCTTGTTATGTTTCCACTGTTTGCTCTCGGCCTGTTTGGTGCGGGAGACATTAAGTGTTTGTGTTTGACGGGACTGGTTTTTCCTCCTCACAAGGTGATGACAATCCTTTTTGCGGCAATAATTGTTGGTTCGTTTATCGGAGTTGCGAAGCTCATCAGATACGGATTCCACGGGGGTGAATTCGTTAATCTGATGCGATATCTGATAAAAAAATGCTTGAATTTTGGGATGCAAAATGCCGCAGAGAGTATTTCATATGTTTCGATGGGCAGAGAGTCGGTTAGGGAAAGAGGCATCCATTTCTCTTTGCCGATTCTCGTTGCAACAGCTGCGGTTACATGGAGTGTTTTATGAAAAAGAGAATATTGGGTTTGCTTGATTCAGATGAAAAGTATGCGGAGCGTTTATGTCATTATTTGACAGATAGTGTCAGGTTCGGGTTTGAGGTGTCGGTATTTACTTCAAAAGAGGCGTTCGAAAACTATAAGGGAAAGGACAAAATCGACATTCTTTTGACATCCGAGGAGATTTGTCAGAAAGATTTCAACGGAAAAATAATAAAACTTTGCGAAAATAGGGAAGAGGAGGGAATTTTTAAGTATACATCGGCAAACATTATTGCCGATGAACTAATGAAACCGTTTATCGAAGAAGAGGACGGAGGGATTAAGGAAGATTCGAAAACGGTATTTGTCGGAGTTTTTTCTCCGGTCGGACGAAGCATGAAGACATCGTTTTGCGTGGTACTTGGGCAAATTCTGGCAAGAAAGTACAGAGTATTGTATCTGAATTTTGAGTCTTTTTCGGGGATGAGTATAGATTCGTCATTGGAAAACAGAGCGGACTTAAGCGATTTAATGTATTATTTCAAAAATCTTCGCAAAGATTTCAGAAGGAAATTCAGGGAAAGCATACTTGAAATCAACGGACTTGAGTACATTTCGCCGGCGTATTATTTCATCGATTTGTCTTATGTAACTCCTGAGGAGTGGCTTGATTTTTTGAAGGCAATAAAAGATATGGGCGAGTATGATTATGTGATTCTTGATTTAAGCGAATATCTGCAGGGAATTTTCGACGTGTTTCTAAGAAAATGCGAAATAGTTTACACAATGACGGCCGGAGATATGAGGGCAAAAAATAAAATTTTTCATTATGAGGAAATGCTAAGGACATACGATTATGTCGATCTTTTGGAAAAGACGCACAGGCTCAGAATTCCGATAATACGCAATTTGCCGGATGATTGGGATCGGGTAATGTATTCGGAGTTTTCGGATTATATCAAAAGAGAATTGAAGGGAGATTTCATATTTTGACGACAGACGAAGAATTTGAATCTTATCTGGAAACGATAAGAAGCGAATTGAATATGTATACCGAAAACGACGACCAAAAGATTAGGGAAATGATATCGGAAATCGTGTTCAGGGAAACAAGGATAAAGCGACAAAGCATTAAAGAGAGGGAGAAGCTTGTAAAGTATCTTTTTGATTCCGTAAGAAGACTTGATGTGCTTCAGGAACTGATGGATGACGATTCCGTATCGGAAATTATGGTGAATGGGTACGATACGATTTTTTATGAAAAGAATGGAAGGGTCGGATTGTGGGATAAAAAATTCACCTCCAAAGAAAAATATGAGGATATTTTGCAAAGAATTGCGTCTTCGTGCAATCGTACCGTGAATGAAAGCACCCCGATTGCCGATGCCAGGTTGTCCGACGGAAGCAGGGCAAATATCGTTTTGAGTCCGTTGTCCGTAAAAGGGGCGACTCTTACGATAAGAAAGTTTCCGAAAGAAGTTTTTACCATGGATAAGCTTGTGGAAAACAAAAGCATAACTGTGGAATGTGCGGAATTTCTGAGGGAAGTCGTCGAGGCCGGATACAACTGTTTTGTATCCGGCGGAACCTCGAGCGGAAAAACTACGATGCTTAATGCTCTTTCGGGGTTTATTCCTTCGCATGAAAGGGTGATTACAATTGAGGACAGTGCGGAACTTCAGATTAAGAACATACCGAATCTGGTTAGTTTGGAAACCAGGAATTCCAATTCGTCCGGATGCACATCGATTACGATAAGGGATTTGATAAAGACGTCTTTGCGAATGAGACCGGACCGTATTATCGTCGGTGAGGTCCGAGGCGAAGAGGTGACCGATATGCTTCAAGCCTTTAATACGGGCCATGAAGGCAGTATGTCTACAGGACATGCAAACAGTTCCGAGGATATGTTAATTCGACTTGAAGCCATGTACCTTCAGGGAACGGAGATTCCGCTTGAGGCGATAAGACGGCAGATAGCTTCGGGAATCGACATAATGATTCATCTTGAGAGAAACAGAAACGGTAAAAGAAGAGTAACGGAAGTAAACGAAATAACGGGAGTTCGCGACGGTCATGTCGTTATCAGTCCGTTATTCAAAGAAATGCAGACAAAGGACGGGTACACGTTAGTGCGGAGCAAAGAGTTGACAAACGTGCGGAAAATGGAGAGGTTGCATGGATTATAAGAAATACAGGTTGAGTGTTAAGGAAATAATAATGTATGTGGGTGTGTGGATATTGATTTCTTCGATGATTGCATATTTTTTCTATCAATCTGTATATGCTGCGGTATTATTGTCGCTTTTTGCACCGCTTTTTCTGATGACGGTGAAACAAAAAAAGAAGAATAACAGAGACATCCGGTTAAGGAGCGAATTTAAGGAAATGATAGGTTGTCTTTCGGTTGCTCTCGAAGCGGGAGAATCGGTCGAAAATGCATTTTACGGAATGTATTCGGATATGAAAGCGAGGTTCGGTCCGAAAGCTTATATAACAAAAGAATGCGAAATAATATCGGCAGGAATGAGAAACAATGTTTCGATAGAGCGCCTTCTGAATAATTTGGGCGAAAGGACGGACGTAAGCGAAATATCGGATTTCGCAGAAGTGTTTGCGGTTGCAAAAAAGAGCGGAGGAAGCCTCAAAGAGATAATAGGGGATGCTACGGAAAGCATAAACATAAAAATCGAAATGAAAAACGATTTCAGAGTCGGTATAGTCGCCAAGAAACTGGAACAGAGAATAATGTGCGTTATTCCGTTTGCGATTTACGCTTATTTGAAGGTGACAAGTCCCGGTTATTTCGATCCCCTCTATGAGGGAATAAACGGAAGGATGATTATGACCGGATGTCTTTTGGCATATGTGGGGGCATTTGCATGGGGAGAAAAAATATTAAATTTAAAAATATGACGAATAACCAAATAATAATGGCGGCGATTCCGATTTTCGGCACGATTGCGCTTCTTTTGGCAATCGCCTTCGAAAATAAAGACGATGAACCTCTCGAAAGAAAAGAAGACACAAAGAATACGGTGATAGTATCCGCTATCGGAGAAGAGTCGGAGACAACGTTGACTTTAGACATTCTGCCTTTGCAAAAAAGTCGGGAAGAATGCATGGAAATGTATGATGAATTTTGGAATTTACTTCAAAAGAGCATACTTTGCGAAAATAAAAGTTTCGATGAGGTAACGTCGGATTTATCGTTTATCGACGGGATTTCCGGATATCCGTTTTTTGCGGAATACGAAGCGATTCCGAGGGATTATATCCAAAGGGACGGAAAGCTTGTGAGTAAACAAAACGACAATATACCGTTTGAAATAAAGGTTCAGATATCCTGTGATTATTTTGACAGGGAAGAAATCCTGAGCGGTACATTGGTAAACTTTGAGACTGACGAGGACAAATTCGAACGAGAGGTGTCGGACTATCTGAATGCGTTAAACGAGGAAAACAGAACGCAAAAAACGATAAATCTCGACGGTGAAATCGCCGGACAGAATGTTACCTGGAAGGTGAAAAAGAAGAGCAAACTTCCTAAAATTGCCGCATTGTGCGTATTGGCGGAAGTTGCGTTTTTTGTCAAAGAAAAGTCGGATAAACGTGAAAAAATAAAAAAAAGAAAGGAAAAACTCAGAGAGGAGTATCCGGAATTTGCCATGAAATATGCGCTTCTTTTTAATGCGGGGCTTCCTCATGCCAAAGTAATTGAGAGGATTGTCTCGGACAAAAACAAAACCGATGGCGACAATCCTTTGTATGAAGAACTGAACCGTGTTATTTCGGGAGTAAAAAGCGGAGTTTCATTACGGGAGGCTCTTGCAAAAATGTCGGAATCCTGCGACATGGATGAAATCAGATACTTTAACGGTCTTATAAGCCGCAATATTCAAAAGGGAGGAGGAGAAATGGCTAATGAAATAAAAAAAGCGGCAAAAGACAGTATAAATATGAAGCGTGACGAATTCAAAAGAAAGTCGGAAACTGCGGGGACAAAACTGACAATCCCAATGGTTATTCTTTTGGGAATAGTGTTTGTTTTTATAATGTATCCCGCGTTTTCACAATTTTCATTCTGATAATGAAAGGAGGGGTTGAGATGAAAATGTGTATTGAATTGTTAAAGAGATTTGCGTACGACGAACAGGGACTCAGTACGGTGGAAGTAATTCTTATACTTGTTGTTTTGGTGACGCTTGTTTTGATTTTTAGAGAAGAGATGACGGATATAGTTGAAAATGTATTTGATGCCATTACCAAAAAAATTAATAAAATCACGTAAATCCGGAGAGATATCTGTATATTTGTGCCTTGTTTTCACGCTGATGGTTTCGTTAATTATTTCGGCGGTATCCGCTGCGAGAAGGGCTGCTGTTCAGACACTTTTTGAATGCTCGACGGAGAGCATGTTATGTTCTGTTTTCGGAGAATACAACAGAGAACTGGCGGAAAGATACGGTGTTTTTTTTATAGATTTGTCATATTTGTCAAACAGTCCGGATCCGATGAATCTTGAGTCGAGAATGAATTCATATTTTCGGGATAATCTTCATCCGGAAGAAGGTACCTCCTTCCTGTTTTGCTCGGACATCGCCGACATTTCCGCAGAAAATGTTTCGCTGACAGGCTATGAACTCGCAACCGACAATATGGGCAGACCTTTTATGAATGCGGCGATTGATTATATGAAAAACAAAATCGGAATCAATGACGTGGAAAGCATAGCGAATTTGATTGCCGTTACGGATACCTACGACTTAAGCGAGGACAGATATAATGAGATAAAAGAGGAAACAATATCGGGAATAAACAGTATAGAGGAGGATTCTTGGGAAAAGACGGAGATTAAAGAGAGTTTGCTGAAACTGGTTATCCCTGATATCGAATTCACGGCGATGTTGGGCAAAAACATGTATACGGTTTCGACGGAACAGATCAATTATTTCGATACTTTATCAATGAGAAAGAAGGAGAAAGGAAAAGGATTTGATTCCGATGTGGATTTTGATTTACTAAACGGAATTTATTTTAACGAATATATATTGTCAAAATTCGGAACGTATACGACGCCGAAAGAAAATACCAAACTCCGTTATGAAGCGGAATATGTCATTTCGGGGTTTGGTAATGACTATTATAATCTTCGTCAGGCGGTCAAGGACATTTTTATATTCAGGGTGATAGAGGATATTATAGCTCTCAACATGGCCGAAGATAAAATGAACGAGATTCGGGCGATTACCGAACCGATAGCGACAGCGCTTGAAATACCGGAGATTATTCTTACGGAGGCTGTGGTTTTTATATGGTCGTATGTGGAAGGTATGTCCGATATTTGGCTTCTTTTGGATGGGCATAAGGTTCCGTTAATCAAAAGAAGCGATCAGTTTAACATTTCAAGAGACGGAATACTGCCGTTCGGAATAGAAATAATCGAAGGCGGACTTGAGGTGGGAGACGAACTTCCAAAGGAATCAAGTGAAGCAGAAAACGCAGAAGAGAATCCTGACAGCCAAATCGAAATCGGATATGACGATTATATAAGAATTTTTTTGAATCTGACACCTCCGGTTACCAAAGCGTATCATGTGATGGATTTGATAGAGGTTAATTTAAGAAACTGCGGTTCGGGAGAGAACGCATATTTCAGGTTTGATTGTTGCGTAGACAAAATCAGGGTTCACGTTTCGTGCGAATCCGGATACGGGCTCTATTTCGATACATACAAGGAATATTCATTTTTGTAGCTTGATTGCATGAATTGGCCCTCGAAGTACTTTTTGTTAAACTCACATGGAACAACACCATGCCTTCTCACACACACATATTTTAACGAGGGCTAATTCATGCAATCAAAGGCGGGATTATGAAAAGAAAAAGAGGAAGTCTGACTGTAGAAACGGCAATGGTTTTGCCGCTTTATATGATAATGACGATTGCGTTAATCTCCATTATCGAGATGATGTCAACATATATAAAAATGGAATATGCGGTACATGAAACTGCCAAGGAAATAGCATGCGTTTCATGTCTGACCGAAGATTTTGAAATCGGAGGATTGGGCGTAACCGAGACGGTGGTTCGAGCGCTTCTTTACGAGAATTACGGGATAAAAGAACTTGAAAATACGATTATCGATCAAAAGCTTTTGGGAATTCATCTGTTTCGTTCCGATATTTTGGATGAAGACGAGGCGGTGGATCTAATCGTAACTTATCAGACAGAACCTTTTATAAACGTTCTCGGATTCGATAAAATTACTCTTTGCAACCGTTCACGGATTCACGCGTGGGTCGGATACGGGGATTCCGAGGAGAATGAGAAATCCGAATATGTGTATATTACGGAAAAAGGAAGCGTATATCATACAAATCCGAATTGTACATACCTTCATGTATCGATTCTGACAGCAGATAAAGATGAAATCGACGATTTGAGAAATGACGACGGAAAGAAATATGAAAGGTGCAAACTCTGTTTTGATGAAGAAGCTTTTGAAAACGGATGCCCGATTTACGTAACAAAAAGGGGTGAGGCATATCATACTTCGTTATCTTGCTACGGCCTCAAACGAACGGTATATAAGGTAAGACTGAGTGAGGTCGGAGACAGAAAGGAATGCAGCAGGTGTCAGGAATACAAAAAAGGAGAAAAAAAAGAAGATGACAGCGATGATAATACAGGTTATCTCTTGCCTGATAACGGCGATTCTTTTGATAATTGAAAGCGTAAGCGATTTAAAGAGACGCGAAGTGGATATGAAATTTCTCATTGCGGCGTTTGCCGCCGCCGTTTTGATGTTTATAGTGTCGCCGCAGAGGAATTATATTATGTTTTTCGGAGGAATGGCGGAAGGATTGTTGCTTGTTGCGGCATCATTTGCGCTAAGGGAAGGAATAGGAATCGGAGACGGATTGACTTTGATTTGCACCGGAGCGCTTCTTGGCGCGAAAGACAATATGCTGATGTTTTTTGGCGCATGTGTGATATGTTCTGTTTTTTCGGCAGTTCTTTTGATATTTAAAAGAGCGGGCAGAAAAACAAAAATACCGTTTGTGCCGTTTCTGATTCCGGGATTTTTGTTTACATGTGCGGTGAAACTATGACAAAAACAAAAGAAGGAAGTTACACAATTGAATGCGCTTTGATTTTTCCGATTGTTTTGGCGGTTATTACGGCTTTTGTATGGCTTGTAATCTACGCATATGACAGGGTTGCCATCGAAAAAAATCTGATTCACGGTCTTTTGGCGGCAGATTATGATTATTCCGAAAGCAATTCGAAACTTCAGCAAATTATTGAAGACAGAATAAACGAAAACATGAATGATGAAATAATCGGAATAAAAGAAATGAAAATAACGGTATCGGTCGGCAAGAACACATGCAGGGCATCGGCCGAAGGCATAATGAATATCCCCGAAGGAATCCCTCTTTTTTCGAAATTCAGAGAAATAAATGTCGAAATCGAAAAGAAAAGGTATTCACCGGTAAAGATTATAGATGACATCGGAAGAATCAAAGAAATTTATACATACATAAGCACTACGGAGGAATCGGATGAGGGCGGAAATCAAACAGGAAATGAACAGGCAATATCTGATTTTGGCGGTGAAATCATCGGATTACCGGATTCAAATGGTAATTAACAACACTATGAAGTGTGTCGGCAAAACAAAACTTGTGGAGTGGAACGGAAACAGCAGACTATATTGCGACGTTACGGGACTTCATCCTTTGGACAGAGTTTTTTCAAGAAAAAAAATAGGAATGGAAGAAATATCGATTCTTATAAATGCAATAGGCATTTTGGGCGAAGAAGTTAAGAAAAATATGTTGGACCTTTCGGATTTCTTGTTTTCTCCGGATATGATTTTTTGGAATCTTTCGGATAATTCCGTAAGATTTGTGTTTTATCCGGATGCGGCAAACGAGAGCGATATGACATATCTGGCGCAGTTTTTGCTTGAACACGTCGATAACGATGAACCGAATGCGGTTAAAATTGCCTACGATTTATACAAAAACATACGTGAAGGTTTTTTGGATACGGAAAGCTTATACGAGCTTTTTAAATCTGATTATATCGAACAGGATTCGTTCATAACAGGGTCAAAAGAACGAGATGAATTTAAAGAGAACAAAACCATTTCGGTTAAGGATGAGCAAATAGTAAATCTTTTTGCGGAAAAAGAAGTCAAAAGAAATTTATTTCAAAAAATATTCAGATTAAAGAATCAAGATGAAATACCCGAATATGAGGACGATCCGATAGATCTTTCGGGTTACGGCGAAATAAAAGAGCCTGACAGAATCATACGCGGAGAAGAAACGGTTCTTGTGAATATTGACAATATGGATAAATATTTTTGCATTGTAAACGAAGACGGAAAAGAAACGGAGATATCAAAGGAAGGCGAGGTGATTGCGGGCTCCAAAAAAGAATACGTTGACATTTATATTGATAACAGTTCGGTTTCAAAAATGCATGCCCAGTTTGCTTATGACGGAGAATGTATGAGACTTACGGATTTGTCGTCTCTAAACGGAACGAGAGTAAACTCGGTCAGAATAGATGAGGAAGCTAAACTATCCAATAAAGACATAATCGAATTCGGTACGACCAAATATGAATTTGTATGCAAATACCGTCCGAGGAAATAATTAAGAATGTTGTATTTTTTCGGTCGAATCGGTATAATTACGGTTGAGAGATTTATTTGTCATACGAGGGGAGTCGGCTGTGAAGATTAATATTTATTACGGCGGTCGCGGTCTTATCGGCGATCCGACGCAGTACGTTATAAGAAAGATGCAGGAAGTATTGGAAGAACTCAACGTAACCGTTGAGAGATTCGACCTTTACGAAATAAAAGGTGCGATTACGACATTACCCAAGACCTTGAAGGATGCAGACGGAGTAATTTTTGCAACTACGGTCGAATGGTACGGAATCGGCGGATATATGCAGCAATTTCTTGATGCATGCTGGCTTTACGGTGACAAGGAAGCAATTTCGAGAATTTATATGTGTCCCATTTGTATGTCGACTACATATGGTGAGCGTGAAGGCAAGATGAATCTTGCAACAGCGTGGGAGATTCTCGGAGGCAAGCCCTGCAGCGGAATTTGCGGTTATATTCCGGAAATATCGATGCTTGAATGCAAAGAAGAATATGACAGAATAATAGAGAAGAAAGCAGAGAATATGTTTAGAAGTATTTCACAGAAGCTTTCTTCATTTCCGGCAAGCAATCAGGCTGTCAAACAGAAGATTTCGGTAACGCAGAACGTCGATTTGACCCCGCAGGAAACGGAGCAGCTTTCGATGTATGCGGCAGATGAGGAATACGTTGCAAGGCAGAAGGAAGATATCAAGGAACTGACGGGAATTTTTTACAACAAACTTGAGAATCAGGAAGTTGACGAAGATGAGAGATTTGTCAATGATTTCAAAAAGGCGTTTAAGCCGCAACCCGGAATCAATGCCATTTACAAGTTGAAAATAAAAAATTTCAAGAAGGATTTGATAATTAAGGTGGTTAATGCCAAACTTGAAGTGTTCTACGGACAGAGCGAATACAGCGATGTCAAACTTGAGATGACTCCTGATATACTTGAAGCAATTATTGCCGGCGACAACGATTTTCAGCATTCGTTTATGAGCGGCAAGATGACTTCAAAGGGAGATTTCAATCTTTTGAGAGCACTTGACACAATATTTCCATTTTTAGAGAGGTAAAAGGGATGAAGGACGATTGTATTTTTTGTAAACTGGCCAACAATGTATTTCCGACCAATTCGATTTATGAAGACGAAGATTTTAATGTAATTCTGGATGTGGGACCGGCAACGAGAGGTCATGCGCTTATTCTTCCGAAGGAGCATTATGCAAATCTTTATGAACTTCCGGAAGATAAGGCAGCCAAAGTAATGATTCTTGCCAAAAGACTTGCGATAGAGATGACGGATAAACTTAATGCCGATGGATTTAACCTTGTTCAGAATAATAACGAATGTGCGGGACAAACTGTTTTTCATTTTCATTTTCACCTTATTCCCAGATATGAGGACGACGGACAAAATATTCTTTGGAATCCGACCTCTCCTTCGGCAGAGGAACTTGCTGAAATTAAAGAGATATTAACGAAATAGGGATAAAAATATGAGCAATGAGAATAAAGAAGAAGTAAAAGTTATATATACCGAAGAACAGATTGATTCGTTGAGAAAGAAATACCTGAAGTCGGATATTGTCTGGAAAGTTGCATCGATAATCGTTTTGCTTTTGGTGCTTGCGTACATCGTATTGGTTTTCAAAAAAATAATCGATTTAAGCTTATACGTGAATGCCATAATAGCTCTTGTGCTTTTGCTGGCGATTTTTATATGCGTGTACATGCTTCCTCATTTTTTGAAGATGAATTCAAAGATGAAAGAATACTCGACGCACTACAAAGATACATTTTTGAAGCCGGTACTTGAAAATGCGTTCAAACAGGGAGATTATTCGGATTACGAAAAAATATCAACTAAGGATCTTACCCGAATTTCCATGCTTAAGAAAGCCAAAAGTGCCGTCGCAAACGACTGTGTTCGCGGAATATACAAGGATATAGGCTTTTTGAGATATGATTTGGCACTCCGTTACGGCAAGAAGAAAGGCAGTTCGGAATGTGTTCTTATTGTTGCTTCCGTTGACACCAAACTGAAAACGGAACTTCAGATTATCGGCAAAAATTTCAAAATCGGCGGGATGACATACGAGCAGCCTGAGACCTTTTGCAAGATTTTGAGTTCAAACGAGTCATTTGACTCCAAGTTTGACGTATATGTAAAAGACCAGGGCGAAGGACAAAAATTCCTGAAGGCATCGCTTGCGGCAAAGATTGCCAAGGTTAATCTTGGCGGACCGATTGCAGTATTCTTCGATAAGGATGAGGTATGCATCATCATAAAGAAAAAGAAGGATGCGATGGAAGCGCCCGTGTATTCCAAGGTGAAAAGAAGCAGAGCCGAGAAAGAAGCCGGCGAAGAAGTTGAAGCAATCAAAGACTGGATAGAACTTTTGAAAGAGATATAAAATATGTTTTTAAAGATTTGTTTACGGAATTAATAAGAGGGTCGGATTTATTTGTCCGACCCTCGTTTAATTTGTATGATGAATACGAAAAGAATTAAGGTTTATTGATAACAGCATCGTCGATAAGCGCTACGATTTTGTCGATTGCGTTGATTTGCGAACTTTGTTCCATGGCTTCAACGTATTTGTCACGATTTTCATAAAGTTCATGAACCTTGTTTACGAGAGTAATTTCATCAAGGTCCTCTTCCTGAAGAACAAGCGAATATCCCTGAGATTCAAAGGAGTTTGCATTGAGAATCTGGTCTCCCCTGCTTGCTGCCTTTGAGAGAGGAATTAAAAGGTTCGGCTTTCTTAGCGACAACAATTCGCATATTGCATTTGCGCCTCCGCGGGAAATGACGATATCGCACATCGCCATGACATCCTTAAGTTCTCCCTTAAGGTATTCGTACTGTTTGTATCCTTCGGTTGTAAGAAGCATATTGTCTATTCGGCCTGTTCCGCAAAGATGAACAATCTGAAACTCTTTAATAAGTTCGGGAAGAGCGGCACGAACGGCTTTGTTTATGGCAACGGAGCCTGTACTTCCGCCGATTATCATGATGACCGGCTTGTCTTTTGTAAAACCGCACATTTCGTAAGCGGCATCCGCATTACCTTCAAAAAGCTCGGCTCTTACGGGCGAACCTGTAAGTACAGCTTTTCCTTTGGGAAGCTTGTTAAAAGTTTCGGGGAAATTGCAACATACTTTTTGAGCCTTCGGAATACAAAGTTTATTTGCGAGACCCGGAGTCAAATCGGATTCGTGAATGATGCACGGTATCTTGAGACTTGCCGCTGCGCGAACAATGGGAACCGAAACATATCCTCCTTTTGAGAATACAACGTCCGGCTTGATTTCCTTTAAATATTTGCGGGCTTCGTAATAGCCCTTGATTACCTTGAAAGGGTCTGTAAAATTCTTGGGATCGAGATATCTTCTCAGTTTTCCGACGGGAACTCCGTAGTATGGAATGTCAAAATCGGCAACAAGTTTTTTCTCGATGCCGTCCAATGAACCCATGTAGGTTATATCGTAACCAAGCTCTTTAAGCTTGGGAAGAAGTGCCAGATTAGGTGTGACGTGTCCGGCAGTACCGCCGCCGGTCAATACTATTTTTTTCATAAATGTCTCCGAAAATACCGCGAGGGTTTTAATAAGCATTAAGATTATAACAAAGCGAAATGAATAAATCAACGTATACGGCGTCTTCAGGGAATCTTAAAACGTGTAAAATAATGCCTTGTATATAAAAGAGCATAGAGGTATAATTTTAACGGAATAACGCATTTGTGTAAAATTATTGTAGAATACATATATAACGGAGGTAAAATCAATGGTTTCATGGAAGAATCTCGATAAGTTGTCAAGCTTTGACGAACTTAAAAGTGTAAAAAAGGTAGTGTTAAAGGACGTTATGTCAGGTGAATCGGGTGCAAACCGTGTAAAAAATTACAAGGTTCCCATGGCAGCCGGCCTCACCTATAACTATGCCGCAAAAGCAGTTGACGATGAAATTGTGGATGCGCTTTCAAAACTTGCAGAAGAGGGAGAGCTTGTTGATAAGTTTGCGGAATTATATAACGGAGCCGTTATCAATACAGGCGAGAAGAGACTTGTTCTTCATCAGCTTACAAGAGGACAGCTCGGAAACGATGTTGTTGCCGAAGGAGTTAACAAGAGAGAATTCTATCTTGCTCAGCAGAAGAAGATTGCGGATTTTGCAAATGCCGTTCATGAAGGAAAAATCACGAATGCAGACGGCGACAAGTTTACGACGGTAGTTCAGATCGGTATCGGCGGTTCGGACCTTGGCCCCAGAGCAATTTATATCGCACTTGAAAATTGGGCTAAAGAGACAGGAAACTTTAAGATGGAAGCTAAGTTTATTTCAAACGTTGACCCCGATGATGCTGCAGCGGTTCTTAATTCAATCGACGTTGCTCATTCGCTTTTTGTTCTCGTTTCAAAATCAGGTACGACTCTTGAAACACTTACAAACGAATCTTTTGTAAAAGATGCATTAAAGAAAAAAGGACTCGATGCTTCAAAGCACATGGTAGCCGTAACAAGCGAGACATCTCCTCTTGCAAAGAGCAGCGATTATCTTGCAGCATTCTTTATGGATGATTATATCGGCGGAAGATTTTCATCATGTTCCGCAGTTGGCGGCGCAATTCTTTCTTTGGCATTCGGACCCGAAGTATTTGCCCGTTTCTTAAACGGAGCTGCAGAAGAAGATAAACTCGCTACAAACAAGGATGTAAGAAACAACCCTGCCCTTCTTGATGCGTTAATCGGTGTATACGAAAGAAATATCCTCGGATTCCCTGCAACGGCAGTGCTTCCTTATTCACAGGCATTAAGCCGTTTCCCCGCTCATCTTCAGCAGGCGGATATGGAATCAAACGGCAAATCCGTTAACAGATTCGGCGAACCCGTAAACTACGTAACAGGTCCCGTAATCTTCGGCGAACCCGGAACCAACGGACAGCATTCGTTCTATCAGCTTCTTCATCAGGGAACGGACATCATTCCTTTGCAGTTTATCGGATTTAAGAAGAGCCAGATCGGTCTTGATGTTGATATTCAGGGCAGCACAAGTCAGCAGAAGCTTTGCGCAAACGTTGCAGCACAGATTGTTGCGTTCGCATGCGGCAAAGATGACGAGAATAACAATAAGAAATTCGAAGGCAACCGTCCTTCAAGCATCATTATCGGCGAGCAGCTTACTCCCGAAGCAATGGGTGCCATTCTTTCCCATTTTGAAAACAAGATTATGTTCCAGGGCTTCATTTGGAACGTAAACAGTTTTGACCAGGAAGGCGTACAGCTCGGTAAAGTCCTTGCAAAGAAGGTTCTTGCTCATGATACCGACGGAGCATTGAAAGAACTCAGCGATTTGCTTGACATCTAAAATATTTGATAAATTCGTTGATTTACGGAGGGAAGGCTGAAGGCTTTCCCTCTTTTCGTTTGCGCACGGAAGACATTAGTGATAGAATATAATAGGCTATGCGTTGAAGCAGACCAAGACAGTAAATGGGGGTAAATGATATGAAATACGATGTAATTATAGTGGGAGCGGGACCGGGAGGAATTTTCTCAGCATATGAACTTACAAAACTTTGCCCGGACAAGAAGATTGCTATATTTGAGGCCGGCAACCCTTTGGAAAAAAGAAAATGTCCCATTGACGGTGATAAAGTAAAGACTTGTATCAAGTGTCCGTCATGTGCCATCATGAACGGTTTCGGCGGTGCGGGTGCATTTTCCGACGGTAAATACAATATTACCAATCAGTTCGGCGGCTCTCTTTACGAATACATAGGCAAAAACGAAGCCATCGACTTGATGAGATATGTTGATGAAATCAACCTTAAATACGGCGGAGAAGGCACAAAACTTTATTCCACGGCAGACACTAAGATTAAGAAAATGTGTCTTGAGAACGGCCTTCACCTTCTCGATGCTCAGGTTCGTCATCTCGGAACCGATATAAACTACGTGGTGCTTGAGAATCTTTACAACCATCTTAAAGATAAGGTAGAGTTTTTCTTCAGAACTCCGGTTGAGAAAGTATTAAAGAACGAAGACGGATATAAAATTTATACGAAAGACAACGAGTACGACTGCGAACAGTGTATTATTTCCGTAGGACGAAGCGGAAGCAAATGGATGGAGACGGTTTGCGAAGAACTTGATATTCCGACCAAATCAAACAGAGTGGACATCGGTGTCAGAGTAGAACTTCCGGCTGAGATTTTTTCATCCCTTACGGATGAATTATATGAAAGTAAAATTGTTTACAGAACCGAAAAATTCGAGGATTTGGTACGTACTTTCTGTATGAATCCTTACGGTGCGGTGGTTAACGAGAATACAAACGGAATCGTAACGGTTAACGGACACAGTTATGAGGATGTAAGCAAACACACCGAAAATACGAACTTTGCACTTCTTGTATCGAAGCATTTTTCAGAGCCTTTTAAGGACAGTAACGGTTACGGCGAAAGCATCGCAAAGCTTTCAAACATGCTTGGAGGCGGCGTAATCGTTCAAAGATTCGGCGACCTCGTAAGAGGAAGACGAAGCAATGCGGCCCGTATACGAGAAGGATATGTTACCCCGACTTTGGCTGCGACACCCGGAGATTTGAGCCTTGTTATTCCGAAGAGAATTCTGGACGGAATAATCGAGATGATTTATGCTCTTGATAAAATCTGCCCCGGAACCGCAAATGACGATACGCTTCTTTACGGAGTTGAAGTTAAGTTTTACAACATGGAAGTCGAACTCGACAGTAACCTTGAGACAAGAAACAAAGGTCTCTTTGTTATCGGAGACGGCTCCGGAGTGACACATTCGCTTTCGCATGCTTCGGCGAGCGGCGTTTATGTTGCAAGATACATAGCTGAAGGAAACAAATAAATGAGAACACTTGAAGAAACAAGAGAATTTTTTTCCAACGACAGATTCGCGACGGACAACGGAATGATAATTGAAAAAGTCGGCGACAAATCGGCCGTATGCAGTCTTACCGTTTCTCCGGGCCATATGAATGCGGTCGGAAACGTAATGGGCGGAGTTTATTATACGCTTGCGGATTTCACCTTTGCCGTAGCGACCAATCACGAGGAGATGGGAACGGTTTCGTTAAGCTCCTCGATAGAGTATTTGGCTCCGGCGCGCGGCAAAAAGATTATTTGCACCGCCGAATGCCGTAAGGACGGTAAAACAACCTGTAACTACGAAATGAGACTTGAAGATGAGGACGGGAAACTTCTTGCAATCGTGCACACAACCGGTTTTACGAGAAGATAAGGACAAGATGGACAAATTAGAATTTTTACAACAGTTTAAATTAAAAAATGCGATTCAGACGGTGGGGTTAAGCATTGTCTTTTTTGTGATTTTCGTGATTGCTTACCGCAATACGGAGGCCAAAAATTTTGAAATGAAGAATTGGGACAATACAAAAATACATCAAACCGCGGTGTTTGATTCGGGAATCGGAATCTATGAAAAATCATTTGAAGAGCCCGAACTTGCCGGAATGAATCGGACGATGGAGAACGAATCCGGAGCCAATTGCGACGTAATAAGTCCCGAGGCACAGCTTCTTATGGACATCAATGAGATTCTCGGCGGCGAAATAGGAATCGCGTGCGTGGATTCTTACGTAAATGTCAGAGTCGAACCGAACGCAGAGGCAGAGCAGACCGCCAAGATATATGACGGTTCCGTAGTGTTTATTCAGGAGATTTGCGGCGATTGGTTCAAAATCAAATCAGGAAATGCGGAAGGATACGTAATGTCGCAGTTTTTCCTTTACGGAGACCATCTTGCCAAACAGATTCTTCTCGATGAGCCTTATACGAGAGAAGAACTTCTTGAAGAAAAGAGTTTTACGGTCGGAATTACACTTGAAGAAGAGGAAGCCGCAAGACTTGCAAAGGAAGAGGAAGAGAGAAAAGAGAGAGAAAGAATTGCCGCAGAACAGGAGGCTGCAAGAAGGAGAGCCATGGAAGCCGGCAATGATTATTCGTATGAGAATACAACGGAACTCAGAAAACAGATTTGCGATTACGCATGCCAGTTTGTCGGACTTAAGTATATTAACGGCGGAAATTCCCTTGTAACGGGTACCGACTGCTCGGGATTTACGAAACTTATATATGCGAATTTCGGATACGGTCTCGACAGAACTCCGGCAGGCCAGTATAACAATAACGGTCGTCTTGTATCGTATGCGGAGGCACAACCGGGAGACGTTATCATTTACGGTAAGAACGGAGTCTGCACGCATGCGGCAATTTACCTTGGCGACGGAAAGATTATTCATGCCGCAAACAGCCGACAGAATACATATATCGGTAACGCAACATACAACACGATTATGGGTGTAAAGAACATCATCGATTAGGACGACATATGAAATTACCCGAACAATTTGAAAACAGAATGAAAAAAATGCTCGGTGCCGATTACGATGATTTCATTAAATCCTACGATGAAGACAAAAAAATCGGACTTCGAGTAAACGAAATAAAGATGTCCGTCGAAGATTTTACGAAGGTTTTTCCTTTTGAGACAAAAAAGGTGCCCTGGTGCGAAACGGGCTTCATGCTTTCGGATTCGTCGATAAAGGCAGGGCGCGAAGCACTTCACGATGCGGGAGCTTATTATATTCAGGAACCTTCGGCAATGTCGGTTGTATCGTCGCTTCCCATAGAAAAGGGGATGAAAGTACTTGATTTGTGTGCGGCACCCGGAGGCAAATCCACGCAACTTGCCGGATTACTGTCAAATGAAGGCGTACTTGTATCAAACGAGATCAATCCGACGAGAGCCAAAATTCTTTCTTCCAATATAGAAAGACTCGGAATCAGAAATTGCCTGGTGACCAATGAAACGCCCGACAGACTCTTAGGTGTTTTTGAAGAATATTTTGATGTGATAGTTGTCGATGCTCCTTGTTCCGGTGAAGGAATGTTTCGAAAAGACGATACCGCCATAGAGGAATGGAGCGAAGAAAATGTCGAAATGTGCGCAAAGAGACAAAGAGATATTCTCGAATGCGCTGAGGGAATGTTAAAACCGGGCGGAATTATGGCTTATTCGACATGTACTTTTGCACCGAAGGAAGATGAAGAAAATATGGCATGGTTTCTTCAAAACTATCCGAATTTTCACGTCCTTGACAATCCTAACGTCAAATATTTCGAAGCGGCAGAAAAAGATTTCGTGCCGAAAGAGTATTCCGATTCGATAAAAGATGAAACGGCAAAGGCCGTAAGGCTTTGGCCTCATAAAATAAAAGGCGAAGGACATTTTGTCTGCTTATTGAAAAAAGACCCGGAAGCGTTTGAAGAACCTACCGGAAAAAGCAAAACGAAAAAATTAGGCAAAAGCATCGAAGCAATAATTAATTCTTTTATTAAAGAGAATCTTATTGACTTTAATGTAAATGTAGAGGATATTATTCAAATGGACGAAAGAGTGATTCTTCGTCCGAAGGATTTGAAAGTTGATATGGGAAAACTTCACATCGTACGAATGGGATTGGAACTTGGAGAGATAAAGAAAGACCGATTTGAACCGGCACATTCTCTTGCAATGGCTCTTTCTCCCCAAGAAGTCAAACGATTCGTAAATCTTTCTTCGGAAGAAGCACTCAAGTACAGACACGGAGAGGAATTGAGAGGCGATTTTGCAAACGGCTGGACTCTTGTCTGCGTGAATAACGTGTCTCTTGGCTGGGGCAAAGCCTCGAATGGTCTTTTAAAGAATCATTATCCGAAAGGATTAAGAATAAAATATTAAGAGGTAGTCATGAAAGCAAAAGTTTATATCGACGGAAGCGAAGGAACAACAGGCTTAAGAATTAATGAGAGATTTCAGGGAAGGGATGATATTGAAGTTATAAAAATAGATCCCGAGAAAAGAAAAGATCCTGAAGAAAGAAGAAAATGCATCAACGCTTCGGACATCACATTTCTTTGTCTGCCCGATGCTGCGGCAATCGAGGCGGTAAGTTTAATCAATGAAGGAAATGACCATACGGTTATCATCGATGCGTCAACGGCACACAGAACAGAACCCGGTTGGGCATACGGCTTCCCGGAACTCGGAGAAGAATTCAGACAGAAAATCAAAGACGGCAACAGAATCGCCGTTCCCGGATGTTATGCTTCGGGATTTTCGATGATGGTATATCCGTTGGTAAAAATGGGCATTATAGGAAATGATTATCCTATTTGCGTATCGGCGCTTTCGGGATATTCCGGAGCCGGCAAAAAAGCAATCGCTCTTTACGAAGCTGAAGACAAAACGGAAGATTTGTACGCACCCAGAGCCTATGCTCTTTCACAGAAACATAAACATTTAAAGGAAATGAAGGCAATTTCGGGTCTTGAAAGAGAGCCTCTTTTCACGCCGGTGGTAGACGATTACTACAGCGGAATGCTTGTAACGTTTCCGATTTATGCACACCTTTGCAAAAAGAGCGTAACCCCTGAAGAAGTATGGAAGGTTTTTGATGAATTCTATAAAGGTCAGGAATTTATTAAGGTAATGCCTTTCGGTTCCGAAGAAGAGGAGAACAATTTCTTCCCGGCAAACGCATTTTCGGGAAGAGACGATGCGCAGATTTTCGTAACGGGAAATGACGAAAGAATCTTAATTAACGCAAGATTCGACAATCTCGGAAAAGGCGCTTCGGGTGCTGCGGTACAGTGTATGAACATCAAACTCGGATTGCCCGATGATACGGGTCTGAACCTTGGAAAGTAGGAGCGTGGATATATGATATACATTTTATTGGCACTTTCGATTATTGCATCGGTACTTGTTAATGTTTTGTGTAAAATGATGCCGCACTGGTGGAACATTTTTACCGTTATCGGCATTGCAGCCGGAGCATTTGTTCTGTTTTCCGGATTATATCTCTTGATACTTTTGCTTTGGTCTTTTACTGTAGACAAAACAAAGGAAAGAAAAGGCGTTTCATCATTTTTCAGATGGCTCTTTGTTCAGACTGACATTTTCTGCCTGTTTTGGACGAACGTTCATGTTCATATAGAAGGAAAAGAAAAGATTCCCAAGGGCGAGAGATATTTAATCGTAGCCAATCATCTGTCTAATTACGACCCGATGAGTATTCTTTCAAGCCTCAGAAAAGAAAAAATCGTTTTTATTTCGAAGCCTGAGAATTTTAACATCAAAATGGTCGGCTCCCTTATGTATAAAGCCGGATTCATGGCAATCGACAGGGACAATGTAAAGAATGCGATTGTTACAATCAATAAGGCTGCAGACATCATAAAGAGACAGGAAGCCAATATTTTCATTTTCCCGGAGGGCACGAGAAACAGGACCGAAAAGCCGCTTCTCGAATTCAGAAACGGTGCGTTCAAAATTGCCACCAAAGCGGGTTGTCCGCTTGTCATAGCAGCCATTTCGGAGACGGAAAAGGTTAAAAAGAGAATACCTCGCCGCTCAGACGTATATGTAAAGATAGTGGAAGTAATTCCGGCCGAAAAAGTTAAAGAAATGAGGACGGCGGATATTTCCGAATATGTTTGGAATCAGATATATGCCAATATTACGCATGGCAAAAAAACAGAGGAGTAAAGTAAGAATAAAATGAGAGAACTCAGTGACTGCAGAAAAGACATCGATGAAATCGATGATAAAATAGCCGTTCTTCTTGCAAAAAGAATGGTTTTGTCAAAAGAAGTCGGACAGATTAAGAAAAAGGAAGGTAAACATATCGGCGACGAGACACGTGAAGACGAAATCGTAACAAGAATTGCCGAAGGTAAGGAAGAAGGATGGGCGATAGCCGAGATTTATCAGACAATCTTCAAGGTATCGCGCGAATTACAGGAGTAAAAAATGGACGTTTCCTGCGAAGAATGTGCAAACTTCGTATTTGATGACGATACGGAGGATTACGTATGCCTTGTCAACATGGACGAGGACGAATATATACGATTTATGACAGACACACATTACCAGTGCCCGTATTATCAGTGCGGAGACGAGTACAGAGTTGTCAGACATCAGATGTAAAAAGCTTGAGAAAATAATCTCGGGCTTTTTTGAGGTTCACAAGGAATAAGTAAGGGGGGATATATTATGGACGAAAAAATACTTCAGTTAAAAAAGTGGATTGATGAAAGCGATAACATAGTTTTTTTCGGCGGTGCGGGAGTATCGACGGAAAGTGGGATTCCGGATTTCAGAAGTGTGGACGGACTTTATAATCAAAAATATGATTATCCGCCGGAGACAATCTTAAGCCATACTTTTTTTATGAAGAAAACCGAAGAGTTCTATAAGTTTTATCACGATAAGATGCTTATTGAGGGTGCAAAACCCAATAAAGCGCATTTTAAACTGGCGGAACTTGAAGCGAAGGGCAAACTTAAAGCCGTTATCACGCAGAATATAGACGGACTTCATCAGGAAGCGGGCAGCAAGGAAGTAATGGAACTTCACGGAAGCGTGCAGAGAAACTACTGCATGAAGTGCCAAAAATTCTATGACTTTTCCTATATTAAGAATGCAGCGGGCGTTCCAAAGTGCGAATGCGGCGGAACGATTAAGCCGGATGTCGTATTGTATGAGGAAGGTCTTGATAATGAAACAATCGAAAAATCCGTAAGATATATTGCAAATGCGGATGTGCTTATTATTGCGGGCACTTCCCTTGCGGTTTATCCCGCAGCGGGTCTTATCGATTATTATAGAGGAAACAAGCTTGCGGTAATCAATCTTTCATCGACGCCCAGAGACGCATATGCGAATCTTTGCATAGAAGGAAAAGTCGGAGAGGTTTTGTCACAGATTTAGAGGCACGATATGGTATCGATAAAAGAAGGAGATATTCTTACATTTAAAAAGATTCACCCTTGCGGCGGTTATACTTGGAAAGTTTTGCGTGTTGGCTCCGATTGCAGACTTGAATGCGAAAAATGCGGTCATCAGATAGAAATTGTAAGAGCCAAACTTGAAAAAAATATCAAAAATTCACGGTAAAAAGGCGTAAAAAGACAATTTATAAAATTTTGTCTTGCAACGAAAAATTATCTATGATAATATAATAGTCCGTGATGAAATATTCCTTGCTCTTACTTAAGGTGAGGGCCAGAGACCAAAAGGAGGTAACTAGCATGAATAAGTATGAATTATGTATTGTTGTCAATGCTAAGATCGAAGACGATGCGAGAGCCGCAGTTGTAGACAAGTGCAAGGCTTACGTTGAAAGATTCGGCGGAACTATCACAGAAGTGGAAGAAGCCGGAAAGAAGAAGTTAGCTTACGATATTCAGCATATGCACGAAGCATTTTACTACTTCATTCGTTTCGATGCTGAAGCAACAGCTCCCATCGAAATCGAAAACCGCGTTCGTATTATGGACAACGTGCTCAGATTCTTAGTTGTTAGACAAGACGAGCAATAGAAAGTAGGTAAATATGAATAAAGTTATTCTTATGGGACGTTTAACCAGAGATCCCGAGATGAGAGGCGAGGGTGCTACACCCGTTACAAGATACAGCTTGGCTGTAGACAGAAGATTTTCCAAGAATGAAGAGAACAGTACTGATTTTATCAATATTGTGGCATTCGGAAAAGGTGCTGAATTCGCTTCCAAATATTTCAAGAAGGGAACGAAGGTATTGGTAACCGGTCGTATTCAGACAGGAAGTTATACCAATAAAGACGGTCAGAAGGTATACACAACAGATGTTGTTGCAGAGGACCAGGAGTTTGCTGAGAGCAAGAATGCTTCAGGAAACGGGGGTCAGTCGGAATCATATGCATCCTCAGGCAATGCAGTTGCCGATGACGGAGATTTCATGAATATCTCCGACGGAGTAAAGGATGATATGCCGTTTTAATAATATGGAGGATTAAATTATGGCATTCGTTAAAGCAGATAAAACAGCCGATTCTCCCATGAAGAGAAAAGGCGGAATGCGCAGAAGAAAGAAAGTTTGCGTATTTTGTGGCAAGGACAACGTAATTG
Organism: Lachnospiraceae bacterium; assembly: GCA_045628965.1. GTDB lineage: Bacteria > Bacillota > Clostridia > Lachnospirales > Lachnospiraceae > UBA3766. Next base: position 44,314 of record JAZQQI010000007.1, on the reverse strand, counting down.
ATTACAAGGATACAGCTAAGCTTAAGAGATACGTATCCGAGTCCGGAAAGATTCTTCCCAGAAGAATCACAGGAACATGTGCTAAGCATCAGAGAGCATTGACAGTAGCTGTTAAGAGAGCTCGTCACGTAGCACTTATGCCTTATACAATGGATTAAATAAATTACAATACGGAGATGCGAGAAATCGCATCTCTTTTTTTTGCGTTCGTATTACACGTCACTATATGTAGTGCTCCATTTTATTATGTAGTACTTCATTTTATTGCAATTTAGTGATAAAATAGATTATCTTTACGATTAAATCAACGGTTGTAATGAAAGGTAGCGCAAATATGGCTAAAAAAGTAAAAGTTAAAGGAAAACTTCGATTATTCATGCTGATGCTCGTGATATTCGGAATTCTTCTTATGATAATAAATCTTCCCGTTTATTTTTTGAGCATTGTTTCGGGATTCATAATTTCGGGATTTGTTGTTGTCTATTTTGTGGGCATTCTTATTCTTTGGAGATATTTCAAACCGTTTCTTATTGACGAACTTGTGAGTTTTGCCACGGAATACGGACAGGTTCAGAAACAGATATTGAAAGATCTTGATTTGCCGCACGCTCTTTTGGATAACAAGGGCAAAATCATATGGACTAACAGAGAATTTGAAAATGTAATCGGTACGGATAGGGGATTTGGCAAATCAATTTCGACATTTTTCCCTCAGATTACATCGGAAGTGCTTCCCATAGATATTTCCGAGAACGAAGTGAGAATTTCGGATGAAGGAAAGGAATTCAGAGCAAACTTAAAGAAAATCAACATATCGGATATGGTTAAGAACAATGCGTTTATAGAGGATTCGTCCGAGAATGAATGCATTATCGGTCTTTATCTTTTTGATGAAACGGCACTTAAGATAGCACTTAAGGAAATTGACGATCAAAGCCTTGCCATCGGTATGATTTATATAGACAACTATGAAGAGGCTTTGGAAAACGTCGATGATGTCAGAGGTTCGCTTCTTCTTGCTCTTGTCGACAGAAAAATCACGCAGTGTATTTCGTCATTTGACGGAGTGGTAAGAAAGACCGAGAAAGACAAGTATCTTCTTATCATGAGGAAAAAATCGCTTCAGGAACTTAAAGATTTGAAGTTTGATATTCTCGAAGAAATTAAGACAGTCAGCATAGGAAACGAAAGACCGGTTACGCTCAGTATAGGCGTCGGACTTGACGGACTCTCTTACAGCCAGAATTGCGAGTTTGCGAGAGCGGCAATAGATTTGGCTCTCGGACGAGGCGGTGATCAGGCTGTTGTCAAATCTCCCGGAAATGTTCAGTATTACGGAGGAAAGAGTCAGTCTTCGGAGAAAAATACACGTGTTAAGGCGAGAGTTAAAGCTCAGGCTTTGAGAGAAATACTTATAAATAAAGACCAGATTTTTATTATGGGTCACAGAATGGCCGATGTGGACAGCTTCGGTTCGGCAGTGGGAATATATTGCGTAGCCAGAGCTCTTGAGAAGAAGGCGTATATCGTAATGAACGATATTACTTCGTCTCTTCGTCCGCTTGTCGATTTGTTTGAGTCGAACGAAGAGATGTATCCCGGAATGATCGTTACAAGCGAAGTTGCTCTTCAGACGGTCGGAAACAACGCGGCTTTGGTCGTTGTTGACAACAATAAGCCGTCGATTTCGGAATGCCCGGACCTTTTTAAGCATTGCAAGGCAATAGTCGTTCTCGACCATCACAGACAGGGCGAAGAAATAATTGATAACGCCACGCTTTCGTATGTCGAACCTTACGCTTCTTCGGCTTCGGAAATGGTTGCCGAAATCCTTCAGTATGTAGACGAGGGAATCAAACTTAACGGAATCGAGGCGGATACTCTTTATTCCGGAATTATGATAGATACAAGCAATTTCGTTACAAAGACAGGCGTAAGAACATTTGAAGCGGCAGCCTTTTTAAGAAGAAGCGGTGCCGACGTTACAAGAGTAAGGAAGCTTTTCAGAGAAGATGCCTCGGAGTATCTTGCGAAGGCTAAGACAATAAAAGATACGGTTATTTATCGAAACGATTATGCGATTTCGATTTGCGATGCCAAAGATTGTCAAAGCCCGACAATAATTGCGGCACAGGCGGCAAACGAGCTTCTTAACATTAACGGAATTAAGGCAAGTTTCGTCTTTACCGAGTATCAGGGCAAGATTTATCTGAGTGCCCGTTCGATAGACGAGTTGAATGTTCAGGTTGTTACCGAGAAACTCGGTGGCGGCGGACATATGAATGTTGCCGGTGCACAGTTTGAAGGCGTTACCGCAGAGGAAGCGTCCGATATGCTTAAGGCAACAATCGATTCCATGATAGAGAATGAAGAAATATAACCGGAGGATGAAAACATGAAAGTAATTTTGTTGCAGGATGTAAAAACGCTCGGCAAAAAGGGCGATACAGTAGAAATAAATGACGGTTACGCAAGAAATTTTGTGCTTCCGAAGAAACTCGGAATCGAAGCAAATTCTGCCAATTTAAATGATTTGAAACTTCAAAAGGCAAATCAGGAAAAGATTGCGCAAAAGCAGCTCGATGATGCAAAAGAACTTGCCGGAAAGATAGAAAATATCAAAGTTGTATTAAAAATCAAAACGGGTGAGGGCGGAAGAAGCTTCGGCTCAATTACCGCAAAAGAGATTGCCAAAGCTTTGTCAGATCAGCATAAGCTTGAAATAGACAAAAAGAAAATAGTTTTGAACGATGCCATAAAGAGCATCGGGGAATATAATGTGTCCGTAAAACTTCACACAAAGGTAACGGCAACACTCAGAGTATCTGTAGACGGGGAGTAAGAGAATGGAAGAGGCAAAATATTCGCAGAATATGCCTAAGGACCTTGAGGCGGAGAAGAGTATTTTGGGTTCTGTTCTGATGGACCCCGATGTAATTATCACCGCAAACGAAGTAATAACCGGAAATGATTTTTATCTCAAAGAATACGGTATAATTTTTGATACCATGGTTGAGATGTATAACCATAAGGTTACAATCGACGTTGTTACGCTTCAGGATAAGCTGAAAGAGACGAATCTTCCCGAAGAGGTCTACGCAGCAGACAAAATCAATTCTTTTATTGATGTGGCAACAACATCTGCCGGAATTAAGCATCACTGCAAAATCGTATACGAAAAGGCCGTAAAGAGAAGACTTATAAGAGCCTGCGACGACATTTCGTCAAGATGCTATTCCGGCAAGGAGGAAATGACGCTTCTTCTTGATGATGTCGAAAAAAATATTTTTGAAATCGTACAAAAAAGAAATACCGAAGATTTCGTTCCTATCGGAACAATCGTTATGAATTCCCTTCGTATGATTGAGAAAGCACACAATACCGACGGTACCGTAACGGGAATTGCGTCGGGTTTTACGGATCTCGATTATAAAACAACAGGATTTCAGCCATCGGATTTAATACTTCTTGCGGCAAGACCTTCAATGGGTAAAACAGCATTCGCGTTGAACATAGCGCTTCATGTGGCAGCGGTTGAAAAGAAGCATGTAGCCGTATTTTCTTTGGAAATGAGTAAGGAACAGCTTGTAAACCGTCTTCTCGCGCAGGAATCACACGTCGATTCGCAGAAATTAAGAACAGGTAATCTTAACGACAACGATTGGACAGCCCTTATCGAAGGTGCGGATACGGTCGGAAAGTCATTCCTTGTAATTGACGATACTCCCGGAATTTCAATTCCTGAGTTACGTTCAAAGTGCCGTAAACAACAGCAGGAACACGGTCTTGATATGATAATAATCGACTACCTGCAGCTTATGTCGGGCTCGGGAAGAGCAGAGTCCAGACAAAATGAAGTTTCCGAGATTTCAAGATCTTTGAAAGCAATTGCCAGAGAGCTGCATGTTCCTATTCTTGCGCTTTCGCAGCTAAGCCGTAAGGTTGAAGAGAGAGCGGACCACAGACCACAGCTTTCGGATCTTCGTGAATCCGGTGCCATCGAGCAGGATGCCGATGTCGTTATGTTTATAGACAGAGAGCGTATGGAAGTGGAAGATGCCAATAAGGCGACAATAATTATTGCTAAGCAAAGAAACGGCCCCATCGGTGACGTAAATCTTTTGTGGTTGCCGAAGTATACGCAGTTTAAGGATATGGATAAGTCGCTTATCAAAGAAGAATAAAAAAGTGTCATGACAACGTGAAAGTATTGACATAAAAATAGGAGTAATATGAGAAATAAATTTTGGATAAAAGCGGTGTCAATCATAAGTGTACTGATGCTTGCATCTTGCAATGTAATATCGGTTCCGCAAAATGAGGATACGAACGAAGTCGAGAAAGAACCGGCAGTAATAAATCCGCATGCTTTACCTGCATCTGAGAAAGACAGAGAAGATAAGGAAGAGAAGGAAAATGAAGAGACTTCGGATGAAAAAGAAGTGTCTCAAGAGCTTTTAACCGATTCCGGCAATCAGGATCTTTCAAGAGCGCAATACGATACCGAACCGATTCCTAATAAATACGGTTCGATTTTGGATGATATGATTTTTGTGAACTATGATGATGCAAATCAGGAAGTAACAAAGTATCAATTTTTCTTTGTTGATGAGAATTTGTATTTTGAAGAGACGTGGGGAGCATATGATACCGTACCCGGAAATGATGAGTATGTCATGTCATATTTTGCCGGAGAGGTGCTTGTTTCCGATTCGGACGACATTTCGTACGAAGATGATGTATTGAAGATTCCTTGTAAGATAATGAGATTTTCGTCTTTTTCAAACGCCGGAGATTATTGGGATGACGGAATAGAGGCGGAAATCATATTTGACGGAAGCGAAATAGTGATTGATTATTCGGATGATGAAGAGCCAAACTTTTATGGTGCGGAATCGAATGATACGTCTATATACGATATGGATTATACGTTTGATCTTTTCGAAGAAAGCGGTATTCCGGTATCGTGTGTCGAAGATACACAATATCTGATGGATTGGTCTTGCGATATAAACGATACTCATTATTTTGTCAGAATGGGTGAAGACGGAAATATCGTATTTCTTTCCAAAAAACGCAATCAGCCCGTTGATTTAAAAATCGGAATTTACGGTTACGACGAAGTGAGAGACGGCGCACTGCATATTGTTTGGGCCGCAAGTCAAATCGGTAACGCAAACACTCCCGAAGGAGGCTTATATTTCATCAAAATTCAAAATGGTCAGTTGTACTGGATTCCGGAAGACCCAAACGGAGATCCCGACGAAAATAACGCAATGTTGTTTCAGGGACGGTTCTAATGTAACGCGGAGTGTCCCTTTGTACCAAGGAGTGTCCCTCTGTAACGGTACGTTTTATGATATTGGATGAGCAGAATTTGGGCGAAAAACGCAAATAAAAAAACCTCCGAGAAATCGGAGGTTTTTGAGTTCATTGAATTTATATTATGCCTGTGTGATAGCATCTGCAGGACATCCGTCAGCACATCCGCCGCAATCGATACAAGCATCAGCATTGATTACATACTTGCCGTCTCCTTCTGAGATAGCATCTGCAGGACACTGAGCTGCGCAAGCGCCACACTGTACACAATTATCACCGATAACGTAAGCCATTATTATTTCCTCCTTACAAATTTTCAATAACGTAAAACAACGTTTCATGACCTTAGTCACATTTAATGATATTACATTTATGACAAAATTTCAATAACAAACAATATTAAAAAGCCCATTCTTTACAGATTAAGCCTTGTTTGCTATAATAAATAGTTGTTTTTTGCGTATTTTAGCGAAAGGAGTTCATATATATGTATAACAAAGTCGATACTGAATTGAGTTTCGTACAGAGAGAAAAAGAAGTTGAAAAATTCTGGAAAGAAAATGACATTTTCAGAAAGAGTATGGAGAACCGTAAGGAAGGTCCCACATACACATTTTATGACGGACCGCCTACAGCAAACGGAAAGCCTCATATCGGTCATGTTCTTACCAGAGTTATTAAAGATATGATTCCCAGATACCGTACAATGAAGGGCTATATGGTTCCCAGAAAAGCCGGTTGGGATACACACGGACTTCCCGTTGAACTTGAAGTTGAGAAACTTCTCGGTCTTAACGGAAAGGAGCAGATTGAAGAGTATGGTATGGAGCCCTTCATTGACAAATGTAAGGAATCCGTATGGAAATATAAAGGTATGTGGGAGGATTTCTCGGGAACTGTAGGTTTCTGGGCAGATATGGACGATCCTTACGTTACATACCATGACAATTACATTGAGTCTGAGTGGTGGGCACTCAAGGAAATTTGGAACAAGGGACTTTTGTACAAAGGATTCAAGATTGTTCCCTATTGCCCTCGTTGCGGAACTCCTCTTTCAACAGCGGAAGTTTCTCAGGGCTATAAGACCGTAAAAGAACGTTCGGCAATCGTTCGTTTCAAAGTTACGGGCGAAGACGCATATTTCCTTGCATGGACAACAACTCCTTGGACACTTCCTTCAAACGTTGCACTTTGCGTTAACCCGGATGACGAGTATTGCAAGGTAAAAGCAATTGACGGTTATACATATTACATGGCTAAGGCACTTCTTGATACTGTTCTTTCACCCCTTTCAAAAGACGGTGAAAAGGCTTACGAGATTCTTGAATCCTTTATGGGAAAAGATCTCGAGAACAAGGAATATGAGCCTTTATATGATTGTGCAAAGAAAATTGCGGACAAACAGAATAAGAGAGGCTTCTTTGTTACATGCGATTCTTATGTAACAATGACAGATGGTACAGGTATCGTTCATATCCCACCTGCTTTCGGTGAAGACGATGCCAATGTAGGACGCAATTATGACCTTCCTTTCGTTCAGATGGTTGACGATAAGGGCGTAATGAGTGCCGACACTCCTTTCGGCGGCATGAGATGCAAACCCACACAGAAGGAAATGGATAACGGCGCAATCAGTGCGGATCCCGAGGTAATTAAGGAACTTTCCGCAAGAAAGCTTCTTTTCGACGCTCCCAAGTTTGAGCATGAGTATCCTCACTGCTGGAGATGCGACACTCCGCTTATTTACTATGCGAGAGAGTCTTGGTACATCAAAGAAACAGCGGTAAGAGACGACCTTATTAAGAATAACAACACGGTTAACTGGATTCCCGAATCAATCGGTAAGGGAAGATTCGGCAACTGGCTTGAGAATATCCAGGACTGGGCAATTTCGAGAAACCGTTACTGGGGTACTCCCCTTAATATCTGGGAATGCGAATGCGGTAAATTCGAATGCATCGGAAGTCGTGCAGAATTAAAGGAAAAGAGCGGAAAGGATGAGGCAGAAACAATCGAATTTCATCGTCCGTATATCGATACCGTAACAATTAAGTGTCCCGATTGCGGCAAGGAAATGCACAGAGTTCCCGAAGTTATCGACTGCTGGTTCGATTCGGGTGCAATGCCTTTTGCACAGCATCACTATCCTTTCGTGAACAAGGAACTTTTTGAACAGCAGTTCCCGGCACAGTTTATTTCTGAGGCCGTAGACCAGACAAGAGGATGGTTCCATTCTTTGATGGCTGAGTCCACACTTCTTTTCAACAAATCGCCCTATGAGAATGTTATTGTTCTCGGACTTGTTCTTGATGAGAACGGTCAGAAGATGAGTAAGTCAAAGGGCAATGCGGTAGATCCTTTTGAGGCACTTTCAAAGCACGGAGCAGATGCAATTCGTTGGTATTTCTACACGAACTCCGCACCTTGGCTTCCCAATAAGTTCTCGAATACAACGGTATCCGAAGGACAGAACAGATTTATGGGAACACTTTGGAATACATATTCATTCTTTGTTCTTTATGCGAACATCGATGACTTTGATGCAACAAAGTATACTCTTGAGTATGATAAACTTCCCGTAATGGATAAATGGCTTCTTTCAAAACTCAATACAATGGTTAAGGAAGTAGACCAGAATCTTGACAATTACAGAATTCCTGAAGCAGGTCGTGTTCTTGATGAGTTCGTTGACGAGATGAGTAACTGGTATGTTCGTCGCGGCAGAGAACGTTTCTGGGCAAAGGGAATGGAGCAGGATAAGATTAACGCTTACATGACTCTTTACACAGCTTTGGTAACGCTTGCAAAGACGGCAGCTCCCATGATTCCTTTCCTTTCGGAGCAGATTTACAGAAATCTTGTATGTTCGATTGATAAGAATGCACCTATCAGTGTTCATCTTTGCGATTTCCCTGTTGCAAACGAGAAGATGATTGACAAGGAACTTGAAAAGAACATGGATGCGGTTCTTAAGACAGTAGGCTTAGGACGTGCATGTCGTAACGCATCGGCAATCAAGAACAGACAGCCTATTGCAAATATGTTCGTAAAAGCTGATTTCACATTGGATGAATTCTTCAAGGTTATCATCGAAGAAGAACTTAATGTTAAGGCAGTAACCTTTACGGATGACGTAAGTGACTTTACAACATACCTTTTCAAACCTCAGCTTAAGACTGTAGGACCTAAGTACGGCAAGCAGCTTGGCGGAATCAAGAATTACCTTGCAAACGTTGACGGAAATGCCGCAATGGCAACACTCAAAGCCGACGGTGCGATTAAGTTTGACGTTGACGGAGTCGAAGTTTCTTTGGCAGAAGAAGATTTGCTTATCGAAATGACTCAGAAGGAAGGCTATGTAACGGACGGTGACAACAGCGTAACCGTTGTTCTCGATACGAACCTTACGGAAGAACTTCTTGAGGAAGGTAACGTAAACGAAATCATTTCCAAACTTCAGACAATGCGTAAGGATTCAGGCTTCGAAGTTATGGACAGAATTACCGTTTATGTAAGCGGCAACGAGAAACTTGAAACAATCGTTAAGAAAAATGAGGCATCGATTTCCGGCAAGGTACTTGCAGATGCAATCGTTTACGGCGAAAAGGGTGAAAATTCAAAGAACTGGAACATCAATGGTGAAAACGTTGATATTGCCGTAAAAAAGAATTAAGTTTTTACATTAATCAGTAAAATATCAAAATGAAAAAGGACCGATGGCACAAGCCAAAGGTCCTTTTTTCGTTAAGTTGATTAAAAAATGAAAATGCGAATGAAAAAGATTATTCCGTGATTTCGTTTTCGCTTTCCGAAGAATCATTGTCAGCATCATCCAAAGAGTCTTCGGCGTCCGATGAATTTTCATCATCTGCGTTTTCGAAATCATCCTGGGAGCAAACGTTAGTTTCATCATCGGGAGAAAAGGCAACCTCTCCCATAAGAGTCAAGTCGTCAAGAAGATCGTCGTCCGCAATAGGGTCTTGGCTGACATCGGCGACATCACCCATTAACGGTTCATCAATAATGGAATCGTCATCGACGCCTGTATATGAAGGATCGTCTTCCGGCGGAAGAGACATATCACCCATGTCTTCAGAACCATTATAAACGGATACTTCTCCCGCAATATCGTTAGAAATAGGTGCGGGTAACTCACATCCTGTAAGCAAAAGAGAAGAAGCAGCAACTGCGGAGCCGGTAAGAATTGCTTTGTTCAGTATCATTTCTTCTTGCTTGCATTTCGGGCATGTTCCCGGACAATCGCCGGCGTAAGTACATTCGGTTTGATGTAAATCAACACCCAAAACATCAGCGATATTTTTTCTGACTTTTTTAAGTGCTTTGCATTTTTCTTTGTGATTCATATTCATTCTCCTTTCAAACGGTAATCTCAAATTCCGTCTAAGTGTTCTTAAAGAAATTATTTAATCATATAATCTCTGATTTTATAATTAAAAACATCTGTTTCAAAGCCCTGTTTTTTAAAATAACTTTCTTCTTCCAAAGCAATTTCGAAAGGTTTAAAATCCGGAATAACCGGAAGTCGCACAAGCACTTTGTCCTGAAGACCTTTTTCGACAAAGCGTTTTAGGTTTGCCAAAGGCAGTTTGTTATCGATACCTGTATAATCCCGGTAAATTTTTTCATCCGTTGATTTGATATCTACTATGAATTTTGTGATTCTTTTTGTCAATGCATCAAATGTTTCATCGCTTAGATTGACGTTAAGTGAAGTTTCAACGTTTATGCTGACTTTGGGCGGAAGAATATCGGCAAATGCGATTATCGGCTGTGCATAAAGAAGACTTTCTCCGCCTCCGAAGGTTACACCGCCCTCCGTAGAATAGAAATAGCAGTAGTCGATACTTACCTTGTCCCATAATTCTTCGGGAGTCATAATTTTGTCTCTGTCGGAGGAAAGAATGTCCATATTAATGCAGTAGCGGCATTTGAGAGGACATCCCCTAAGCGCAACCAGTGTGGTTATACCTTTTCCGTCAGTTTGAATTCGATGTCTTTCTATTCCCTGAACGTGAAAATTTGTGTCAGTGTTTTTTGTATCCATATAAACTCTCGTATCCGTTTTAATCAACATGAATTCTGTCGGAATAATATCCGTCAAAATGTTGATTCGTGTTGTTTTGAAGTTGAAAAATTTCTTTATAATTCATATACGATTAAAACGAAAACATTTATGGATTATCTAAAAAGAAATTTTCTTTATTATACGCTATTGGCGAAAAAGATTCTATTTTAGATATGAAATAATTTTTTATCATGTCAAAAGGTGTATTATATTCTACTAATTTTATCAATTTGGTCCAATTAGCAGAAAGAGCTTCGGTTTATTATACAGAATGGTGTCTCCTTTACAGAAAGCCATAAAAATGGTAAAATTAACAGATTAAGTAGGATTTAACGGAGGGATGAATAAGAATGGCAACACCTAAGTCAGAAAAAGCAAAAGCTACGACTAAAAAGACAACTTCTTCAAAGGCATCTTCAAAGACTGCAACAAAAGCATCTTCAAAGACAGCAACAAAGGCATCTTCAAAGACTGCAACAAAAGCATCTTCAAAGACTGCTGCTAAGACTCCTTCGAAGGAGGCAAAGAAAGTTCCCAAGGCTAAGAAGCCCACAATTACATTCGATAAGGAACTTTTCAAAAGAAGTGTACTTTACAATGTCAAGACTTTGTATAGAAAGAATATGGATGAAGCTACTCCCGAGCAGATTTTCCAGGCGGTATCCTATGCAATTAAGGATCAGGTTATCGACCATTGGATGAAGACACAGGAAGCTTACGAGAAGGAAGACCCGAAGACAGTTTATTATCTTTCGATGGAATTCCTTATGGGACGTGCACTCGGAAACAACATGATTAACCTTATGGCATATAAGGATGCCAAGGAGGCTCTTGAAGAACTTGGTGTGGACATTAACTTAATCGAGGACCAGGAACCTGATGCCGCACTCGGTAACGGAGGTCTCGGAAGACTTGCAGCATGCTTCCTTGATTCGTTGGCAACTCTCGGATATTCGGCATACGGATGCGGTATCAGATACAGATACGGTATGTTCAAACAGGAAATTAAGGACGGATATCAGGTTGAAGTTCCCGACAACTGGCTTGATAACGGCAATCCCTTCGAACTTCGTCGTCCCGAGTATACAAAAGAAGTGCGTTTCGGAGGATATGTTTCGGTTCGCACCGACGAGAACGGAAGAAACAACTATTATCAGGAAGGCTATCAGGCAGTTAAGGCAGTTCCTTATGACCTTCCCATTATCGGTTACGGAAACGGAATCGTTAATACACTTCGTATCTGGGATGCAGAACCCGTAAACTGCTTCAGACTTGATTCATTCGACAAAGGTGATTATCAGATGGCTGTCGAGCAGGAGAATCTTGCCAGAAACATTGTTGAAGTTTTGTATCCTAACGACAATCACTATGCCGGCAAGGAATTGAGACTCAAACAGCAGTACTTCTTTATTTCAGCATCTGTTCAGGAAGCTGTTGCAAAGTACATGCGCAATCATAAAGATATAAGAAAATTCTACGAGAAAGTTACATTCCAGCTTAACGATACACATCCTACCGTAGCAATCGCAGAACTTATGAGAATTCTCATGGACGAGTACTATCTTACATGGGACGAAGCTTGGGAAGTTACAACAAAGACATGTGCTTATACCAACCATACGATTATGGCTGAGGCTTTGGAGAAATGGCCCATCGAACTTTTCTCGAGACTTCTTCCGAGAATTTATCAGATTGTCGAAGAAATCAACAGAAGATTTGTGCGTGATATTGAATTCAAATATCCCGGCAATCAGGAAAAGATTAAAAAGAGGGCAATCATCTATGACGGACAGGTTAAGATGGCTCACCTTGCAATCGTTGCCGGTTACTCCGTAAACGGTGTTGCAAGACTTCATACGGAGATTCTTAAGAATCAGGAACTTAAGGATTTCTATGAGATGTATCCCGACAAGTTCAACAATAAGACAAACGGTATTACCCAGAGAAGATTCCTTCTTCACGGAAATCCCCTTCTTGCAGATTGGGTAACGGACCATGTCGGCGATGAGTGGATTACCGACCTTCCCCAGATTGAAGGCCTCAAGGTTTACGCAAAAGATAAGAAGGCTCAGGCCGAGTTCATGAACATTAAGTATCAGAACAAGGTTCGCCTTGCAAAATATATCAAAGAACATAACGGTGTCGATGTTGACCCGAGATCGATTTTCGATGTTCAGGTAAAGAGACTTCACGAGTACAAGAGACAGCTTTTGAATATCCTTCACATCATGTATCTTTACAATGAAATCAAAGAGCATCCCGAGATGGAATTCTATCCCAGAACATTTATTTTCGGTGCAAAAGCGGCAGCAGGATACAGAAATGCAAAGCTTACGATTAAACTTATCAATTCCGTAGCGGACGTTATCAACAATGATGCAAGCATCAACGGAAAGATTAAAGTTGTATTCATCGAGAACTACAGAGTATCGAATGCCGAGATGATTTTTGCGGCAGCAGATGTATCCGAACAGATTTCTACGGCTTCAAAGGAAGCTTCGGGTACGGGTAACATGAAGTTCATGTTAAACGGTGCGGTTACAATCGGTACAATGGACGGTGCCAATGTTGAAATCGTGGAAGAAGTCGGTGCCGAGAACGCATTTATCTTCGGTCTTTCTTCGGATGAAGTTATCAATTATGAAAATCACGGCGGATACAATCCGATGGAAATTTTCAACAACGACCCGGATATAAGAAAAGTGCTTATGCAGCTTATTAACGGCACATATTCTCAGGACGATACCGAAAGATTCCGTCACCTTTACAACTCGCTTCTCAATACTTTGAGCACAAGCAAGGCTGACACATACTTTATCCTTAAGGATTTCAAGTCATATGCCGAAGCTCAGAAGAAGGTGGAAGAAGCTTACATGGACAAAAAGAGATGGGCTGAAATGGCAATTCTCAATGTTGCATGCTCCGGTAAGTTTACGTCTGACAGAACAATTAAACAGTACGTAGACGAAATCTGGAAACTTGATCATGTAAGTCTGTAAAAAATAGTGACACGGAATGTGCGACAGCGCAAATACAGTCAAAAAATTATTAAAATTTCAATAAAAAGAGTCATCTTCGGATGGCTCTTTTTTTGTACGACATCCTCCGAAAAGTGATTTTTATGCAATTCACGACTTTTTTACGTCATTTTGCGACATTTTTTGTACTTGTCATGAAAAAATGATATTGTTATAAAAGATGATAGGAGGGAGCAGTATATGCGAAAAAAAATAATTGCTTGTTTTTTAACTTTTGTGATGATTTTTTTGTTGCCGGCTTGTGCTGAAAGTTCAAGCGAAGTTGCAGTCGAACCGGTAAAGGAGAATGAAGATGCCCCGGTCAGGGCTCAGGATGATTTTTACGGATATGTCAATAAAGATTTTCTTCTTGAAGCGGAAGTTGACTATCAATACGGAAGCTACAGTGAGTTTATTCAATTGATCCAGAAAACTAAAGAGGATCTTAATGATATAATCAGTGAGATAGTTGAGTCCGGTAAGGAATATGAAGAGGGAACATGTGAATGGGCAGTGGCCGAGTTTTATAATCAGGTATTGGAATATGAAACTGATGATTCAATAAAAGCTTCGCACAGAGGTGAAGTTGAAAAGCTTATCGAAGAAATCGTAAATTGCGAAAGTGCGGAAGAATTGATGCAGTACGCAATACGGAATAAAAAAAATTACGGTATTCCGTTTATTTTTACAGTCGGTTCTTTGATGGATGTATACAACAGTGATGAATTATATCTTGCCATTGTTATTGACCAAACACTTTTGAATACAAATCTTAAAGATATACAAAAAGAGGCTTCCATGGCGGTGAGTATAAAAAATGCTGCTTTTAAGGCTTTGAACGCTATGGGCTATGACAATGAATATGTTGATGCGGAAAGCAGGAAGGTTGCTTATTTGGCAATAGATATGGCTAATAATATGATATTGCCGCAAAATGATGAGATGGGCCTGGAGGACGTTCAGTTAATTTCTAAAGACGAAATACGAGATATTTTTGCGAATGTCGGTTACGAAAAGATGGAGAAGGAAATGGGTATTGATAAAATTCCGTATGACGGATTACATGCATATGTCCCGGATGATATCAAATACTTGAAGAATATTATTTCGGACGATAATCTCGAAGAACTCAAAGTCATTGAATTATACGGCATTTTTCAAACGTACGGAGAAGTATTGGACGGCGGAAAATACGATGCGATGTCATTTACGAGCGTAAACAACAGCACTTCGAAGCAGAAAGCCGCTTATGAGACACGAATGAATCTTGAAGAAGAGTTGAGTTACATTTACGCAAACAGGTTCTATACCGACGAAATGGAAGAAGACGTTCAAAAAATCTATGCAGATATAATCGGAGAGTACAAAAATATTATAAGCGAGGCAGACTGGCTCACAAAGGATACAAGAAACAGGTTGCTTCGCAAAGTGGAAAATATAGTATTAATAACACCGAATTATGAAAGAAATCGCGAAAATAAAAGTGATTATTTGTTTGGAAACGATTATTTCGAAACATTACAAAAAAACAGAGTCAGAATGTATGACAACGAAATGAATTCCGTAAAAGAAAAAGTAGATAAGAGCAAATCGAATATGTCTTCGCAAACGGTAAATGCCTGTTATACCGTCAATAATACGGTAACTATTTGCGCAGCCATATTGCAGGGCGGGATATATAATCATGATGCCGATTATATTCAAAATTTGGCCAGACTCGGCTGTATATTGGCGCATGAAATCGGGCACGGCTTCGACGACAACGGAATTAAGTATGACGAAAACGGCAATTACAATCCCGAAGGCATATGCGCCGAGGATTGGGCAGTTTTAGAGGCTAAGAATCAACAGGCCATTGAGTATTTTGAAAACGCATTTAAGGTATTTAACGTATATCATATTAACGGAGAAAAGTCCTTGGGCGAAAACTTTGCCGATCTCGGAGGTATGGAGGTTTGCATCAGATTGTGCAAAACAGAAGATGAAAAACGAAAATTGATGGAATCTTATGCCTTCGGATATGCTTCTTTGTCCGATGCTGAAGAGACTATCGGATATTTATCCACCGATCCGCACTCGCCTGACATTATAAGAGTCAATGCGGTGGTTGCCACTATGGATGAGTTTTACGAAATTTATGACGTAAAGGAAGGCGACGGAATGTATATACCTTCTGAAAAACGGGTGAGCAGATGGTATTGATGGGAGGCAGACAATGAAATTATTATTAAAAAACACATTCAGAAATATGTTCTTAAAACCGTTCAGAGCTATTTTGATTATAGGAACGGTGTTTATCTGTTCACTGTCCGCATTGTTCTGTTTTGATTTTGCCGGAGTGGCAAGAGGCTTAATGGCATGTGTGATGTCGGAGAACAAAGGAGATGTACAGATTGGTGTTTTAGGCAATCTGCCCGACGGTTTTCCTTTGACGGAGGATATCGGTGAATTTGAAGCGCTGAAATATTATTACACTACCGAAAACATATACAGCAGGATTGAAGGAGAATATGCGTATATCAAAACCGAAATGATTTATGTTGTAAATACGGATGTTGAACTCGCAAACAAATTGGGTATATTATCGGTTGATACATATCCTTCCTCGGATGATAAGCTATTTTTGACAGAAGAATTTGCAAATAAGAACGGTTACAAAGAAGGAGATACAATAATCCTTCATGATTTTGAGAGTAACGAATGTGAGTTTACAATAGAGAAGATTCTTCCGGAAGAATCTTGTCAGGGATTGTTTACGGAAGATTCGGCGCTTTTGACAAGGGAAGGTCTTGCGATGCTCGTGGGAGGAGAACAAAAACTTTATACGAGACGTATGGAAATTCACCTTTTGGATAAAGACCGCGATGTGACTGAATTGGTTGAAAAGCTAACTCAAAAGTATCCGAGTCTAACAGTTATGAATTATGTGGCAGAAGAAGCTATCAGTGACTTAGTCGATAACGTAGCCAAACTTTTCTATATAATGTTTGCGATATGTATTTTGATGACATTACTGATAACAAACTCCATATCCGAAAGAATAGTAATGGAGAGAATGCAACTCATCGGAACCTACAGAAGCCTTGGTATTGGTACCGACACAACGACGGTTATCCTGCTTCTTGAAAATATGTTGTATGCACTTCTCGGTTCCATTCCGGCAGTTGTGTTGTACATCTTGCTCAGAGAAGTCGTGTATCTGCTTATTACCGCTCTTGTCAAGGTCAGCAATGTCGATTTCGGAAGTATAAATTTTGTGATGGTGGCACTTGTTATAATCGGAGCAATTGCACTCGAATGCGTTTCGCCCATAAAAGAATTGCTTAAAGCCGTAAAAACATCTATTCGTGACATTATATTTTCGAATAAGGATACGGAATACAAATTAAACAAGGTTACAGGTTTTGTCGGTTTGGGACTTGTTGTTGTCTCACTGGTAATGACACCTTTTATTAAAAATGTTGTTGTGGGAATATCAATGATGGCATGTCTTGCCCTGGCTCTGTTTCTTCTGTATCCGTTTTGTTGCAGATTTATTGCGGGTTCTTTGTCGAAACTGGCTGACAAAAAGAGCAAACCTCTTTGCATGTTGGCATTAAGAGAGGTTTATTCCAAAAAGAGCACCGTAGGTTGCGGAGTACTTATTTCAACGGCCGTTGCTCTGGCGATGATGGTTGTGTTAATTGCGCAGGCTTTTTTCATAAAAGAGTTGGAAATTCCTTTTTCATCGGATGTTGAAATTGAAGTTACCTCGTATATGGATAATGATTATTTTTCATATGTAGACAAACTGGAAGGAGTAACTGACGTAGAGGAAGTACATGTCACAGTTTCGAATATTTCGATAAATGACGAAAAAGCACTGCTTGCTCAGGTGTATATGCTTCCCGAAGGAGGTTACGAATATTATCCGAAGATGAGCGGTGAAAAATACAACTTGGAAAACGATGAAATAATAGTTAATAATTTCGCAAAAAATAAATACGGGCTTAAGGTAGGAGATGTAGTAAAAATCGTATTCGAATCGGGCGGACTCTTCCCGTTTGAAAAAGAGATGCGTGTTGTCGGAGTATTTGATGATTTCGATAAAACCGTATCGACTACGGTATACGGAATAAATGAAAAGACATATTTTGACATGTTTGATAGCGTTGCTGATTATATTCTTATCAAATCGGATAATCCTCAACAGACGGCAGATGAAATCAATAAATACTCTTACATGTATTTAACAAAATGCCAATCGTATCAGGATGCAATAAAAGCTACACGAAAGTCAAGTTTTTCCACTGTTGCCATAATCGGAGGGGTTCTCGGATTGACACTTATTCTTACGTTTATCGGTGTTACCAGCAACTTCCTTATCGGCTTTGAAGGCAGAAAGAGGGAATGTGCAGTTATGTGTTCTACCGCAATGTCGAAAAGCAAGCTTAAAAAGATGCTGTTTTATGAAAGCTTCTTCTGTTCCGGTATTTCCATAGTACTCGGAATACTTTTCGGAAGCGTAATGTCCATTCCGCTAAAGGCGGCGGTCGACAACTTTAACTTCGGCTTAGAGATAACCGTTAATTGGTTTGTAATTCTCGGACTTGCGTTGGTTCTTTGGACATTGTTCTCTATGACGTCAATCTTTGTAATGAAGTCACTTCGAAAGATGAACATAGCAATACAGCTTAAATACGAATAAAAAGGAGAAAAAATTATGGAACAGAAAATATATGATGTTGATTTTACAAATAACGAAGAAATTATCAGTGTAATGAACGTGTCAAAGTATTTTGGACAAAACGAGGGAAGAGTAAGGGTTTTGAACGGTGCGAGTCTTTCGGTAAAAAGAGGCGAATTCGTTTCGCTTATGGGCGCCTCGGGAAGCGGCAAATCAACGCTTCTTTACTTAATAGGAGGGCTTGACCGAGACTTTGAAGGTTCTATTTCGATTAAAGGCAAAGAAATTTCAACTATGAAAGAGAACGAATTGTCGAAACTTCGTCTTGAAAATATAGGTTTTATTTTCCAGTTTTACAATCTTGTTCAGAATTTGACGGTTGAGGAAAATATTCTTCTTCCGCTTCTCGTAAAAGGCAAAAAGAAAAGCGAATTACAAGAAGGTCTTGAGGACATATTAAAAATCACAGGACTTACGGAAAAAAGAAAATCAAAGCCTGCGCAACTGTCCGGCGGACAACAACAAAGAGTTGCAATTGCGAGAGCGCTTCTCGGAAATCCGGAAATTATTCTGGCAGATGAAGCTACCGGAAACCTTGATTCCGTATCGGGCGGAGAAATCATGGATTTGTTCAAACGAATCAATGTTGAAAAGGGTGTTACCATTCTTCAGGTTACCCACTCCGAGTCATGTGCACTGTACGGAACGAGAACAGTTCGCATAGAAAACGGAAGAATGGTAGGTTAACTATTGTTTTAACACGCCATATCAGTTATTCTATATAAGGAAAAGGAATTATATAGGGAAATTGGGGTGTGTTATGAGAGTTGCCATATGCGACGACGAAGAAAGATTCGCAGTTGAATTAAAACAAATATTGGATACATTGTGTTTCGAGGCTGATCTGTGCGTTGATACTTTTAACGACGGAATCAGCCTCGAATTGTCTTATAAAAAGAATCCTTACGATGTTGTTTTTCTCGATATTGAAATGGAAGGGATAAACGGCATAGAGGTTGCGGAGCGAATACGCAAAATAAACGAAGAAACATATATTATATTTGTAACATCCCATGTCGAATACGCGATAAAAGGATACGAAGTCAATGCGCTTCGATACCTTACCAAGCCTGTTAAACAAGAAAAAGTTTTGGAAGTAATGCGTTATATTATCGACAAAAAAAAGAACTCACGAACAATATCCATAAGATGCGAAGGAGAAAGCTTACTTATCGAAGTATCTAAAATCCTTTACATCGAGGCCATGGACAAATATGTCAAAATATACACGGAACACGACGAATATCTTGTAAGAAGCAATTTGACGGAATTTGAAGAGAAGCTGAAGGATTATTTTGTAAGAATCCACAGATGCTTTTTGGTTAATCCGGGCAAAGTATTCAAATATACAAAAGATAAAGTAACTATGACGGATAAGAAAGAACTTCCGATGGCAAGGGGAAAGGAAAAATGCTTAAAAGAAGCTTTATTTTCGTTTGTTGACAGAGAAGCATTTTAGGTGATGAATATGTTGATGGAAATATGGTATGCAGTGTCATATGCGTTGATGTTGTTCGGTATCGAATGGTTTGCATATATTTTACAGGTAACATTTTTTAAAAAACAGATGCGATGGGTCCGGGCGGCACTTTTTGCCACCGGAGTTTCAAGCCTTTTAAGCGGAATATTTGCCTTGTTGCAGAGGCTGGTATATTCAGGTGCGGACGACAATATTTATTCGACACTCGCGGATATCAGTATATGGTGTTTTATAATTGTATCTTTTGTCTGCTTTAAGAACAAAAAGATATTGTGTTGTATCGAAAATTTTGGCTTGTTTTTGGTGGGTGCGACATATTTTGTTGTGAATTTGATGTATTTGGGAGAAACCGTTTTCGATGAAAAAATATTGATTGGATACGATAGGGGTTTAGACGAAATGACGTCAAGCAGCGTACTATTGTTTAACGGTGCATCGCTTCTTGTAGTGTTGTTGATGATATATGTCTATTTCAATTTGTATAAGACAGGAAAGTATCGGGAATTGAAATGGTATCACGGCTTGTTGACTGTGGGAGTTGTGGTTCTTGATGATGTTCTTATTCTTTTGGCATATTATAGGGAGTGGGATATAAAGATGTACACAATGTGGTTTTGCGGTTTTCTTTTGCTACTATCCCTTTTATCACCGATTTTGATTGTAAACGGATATATAAAGCGTACCACCGAAGTGAAAAATCGAATGCAGGAAGAAATGATTGAATCAGAGATGGTTTATATCGAGAATTACAAGGAGAAGCAGGAAGAAACAAGAAGAATTCGTCATGATATGAATAATAACCTGACCCTTCTTTCGATGCTTGTCAAGCAGGGCAAATATGAAGAAGTAGAAAAAGCCTTGGAAGAAATGAGTGAAATATTTGCTGTCTCAGGTCAAAAAATTATCAGCGGCGATTCGTATCTTGACTGTATTTTGACGTTCAAAAGCGAAATTGCTGCCAAAGCCGGCATAGATTTTTCATTAGACGGCATTTTGGACAAAAATCTCAGTTGGTCGACGACAGATATTGTTGCGGTGTTCGGAAATGCCATAGACAACGCTATCGAAGAGTGTCAAAAAATAAAAAAAGAGAATAAACCCTACGTTGATATCAAGATTCGCAAAACCGACACATATGTGATTATAAGAATCGAGAATCCGGTAGCCGTGAAGGTTGATACATCAATAATAGGAGAGGACGGAGTGCTTCCTACCACAAAGGAAGACAAAGAATATCACGGTTACGGACTGTCAAACATAAAACGTGTCGTAAAAAAACATGACGGAATCGTCAAGTGTCAATGCGATGAAAAATGCTTTGTCCTTTCTATAATGATAAACATGAATGATTGATTACACAGCATTTCAGAAGATTTCGATATCAAGATTTAATTTTTTTGCCGTTTTGACGGAAAAGACATTATCACGGTTGCATCTTGCAACCGTTTTTATTTTCGGACAAACGTCGTTCAAATAGCCGATGGCAAGTTTCAACGCTTCGGTGGCGAAACCTTTGTTTCTTTCCGAGAATTTAATTACATAACCGACAGAGACTCTTTCTTCGTCAAGATATTCAAATCCGACACGACCGATGACTTCGCCCGAGTCTTTTTTCTCGATAATCCACATTCCGTATTCGTAAAGCATATAACCGTTTTTGACGGTTTCGAAGCGTTCTTTTTTGTCAAAAGAATCAATGGCGGGAAGCGCTTCGAGATATTTTTTGCAATCGGAATCGTTGTACATTTCGTAAATTGTTGAAAGATCCTCAAACTTTTCTTCGCGTACGACAATTCGGTCGGATGAGCCTATCACGTAGGGGAGGTTTCGGAGGTGGCAGTATATTTTTTCTAAGTGTCCAAAATCCGGGACTCCGTCTGTGATAAAATAATTATACCCTTCGAAAGAAGAAAGGTCATCTTCGGAGGATATCGATATGCAGACGGCTTCGCCCTTTTGCCTTAAAAAGTCTGCAAGTTTACCGTCGGATACGATGTAAAGCGTCGGCGTATCGTTCGGTAAATATTCGTTTTGAGATTTGAGAAAAATGTAATTAATATTCATGGGAATATTGTATAATGTAAATAGAAGTGTGGCAATAAGCGAAAACATTGCCGGCGGTAAAAGGTTAGTTTGAAATAAGGATAAAATATGGCTCTTCAGTTTGTTCTCGGCGGTTCGGGAAGCGGC
The DNA here is from genome assembly GCA_045628965.1 of Lachnospiraceae bacterium. Taxonomy (GTDB): domain Bacteria; phylum Bacillota; class Clostridia; order Lachnospirales; family Lachnospiraceae; genus UBA3766. Next base: position 22,493 of record JAZQQI010000007.1, on the reverse strand, counting down.
AAAAGCGAATATGTTCAAAATTTGGCTTTTGAATTGTCAAAAGACAGAAATAATAATATCTGGATGATTGTTCCGGATCAGTTCACCATGCAAACTCAACAGAAGATGGCGACATCTCATCCAAACGGCGGCATTTTAAATATCGACGTGTTGAGTTTTTCGCGTCTTCCGCGAAGAATTTTTGAGGAGGTCGGATGCCCCAAAAGACTTCTTCTCGACGATACCGGCAAGTGCCTTCTCGTAAGAAGGGCGGCATCGAAACTGAAGGATGATTTGCGTGTATTGTCAAAAGGAATGAACAATCCCGGCTGGGCAGCCGAGGTCAAGTCGGCAATATCCGAATTCATGCAGTATAACATTACGGTTTCGGATATGGATAAGCTTATTTTAAAGGCGGGGGAAAATCCCGCGCTTGAACGAAAACTATGCGATTTGAAGCTTCTTTACGAAGGATTTTTATTTGAGTGCGAGAACAAATATCTAACGAAGGAAGAGATGCTCGATTTGGTGGCTGAAAGAATTCCGTTGTCCGAAAAACTTGAAGGAAGCGTTGTTATTTTTGACGGTTTCACGGGCTTTACCCCGATTCAGGTAAAGGTTATAGCGGAAATTCTTTTGAAAGCAAAAGAGGTAATTATTACTTTTCCTTTTGACAACGATACAAGTATTTCATCCACCGGTTTTGGCGACGACGGTTACCTTTTTGAATTGACAAGACAAAATGTCAAGGAGCTTACGGACGCCGCATCCAAAAACGGAATAAAAACAAAAGAGGACATAAGATTAACCGTTAATCACAGAAGTTCTGCCAATGCAACCCTTTCTCATCTTGAAAAAAATCTTTTCAGAGCGACGAGAGTCGAAAAAATCTCTGCAGGAGACAATATAAGGATAGTGAAGTGCGGCAATATCGACAATGAATGTCATATCCTTTGCGAAGCGCTTTTTAACGACATAAAGAAAGAAGGTTACAGATACAGAGACGTTGCGGTTGTGTGCGGCGATATGACGAAATACGAGAAACCTCTCGAAAAATATCTGACCAAATACAATGTACCTTTTTACATGGATTCCAACCGAAACATAAACAACAATCTTCTTGTAAGGTATCTGACATCGGCAGTCGCAGTTATGCAGAATCGTTTTGCGGCGGGAGACGTGGTCAAATTCCTGCGATGCGGCCTTTTTGAATTCGAAGAAGCCGAAATCGACAAGCTCGAGAATTACATATACGCCAGGGGAATAAAAGGAATCAAAAGATGGAGCGAGCCCTTTTTGTACCAAAGCGACGAAATGAAGACAAACGAAGAAGACCTTTCCGAAATGAATGATTTAAGAGAGAGATTCATGGCTTCGTTCACGCCGTTTTTGACAGACAATTCATTTAAGAAAAGGCCTCTCAGAGATTGGGTTTTGTGCCTTTACGAAATGCTTGAAAAGAGCGAAACCTCCGACAAACTGGCACAAATTTCCGAATCCATGGCAAATGAGGGAAGAATTGTCGAATCCATGGAATACAAAGTCGTTTATGACAAAGTGATTACGCTTTTTGAACAAATAACCGATTTGATGGGAGATGAACTCTTTACGGTCAAAGAACTTTCAGACCTTTTGAAGGTTGGATTTTCGGAGATAAAAGTCGGAGTTCTTCCGCAAAAAGCGGATTCCCTTTTAGTGGGCGATATGGAAAGAACGAGACTTCGTGAGATAAAGGCTCTTTATTTTGTCGGCGTCAATGACGGCAATGTGCCCAAATCTTCGGAAGCGGGCGGAATATTGTCACTCCCCGAAAAGGAATTTCTTAAGACTAAGGATGCTGAGAAAGAGGATGATTTTGAAGTACGTCTTTCTCCCACACCGGCAGAGCAGGCTTTTATCGAGCAACTTTACTTATATCTGAATGTTACCAAACCAACGGATAAACTGTACATTTCCTACGCGAGCGTCGGTGCAAAGAGCGACAGCCTTACTCCCTCGTATTTTACCGAAGTGGTAAAAGGGCTTTACACGGATCTTGTTGATGAAAACAGAAGTCAAAACAGTGTGCGTCTGTCTTTTGACGATATAAAAGAAGAAACCGGCAGACTGATAAGTATGTATGCCGCAAACCAAACTTCAAAAGATGAAGAAAAAGTTTTGTTTGAGAATCTCGGAATTTTAAATAAAAACGAAGAAAACGCAAAGTGGTGCGAAAAAATAATTGCCAATGCATACAGGGAGTACACACCTGCGAAGATTCTTTCCGAAACTGCAAAAGAATTGTACGGAACGCTTCTTTCGGTATCCATATCGACACTTGAGAGATTTGCTCAGTGCGAATTCGCACATTTTGCCCTTCACGGACTCGGACTTTCGGAAAGGGAAGAGTACGGTTTGGAGAATACCGACATCGGTAACTTAAGCCATGATGTTTTGGAAGAAGTCGGAAGAAAACTTTCGCGGCAGGAACTTGATTTTTCAACGGCCGCAAAGGAAGTGCTTAAGAAAGAAGTTGAAGAAGCCATCGAAAAAGTAACGGGGGATTACGGCGGAGATGTTCTTTCGGCGGACGAGAAGACAAAATATTATATTATTCAGCTGAGAAGAATTATGATTAGGACTGTCGATACCCTGGGATATCAGCTTTCAAAGGGCAAGTTTAGTCCAAGCGTATACGAGCAGTCGTTTAGCAGATTGTTTGAAGTCGAAGACGAGGATTTAAAAGACGTAAAAGTTAACTTAAAGGGAAGAATCGACAGAATCGATTTGTATTCCGACAAAGGAAGCGACGAATTCGTCAAAATCATCGATTACAAGTCGTCTCAAAAGAAGTTTGACCCAGAGCTTCTCGAAGCCGGAGTGTCGCTTCAGTTATCAATATACATGAAGAGTGCAATCGAAGCGTTAAAGGAAATGCATCCCGATAAAAACGTAAAAGCAGGTGCGATGCTTTACTACGCAATAGACGATCCTTTTGTTTCCGACGTTTCCGAAAGCGAGAGCGAAATAAGAAGGAAACTGATTCCGACCGGTGCCATTACGAATGACGATAAGGTTATAGAAGCTTTGGATTACGAACTTATGAATCCGCAAACCAAATCGGATGTGGTACCTGCGGGAAAGAAAAAAGATAACTTCTTCACGTCGGGCTCGAGTGTATATTCAGTTGAAGAATTCGAAGGAATGCTTAAGAAGGCGGGAGACATCGCAATTGAAAATTCCAAGAAAATATTGCGAGGCGAAGTATCGATCAATCCGCTTTTTGACAAAAAAGTCGATGCCTGCAAATATTGCGCACTAAAGGGTGTATGCGGATTCGACCAAAGGATTCCGGGATATGTCAAAAGAAGTCTTGACGGCGGGAAAGTCACTGAAGAGGAAAGCGAAGAAGAGTAACGGAGTTTTATATGGGTTTTACAAAAGACCAGCAAAGGGTCATTGATATAAGAAACAAAAACATATTGGTTTCGGCAGCTGCGGGAAGCGGAAAAACGGCCGTTCTTACCGAGCGAATCGTTAAGAAGATTTGCGAAGAAAAAGCGGATATCGGACACATGCTTATCGTGACGTTCACAAATGCCGCCGCAAGCGAAATGCGCGAGCGTATAGGCAAAAAACTGAGAGAACGACTGGCAGATAATCCCGAAGATTCGCATATAAGAAAGCAAATTACGATTCTTCATACGGCTAAGATTACCACCATAGACAGTTTTTGCCTTTTCCTTTTAAGGAATCATTTTGAGGAAATAGGGCTTGACCCTTCTTTTGCCATTGCTTCGACGGAAGATGTTACCGTTTTGTCCGACGAAGCTTTTGACGAAGTGCTTGAAGCGGAGTTTGCAAAAGCCGATAAGGACTTTTTATATTTGATAGAATGTTATGCTCCGAAGGGCAAAATCGGGGATGTAAGGTCGTTGATCAATGACCTTACGAAAGAAGTAAGCGCGAAGCCTTTTATGTACGAGTGGATAGACAACAATATCATCGATGTGCACAGCGACATTTCCGAAATGCCTTTTATGGAATACATGACGAATTATGAAGACTCGCTTTTACAGGAGGCGCAGGAATGCTATATAAAGGCGGCCCAAATTACCGAAAAGACGGAATGTGTGAAGCATTATCAAGCGGCTTTGGAAGGAATTTCTCTTTCGGAAGCACTCTTTAACGGGGATTTTGATTACAGAACAAAAAAACTGGAGGATTGGGAGAAAATCACCTTTAAATACGGAGCAAAGAAGTTTTCGCCAAGCGACCTTGAAGCCAAAGATGAGGCCAAAAAACTTATCGACAGGGCAAGAAAGAATCTCGAAACCATACAAAAAGAATTTCATACGATGACTTTTGACGAGATTTCAAACGATATGGTTGAGAGTATAAGACTTAACAACGCGGTACTTAATCTTCTTCGCGAGTTCTTAAAAGCCTTTGATGCCAAAAAACGTGAGAAGAATCTGATTGATTTTTCCGATATGGAACATTTTGCACTCGAAATACTTCTAAAAGATGAAGACGGAAAGAAAGTTCCGACGGAAACGGCGCTTTCTTACAGAAGGTATTTTGATGAAATCATGATAGACGAGTATCAGGATTCCAATGAGGTTCAAGAAATTCTTTTGAGCGTGATTTCGCGTGAAACCGAAGAAATCGGCAACAGGTTTATGGTCGGCGACATAAAGCAGAGTGTCTACGGATTCCGTTTGGCCAAGCCCGAAATATTCGGCGCTAAGTATGAGGAATATGTACAGGATACGGACGGAAACGAAAGAATTGATTTGTCGATGAATTTCAGAAGCCGAAAAGAAGTAATCGATGCAGTCAACAGAATTTTTGAAAAATGCATGATAAAAGAGGTCGGCGGAGTCGAATATACAGAAGACGCAAGACTTGTGCCCGGAAAGGATTATCCGAAAGCAGAGCAGGACAATAAAGCCGAACTTTTGTATTTCAATCCCGACGAAAAAGAAGTTAAACTCACTAACAGACAGTACGAAGCAAGGATGATTGCCGTAAGAATCAAAGAACTTATGGAATCCGATTTCAAAGTGTTTGATAAAAAGTCGGAGACGGAAAGACCGATTCGCTATTCGGATATCGCAATTCTCTTAAGGGCGACGAAAGACAGGGATACTGTATATCAGAATGAACTGAAAACAATGGGAATACCCGCTCATGTTATTTCAAAGACCGGCTACTATTCCGCAACGGAGGTCAAACTGATTCTTAACATACTTCAGGTAATCGACAATCCGAGACAGGATATGCCGCTTTTTGCGATGATGTATTCATATATCGGAGGATTTTGCGAAGAGGAAGTTGCAAGAATTCGAATAGGCGACAAAAAAAGACGATTGTACGACAGTCTTACAGATTATTCCGAAAGCGGAGCAGATGCTTCATTAAAAGAAAAAACGGCAATTTTTCTTTCGAAACTTTCAAAACTGAGAAAAGATGCAATGTACGGGTCGGCTTCGGAAATAATCGAAAAGATTTATGACGAATTCGATTATCAGGCAATGATACAAAGTCTTCCAAACGGCGAACAACGGCTTGCAAACATAAGGCTTCTTTTGGACACGGCATCGGAATATGAGTCGCAGGGCATCTGCGGCATACACGATTTTGTGAAGCATATCGAGAAACTCACGAAAAAAGAAGTGGATATGGGTGAGGCCAATGTCCTTGATGAGAATTCGAATGTCGTAAAGATTATGACGATTCACAAATCGAAAGGCCTTGAATTTCCGGTTTGTTTTGTGGCGGACCTTGCCGGAAAATTTAAGAATACTTCGGGGAAAGTGTTTGTCGATGACGAGTTCGGAATCGGAGGAGAGGTATTTAACCTTGCCAAAAGAACACGTTACGATTCCCCGGTGAAGAATGCCGTCAGAATTAAAAAGAAAATGTCGGAGCGGGGAGAACTGATAAGAGTTCTTTACGTGGCCACCACGAGAGCGAGAGAAAAACTGATTCTGACGGGAGCTTTTGACGAGAAAGCGGAGGCGGATGACAGTGTCAGATCAATGCTTGAGATAACGGAAGCCCAAAGTTTTATGGATTTGATATATCCAATCGTTGCGTCGTCGAAGGATGTGTTTGGCATACGTAAAGTTGTTGACGCGGAAGTTGAGATTGATTCGCAAATCTGTGAAACCGACAGAGAATTGAGAAAAAATGCACTTTTGTCTATGGGAGCGGGCGGAGATTTTGAGCCTTTTGTCTACGGACATGATTCTTTTGACAATCTTTTTACCAAAACTACCGTGTCGGAACTTAAGAAGGCAGCTTACCTTGAAAGAGAGGACGGAGAAAATACCCTTTATCACGACGAGGAAAAACGCGTTTTGAAGTTTGTAAAAGAGCAGACGGAAGGAATCGGCGGTTCCGAAAGGGGAACGGCATACCATAGGGTAATGGAACTTATGGATTTTGCGGGCATCTATGACGGTGATATGGTTTCGAACCTTCGAATTCATCGAGACAGAATGGTAGAGAAACTTTATATCGAAAAAGAAGCCGATGCGCTTGTGTACGAAAAGAAGATTCTGGAATTTCTCGAAACGGACGTGGCACATCGTATGAGCGAGGCGGCTAAGACAAAGAAATTATACCTGGAGCAACCCTTTGTACTTTCAGTTTCGGCCAATAAGGTTCGAAGCGAGTTTCCCGAAGATGAAAAAGTCCTTGTTCAAGGCGTTATCGACGTGTATTTCGAAGAAGACGGCGGACTGGTTCTTCTTGATTACAAGACCGACAGGGTTTCGGACGGGCAGGAACTTATAGACCGTTATAAAACGCAGCTTGATTATTACAAAGATGCTTTGTCGTCTCTTGAAAAGAAGCCGGTAAAAGAGGTGCTTATTTATTCCTTCTGCTTGGGAAAAATAATCGCAATTTAGGAGCGCGGCCAAAGCTGCCCTTATTGACAAAAGCAGGAAATAAGCCTAAAATTTTGATTGTTGCCTGTTGTCTGCAACAGGAAAGAAAAATAATAAAATTAGTCGCAAAAATCAATGCGAAAAAGCGGTTTTTGGCGATGACAAACAATATATTCCAGGAGGATTTACAATGAATATTTTAGTTATCAATTGCGGAAGTTCATCTCTTAAGTATCAGCTTATCAATTCCGACAGCGAAGAAGTTCTTGCAAAAGGTCTTTGCGAGAGAATCGGCGGCGAAGGTTCATGCATCAAGCATACACCCGCAGGCGGAGAGAAAGTTACAAAAGAGATTCCCATGCCGGATCACACAAATGCAATCAAGGCAGTTATCGATGCTTTGACAGATGCAAATCACGGTGTAGTTAAGTCACTTGACGAAATCGATGCAGTAGGACATCGTATCGTTCACGGCGGCGAGAAGTTCGCTAAGTCCGTTATCATTGACGATGAAGTTATGGCTGCAATCGCAGAGTGCAACGACCTTGCACCTCTTCACAATCCCGCTAACTTAATCGGTATCAACGCATGCAAGGCAATTATGAAGGACGTTCCCATGGTAGCGGTATTCGATACGGCATTCCATCAGACAATGCCCGAGAAGGCTTATATGTACGGTCTTCCTTATGAGTACTATGAGAAATACAAAGTTCGTCGTTACGGATTCCACGGAACAAGCCATGATTTCGTATCCGCAAGAGCAGCTGAGATTCTCGGCAAGAAGAGAGACGACTTAAAGATTATCGTTTGCCACCTCGGAAACGGTGCCAGCATTTCAGCCGTAGACCACGGCAAATGTGTAGATACATCAATGGGTCTTACTCCTTTGGAAGGACTTATCATGGGTACACGTTCAGGTGACCTGGATCCCGCAATCATCGACTTCATCGCTAAGAAAGAGAACCTTTCAATCGCTGAAATCAATACAATCCTCAACAAGAAATCAGGTGTTGAAGGTATGTCAAAAGTATCTTCTGACTTCAGAGACCTTTCAGCAGCAATGGACGAAGGAAACGCTCTTGCAAAGATGGCTCTCGAAACATATACATACAGAGTTGCCAAATACATCGGTTCTTACGTAGCTGCAATGAACGGTGTTGACGTTATCGCATTCACAGCAGGTATCGGCGAGAACGATGCACGTGTTCGTCAGATGGTAGGCGAGTACTTCGGATATCTCGGAGCAGGCGTTGATCCCGCAAAGAACAATGTTCACGGAGATGAAGCAATCATTTCAAGAGACGGCGACAAAGTAACCGTTATGGTAGTTCCCACAAACGAAGAGCTTGCCATCGCAAGACAAACAGTTGCACTTATCAAATAATTGTGTATAATAGTAAAGGCATCGGGTTTTCCGATGCCTCACATGCAGACGTATCGAAGCGGTCATAACGGGGCGCACTCGAAATGCGTTTGCCCTCCGGGGCACGAGGGTTCGAATCCCTCCGTCTGCGCTTTTTAAATCATCCGAACGGTTAATTCGGGTGATTTTTTGTTGCTTTTATACTTCAAAAGACTGTCGCATTGAAAACTTGTTTGTCCAACTTGAACAAACAAGTTTTCTTTAGTATAATATGATAAAGAAAAAGGAGATACGTTTATGATAAGCATTAATTGTGAATATAAGATTGCTGAAGATATTGGATTTCTGATGGAGTCGGAACAAATAAATAATGCAGAGTTTTCCGAAAAGACTAAGATATCCCGTACTACATTAAATGAAATACTGAAGAGCAATAAAGCCAGAAATGATGTATGCGAGAAAATATATTCTTATGCATATGAAAAAAAATATCGTATCAATTCTGTTAAAGAAGAATTAATAAAGGAAAAATATCAAACGGTTTTATTTCATGGCTCGAAGGACGGTTTATCAAAAGTTACAGCAAAGGGTTCCAGGGAGAATTGTGATTTCGGTAACGGGTTCTATATGGGAGAGACGTACCGTCAAACTTTGTCTTTTGTGTGTGAAAAAGAGAATTCGTCTGTTTATTCTTTCAAATATTCGCTTGATGACTTAAAAATAAAAAGATTTGATTGTAATTTGGAATGGATGCTTGCGATTTGTCATTATAGGGGAACTATAAAAGCATTTGAAGATAATAAAACAATAAAAAAAATAGTAGCCGATGTTGAGGGTGCCGATATAGTAATAGCGCCTATTGCCGATAATAAAATGTTTTATATTATGGCACAGTTTGCAGACGGTGATATAAACGCGGATGTTGCGTTACACTCGTTGTCCGCATCAAAATTGGGCATGCAGTATATTTTCAAGACCGATAAAGCTATTGATCGATTAGTGCCAATCGAGAAATACTATATTAGTAAGCCGGAACGTGAGGATTGCAGAGCTGCCTTGGTGGAAAGAAGTTTTGAAATTGACACTAAGCTAAAACTTGCAAAACGTGAATATAAAACAGGGTTATATATTGAGGAAATATTGAAATGAGAGAATTTGATCATGATGGATTATTGTTAGCTGAATATCAGGGAAAACTTTTTGAAAAATCGGAAGAGTTTAGCTGTTCGAGCGCTATTTTTATAAGAAGATTTTTATACTCTGATTTATTAAAAAGCCTGGATAATAACAAATCAATATCGTTTGATATAAATGACGGTCTTCAAAGCATTTGGGAACAGTTTGGAGATTCTTCGTACGGTAAAGAGAAATACTCGAAAGCAGTATTGTTTTGGATTGGATACATGTATAGGTATATTGCGTATACAAGAGAACAGGATACGGCCTATATTATGAAAATGTTCGACCACAAACAAATGAGTGACGTGTATTATTCTTATCACACTCAGGATCCGGAATGGTGCATAAAAAGTTTACTTAATTTAAACGGTACAACAGAGGATATATTTGATAAAAACATCAGATTGAAAAATATAATTAAAGAAAAAGGGAAATACTAGTGCAGCGTTCTGCAAATAACAGGACCAAATAACTTGCATGAATTCCCGCCTGCGTCATCAGAAAAGCTTGACGTATCTCAAAACGCGAAAGCGGTTCATGCGGGCGAGATGATAAGCGTTCGCGGATACGGCAAATTCACATATGACGGTTTACAAGGTACAAGCAAAAAGGGTAAACTTAATGTCAGAGTTCGTATTTACAGATAAGCTTGATGACAGGTGGAATATATAGATGGAAAAAAAGAAAAAACTTGGTGTGTATTGGATAGCGGTAATTGCTCTTTTGATATTATCCGTAATATTGAATATTTTGGCGTTCATAAAGCCGTTTGCTAATTTTTACGCGGATTCGTTTTATCCAATTATTGTAAATGTCATGGGACCTGTGAACAACTGGTCGAAGGTGGCATTCGGCGAAATTCTTATGTATTTTGCGGCGGTTGTTCTTATTATTGAGGCACTTGCGGCGATTCTTTTAATATTCTTGAGAAAGAAAAAGATATACAAAAAGTTTGTCAAAGTATTTAGCAAGTTCACATTGTTTCTTGCGGTGCTTACACTTTTCCTTTTTACGTTTACGTGGCTTGTTCCCATACGTGCCGACCATGCCGACACGCTTCATGCATCCGGAAGAGAGTATACATTTTCCGATATTGAAACATTGAGAAACTTTATTGTGTTTAAGACGAATTACCTTGCGTCACTCGTTGAAAGGGAAGAAAGCGGAAGACTTATTTACGATGAAAATGTCGAAGCCAAAATAGTTGAAGCGGTCAAAAGCAAAAGTGATATATACCCGAGGTTAAGAGGTTTTTACGGAAGACCGAAGTATGCGCTTTGCTCTGACATCTTGGAATGGAGTGGAATTGGCGGATACACTTATGTGTATACAAAAGAAGTGAGCCTTAACAAATATACGTCAAGATTCTATTTCCCAAGCCTTTATTCGCATGAGCTTGCGCATTACAAAGGATATTTTAAAGAGAGCGAAGCCAATTTCCTTAGTTACGTGACAATGGATGAAAGCAGTGATGCATTTTTGGCATATGTAGCCAATGTGGAAATGTATTATCAGTACATAGAAAACGCTTATGAAAAGGCCCTTTTGGCGACATACTCCGAAGAGAATATCGAGGAGGCGGTAGTCCACTTCCTGGAGCAGCCGCAGCTTTATTCGATAGTCTGGGAAGATTTGAACGAAAGCTGGCAGGAATCGCAGGATTTGTACGAGGCCGAAGAACATCCTGCCGAAGCTGTATCTGATACGGTGGACGATGTGGCTGATTACGGTTGGGAAGCACAGGATTCCGTACTTAAGGAAGACAACTACGACGGAGTTGTAATAATGCTTCTCGAGTACTACGACGGAATACTATATTAAAGAACGAAAAACCTTTTTGCCAAAGCCGGCAGGAAGGGTTTTCTTTTTATGATAAGAATCTTATGGCAAAAAGAATCAAAAATGTGGTATAATATCAAGGATTGTAGTTTTGTATATGGGGAGCGATAAGGAGTAAATAATGACACCATTTGAAAAATACGGAGAGCTCTGTGTTAAAGGCTCAAAGTTATGCGATTTAAAAGGCAATATTGTTGAACTCAGAGGAATAAGCACTCACAATATTTCGATTTATCCGGAGTATATTAATGAGGAGGCATTTGCTCAGTTTGCCAATGAATATAAAGTAAGTATTATGCGTCTTGCGATGTATTCGGCTTTTGCGGACGGTCAGTCCGGATATGCCGACGGAGACGATGCTCAAAGAGAGAAACTTGAGAATCTTATTGAAAAAGGTGTTGAAATTTGTGACAAACTCGGAATCTATTGCTTGGTGGATTGGCATATTCTTTTTGATTACGATCCGAACATGCATACCGACATGGCAATCAAATTCTTTAAAAATATTGTTCCGCGTCTTAAAAAATACGGAAATGTTATATATGAAATCTGCAACGAGCCGAACATGAATCTTGAAACCGGCGAGAAGGCAACCTGGGAAATGATTAAAAATTATGCGAACAGGGTGATTCCGGTTATCAAAGAACTTGATGATAAGAAGGTTATCATTGTCGGCACTCCGATTTGGTCGCAAAACGTTGACGATGCCGCAGATTCGCCTCTTGAATATGACAATATCATGTATACTCTTCATTTCTATGCCGAATCTCACAGAGAGCCCATCAGAGAAAAGTTACAGTATGCTTTGTCAAAGAATCTTCCTGTTTTTGTAACGGAATTCGGCGTAGGTCATGCAGACGGAAACGGCGTAATAAACAGAGAACAGACAGATATCTGGATGAAACTTTTGACAGAGAATAAGATAAGTTACGTAATTTGGAATCTGTCAAATAAGGATGAAACATCATCGATTCTTGTTCCGTCATGTGATAAGGTCAAAGGTTTTACCGACGACGATTTGACGGATTGCGGAAAAATGATGAAGGAATTGATGGTTTTATAAAAGAGGAAACAAAATGTCTTATATGGCGTTATATCGTAAATTCCGTCCCAAGACTTTCGACGAAGTCAAAGGCCAGGATGCGATAGTCACAACTTTAAAAAATCAAATAAGACAGAATCGAATCGGTCATGCGTATCTTTTTTGCGGTACGAGAGGAACGGGTAAAACCACTCTTGCCAAAATTATGGCGAAGGCCGTCAACTGTGAACATCCGGTGGACGGAAATCCCTGCCTCGAATGCGAGACCTGCAAGGCAATAGCCAATGGCACATCTTTAAACGTAGTCGAAATGGATGCTGCTTCAAACAGCGGTGTTGACAATATTCGAGAACTGATAAGAGAAGTAGAGTACCGTCCCACCATGGGCAAGTACAAGATATACATTATCGATGAGGCGCATAACCTTTCGGGAGAAGCATTTAACGCACTTTTAAAAACCTTGGAAGAGCCGCCGGAACATGTCATTTTTATTCTTGCAACTACGGAAGCCCATAAGATTCTTGTGACGATTATGTCCAGATGTCAGAGATACGATTTCAGACGTATCGCACTCGAATCAATCGTTGACAGAATGCGCGAACTTGTTGATAAAGAAAATGTCAAAGCGACGGATGAAGCGCTTCATTATGTTGCAAAGGCAGCAGACGGTTCCATGCGTGATGCACTTTCGCTTCTTGATCAGTGCATAGCTTTTTATCTCGGAGAGGAACTGACTCTTGATAAAGTTTTGGTGTCGCTGGGAGCGGTAAAGACCGACGTTTACAGCAGGGTATTCAATCATGTAATAGAACAGAACGTTACCGCAGTTATAAAAGACCTCGAAGACGTAGTTGTATCCGGAACGGAAATCGGACGATTCGTAGCCGACTTTACATGGTATTTGAGAAATTTGATGTTAATAAAAAGTGCCGATACGCCGGCGGAACTTCTCGATGTAACGAGCGAGTCTTTTGCCGAAATGAAAAAAGATTCGGAGAAAGCCGAACTCGGTACGATAATGAGATACATAAGAGTGTTGTCGGATTTGACGGGACAGTTAAAATTGACAACGCAGGGCAGAGTCCTTACCGAGATGACGCTTATAAAGCTTTGCATGCCCCAGATGGACAGAAAACCCGATGCGATTATGGATCGAATAAGAAATATAGAAAAACAGCTTGAAAACGGAGTGGCTTTGGTGCCTGCAGGAGGAATGAATTACAATCCTCAGTCTGAAGGGGCAATAATTGAGACAAAAGTCAAACTTCCCGACGCGATACCTGCCGATATAAAGCAAATCGCGGATGAGTGGAGTTCCATAGCCGACAATGCAGAGGCTCTTGTAAAAGGTTTTATGAAGAACTTCGAGTGTTCGATGGATGCCGACAAACCGAGTGTTTTGATTCTTGTAACCAAAGTCAAGACGGCATACGAAGGACTGAAAGAAGAGCCGCGCGCACAGATTCTTCAGGGAGTTCTGAATGAGCGCGTCAGAAAAGAAGTAGTATATGAACTTGTTCTTGATGAAACGGGAACAAAGTATGAGAATATTTCGACAAAGAAACTGAACATCCCGATAGAGACCGAGGATGATGAAGATTTTGAATCGGAATTTTAGTAAGGAGGATACTAAGATGGCCAAAAGAGGCGGATATCCCGGAGGAATGATGCCGGGAAACATGAACAATATGCTTAAGCAGGCTCAGAGAATGCAGCGTCAGATGGAAGAGAGCCAGAAAGCAATGGAGACGAAAGAGTTTACGGCTACGGCAGGCGGCGGTGCGGTTTCCGTTACAATTACGGGTAAAAGAGAGGTTACAAGTGTAATAATCAACCCCGAAGTACTCGACCTCGAAGATGTTGAGGACCTTCAGGACCTTATTATGGTAGCAATGAACGATGTACTTAATCAGGTTGAAGAAGCAAATAACGACGCCATGAGCAAGATGACCGGCGGTATGAATTTGGGCGGATTATCATTCTAAAATGGAATTTAACAGCGGACATATTAACAGACTTGTCGAAGAACTGGAAAAACTTCCCGGTATCGGAACAAAGTCTGCACAGAGAATGGCATATTATATTGTGAGCCTTCCGGAAGAAAGGGTGACCCGACTTACGGAGGCTATTTCAAGTGCCAAAAACAATACTCATTACTGTGATAAATGTCTGACGCTTACCGATTCGAATCTTTGCCCCGTATGTGCGGCTTCAGACAGAGACCAAAGCACAATTATGGTGGTTGAGAATCCGAGGGATTTGGCGGCATATGAGAAAACAGGAAAATACAGAGGTATTTATCATGTGCTTCATGGAGCAATATCTCCCATGATAGGAATCGGACCGGCGGATATTAAGCTAAAAGAATTGATTAAGAGGCTTGAAAACGAAGATATAAAAGAAGTAATTATAGCTACCAACTCATCGTTGGAAGGCGAAACTACGGCTATGTACATAAGCAAACTTATAAAGCCTTCTGGCATTAGGGTTACGCGTATAGCGTCGGGTGTTCCCGTGGGCGGTGACATAGAATATATTGACGAAGTAACATTACTCAGAGCCTTGGATGGCAGAGTTGAATTATAAGGAGGGTAAAAATGAGCGTTAATGTAAAGGATTTCGGCAAAGGACCGAAAGGGGAAGATTTAAAACTTTTTACAATCGAAAACGAGAACGGAACCAAGTTTTCTTTTCTGAATTTCGGATGTATTATCACAAACTTTGTTTTTAAGGGAAAAGACGGCAAAGAAAGAGATGTAATTCTCGGATTTGAAGATGTGGAAAACTATTTTACGGACGGCGGATGCTTCGGTGCAATCGTAGGACCCGTTGCCAACAGAACAGCCGGCGCGAAGTTTGAGATTGACGGCAAAGAATATAATCTTGAAGTTAATGATTTTAACCAAAACAATCTTCACACGGCGCAGCTCGGAGCTCTTCAGAAGAGAGTATGGGATGCAAAAATCGGAGATAATTCGGTAGAATTTACGATTAAGAAAGACGACATGGATCTCGGACTTCCCGGAAACCTTCTTGCAAAGGTTACATATACACTTACAGAGGAAGATGCAATTAAGATTGATTACGATGTTACAACCGATAAGAAGACAATCATCAACATGACTAACCATACATATTTTAATTTGAACGGTCATGAGTCAGGCAACATTCTTGACGAATCGATTGTATTTAATGCCGATAATTTTGTACCTGTTGATGGTGAGAGCATTCCTACAGGCGAGATAAGAGCGGTTAAGGGTACTCCTTTTGATTTTACAACAGAAAAGAAAATCGGTGAGATGCTCGATATGAACGAAGAGCAGCTCAAGAACACAAACGGTTTCGATCACAACTATTGCATCAATGACTGGGATAAGACACTCAAACTTGCTGCTACGGTTATTGACGACAAATCCGGAATCGTAATGGAAACATATACAGACCTTCCCGGAGTTCAGTTCTATATCGGAAACTTTGTCAATACGGATAAGGGAAAGAATGGCGCAGTTTACGGACAAAGACAAGGTCTTTGCCTTGAAAGCCAGTACTATCCCAACTCGGCAAACGAGAAGAATTTTGCGAGACCTTTGTTTGACGAAAAGAACGGCTTTAAGTCAACGACAATTTATCAGTTCAGCACACTTGCCGATTAAGGAAAGATATGAAAAACGAAACGGATAACATCAAACAATTCAATAAAAAGAAAAAAGACAACCTTTTTGCGGAATTTAACAAAAAGCGTGCGGACCACCAGATGAGTAAGCTCATGTGGGCGGTTGTTTGCGTACTTGCTTTTTTGGTGCTGGTATCCGTGTTCTTTTTGCTGTCACGCTTTTTCTTCTTGGGCAAACAGTACGAAAGTGTTGCAGTCATAAATGAAATTGAGAATTTTATATCCACCGGCTCGACGGTTCAAAGATTCAAGGACGGTTTTATTGTCTGTAACGCCGACGGAATCAAGTATTTGAATACTAAGGGCGACCAGATTTGGAATGAAGCTTTTATGATGCAAAAACCGCTTATCGATATCGGAAACAATATGGTTGCGGTAGCGGATTACAACGGAAGTACGATATACGTTATGGATGACAAAACGGTGCGCGGACAGATTGATACGGGCATGCCCATCAGAAAGTTCAAAGCATCGGGAAGCGGATATGTCATGGCGGTACTCGACAATACGAGCAACACTCCCATTTACGTATACGATACGGAAGGAAGGGAAATGCTTTATTTCAACACGACCATGAAGGGTTACGGCTATCCGTTGGAGATAGCAATTTCCGATAACGGAATTCTCGGCGCGGTTTCGTATTTGAATGTGGATAAAGGTTCGTTTTATACCACACTTGCTTTTTATAATTTCGGTGAAGTCGGACAGAATTATCAGGACAGTCTGATGTCGAGTTATACGTATCAAAGCGCGTTGGTGCCGGAGGTGAGATTTGCGGGAAACGGTCATGCGGTAGCGATTGCCGACAACAGAGTGATGTTCTTTTCGGGAGACCAGAGCCCTCAAAGTGCCGGCGAAATTCTTTTGAAAAGCGAATTGACATCCGTTTACGAAGATGACGAATATGTTGCGCTTTTTTATGCAAGCGATGACGCGGAGCATGCTTACATGGCGGAAATTTATGATTACAGTGCCAAATTGAAAGATACAATCTATTTTGACATCGAGTATAATGACATTTATTTTAATGAAGGAAGAATGATTCTTTACAACAACTCGGAACTTATGATTCATGTTATAGGCGGTGCCGATAAATTTGTCGGCAATCTTGACGATACGATTTTGGCGCTCATTCCGACGGCTCAGCAAAAGAGGTTTGAACTTGTGACGTATGACGGAATCAAAACAATAGAATTTGAGTAATTGATTCGGCTCGGAATTGTGCGCAAAATCATGATTTCGAGCTGATTTTATTAAGGGTGAAAATATGGAAGAGAAAAAATCGATTTTTTTACCGAAAGATGCAACGGTGCGAGAAAAAAACATAAGAAAAATGCATATATTCGGCTTAATTCTGGTGGTCCTTTTGATAGGAGCATTGGGGTCTTCGGTCGGTTTCCTTGTTAAGTCGGTTATTTCAACGGCAAAAGATGCTTACGCATCCGATTTAAATTTGGATTCCATAAGCGACGGTCTTGAAATAATGGGTTTGGGAGATATTACAGCAACAATTTTGTCCGGAGGAAAAGTGGTAAAGGTTATTTCGGACATTTTGACATATGCGGGATTGGTTGTATTCCTGGGCGGATCGATAGTGATGCTTTTTGTCATGAAAAAACTGGCAAAGCAGATAGCGGAAGACGAGACTCCCTTGAAGAACCCCATAAAAGTCAAGAAAGCAAAGTATGTCTGGCTCGGATTTCTCCTCGGAGCTTACGGCGGCCATTTGTTTGCAATTAAGAAAAAGAAGGCGTGGGCATTTCTGGCTCTCGGCATTTTGGGAATATCGTTTTTAATAGCTTTCTTATATACTACCGGAATAAGTTTTGCGGACGCTTTTATTGCGTGCTATTTGTGGAAAGATCATAACGGATATATTGAAATAGAAGATTATCCGTATTGGTTATAAAATGATTATTTCACAAAAAGGCGGAACGATAATTCATCGGAAATAAAAATTAAACATTTATGATTGACAAATGAAATTTATAATGCTATAACTGTACTACAACAGATAGTACAGTTATAGCATTTTTTTGGAGGCGTTTATGATTGTAATTGACTACAAAAGTGACTTGCCGATTTATGAGCAGATTGTGGAACAGTTCAAAATTAATATTGTGAAGAAGGTTTATTTGCCGGGTGATGCGGTACCGAGTGTTCGAAAAATGGCAGCCTCTTTAAACATCACTCCTTCAACGGTTTCTAAGGCCTATGCCGA
Source organism: Lachnospiraceae bacterium (assembly GCA_045628965.1). Taxonomy (GTDB): domain Bacteria; phylum Bacillota; class Clostridia; order Lachnospirales; family Lachnospiraceae; genus UBA3766. Next base: position 4,319 of record JAZQQI010000007.1, on the reverse strand, counting down.
GTTGGAGAGGCAGGGAGTGATAGAGACGATTAAAGCAAAGGGAACGTATATTGCCGAAAGTGCACCGAGCGAATATTGTCTGAATCTTGATAAATGCAAAAATCGATTGCGAAGTGAAATGATTGAACTAAAACACGCGGGGTATACTCTTGAGCAGATTCAAGAGATTATCGCGGAATTGTATGGTCTGATTTAGGAGGTGCTTATATGATATCGGTTAACAATTTGACTAAAGCATATAATGACAAAAATGTAATAGAGAATATAAGTTTTAATCTTGAATCCGGCAAAATATACGGACTCATAGGAGCCAACGGAGCCGGCAAATCGACGATAATTAACTGCGTTACGGGAGTTTTCAAACCTGATGAAGGAGAAATCCTTATGGACAAAAGTGCAGTGTATGAAAATTCGGTCGCAAAAGAAAAAATAGGACTTATTCCTGACGAACCTATTTTTGTTTCGTCGTATTCCGTTAAGAGATTTGTAAAGTATTATAAGAGTTTTTATACCAATTTTTCCGATGAGGTTTTTGACAAATATTGTGATGTTTTTTCTATTGATACCAAAAAATCTGCAGACAATCTTTCTCTCGGACAAAAAAAGAGACTTCAGATAGCTCTGGTAATGGCGAGAGATACAGATGTGATTGTTATGGATGAGCCTGAGAACGGGCTTGATAACGATGCGAGAATTGATTTTAGAAATATAATCAGGAATGCGGCTGATGAGGGCAAATGTATTCTGATTTCGTCCCACGACCTTGGAAATATCGAAAATATGTGTGATGAAATTATTTTTATTGATAACGGAAGAATTTTATATAAGGGAACTATTGATGACGCTTTTTCGAAGGTTGACAAATGGACAGTCAAAGCGGACGAGACAAAATTGAAGGATTTTGTTGTTTCTGAAATAACAGGAAACACATTAAAGGTTCTTGCTTATGGTGACAGAAAGACAAATGAAGGGAAACTTTTGGAAGCCGGAGCGGAAATAATCGATAATGAAAAGGTTACGTTGTCGGATGTGTATACGTTGCTTAGAAAAGGGGGAGTCAGATAATGAAAGAGATAAAATATGTAATTACAAGAGACAAATTTTTATGGCTTACGGAATTTTTGATATCTCTCGGAATAATTTTGGCTTTTATAGCATATTTGGGATTGATGACAAGAAACGCTTGGTCTGTAATTCAAGAATCGGCTCAGGTGATATGTGAAGTTGCAATTCCGATATCTGTGATTGTTTGTCAGATTTGCATGATAATCCGATGGGCTGTTTTGGATAATAGAAAACAGAGGATATTCAAAGCTTCTTTACCTATTTCAAAACTGAAAGATTGCGGAACGGATCTTGCTTCAGGATGCTTATTTTTGCTGTTTTCGTTTGTCTTGTATTTAAGCTTATCGGTTATATTGTGCAATATCGGCAGCATATATAGTGATTTTATTATTGACAACATATTGTATCTGCTTTGGGGAATAATGATGCACACCGGCCTGGTATTCTCAAAGAGTGTTTCCGGAGGAATGGACGGAACGTTGATAGCATATTTTGTATTGATTATTTCGGAGATTGAATTCATTACATGCGTTCAGTTTTCAAAATTCTATCTTTTGGCGTGGATTTTGGGAGCGGTTGTTGTAATTGTTTTATCTTTGGCCGGTATGTACTTGGCATGCAAAAAGGCAGATATTGCAAAAGGCGGAGTGTTCTATTTTAATTCGGTGAGAATTGGCATAGCCGCATTAATTGCAACGTTCATCCTGTTGATAATATTGCTTAGCGGGAAGGGAGCGGCCGTTACCGGAATTTTGAGAACAGTGACTGGCGTGGTTATCGCCGGGGCGATATTTGCGGTAACTTCGTATTATTTCAGAGCTAAAAAATAAGGATATCCAAAAGGTTGACAAAATACTTGTATTTGATATTGTTTAATAGGGCTGACTGTAATGGTCTTTGGTCCACCGAACGGCAGGGAATATTACCCTGCCATTTTTTTGAGGGTGCAAATGATAAATAACGTATTAAGCATATTTGTAGACGAGTCCGGTGACTTTGGTAAATTGATATAAAGAGTCCATATTATTATGTAACACTTGTTTTTCACGAGCAGAATATAGATATTTCCGATAGTAATTTTTGAGCGAAAATTGAATGATTTTCTTGTGCAAAAATTGAGTGTTATCAATGAAAAAGAAATATGTTAGAATATGTCATACGATTAGATAAAAAAATGTATTTATATAAGGATAAAATTGCTATGTTAAAAGATTATGCAGAAAAATATTATGGACAAAACTATAATTGCGCGGAGACAATTATTCGCGCGGCAAATGAATATTATAACTTGGGACTTCACGATCATGATATGATTATGGTTGCTTCTTTCGGAGGAGGAATTCAGACCGGAAACACGTGCGGAGCAGTGCTTTCTGCGGCAGCGGTTCTTTCCATGAAATATGTTGAAGCCAAAAGTCATGAGAGTAAGGATATCAAACCGGTTGTGACGATTCTGATGAAGAAGTTCAATGCCAGGTACCAATCGACATTGTGCAAAGACATAAAACCGCAATCTTACAGTCCTGAGAAAGGATGTCTTCTTACAATTGAGACGGCATGCGATATTCTTGAGGAAACGATTGCCGAGTACGAAGAAAATAAGTAGAAAAGTTTCTATATAAATATAGAGGAAACAGAATGAGAGTATATATTGATTTTGATGACGTAATATGCGAAACGGCGAGATTTTTCTCGAAAATTGCAAAAGAGATGTTTGAAATAGATGTTCCATATGAAGATGTGAAATATTTCAATCTTCAAAAAGCTTTTGATTTGAATGACATTCAATATGATGAAATGTTGGAGGCGGGACACCTTCCGAAGAACCTTTTGAGTTTTGAGGAAACACCGGGTGCAGTATCGACAATAAATAAATGGTTTGATGAAGACCATGACATTAAGATTATTACGGGAAGACCTTTCAATGCTTATGAAGCCTCAAGAAAATGGCTCGACGGGCATGGCCTGAAGAGAGTTCCTTTGTTTTGCGTCGACAAATACGGACGGGAGAAATTTTATTCCGACTGCACGTATAATATGACTATTGATAAATTATATGAAATGACATTTGATTTTGCTGTGGAAGATTCGCCATCGGCATTCGAGCATCTTCTTCATTTTGACGGTTGTACGACTGCGGTATTCGATCGGCCTTGGAATCAAGTCGAAATGCCCAACGAAAGTTTCGAACGCTGTACTGACTGGAATAAAATAGACAGGCTTTTCCATGAATTACAATAGATTCGCGGAGATTGGCCTTATGTGATGTAAAATCTACAATCGCGAGATATCAAAATACAACATATCTCGCGATTATTTAATTTTTGCTGTAATTGGGGGCGCTTTCCGCGAGCCGATTACAACTGTATCGCGGAGATTGGCCATATATGATGTAAAATCCTACCCCGCGAGAAATCAAAATACAACATATCTCGCGATTATTTAATTTTTGCTGTAATGGGGGTCACTTTCCGCGCGCCGATTACAACAGTTTCGCGGAGATTGGCCTTATGTGATGTAAAATCTACAATCGCGAGATATCAAAATACAACATATCTCGCGATTATTTAATTTTTGCTGTAATGGGGGTCACTTTCCGCGCGCTGATTACAACAGTATCGCGGAGATTGGCTGTATGTTATGTAAAATCCCACCCCGCGAGATATCAAAATACAACATATCTCGCGTTTTTTTAGTTTTGGCTGTAATTGGGGGCGCTTTCCGCGCGCCGATTACAACAGTATCGCGGAGATTGGCTGTTTGTGATGTAAAATCCTACCCCGCGAGAAATCAAAATACAACATATCTCGCGTTTTTTTAGTTTTGGCTGTAATGGGGGTCACTTTCCGCGCGCCGATTACAACAGTATCGCGGAGATTGGCTGTATGTTATGTAAAATCCCACCCCGCGAGAAATAATCAAAAGATAAAAATTTCAACACAAAGAGCAATAATATGTGGATAGTTTTTACAAATAATATAAGGAAAAATAAGAATAATTCGTGCATTTTACAGACACCGAATTTGATATAAAAATAAATTGAAAAAATTTTAAAAATAGTTGTTGACATTCACATTTCAGAGTGTTATATTAGACAAGCACTGCCGATGAGGGCAGCGCACAGAACCTTGACAAATAAACAGCAATGCAACCCTGAAAGTTCTAAAAAAGTGATGGAAATCACAGAGAATTATTCAGAGAAAGAAACCTTTAAAAAAGTAAACGTGAAAGAATAAGCTAAGCAGTTTATTCTG
>JAZQQI010000006.1:0-169067 GCA_045628965.1 Lachnospiraceae bacterium | reverse complement strand
ATAAGAGGAAACAACTTCTTCAAACTCAAAAAGAATCGAAACATAGTATTTACCGTCACTATCCATCGAGACTGTTGCCGATTTGATTATCCATCCCTCTTTCGGTTGTCTGTGTATTATCGCCTTCACCTTTCCGATTTTGGGTAATCGTATGTACTTATTGTCTACTATGGCAACCGTACCGTTTTGATTATTGGTCGTATATGCCTTTCTACTGTGTTTTGACGATTTGAATTTAGGAAAGCCGTTACATCTTTTACGGCTTTTGTCAAAACAGTTCTTTAATGCGCCTTGAAGATTAAGTTGAACATTTGCCAAAGCAAGGCTGTCAACTTCCTTCAAAAAAGGATATTCTTTTTTATACATCGCAGGTGTATGCTTTCCGAAGGACTTTGTTTCTTCATAGTTTCTAATCTTATCCGCTAACATAAGGTTATACACTTTACGACAACACCCGAATGTTTTTTGAAACTGTGTTTCTTGTTCAGTTGTAGGATATATTCGATATTTGATGGCTCTGTTCATACTTATATTATATCGAACGGGCGTTCGTTTTTCAAGTATGAACTTTATTTTTCGCTTTCATCTCGGCACTTGAAGAACCGAGAATTCCCGCTTGTTATCTTAAATCTATGGGCGACAATGCATATCCTATTATTATACCCGCAAGTATTTTGGCCATTAGAGGAGTTTCCTTGCATTTTAACGCAAGAAAGACAGCCGGAATATCTCTTTGTAATTATTTTGCACGTTCCTTAAGTTTCATGTTTCCCATTTATATCAATCCAAAATGTTCCAAAGCCTTGTACACTCCGTCATCATGAATGTCGCTCGTAACATAATCGGCTTCTTTCTTTAATCCTTCCGTTGCGTTACCCATAGCAATTCCCGTTCCGACATATTGTATCATTTCAATGTCATTATTGCTGTCACCGATTCCGAATGTATCGGAAATGTCTATCCCAAGCTTCTCGCATATCATTCGAATGCCCATTGCTTTGCTTGTGCCGTACTTTATACCTTCGAAAACTCCGAGAATTGCATTTTCATCGGCATCCTCTTCCTCAAAGCCCTGGCAATTTCCATGCTCGATAATAAACAAATCCTTCTCAAGTTCGCTTTTTAATCTCGGATAATCGGTGGTTCTTATGATGTCTCCCGCAAACTTATTCACTTCCATATCATCGGAATACTCGTCTGTAAGAATCGCATCTTCGCCCATGGCTTCAATCATTCTGTCCACAAAAGGGTCTTTATCAAAGCCCTTAACAGAAATCCAGTGTTTTTTCTTTCCTTCGAGAACTATTGGTGCATTACACTCTTTCGAAACTTCGACTATTCTCTTAACAAGTTCTTTATCAAGATAATCTTCGTAAAGAATCTCTCCGTTATATTCAACATGAGAGCCGCAGGCAGCAATCATTCCTTCGAATTCCAAAGACAAAAGTTTCTCATCTCTAATATGGCCTTTCGAGCGTCCCGTGCAAATGATGGGAATATGTCCGTTTGCTTTAAGTTTCCTGACCGCTTCCATCGTACTGTCCGGAATAATTCCGTCCCAGTCCCACATCGTTCCGTCTATATCAAAAAATACAACTTTCTTTTGCATTTTAATCCTCTCCTGTGCTGAATTCCACTACATGCTTCCTTGTCCATATCGGAAAAAGAGTACGCTGACATCTCGGATTTTTTCGTTCCTCAATTGCTATGGCATCGAAAAAGACTTTCCACATATCCGTGTATTCATCATTCGCTTGCTCGGTTTTAAGAAGTCTTTGCATTTCATCCTCATTAAGAATTCGTATATAAAAGTTCTCATTTTTCGGATGAACGACAGCCTCCGAATGAACATCATCCACTATCATCCAATTCTCTGAAGGCATTCTGTCTTTAAATATCGGTCCAAGTGCCGCAACAAGTTTGCTCTTTGGTTCTATGTGAGCCACGTAAACATTGCCCTCTATCTCATGAAACCTCGTAAACTCCTGAAATCGACATACTTCCTTGCCAAGCCTCTTTCTTATTTGCTGATGTCTCATCACGCAATTGTTCTGAACTCTGTAAAGGGCACTCTCTCCGTATGTAAATCCAAGAAGCATCATTCTGTACATGTTATCGAGAATATCCTCTTCATAGGCCATCGAGCAATATGCAAGTTCCGAATAAAATCGCGGAGAAATCTTTCTGTTAACGGCATCCATTACTTTCTCCGCCTTCTCAGAATCGGCATCCACATGAATATATTCATCAAATATAGAATACTGTCCGAAGGGCTCAAGTTCAAGTCTAATATTCTCATGCCCTCTTCCGCTTGCCCACGCAACGTATATACATGTAAGCATCGCATCGTATTCTCTTACGCAAGTGTATACATACATAATCTATCTCTTTCCGGCATTTTTCACACCTGTTGTTGCATCTTAAAATCCGTAAAAAGACTCATCTGTCGATATCCTTCCGGATTCTGAATCTTGAAATTTTCTTTTTGCTCTATTCCCGCAAGTTGTCCTCTGATATATGAACTTTCAAGCGGAATATTTTCAAGCATTCTTCCGTCGCAGGTAATAAAATACTGTGCGCGTTTCAATACTATTCCCATCTTTTTTAACATGGGGAATGTAACCTTTGTATATCTTCTGGCGCTCATAATCTTCTTAACTCCGATTGGTCCGATTCCCGGAACCCTCAAAAGTTCGTCATAACTCGCCTTATTAACTTCAACGGGAAAATTCTCCAAATGAGTAATAGCCCAAAAGCACTTAGGATCAATCTTCTCGTCAAAATTCGGATTCTTTTCGCTTAATATCTCGTCCGCCCTAAATCCGTAATACCTTAGAAGCCAATCCGCCTGATATAGTCTGTGTTCTCTGAGTAACGGCACGGGTGTTCCGATTGCCGGGAGATTACTGTCTTCGTTAATGGGTACATATCCTGAATAAAATACCCTTTTTAAGTCAAAATTCTGATATAGAAACTGTGTGGTTCTCACAAGTTCGAAATCCGTCTCTCCGGAAGCGCCGATAATCATTTGAGTACTCTGTCCGGCGCTTGCAAATCTTCTTTTCAATGCCTTATCTTTGGCATCCGCAGGGTATTGAAAAACTCTCTCCTTCTCTTCGATTCTAAGAGAATCCGGTGAAAAAATACTGTTATCCAGATGAGAATTAATCCCTGCTCTCTCCATCCTCGCATCTTTCCCGATAGCCTGTCTGTGTGCGGCAATGGTATTCGTAATCTGCCCCATATTCTTAAAAATCGTATTGAAAGTCTTTTGCGGTGCAAGTCTCGAAAGGCTTTCTTCCGTCGGAAGTTCCATATTAATACTGATTCTGTCCGCAAGAAGGCCTGCCGAGTATATGAGTTCCTGCGGCGCACCGGGAATTGCCTTAACATGAATATACCCGTTAAACTTATACTCTGTTCGAAGAAGCCTTAATGTCTCGCACATCTTCTCCATTGTATATTCTGGATTGTTTATCACACCTGAACTCAAAAACAATCCTTCTATATAATTCCTTTTATAAAATTCAATCGTTAAATCGCATATTTCTCTCGGAGTAAAAGTGGCTCGCCTTATATCGTTTGATTTCCTGTTGTGACAATACTTGCAATCATACATGCAGTGATTCGTCATAAGAATCTTCAAAAGTGAAATGCATCTTCCGTCCGCCGCAAAAGAATGGCACACTCCCGCCGCACAGGAATTGCCCAGATACCCTTCCTTGCCGCTTCTGTCAACGCCGCTTGATGTACATGCAACATCATACTTTGCCGCATCCGCAAGAATCTCTAATTTATCCGAAATCGAAAGCCCGTCCGTTATCTCGTACATGTGTTCGTCCTCCAAATAACATTATACGAACATATTTTCGAAATTTCAAGTGTTTTGTACTAAAAATAAGCAATAAAAAATGAGGCTTATTTCGGAAGCCCCACTGCCTTAGATATCGGCATAGAAAATGCAATTCCCTGTCCGGGCGTATCCAAGCCCGCTTTTTGATATATTGCATGCAAAACATCGTCCTTTATTTTTTCGGGAACAAGCATCATAACGCAGTCTTTATCCGGCTCAATGCTTATATGAAAAAACTGCTCCGCATCTTTATTTGCCGTTCCTCTTGCGTGAATAAGCGTTCCTCCGCCGGCACCCGCTGCTTTTGCAGCATCCATTACAAGTTCGGAATATCCCGAATTTACTATGCATAGAATCATTTCGTACTTTTTATCGCTCATATCTGCACCTCTCTTTTCCTATATAAATGTCTGACGGTTGTCACTTAAGAAATTAAAAATATTAGCGCCTATCACACTGGAAAAAGGTATCGTGTAGGCGATTCCCTTTCCGTCTTTTATTGAATTGAATCTGTCGTCTATTACCCTTAATATCTCATCCTGACGTTCTTCTTTGATAACACTGAAAATAACGGCCTTATCTGAATCCGAAAGTCCCAGTGTCGAAAGCATGCTCTCGTCCGCCGTTCCTTCGCCCAATGTCACAAACTGAAAATTGGCAGAATAGCCTTGTATAAGATCTGTAAAATATTCTGCCTTTTTACGGTTTACAATTGTAACAAGAAGCATCAGTCTGTTTGATGATGTATTGTTTTTGCGATTTTTCCTTTCCGCCATAATTAACTCCTGTAATCAAAATAAATAATCTGTTCGTCATCGGCATTTGTAATCCGCTTCATTACGATTCGCTCCCTCATGACTCTCATGGCAATTGCTTTAAAGCCCAACACCTGTATCGTAATAAGCGGGGTCATGGCAACCATGGCAACAACACCGAATGCACATGATAAAATGGCGTCTTCCCCGCGAATTGTCGAACATATTCCGATTGCAAGGGGAAGAATAAAGCCCGAAGTCAGAGGACCGCTTGCAACACCGCCGGAGTCGAAAGCTATCGCCGTATAGATTTTCGGGACAAAAATACTTAAAAGAAGCGAAACAAAATATCCCGGAATCAAATAATAAAGAATCGAGAATCCGAAAATTATTCTTATTACCGAAAGCCCGATTGACAATCCGACACCCACCGAAAGAGCTATAAGCATAGCTTTCTTGGTAATCGTACCGCCGGTTACTTCTTCAACCTGTTTGTTGAGGACATGAACCGCAGGCTCGGCAAGTACTACAATGAATCCCAGAATGAAAGAAATAAATATAACTATAAACCGTCCTTTTCCTGCAAGTTCCCGACCGATTTTAAAACCTATCGGCATAAATCCGATTTCAACCGCGGTCAAAAAAATCACCAAGCCGATAAAAGTGTATACTATTCCGATTACTATATGTTTCAATCTTTTCTTCGGAAGTTTCAGAATAAAAATCTGAACTATGAAAAAGAAGATTACGATTAATCCAAGCGCTTTTACAACCTCTAACATTTTGGCTGCAACAATCGTTAAAAATCCTGCACCCAATATTGATTCCACCGAATAATCTGCCAACTCATACGTCATAGCGCCGTCTGCTCCAAGAGAAAGGAACATAACCGCAAGCATCGGTCCTACCGAACATAACGAAATAAGGCCGAAGGAATTCTCATTTGCATCATGTCCGCCGACGGTAGAAGCTATACCGATTCCGAAAGCCATAATAAATGGAACCGTAATCGGCCCGGTCGTAACGCCTCCGGAATCGAAAGAAAGAGGAACAAAATCAGCTTTTCCCACTTCAATCATCAAAGCACACAAGGCAAAAAGAAGCATATAAGAAAGCATTAACATATTGGAAAGATTAATCTTAAATACCGTTTTCAAAACCGCCAAAAGAAGAAACAATCCGACACCCGCGCCAACCGTAAAAATGAGAGTCGTCCCGTTCATAACATTGTTTACCTGTGCAGCCAAAACGGAAAGATCCGGTTCCGCCACGGTTATGAGAAGTCCCATAAAAAAGCTTATTATAAGAAGCAGTTCAAGTTTTCTCGTTTTGGTAAGGCCGATGCCCATATATTCTCCCATGGGAGTCATCGCAATATCCGCACCGAGATTAAAAAGACCGATACCTATTATAAGAAACAGTGCCGAAACGGCAAAAATAACCGTCTCCGTCGTCGTAAGCGACACTGCGGGAGTCAATCCCAGCACAAAAACCATAATCACAATCGGCAAAACTGAAAACAAAGATTCTTTTAATTTTGACAGAAAAGCATTAATCATCATACCTCCGAATATTCCAAACTTAGGGAATATAATGTCTTAATTCTTTTTTGCATAAAGAAGGGAGACACGCGGAAACGGGTCTCCCATAACAGACTAACACTCAGCATAAATGCAATGCATTCGCAATTGCATGACAGTCTCCACCCCTTACGCTAAGATTAATTATCTTTTATTTTTCATTTTTTTGCAAGAAGAAAAAATGTGTCTTATACTAATTTGCCTTAGAACCCGCTCCCGCATTATTCATCTCCTCTTGCTCGCATTTTTCGCATATTCCTTTAAACAGAAGATCGTATGATAAAAAATTCATTCCATGCTTATCTTTTATCCTTTTTTCCATATCGGAAATTTCATCCATGTCAACGTCAAATACCTGACCGCATTTAACGCACTGAACGTGGTAGTGATTTTCGAGCGTAAAATCAAAACGATCCGGTCCGTTTGGAATCTCAACTCTTCTTATGGCACCTTCGTCTGCCAAAGTGTTAAGATTTCTGTAAACGGTTCCACGACCGATGTTCGGCTTTTTCACCTTAATATATTGATACACATCCTCGGCGGTAACATGCCCTTTAAAACTCAAAACGGCGTTATATACCAATTCTTTTTGAACAGTGTTTCTTTTTTCCATTTCAGCCACCTTATTGGGAACTTTTCTCAATAAGAATTATATTCTGTTCCCTTGAAAATATCAATATAACAAGTTTCCTGCACTTATTCTTATGAATTACAACATATTTGCAATAATCAGCCCTATTGCTGTAATTATCCCCTCTACACCCGGCGCAAATTACAACATATCTCGCGTATTTTCGACTGTTGTTGTAATTTATTCTCCGACCGCAAGCCAAATTACAACATATCCTGTTATTTTTTTCATTTCTGTTGTAAATTGATTTTCTGCCCCACAAAAAAACGAAAGTGTACCGAAACACCGGTACACTTTCGCATAAATTACTTTTCATATGCAATTTTTAATTTTTTCAAAAGTTTGTACATGGGCTTTCCGAGTACAAGCATAATCAAAAAGTTGAATATGCCGTGAGGTATGTCGAACACAAGTCCCGAAACCCATTTTGCCAAAGCGGTTGTCGGTCCGACCTCAACAAGATACACCGGCGTACAAAGAAGTCCGAACGCAAGTCCGAACGCTCCCGAAACAACGGCCCAAATCAAGAATTCTTCCTTCACAATCTTTTTTAAAAGAAGTGTTACGAGAACAAGAAGCGGCCATATGTACAAATACATGATAAGCCAGTCGCCCGCTCCCCACTGAATAAACTGAAAAAGGTTAAAAACCGTTGCGACAATAAACGTTTCTTTTCCAAAAACAATCGTATATATGATAAGAAGAAAAGAAACAAGTTCCACGTTCGGTATGGCGTCAAGCGCAAATTTTGACACGTAAAGGAGCGCACTCATAAGTGCTATCCTTGTAATTGTTTTGACCGGCATCTACCACCCCTGCATCAGAATAAACTCATAAACGTCGCCGTCGGTGAGCATGATTTCATCACAACCCGTTACCGCAGATTCTCCGTTCACGGACACATTCCACCAATACTGATTGTCCGAGTCATCCATGTAACCGTCGAAGCCGTGAACATAAATTCCGTACGAGGAATCCTCCCACGAACATTTGTCCCATGTTCTCAAATAATCTCCGAGTGAATCCAGGTCTGATTTGACCTCTTTTTGATAGCTGTAACCGTCTCTCTCGCTTACAACCGAAACAGTGAATTGCTTTGTGCCTGCGTTTGGTTTTTGCACATAAAAAATTAAAACCACACTCATTGCGGCAAGAATAAGCGCCGCAAAAACAGACACCAAAATGATTTTGGCTTTCTTTGACATAATTAATCTCCTTTCTTACCAAAGAAACATAATCTGAATCGGGGAAGTCTTAGGACTTGGTTTCTCAGATTTGCTTCGCCTTCTCACTTTCGCAATGGCTGAATGAAGCATCTCTCCGCCTTACCTCAGAGTAAGCTGTCAATGATTTTCACATTGTTCCTTTTTCCCGAAACGATACTTATTTTAGCAAAACAAACGCATTTTATCAACTTATTTCGCAATGTGACAAATAACGGACACCTTTTTGGCACTTTTTGTCCACCAAAACAATGAAAAAAGTGTGAAATTCGTGTACAAACTATCGTTTGTGGGTTATATTGTTATAAAAGGTTACAAATATTCATTAACGACAACCATTCTCGATTGTCTTATTTTTTCTCAGGGGGTGAAAGCTTATGGTCAACAACAAAACTCTCGGTTCAAAACTCGGTATGAAATTCGCTCTTATTTTACTTTCTACCGTTCCCATGATTATTTCCGTAGTCATTATCAGCCTTCTTTTGATTCAAAACAGCACCGCGGAACTTAACGAAACAACTTGCAATTCTCTCGTTACGATTATAGAAGGAAGCGGACAGGCTTTTGACGAATCAATTCACACTTCAAGAGTCGTTATGGAAGCATACTCCAAAGCGGCAATAATCGAACAGGCTATTCTCGACAGTGAAAATGCCATTACGGCAGCTAAAGTTGAGCAATATACGCTTGATTATTTCGACGAACTCGAAGGTTTTGAAGGAATATATCTTGCTTCTTGGGACTCAACAGTTTTGGCGCATCCCAACAAGTCCATGGTCGGCGTAAAATTACGTGAAGGTGAGAGTCTGAAAGAACTTCAGGACGCAATGCTTTCGTCCGACGGTTTTTATAATACCGGAACAATGGTAAGTCCCGCATCAGGCGACATTATCATGTCTTTCTACGTTCCGATTTTTGATTCGCACGACAATCCCATCGGTTATGTTGGCGCCGGAACATACATAGATCATTTTGCAGCCAAATATTCCGATGTTTCGGGTCTCGGCCTCAGTTCAGCTTACGTTTATTTCGTAGATGACGAGGGCACAATGCTTTACCATCCGGAATCTTCAAAAATCGGAAATCCCGTGGAAAATGAAGCCGTAAAAGGTCTTGTTGAAAAACTTTCAAAAGGTGAAAAACCTTCTCCCGCCTGTGTCACATACAAATACAAAGGAGCCGAAAAACTTGCAGCGTACTACATCGGTGAAGGTTCGCATTACATTGCCGTTCTTACCGCCGATAAAGACGATGTTATGTCCGGCATTTCAAATGTTGCCAAAATTACCATAATAATATGTATTGTGTGCATTCTTCTTTCAGGTGCATTTTCGCTGTATCTTTCTTCACGTTTTGCAAAACCGCTTTCAATCGTGGCCAAAGACCTCGAAAAGTTAAGTACCGGCGATGTATCGGTTTCCTGTAACGCTCATTCCAAAATAAAAGAAACCGCAGCCATAATTTTGGCTTTTGATACGCTTAAGGACGCTTTGACCGTTGCCATAGGAAGCGTTCAGAATTCCGCTTCCGAATTAAGTTATGCCATCATGAATGTTGATCGGATGACAGGAAGCAACGTTGATTCGATTAATCAAATCAGTTCCGCCATTGATGAAGTTGCGGCAACCTCACAACACGTTGCCGAAAACGCACAGATTATGACAGAAAAAGCATCCGAACTCGGCGAAAACGTCGAAGCAATAAACGGAAATATCACAATGCTTACCGGTGCATCCGAAGCCATAAAAGATGCCAACAACGAAGCAAACCGTTGCATGAATTCGGTTTACGAAGGCTCAAACGAATCTGTTGAGGCAATGGAAAACATAAAACAGAAAATCAGAGAAACAAATTCCGCAGTCGACGAAATCGAAACCGTTCTCAAAGCCATCGAATCCATCGCGGCTCAAACCAATCTTCTTTCGCTCAATGCTTCAATCGAAGCAGCCCGTGCCGGAGAAGCAGGTCGCGGATTTGCCGTTGTTGCCGACGAAATCAGATCTCTTGCAGATTCGTCTGCACAGTCAGCAAAAGAAATTAAAGATATTATAGGAAACGTAATTCATCTTTCGAATGTTACAGTCGAAATATCCGATCGTGTATATGAAGTAATAACCAATGAGCAGAACGATATTCGCGAAGCCATAAAGAAATTCAATATTCTTTCGGATTCCGTTGAGACCTCGATTGAGGAAATCAAAACACTAAAGAGCATGGCAGTATCTCTCGAAAGCATTAAGGAAGAGATTTTCAGATCTACCACAGATCTTGGAGCAATTTCCGAAGAACTTGGTGCCTCGGCAGAAGAAGTTGCCGCTTCCTGTCAGTCCGTATCCGTTTCATGCAACGATACCCAGGGTTCGACAGTCAAAATGCGCGAAGTCAATGACGATATGTCGGAAGCAGTAAGTTTCTTCAAAATGTAAGCTTATAAATCCTCTTTGTATTTATTCTTCAAAAAACGGGGAAGAGCGTTTAATTGCTCTTTCCCGTTTTTATTTGAAAATATACATGTTTTTTTCTAAACCTTTCCGATGTAACAATCATACCTGATTGCCTTGCCTTCAACAAAATAATCCGGTTTTTTCCCTGCCAGATATTCTCCCTTTTGAGGTCTTTTTATTATGACTTTTTTTGTTTTCATAGACATTGCCGCATCAAAAAGTTCTTCTTCATTCGAGCAGGGAGATTCCAACCCGTGAAGAAGCTGAAACTTCTTTTTTACGGAAGCGCTCTTTTGTCTTTTTGGAAACATCGGATCGAGAAGAATCGCATCAAAACTCTCCCCCGTTTCGCTCATACGTCTCATGGCTACAACACTGTCTTCGTTATAAAGAGTCATCCTCGATACTATATCCTTCAATCTTAGATCATCCTTCGCACGAATAAGTGCATCCGACAAAAGTTCGTAAATTACCGGATTATATTCATACATTGTAATATCGTGTCCTGCTGCCGCAAGAATTATCGAATCCTCGCCGAAACCCGCGGTCGCATCTATAATTCGAAGGTTCTTTTTGCCTTTTATTTTGAATGCCTTAACAAGCATCTCCTTTTCGAGATTGGACTGTTTTAATCTCGGAAGCATTTCGTCAAAACTTGCCTGAAGTTCCATACCGTCTCCAAGAAGCGATACTCCCTTCTCTGATACAAAAAGGCCTGTCTTTTCGTCATCGCCTATATAAGAAACAAACTCTGCATCAAGCCTCTTTGCAAGTTTTGCGGCTTTTTCTTCGTATTCGCCTGTTCCGTACACCTTCAAATCCATCATTTCTTCCATATTCCTTTTTACAAATAAACGCCGGGGTCAATATTATTTTGGCCCCGACTTTGTGTTATTCTTTATTAATTATAAACAGCCTGTTCAATTTTTGCAATCTTCCCTAAAATCTGCTTAGTGTATCAAGAAGTACCTCTATATCGACAGGTTTTGCAAGGTGTGCATCCATTCCCGCCGCCATAGCCCTTTTTCTGTCTTCCTCAAATGCATTGGCAGTCATTGCAATAATCGGCACATGTACGTATCTCGACATAGGGAGACGGCGAATCTGTTTGGCGGCTTCATATCCGTCCATTTTAGGCATCTGAATATCCATAAGTACAAAGTCAAAATAAAATGGATTTTCCAACATTTTATCCTTGATATGGCTTACCGCCTCATCTCCGTCATTTGCCTCTTCCACTATCATTCCTTCTTCTTCGAGGACATCTTTGGCTATTTCGCGATTAAGCTCGTTATCTTCCACAAGCAAAACACGTTTTCCCCTAAGGCTCTTTCTCTTAAAAGATTCAAGCCGTTCTTTTTTATCGATATCGTCTGAGACGATTCGGAAGGGAAGCGTAATTTCAACTCTTGTGCCCACTCCCACCTTCGATTTGATATTGATAGAACCGTCCAGCAAATCCACAAGTTTTTTGACGATTGCCATTCCGAGTCCCGTTCCTTCAATACCGCTTATCGTACTGTTTCTTTCTCTTGAAAAAGCATCATAAATCGTTTTGAGGAATTCCGGACTCATTCCGATTCCGGTATCATCCACCACGATTTTGTATTGAGCAAATTCATTGTTTAATCTTGCTTCCTGTCTTACCGTGCAGCGAACAACACCTCCTCTGTCAGTATATTTTATTGCATTCGACAAAACATTCATCACAATCTGATTTACATGAAGTTCGTCGGCATAAACCTTATCATCGTATATTTCTCGTTTTTCGAGAGTCAGTTTGATATCTTTAGCCAAGGCAATCTCATTGCACATCGAATACGAAATATCAAAAAGTTCGTGAATGCTCACGGCCTTTTCTTCTATCACGATATTTCCCGATTCAATTCTTGACATATCGAGAATTTCGTTTATCAGGCGCAAAAGATGCTCACTCGACGAATCAATCTTATTCAAACAGTCTTCAACGCGATCCTTGTTGTCGATATGCTTTTTCGCGATTGAAGTAAATCCCGTAATTGCGTTCATCGGTGTTCTTATGTCATGGGACATATTAAAAAGAAACTCCGATTTTGCCTTATTTGCAGCCTCGGCCGTATCACGGGCTTTTTCTATTTCTTTCTTATACTCAAGCTCCCTTTCCATCCTGAGCATGGCATTTTCTTTTTGAATCTGATTGTTGATATTCAAATGACCTACAACAACCATGTTGGGATTTTTTAATCCTCTGGTATACTTGATTCGATAATGAACCGTTTCCCCCTCAACGACAAATCTTGTATCAAATTTATACGAAGACGCGTATTTCAATTTTTCCATGACCGTAGCTTTATCCGCTTTAATGGAATAATACTCCTCTTCTTCAGGCAATATCGAGCGTTTTATATATGTGACATATTTTCCCATTTCACTCGTTTCGCTGTCCAAATCCGAAATCACATTTTTTATTCGTTGCGAAGCTCTGTATACAGTCATTTCGTCTGTTTCCGAATTGATTATTCCGAGAAATTCGAAATCATCCGACATAGAAGCAATTATCGAAAGTTGCTCTTCTTTTTCGCTTTCCTGGCGTACCCATTCGCTTATATTATGTATTCCGCATATAAAGCCGACTATATTGCCTCTATCATCAAGGTTTCTCGTATACTTTATCTGATAATATGATATTTCTCCGTTTAAAATTACACGGAAATTCACATAGTATGCCGTTTGATCGGAAAGAACCTGCAAAACATGTTCCATCGCAGTTTCCTTGTAAACCCTGTATTTGTCCGGCTCATAAACTATGTTTTCTATCATTATTGCCATTCTGCGTTCGCCGCTTTTTTCTTTCTGCCATTCGGGCAATACTTCTGAAAAAGCGCTTTCCGTTCGGTAAACGATAACATTATCGTCTTTCGGACTGTATAAATCCACATAATCGATGCTGTCATAGTCTTCCGTCAATTCCGCAATAGCCGTGTAATACTTTGCGTTTTCAAGTTCGCCTTCCATTTTGGAAACTTTTGTCATCTCTTTTGTAATATCATAAACAAAAATCACCAAGAGGTCTTTGTTGTTTTCGTCTTTAAATTTATTTCCGGTAATTCCAAAAACCAAATGTTCACCGCCGGGCATAGTACTTTCATGAACATATCTGCCTTCAGATTCACGATTAATAATTTTTTTATCCAAATCGTTCAATTTTTTTGCAAGGTGCAAATCAAACAATTCTTCATTCGTCTTCCCATAACACTGCTGTCTGTCGGTAAATCCGAAATGTTCCAAAAAACGATTGTTAAAATCAATAAAACGTCCTGTGTCAGCCTCTTTTACAACTACCATTCCGGGGAAATAATTTATGAAATTAGAGTATGTAAAATTCTCGTTATACATTTCAAACCCTCAAATTTATACACGTTTCCACTCTTAATTATACAATACTTGCTTATTATGCAATCTTCTACTTTTACGCAATATCTTCACTATTTTACGCAGTTTTTCCGCCATTTATTAACAAAAAGTCTTCAATATATTGTATTTGCAATAAAAGTCGCCACAATTGCGCAATATATTGTTATTTTCAATCAAAATATTTGTATTATTAAGGGGTGTTCATCAATATAATTCTAATTGTAGTTCGAATTGATATATGCAAATAGATCATTCCGAAAGAATTCCCCTTTTACACAGAAAAAACCTCCGTTTTCCCCGGAGGTTTTTTCATTCACTCTTATTTAATATACTTTTTAAGCGTTTCAAACAATTGCGAAATAACAATCGGTTTTGACTGATGATCGTCCATGCCCGCCTCGACAGCTTTTATTTTGTCCTCGTTGAAAGCATTTGCGGACAACGCAATTATCGGGATATGTTCATCCGGAAATCTCTTTCTGATTTCACGTGTTGCTTCATAACCGTCCATAACCGGCATTTGTATATCCATAAGAATCGCATCGTAATAATCCGCTCCTTTTTCAAGCACCTTGTAAAGAGCAACCTGGCCGTCTTCGGCCTCTTCAACCAAAAGACCTGCATCACTCAAAATATCCACGGATATTTCTCTGTTTAATTCGTTGTCTTCGACTATCAGTACTCGCTTACCTTCAAGTTTGACTTCTTCGACGGACATCTTGCTTTGAGCCTCTTCGACTTCTTTGGGATTCTCTACGATTCTGAATGGCACCGTCACGGTAAACAGAGAACCTACTCCCTGTTCGCTTTCTATCGTTATCGTTCCGTTCATTTTTTCGATAATTCTTTTGGTAATTGCCAATCCGAGTCCCGTGCCCTGTTGCTTGCTTATCGTCGAATTCTTTTCTCTCGAAAAAGTATCGAAAGCCGTCTTTATAAATTCCTGACTCATTCCGATTCCGGTATCTTTTACGCTGAATTCATATTCCGCGTAGCCGTTTTCGGGTTTTTTCGTCTGTTTGACATTAAACCATACCCTTCCGCCTTCTTTTGTATATTTGACGGCATTGGAAACAAGATTAATAAGAGCCTGGTTCATTCTCAGGTAATCAAGATAAACGTATCTGTCCGTAATGTTTAAGAAGTCTGACGTAAACCGTAACTCTTTCTGCTCCGCCAAATCCCTTAGCATCGGAAGCACATCCTGTCCGCATTGGAACAAATCATGAGGTGTTTCCTCCAAATCCATCTTATCCGCCTCTATGCGCGACATATCCAGGATATCGTTTATAAGCGACAGCAGATACTCACTCGACGATTTTACTTTTCGCAAGCTTTCCATCGTTCTGTCTTTGTTGTCGATGTTTTTTATCGCCATATCGGTAAATCCCATAATCGCATTCATGGGTGTTCTGATATCATGCGACATGTTAAACAAAAACGTACTCTTTGCTTTGCTCGCCGTCTCGGCTTTTTGAAGTGCATTCATTTCGCGCTTTGTTTCTTCATCGACATTATGAAAGCCTGCAATAAGATGTGTGTCCGAATAATCGTCACGTACAAATTTAGCCTGATAATACGTTACTTCATCACCTATCAATGTTCTGAAATTGACAAAATACACTTTATCTTTTTTTATTGATTCAAGCACCACGTCATGCCTTGTCGCTTCTTTGAATGATGCTCTGTCATCCGGATGCATAATTGTATTTATGAGAAGTTCTATTCTCTCCTGAAAATTGTTTAGTTTGGTCCAACCCGGAATATTTTGTTCGAATTTCGGTTCGTATCTGTAATGAATTTCCTCATATGTATTGTAATCAACATAAACAACGCATCCGAAATCATCCGAAAGACCGGATATCACGGCCATGTCTCTTTCGATGGTTTCCTTATTTTTCTTCTCCGTCCTTATTACTTCATCCTTATCCGAAAAGCCGAGTGCAACGGCATTCGGATTCTCATCTTCCCCTACCTTTACGAACTTCATCTCGCAATAATGCGGTTCTCCGTTTCCGACGGAACGGTATTGGGTAATGAAAGTCTTTTTGTTGCCGAGCTCATTAAGAATATTGTAAAGGGAACCTGCTTTTAACATCATTTCCCTGTCTTCTTCGTAAACCAATGTATCCACATACATTTGGTAAGCTTGTGTATACTTGATTCCGCTTCTGAAAATCTGTCCGAATTCCGATTCGGTTTCTTCGTTCATCGTATAAGTATCGATATCATCGGTCGTCAAATCGACATAATAAACAGAAGAATACTCCGATGCGAGAATCTCCATAATGTCTATGTTTCTCTTTAATCTCTTTTCTTCTTCTTTTTTTTGTCTGATTTCCGAATCTCTGTCGGCAAATCCGAGAGCTACCGCCTTAGGATTCTCGTCTTCGTTACCCACCTTAACGAATTTCATTTCGGCATACCCGCCGTGCTCCGAACGATAAATCGTCGTATAAGTTTTCTTGGATTTCAACTCCTTAACAATGTTTTCGAAGCTGCCTCGTTGTGTCATCATGGCAACATCTTCCGGGAGCACTTTGCTTTCAAGAAACAGTTTGTATGCTTCGCTGTATTTTATTCCCGAACTGAAACATTTATCGACAACACGTCCGCTGTCTTTTTTATGAGAGTAATTGCTCATCTCGTCCGTTTCGAGATTGACATAGAAAACAGCTTCGAATTCAGATGCCAAAACATCGATAATCTGAAGATTCTGTTCCAATTTTTTGCGGAGTTTTATCTCTTCCTGTCTCTCGCTGTTCGCCAGAGTAAAACCGATTGAAACATTATGCGGCATATCGTGCAGGGGTTCGTATTTTGTGACTTTCATGTCGCAATAAAAAAACTCCCCGTTTAAGTTACGCCTGAAAACCTCGGTAAAACTCTTGTCGTTTTTTAATTTTTGACGAATGTTTTCGGTTTCAAGAGCCTTTCGCATCTTATCGCGATCTTCGGGATGAACTGCAGTAGCTATATATCTGCCGAATGCTTCCCTTAAACTCGATGACTTTGAAAGATTTTGCTGTGTATCTACAACGTTATCGTCAATGTTTACTATTACTCCGGATTCATCGTCAAGATTTACGTAGTAAAATCCAAGGTAATCGCTTGCCAAAAGTTTAATAAGCTCATCGATTTTCTTGTTTTCTTTCCGAAGATGACTGAACGTTGTAACTTCCTGATGAGTTCCCTCAAATCTCAACAGTCCGTTATCCATAGTAACGTTCACCGCGGAACATCGTACAGTTATCATTCCTTTAGTCGGATGATAATACGGATAAACAACTTCCGTAGGTCTGCCCTCGGAAGCCTGGGCGATCATCTGATTAACTTCTTCGTAATGGTCCGGATGAATATGATCGTACCAAAAACTATACACTTTATCCGGTTCACTGTTCTCATCTATTCCGATAAGTTCGCACATTTGAGAGTCGGCATACATTTTAATCGTGCCGCCATCTTTTTGTTCAACCACCCAAATACCGATTTTTGCTTTTTGTAAAATATCATCGATACTCGCTTTCGAATTTAACTGAGACATAAATTCTCCTTTTGCTATCCCCTGCAATTATACGCATTACAAGCCTTTCCAAACTATCCGCGTATCATAATAATTATAACATTTTTGTCTATGCAAATTTTTTAATTGTTACGCATTTAACTCTCTATTTTACGCAAATTATGCCGATATAAAAATTGTACAAATTTATGTTTTCGTTTACATAATCTTATGATATAATACTAAAACAATAAGGATCTGATTCGGCAAAAACTTTGCAATCATTCTTATTGACGTGAGAAAATGAAAAAGGAGGGATGCTAAAATGGATATACCCGCATTATCGATGGCCATGGCGCAGCAAAACGTCACTCAGTCGTTTTCAGTAGCCATGCTTGACAAAACTCTCGATTTGGCAAATACCGAATCCATCGACCTTATTTCCATGATTGATTCGGCCGCGCTTGAAAGAAGCGTTAATCCCGCCATAGGAGGAAACATAGACATTTGTCTCTAAAAAAAAACGGTTATCCTTTCGGATAACCGCTATTTTTTTCATTTTACGAAGCCTGTTTGTTCACGGCTTCCTTTTTAACAAATATCTTTTTAATCAAAGCAACAAGATAATGTTCTCCGACTCCGAGCAATATCGAAACCGCAAAAACCGCAAGTATATATATAAACATATTTATGTTGAACTTGCTCTCGATAATTTCTCCGTATTCATCATACAAAAGGAAACCGAACACATTGATGGGAATAAAATTCATCAGGTATGTATCGAGCGAAAACTTTCCGAAAAACCTTGTAACGGGATTTTGTACCGTAAACTTCATGGCTATTGCAAACACTACAACGTCAAAGGAAATAATCTGCGGCAATGTAGCCATAAACGTAATTATCTTGTCTGCAACTCCGCTTCCGATTCCGGGTTGCCATTCCGTATAATACCCGATACCGCCTTGCATAAATCCGGAAATAAGGTGGAATATTTCGCAAAGAATCAATGCCACAAGAATTCTGAACTCGTAATTCTTTTTGAAAAAATCAGATATTTCTTTTTCCTTAAGAGCATATACCATTCCGACAAGAAAACCTATCGATGAATTTACCCACCATTCTCCGTGATACCAGGTTATCTTCTCTCCCATCCACCACGGTACGGATTCAAAACCCTTAAACCACCAGCCGCTTTCTCCTGCCCACCAGGCAAAATGTCCGACATGACAGAAAATAAGTCCCTGACCGATAATCAGAAGCAACATTATAAATACTCCGATTTCATGTCGTTTGACTTTTTTAAACACGAAATAAAACGCCAGATATAACATCGTCAGCACAACGGGAAACCACGCATAAGGATTCATCATTGTAAGTCCGAGGCAGTTTGTAACCCACTGAGCAGGCTCGAATTTTTGACCGACTATAATAAAAAACACAGCGTACAGCAAAATATTTACGTAATACGGAAGCACAATTCCCAAAAGCACTCTCTTTTTCAAAAAGCTCTTTAGATAATCGGGCTTTTCTCTTAAACTCTTCAAAAGGCCGTATCCTGAGCAAAAGAAGAACAACGATACAAGTTCCGGTCCGAGATTTACAAAAAACGACAATTCTCCGTTCGTCTGAAAAGCGGTTTCCTGAGAAATATGATGTAAAATTACGCCCATTGCCGCCAATCCCCTCAAAGATTTTGTATTGTCGAGGCTCAAATAATCATCATGGAACTTATCTCTTCCGAATCCTGCAAACTTAGAACCGACTGTCAGTATTATTATCGTTATTAAAGTCATAACCAATGTTACGTACATATTTTTTATACTCCAATAATTTTATTCGTTAAGGAGGTCTTTTAACCTTACGTGAGCCTCCTGCTTTTCTTTATACATGGCATCATTGGCTATTTTTACAAACTCGTCCATATTTCTGTCATCTCTCGGATTTATATATACATATCCGACACTTACGCTCAAAGGAAATCCCAAATCAAGCTGTTCGAAATACTGAGTCATTTTTTCTCGCAACGTTTTTTTCAAATCCTCATAATTCATGTTTTTGAGGTACTCGCCAACCATAACAAATTCGTCTCCGCTGAATCTTGCGAAAAGCCATTCCTCAGGCAAAAACTTTTTCAAAGCTTCGGCAGTTGCTTTTATTGTCATATCGCCCTTAATCATGCCGAATTTTTCGTTAATGGCCTTCATACAATCGATATCCGCAAGCACCAGAATGGACGGTTTGCTGTTTTCTTTCTGTTTTTCAAGAAAAGCGTTCAGTACTTTGTCGCAACCTTTTCTGTTATACATATCTGTCGTAAAATCCGACATATATATTTTTTTCAATTCTCTTTCATTTCGTTCCGCAAAAACACTGTTTCTTATACGTGCAAACAAATCGTTCAGGTTGATGCAGTAAATATAAAGCATTCCTGAATAAAGCATTGTCGTGTTGTTTTTTATCGTAATGTATCCGATAAGCGAATTCATCTGATTTAAAGGTGCTATTATATAAAGATTTGACTCGTTTTCCTTTTTTTCATACCCCGGAACAATATCTTTTCTGTCGAACTCATACGAAGGAACGCTTCTTCCTGAAGATTTTTCGTACATAACTTCCATTGTTTGAGGGTATTCCGAAACTTTTGTCAAATAGGCATCTTCCTGCAATTCAAAATAATCGGGAATCGCACAAAGACAAAAATCATCTCCTGTAAACGGAATCATTTCAAATTCATTCTTGGTCAGCTCATAAAAATCATTTTTTTCAAATACTTTCATCGTATTGAGTCTCAGATTTTTAAAAGAATATTCCAACATATCGGAATCGGCGCCTTCAAGGTATACTCTTCTGAGTTTGTTCTTTTTGAACGCAGCATCCGATTCGTCCGCTTCGCATCCGCAACTTTCCGAAGGGACGAATTTGGACGGAAGTATAATGTCAATTGTGGGATCCGGATTTTGAATCTGATTCATCAGCTCGTTATATGCTCTTTTTCCGAGCATTGTACCATCACGGCTTACCGTTGCAAGCATCGGGTCTGCTATAACACCGTCGGAGCAATGGTCAAATCCCGTAACTATCGTGTCTTCGGGAACTTCAAGACCTCTTTCGAACAAAGCATTGTAAACACCTATTGCCGTATAATCGTTGGCGCAGACAAACGCATCGGGAAGTTTGTCATGATTGTCTATCCACTCACCTGTTTTTATCCATGCCGTATGGAAACCGTAATCACCTCTTATAGAATCAAAAAGTTTGAGGTTCTGATCTGCCAACGCATCTTCCAAGGCTTTCTTTCTTATACTGTCTTCCTGATTACCCTGAATTCCGGCCACATATACTACTGTTTTTACATCATGCTTTTTGACCAGGTGAGTTGCAAGCTCGTATACTCCGTTATAATTTTCAGTACCGACAAAAGCCATATTGTTGACTCTCGAATCCAACGAAATCATCGGTACATTCGCCAATTGAAAAGAATCTCTCACCGCATTCTCTTCTTCCGGAATGTTAAACGTGTTCGTGAACATAATCGCACCGTCATAATCATTCGGATTGGCCATTTCAAACAATTTAAGCTGTGTTCTTTTCTGAATGTCATGATCCGAGAAAAAAGCAAGCGAAGTAAACACAAATATGTCCGCATTGTCCTTTTTTGCCTCTTCACGTATTCCTTCGAGCACTTTGCTGACCAGCTCATTGCTCCAAACATTCAAAAATAACGCTATTTTTTTCTTTTTCAACATAAAACCTTTCCCCCCGCGAAGTTTTTTTGCGTCTTTTAATCCTATGCTTAATAATCATTTTTTCATTACTTTTTACATGATTCCGTCACTCATTTTCAGAATAAGATCCGTTATTTCGCTCTCATCATATCCCGATATCATATCATTCCTGTCAACCCTTACAAAGTCTGCCTCATCCCAAGCTTTTTTGTAAAGATCGTATATATCCTTGTATACAAACATATCGCAGGCATAATACAAATCTTTTTCTTCGTCTCTTAAAAAGGTGTTCATTATACTATGATTATAGTAATAATAATATGTTATTTGGGACGACCATTCAAAAGCATATATTCCTCTTCCGGGCAGATAATATAAATCATTACTTGTAGCATATCTCGTAATACATTCATTTTGGGCAGTATTATAATACGTTATATATTCGTTACCGTTATCATCCGCAAAAACAAGCTCCGGAATATTGTCTCCGTCCAAATCAATTACGCAGAATTTCGGGAAGCCAAATTCAGCAAGCTCATTTGCATACGACTCGATTGCTTCCATGCAGACATCATTATCCTCTGTTTCCGGATAGTAATAATAATCAAAATCAACATTTCCGTCCAATGGAATCATTATGTCATAATAAAGATACAACCAATTGTCCGAATAGTATTCTTTCCATTCCTGCAAATACTGCTCATAGATTTCTTCAGAAACAGGTTCTCCGTTGATTCTTAAGACAATGTCCTCTTCATTTTCGACCGCACCCTCATTTGATTCAAAGTTCATTATCAATTGACTCGTTTTGTTTTCATCAAAGGTATAGAAATAATCGTTTATATATCCCATCCCGATGTACTCGCTGAAAAGAATATTTTGTCCTTCATAAACGGTCACGTTTCCGTTCGAACCAAAAGAGCCGAGATTAATCACTTCGTCCTTTGTTTTGTCATAGGTTGCAATATATACACCGGCCGAATGGTAATTATCGAATGCGTACGCCATTTCATTCATATAATCGCCGTCCAAATCAAAGAAATAAAAACGCACGTCCGAATAATCATATCTGTCTTCGAAGCCCTCAAGAAAACTATCGGCATTTTTATAAAGATATTCCAAATACTTTTCCGTTATTATCGGGTCATCCTCATACGTAACGATTTGATTTCCGTAGACTATATCTGCATTATAAGGATGAAGATACTCTTTTTTTGTGTCCGAAGAATTCTCGGGAGTATTTAAATCTTCCTCCGAATCTTCTTCGGCATTTTGTATACCTTCACTCAAATCATCCTCATTTCTTTCAGGAACATACAGATTGCTTGTGTCAAACGGACTTTGACCGTTTACGTCAGTTCCCGAGCCCGTATTATCCAATATATTTGGATTTATAAACGTGCATGCAGAAATCAAAATCACGACAAATAATGAGGCTATCGATTTTAATAATCTGTTTTTCAATACGATGCTCCTTATCTTAATGTATCGTTTGCATGATTCATACGCCAATCGATACATCTCTTCAAATAATGGATATATTCGGGACTCTTGCACATTCCCTTGCCTTCCACGTCGGAAATCTTAGCCACATCCATTCCGTTGCAGGCTGTACTCTTCATAATAATGTTAAGTGCGGGTACCTTTGTATCGTTGGCGATAAACGTTCCGATTCCGAATGCAACCTTTGCTTTTCCGTCAAAATACTTCTTAATGGCAGTAGCTTTGTCAAAGTCAAGGCTGTCGCTGAAAAGAAGCGTCTTTGTTGTGGGATCGATTCCAAGTGACTTATAATGCTCAATCATCATATCGCCCCAAGCATAAGGATCGCCCGAGTCATGACGGCAACCGCTAAAGAGCGTTGCATATGTAAGCTGGAAGTCTTTAAGGAAGCATTTTGTTGTAATAGCATCCGTAAGAGCCGTTCCGTTTAATACTCCGTATTCTTTTACCCATGCATCCAAAGCATACCAGTTCGAATAAGCGGGATTATGTTTGTGATTACCCTGTCCTACGCACATAATCCACTCATGTGCCATTGTACCTACAGGTGTAATTCCGTATTTCTTTGCAAGATAAACATTCGATGTTCCGACAAAAGTTGAATTTGCGGGTTTGCACTCTTTAAGTGTCTTAACAGCGAGGTCCTGTGCTTCAGCCGAAAGACGTCTTCTCATACCAAACTCCGAGAAAGGTCCGAGTTCATAAGCTCCGCTTTCAAGTTTCTTAACTTTTGCCGTAAGTCTTTCTTTGAAGCTTTCCATCAGATCGTCGTAATCATAAGCCATTCTGAAATAAACTTCGTTGACGATTGCAAGTGTCGGAATCTCATACATAGAAGTATTCAGCCACGTTCCCTTTGTTTCGATTGCAAGACCGCATTCCGCATTGTCAGATATTTCAAAATCCTCATATCTCGGCTTCCAAAGTCGTAAGAAATCAACATAAGAGCCTTTAATCCACTTGATGTTATGAAGATATTCAAGTTCATCCTCCTTGAATCTCAAATCGCAATAAAGTTTAATCTGATTCTTGATTTCGTCAACCATTTCGGGTGTAAAATGCACATCCGTGTTTCTGCACTTGAAATCCCATGTTGTTTTGTAATCGCTGAACTGATGATAAATTGCCTGTCCCATCGAAAACTTGTATGCATCCGTTTCAAGAAGGCTTGTAATAACTCTTTCCATGATTCTCCTCTTTTCTTTATCCCGCGCTGTTTATACGTGTGAATTTCACTAATTATATCACTTTTGTGTGTCATATTTTTCAAATTACAACAAATATTACTTTTTCTACGTTTATGTTGTAATTTCGATACCTGAATATTGGCATTTTACAACAGATATCTGTTTTTTCATATTTTTGTTGTAATTTCTATCTTTGTGTTTTGACATTTTACAACAAATATCTGCTTTTTCTTATTTATGTTGTAATTTCTATCTCGGAAGAATCGGCGCATACCTGATTCTTATGCGGGGAATTTTCGTTAACGTATATCTGTAATTCAACTTCCAGTCATCACCGGATTCCGGCACATTTTCGCCCGTGGCAGGCGGTGCAAATATCAAAAGATTAAGCTTGGCATCCGCTCCGATTTTCTTGTCGAAAAAGGCAGGCATCAAATCAACGCACTTTACGCCCGGGGCTTTGTAAAACCACTTTCCGTTAATTGCCATCAAAAGATTTGCTTCCAAGAGTTCGTCCTCAAAGTACGCCTCGCAAAATACCGGATCTTTTTCGAAATTAAGATTCATTCCTATGCCGTCGGCGTCCTCGCTTCCGCCCCATCTCAATGTTGCCGGAAGAGATATTTCCGAATTGGATTCAATCGTCGGCATAAAATATTCGTCGTTAATGACCTGTTTAAACGCATCCATCAGAGGAAGTTTGATTCCCACTTCCTTATTGTTCGCATCCTCAAGCTCAAGTCCGAGTCTTCCTCTGTCTCTGAACTGATAAAGCGTAAATGCGTCAAGCCACTTTTCTTCGTCTTCCTTTAACATGTTGCAAAACGAAATAAGCATCTCTGCCTGATCGTAAGGTCCCGTAACGTCGCCGTCGGCATTAACTTCCGAAAGAACCATGGGACGTTTTTCTTCGGCTATCTCGCAAAATCTCTTGTAACTTCTCTTTCCGAGTTCATAGATTTCTTCAACCTTGGTTCTGCTGTAATTCTTTGTGTCGCTGTCGGCAACATCATACGGCCATCCCCAGTGAAGTGCCATATATCTGTCCACCGAAAAGATGTCCGCGTTCTTAATCGCACGGGTAAACTCTTCTTCCTTATCCATCTTTTCTTCAGTAAGGCTCTTGTATCCGTCAATGCAAAGAATAACTTTGACATTCTCGGCTTCTTTATGAAAAATCTCGCACACATGAGCGAAAAATTCCGCAACTTCTTCGTACGAAGCTCTTTTGTTAAAAGAAAACCAGTTGCCTGTAGCTTCATGATTGATTCTTAAAAGAACACGTCCAAAAGTCGACAAATCCTTAGCTATCGCAACAATATGCTCATCAGGAAGGTGCGGATCCATTGTAATTGTAAGACAAACATCCTGGCCGTGTCTTCTTACATCCCTCATCCAATTGAAAGGCTCCTTGTCAAGCTGTCCGACAAGCCCACCTTTGTACGTCTCATAATCGTCATAAGGGTAATCCCATTGGAATGAAATATCCGTATCCGAAAAAGCATCATGGGCTCTCTTCGGAAATCCCTTGTCCAAAGGATAATAACTGGTCATTAATGAAATGGCGCGCATGGGTCTTCCGAGAGTATTCAAAATGTAATCCTGGTTGACGTACTCGCCTCTTTCGCTGCCGTCACCAAGGTCGACTGCGCATTGCGCTTTTCCCATATGAATCAAATCAAATTTTTCCATTTTCCCTCCGTACTTTTATGCTTTTTTCCCTTTATCCGTTATAAGGATACAAATTTATAATCCTTCAAAAATTAGCGTTCGTTACCCTTTGACGTTGTAATCAACATATTGAGATTCAATCTTGTCGAAAAAATTCATCGTTTCGTCGGTAATTCCTTCCGTTTCATGTATTTTTTCGAGAACACTGTTATATTCATCCGAACTTATAACGCTTATTCCCTCGTTGGCAAATATCTGTTTTGCTTCTTCATAAATGGGGGTTGCTTCGGTAATTTCCTGACCTTCTGCATCATATATTGAAATTTTCGTAATGAAATTATCCGTGCGATATTCATCTTCAAAAGAAGCGACATCCGTAACAACCGTATATCCCTTATTATCCTCAAGTTCCGTAAGTTTGACACTTATTTCTTCAAAGGCATCCGATTTGCAAGAACTGAATCCGGGATATAAGTCCTCTTCTTTAAAAAGGAACTTACATGTTCCGTCCGCATCAATGTATCTTTCGGTATATGAATGATCTCCGGCACCTCCGGCACCTGTTTCAGTGATAAAACCATAATAGGATAAATTGTAAGAAAAGCGTACCCCTGAAGTTAAGAAACAAAGGCATTGAAGTTTCCCGTCAATTTCTTTTGTCACAAACATTACACTATTCAAGACCGGCGAATCTGCCGTTATCGAAACACACATTTCCGGTACACCATCCGCGCCGGCATCTATCATCCAATAATAAGCTTCAGCCTCTATTTCGGGATCGTTCCAAGCTGCCGCCAACACCATTTTGACTGTTTCTTTCAAAGTATATCCTTTTGAATAATCGGGACAATACTCCTTGTAAAGCATCTCCGGGCTAAAAATAGAATTTATATTGACAGTTTTCTCTTCATCGAAATACAAAAGTCCGTCTGTGAAAAGAAAATCCCCATACAAACCGTCAGCAACAAATCCTTCTGTCGCATTTTCATCGGTATTTCCGGAAAGATTCTCATCATAATTTTCGTTTGTTTCCGAATCCTGTTCGATTATTTCTTCCGGTTCCGGCAAAATATCGGGTTCGGGCGATACATTTCCCGAATTGTTACATGCCGTCACACAAAGCGCCGTCATTATTGAAAGCATTATGGTGTTGATTTTTCTTTTTTTCATTTATTAATCCTTCCTCCCGCCGTATTCTTTTTACGGCTTTTATTTTTTAAATCATCAATCTTACAACTCCGAAGAATTCTCTTAACATATAGTGAACTCCAACAGGGAAAAGCGTTACCGCAGGTACCGAATAGTAATTGGTATACCCTTCGCGTTTTGCTATAAGTCCTGCGCGATATTCATGAAAGCTGTTGGTGATAATACCCACATCCGCATCAGCGTCGCCGATTATTTTCATGGAAAATCGCAGGTTTTCTTCGGTGCTTGTGGATTTGTCCTCAAGAATTATACGACTTTCATCCACACCTTTTTTCACAAGTTCGTTTTTTATACATTCTGCTTCGCTTATAGATTCGAACATTCCCTGTCCGCCCGAAGCGATAAGTATTGTGTCCGGATTATCGGACATGTACTCGGCAGCTTTTTCAATTCTTTTCACCAACGGATTGGAAGGTCTTGTACCGTTTAAGCCGGCTCCCAAAACAATTACATAAGACAAATTTTCTTTTGGTTTTGCCGTCATAGCTTTAACGACATTTACTTCTACTATGGTAAAAAATATCAGGCACAATGTCACAAAGCAAAGATAAATCACATACAAAGTTTTCGGAATTCTGAACTTGCCGATTCCTTTTATCTCACGATAAAGCATTACGAATCTTAACACTGCATATCCGCCGATAAGTATCCAAATCCATATCCATGAAAGCGTCGGTCCGGCATACGCCAAAAGTGTCACAAGATAAAATGCAGACCACACCGCAATCACGATATAAATTACGCAGACAAGCTTTTTGAATGTAGGTTTGCCGAATCCGAGATATCTGGAAACGTTTTTCTTATAATCCGAGTATTCTTCGCCAAACTTCTTTGCCAGATACTTTTCTTCTTCGAGAATCTGAATATGAAATCCTACAATTCCGAGAATTGTTATCCCTATTGTGAACGGATTGCAATACATAAGGCAAAAGCCGATGTAGCAAAAATCGAATCCAAGGAATGCGGGATTTCTGCTGAATTTATATATTCCGTTCGTAACAAGGCTTCTGTCATTTTCTTCCTTTGCCACTCCCGCACGCCAGTTGTCTTTCATGAAGAATGTAGCAAGAATCAAAAGAATGCCGCCGCTAAATGCAAAATATAGGCCTATCGCCTTCCACATGATTCCCAAATAGGAACGTCCGAGAATTATACTGATTGCATCGATTGTCGCAGCAATAACCGTCACAATTTTTAAAATTATTTCTATATAAAATGTCTTACTTTTTCCCGTGCCCTTTCCTAATTGATCCGTTACTATGCCTTTTTTCTTTTGTTTCAAAAGCTTAACGAAATATGTGGCATAAAAGAGCACAAAGCATAAACACGCAAGACTTCTGTAAATCATTTCCTATTCCTCATAAAAGATTTTTGCATACACAATAATTTTAACATATTTTTCACAAATAAAAAAGCCTTTGGAAAAACCAAAGGCTCAAAATATCATATGTCCGTTTTATAATACAACTTTACAGAAATTCTTCTTTCCTTTTCTGACAATAATGTCTCCGGATGAGATTTCTTCTTTTGTAAATCCCTTCTTGAAATCGGTTATTTTCTCGTCGTTGACCGTGCATCCGCCCTGCTCGATTGTTCTTCTTCCTTCCGATCTTGTGGGAACGAATTTAGCAGCCACAAGAATTGAAATAAGATCGACCTGACCGTCTCTGAACATGTCGTCGGTTACCTGAACCTGAGGCATATTCTCCATATTTCCGCCGCCTGCAAACAATGCCTTGGAAGCTTCCTCTGCCTTCTTTGCCTCTTCCTCGCCATGAACCATCTTTGTAAGTTCAAAGGCAAGAATCTCTTTAGCCTTATTAAGTTCTGCGCCTTCCCATGCATCCATCTTGTCAATTTCTTCGAGAGGGATAAATGTAAGCATTCTTATACACTTAAGTACGTCGTCATCCGCAACGTTTCTCCAGTACTGGTAGAATTCGTAAGGAGATGTCTTTTCGGGATCGAGCCATACGGCACCCTTTTCTGTCTTACCCATTTTCTTTCCTTCGGAATTAAGAAGGAGTTGTATTGTCATGGCATAAGCGTCTTTGCCGAGTTTTCTTCTTATAAGTTCCGTACCGCCGAGCATGTTCGACCACTGGTCGTCACCGCCGAATTCCATGTTGCATCCGTACTTCTGGAAAAGCATATAGAAATCGTAGCTCTGCATAATCATATAGTTGAATTCAAGGAAAGTAAGTCCTCTTTCCATTCTCTGCTTGTAGCATTCTGCCGTAAGCATTCTGTTAACGGAGAAATGAGGTCCGACTTCTCTTAATACATCAACATAGTTCAAATCCAAAAGCCAATCGGCATTGTTTACCATGATTGCCTTGTCATCCGAAAAATCGATAAACTTGCTCATCTGCTTCTTAAAGCACTCGCAGTTGTGAGCGATATCTTCTTTGGTAAGCATCTTTCGCATATCGGTCTTTCCGGAAGGGTCTCCGATCATTCCGGTACCGCCGCCGAGAAGTGCAATAGGCTTATTGCCTGCCATCTGAAGTCTCTTCATAAGGCAAAGTGCCATAAAGTGACCTACATGAAGGCTGTCTGCCGTGGGGTCAAATCCTATATAAAATACGGCTTTACCGTTATTGATAAGTTCTCTTATTTCTTCTTCGTCCGTAAGTTGTGCAAGAAGTCCTCTTGCCTGCAATTCTTCGTAAATTTTCATATCTTTACTCCTTATTAGAAAACGTCTTTCGTATTATAACCAAATTCATCTTGCTTTTCAAGTATACCTATAGTATAACCGATTTTGCCCAAGAGCCTATTTCGGAATTCGAGCCGGTTCGTTGAATCTACAGACAGCATATATTGCTTTTTTATGTTGCTGTCTATATCCTATCCAGAAGCTTTCCGAGTTCTTCAACCGTATCCGCAACATAAGTTGCACCGGCCTCTTCAAGTTCTTTCTCTGACTGTTTGAAACCGTAATTGACTCCTATGGAATCTATTCCAAAATACTTAGCGCCGTTTATGTCATAATGTCTGTCGCCTATCATAACGACTTCCGCTTTATTCTCTTCACCGATTCCGAGCATTTCCATTGCCCCTTCGATAACGGCTTCCTTGGTGCCCTTAAGTCCGGCCATGTCTGCTCCCTGGACAATATCGAAATAATCGTAAATCTCGAATTTTTTAAGAATGTCCACAACGAATTCCGTGGGCTTTGAAGAAGCTATAATCAGTTTTCTCCCCTGCTTCTTAAGCTTATTAAGCAGTTCCGGTATACCTTCATACGGGTAATTTTCAAATTTGCCGATTGTCGAATAGCGCTCTCGATACAGACTTATTGCTTCCTTCGCCTCGTCGTCGTTCATATTATAGTATTTTTTGAAAGAATCCGATAAAGGCGGTCCGATAAATCCGAAAAGACTGTCAAGTTCAGGCTCTTTATATCCCAAACTAACTAAGGCATAACTAACAGACTTAGTTATGCCTTCGTGTGAATCGGTTAATGTACCGTCTAAATCAAAAAACAAATATTTGTACATCTTTATTGCAAAACCTCAATTACTCTTTGATATACTTTGTTGGGATGAGGAAGTTCAACCGATTTGAAAAGCTGAACATATGCCAAAAGAATCATATGTGCGTCAACCTGTGCAATTCTTACCTCATGATTCTGAGCATATTTCTTACAAAAATCTTCTATCGTAAGCGTAATGTACTTAACTCTCTTCACTATTCTCTCATCGTCAACCTGCAACAGATTTGCAATTTTGTCAATCTCCATTTTGTCGAAGAAATATGCAAGTGCCGTCAATGAATGCAAAGGATTCAGTTCGTAAAGATAATCAACAGTAACAAGAGATGTCTCTGCCTCGTTATAAACCTTCTCGCCATAAAGAACATCAATGTTTGCCTTGGGGTTATCGTACTTTCCGTTCTCTTCCTGAAGAAGAATATTCATATAATTCTTTCCAACCCAGTCGTCAAGTTCGTTATATAAAATCTGATTATACCAGGAAATTACGTTCTCAACTTTATCGATTCTGCCGATTCTTTTGTAAAGATTCTTATAAATCTTTACTACCATATCTTCAGCTTCAGCCGGATCTCTTATTACCATAGAAACATGAAAATACACGTCGTCAGCCGTCATTACAAAAAACTTATCGAATGCCGCCGTATCTCCTGCCAAAAGTTTCTTGACCTGAACAGATAATTCATAGGTGTAAATCATTTCAAACCCTCCTGATTAAAACATCATTCGGTACTATTTTATATATTTTTCACTAAAAAAGCAACCTTTTTGGTAAGGAACTTGACCAAATTGCACCAACTGCAAATATAAGTGCACAAACAACCTTTTTGAGCATTTATTTGTAGCTTATTCCCTTATGGATGTCCTGAAGACTTTCTACACCGATTACGCCCTGCTCAAGAACAGCCTTAATACCTGCTGCGGATGCTTTTGCTGCAGCCATTGTGGTAATATAAGGAATCTTATGCTTAATGGCATTCTTTCTGATATATGAGTCGTCAAATACCTTATCTTTTCCTGCAGGTGTGTTAACGATAAGCTGAATCTGTCCGTTTGTAATGGCATCGACAATGTTAGGTCTGCCTTCCTGCATCTTCTTAATCTTCTCTGCGGGAATTCCTAAAGAAGCGATGAGGTCATATGTTGAACCCGTAGCCATAATCTTAAATCCGCAATCGTTAAATGCCTTGGCAACTTCGGGAAGTTCCTTCTTATCGTTCTTGTTTACGGAAATGAGAACGCATCCCTTTGTGGGAAGAGGATTCTTTGTTCCTTCCTGTGCCTTGTAATATGCCTCACCGAAATCGGGAGCGATACCGAGAACCTCACCTGTGGATCTCATTTCCGGTCCGAGAAGAGGATCGACTTCAGGGAACATATTGAAGGGGAATACTGCTTCCTTTACTCCGTAATAGTCAAAGTGAGCATCCTTAAGTTCGGGTACCGGTGAAGGATTGCCTGTAAGTTCTCCCGTAATAATCTGTGTTGCGAGTTTAACCATCTGAATACCGCAAACCTTTGAAACAAGAGGCACCGTACGTGATGCTCTGGGATTTGCTTCGATAACGTATACTACGCCGTCTTCGATGGCATACTGCATATTCATAAGACCGCGTACGTTCATCTCAACCGCAATCTTCTTTGTGTATTCTTTAATTGTTGCAAGATTCTCTGCGGAAATGTGCTTTGAAGGAAGGATGCAAGCCGAGTCACCCGAGTGAATTCCGGCAAGTTCGATATGCTCCATAACAGCAGGAACAAAAGCATGCTCGCCGTCGCAAATTGCATCTGCTTCACATTCCATTGCGTTCTTTAAGAATCTGTCGATAAGGATGGGTCTGTCGGGTGTTACGCCTACAGCTGCCGCCATGTAGTCCTTAAGCATTTCTCTGTCGTAAACAACTTCCATTCCGCGGCCGCCGAGTACGAAGGAAGGACGTACCATAACGGGATATCCGATTTTCTCTGCAATTTCAATTGCTTCGTCAACATTAACAGCCATTCCTGCTTCAGGCATGGGAATTCCGAGTTTATCCATCATGGCGCGGAACAAATCTCTGTCTTCGGCCATATCGATAACTTCGGGAGTCGTTCCGAGAATCTTTACGCCGTTTGCCTGCAGAGAATCTGCAAGGTTAAGAGGTGTCTGACCTCCGAACTGAGCAATAACGCCGACAGGCTTTTCTTTCTCATAAATACTGAGAACATCTTCAAGAGTAAGAGGCTCAAAGTACAATTTATCCGATGTATCGTAGTCTGTGGAAACCGTTTCGGGGTTGCAGTTTACGATAATTGTTTCAAAACCGAGTTCGCGAAGTGCAAATGCTGCATGAACACAACAATAGTCGAACTCGATACCCTGACCGATTCTGTTGGGACCGCCGCCGAGAATCATTACCTTCTTCTTATCGGATACGGTTGTCTTGTCAGGTGCATTGTATGTCGAATAGTAATATGCACTGTCTTCTGTTCCCGATACGTGAACCTTATCCCAGCATTCAACGACACCGATTGCTTTTCTTGCATTTCTTATATCGTCTTCCTTAACTCCGAGAATCTGGCTCAAATACTTATCCGAGAAACCGTCTTTTTTAGCTTTTGTAAGCACTTCATTCGAAGGAACGGAGCCCTTGAATTTAAGGATTTCTTCCTCTTCATCAACAAGTTCCTTCATCTGTTCGATGAAATATTTCTTAATCTTTGTAAGTTCGAAAAGTTCATCAACCGTAGCGCCTTTTCTCAAAGCTTCGTACATGATAAACTGTCTTTCGCTTGTTGCGATAACAAGATTCGAAAGAAGTTCTTCCTTTGTCATCTCGTTAAAGTTCTTTACATATCCGAGGCCGTAACGATTCTTTTCAAGAGATCTTATAGCCTTCTGGAATGCTTCCTTATATGTCTTACCGATACTCATTACTTCGCCTACGGCTCTCATCTGTGTACCGAGTTTATCTTCAACGCCTTTGAATTTCTCAAATGCCCATCTTGCAAATTTAAGAACAACATAATCGCCGTCGGGATAATACTTATCAAGTGTTCCGTACTTTCCGCAGGGAATTTCGTCAAGTGTAAGGCCCGATGCAAGCATTGCGGATACAAGAGCAATGGGGAATCCCGTTGCCTTTGAAGCAAGAGCCGAGGAACGTGATGTTCTGGGGTTAATTTCGATTACTACGATTCTGTCAGAAACGGGGTCATGCGCAAACTGAACGTTGCAGCCGCCGATAACTTCTACAGAATCTACAATCTTATATGCCTGCTCCTGAAGTTTCTTTTGAGTCTCTTCCGAAATTGTAAGCATGGGAGCCGAGCAGAAAGAATCGCCTGTATGAACGCCGACCGGGTCGATGTTCTCAATGAAGCAAACGGTAATCATATTGCCCTTTGCGTCTCTTACGACTTCAAGTTCGAGTTCTTCCCAACCGAGGATTGACTCTTCTACAAGAACCTGTCCTACCAAAGAAGCCTGAAGGCCTCTTGCCATAACAGTCTTAAATTCATCTACATTATATACAAGTCCGCCGCCTGCGCCGCCCATTGTGTATGCAGGACGAAGAACTACAGGGAATCCGAGTTCTTCTGCAATCTTAAGACCCTCTTCTACCGAATAAGCAACATTTGATCTTGCCATCTCGACACCGAGTTTGTCCATTGTGTTCTTAAATTCGATTCTGTCTTCACCTTTTTCAATGGCATCGACCTGAACACCGATTACTTTTACATTGTATTTATCAAGAACGCCCGCTTCGGCAAGTTCCGAGCAAAGGTTAAGACCTGACTGTCCTCCGAGGTTCGGAAGAAGTGCATCGGGACGCTCTTTAGCGATAATCTGCTCAAGTCTGTCGACGTTAAGCGGTTCGATATATGTAATATCAGCCGTTCCCGGATCGGTCATAATCGTAGCGGGATTGGAATTGACGAGAACTATCTCGTATCCAAGTTTCTTAAGCGCTTTACATGCCTGAGTACCTGAATAATCGAACTCGCATGCCTGACCGATGATAATCGGACCCGAACCGATAATCAATACCTTATGAATGTCTTCTCTCTTTGCCATAATGGGCCTCCTTTATATTTTATTACTCTTTTCCGTCAAAACAATATGTACAAACCTTGCACTTCGGAAGACCTATAGCGTCTACCATATCATCAAGTCTGTTGAATTTAAGGCTCGTAAAGTGCATCATGTCACAAATTTTCTTTTCCATATTTTTATACTTTTCGCTCTCGGGATTCGAATATTCCTCAAGTACCTCAGGAGTTACGTTTCCGTCTTCGAGTTCATATATCACTTTTCTGGCAATGAGATCCATGTCAGAATTCGATCTTGAGAAGTTAAGATACTTGCATCCGTACATAATCGGAGGGC
This sequence comes from Lachnospiraceae bacterium, assembly GCA_045628965.1. Taxonomy (GTDB): domain Bacteria; phylum Bacillota; class Clostridia; order Lachnospirales; family Lachnospiraceae; genus UBA3766. Next base: position 134,526 of record JAZQQI010000006.1, on the reverse strand, counting down.
ATGCAGGTCTTACATGCACTTCCTTAGCGCCGGAATCGAAGAGAAAATCGGTCGTTTCGCGAAGTTGTGTTCCTCGTACAATGGAATCATCGATAAGTACCATGGATTTGTCTCTTATCAACGGCTCAACAGGAATCAGTTTCATCTTTGCGATAAGATTTCTCTGGCTCTGTTTTACCGGCATAAAGCTTCTGGGCCATGTGGGTGTATACTTAATAAAAGGTCTTGCAAACTTTGCGTCAGATTCATTAGCGTATCCGATGGCATGAGCCGTTCCGGAATCGGGAACGCCGGCAACGATATCTGCCTTAACATCGTCTCTCTTGGCCATATTTGCGCCGTTTCTGTATCTCATGTCTTCGACATTTATTCCTTCGTAACCCGATGTGGGGTATCCGTAGTAAACCCAGAGGAATGAACAAATCTTCATCTCCTTCTCGGCTTCTTTTTTGATTTCAAGTCTGTCTGCCGTAAAATACACTATCTCTCCGGGGCCAAGGTCTTTTATATCCTTGTATCCCAAATGAAGGTACGCAAAATCTTCGAAAGAAGCACACATTGAGTCGCTCTTTCTTCCTATATGAATCGGTGTCCTGCCAAGCTTATCTCTCGAAGCGTAAATTCCCTCGCTTGTCATGAGAAGAACCGACATTGAACCTTCTATAACCTCTTGTACATAAGATAAGCCCTCCACAATGGAATTCTTCTGATTGATGATGGCTGCAACCAATTCTGTTTGATTAATGCTGCCGCCGCTCATTTCGAGAAAATGAGACATTCCGTCATGAAAGAGCTTATTTACTAAATCGTCTGTATTGGAAATTTTACCGACCGTGGTAAGTGAGTATGTCCCTAAATGAGAACGTACGATAAGCGGTTGAGGTTCGTTATCGGAAATGCACCCGATACCGACGGTACCTTCCATCTCCTCGAAGTCACGTTCAAACTTCGTTCTGAAAGGTGAATTTTCTATATTATGTATGGCGCGGTCAAATCCTTTGTTCTCGGAATACAGACACATACCGCCTCGTCTGGTTCCTAAATGAGAATGATAATCTATTCCGAAAAATAGATCGAAAACACAATTTGATTTGGAAGTTACTCCAAAAAATCCGCCCATATTGTCACCTCTTAATCCTATATCTCGAAAGATTATACTTATAATCCCCCGTAAATGTCAAGGCGAAAAACTTCGAAATTTCAAATATTTTTTAATTATTGAAACAAGTGACTTTTTCGGTTCGTTGCCGATTGCCGACTGACCGTAACGGTCATACCGACAAACATATAAAAAAGACTTCCCGACAGCACGAAACCCGTCGGGATTGTCCCCGCATCGAATTCGATTATTCTTCGCCTTCTCTCGAAGCCACAAATGCAGCTGCCGAAACAACAGTCGCTATAGCCGCGATAATTGCCGCAATTACAGGAATACCTATTATTCCGAACAATATAATTACCATCATTGACATTTTTCTACCCCTCTTCCTCCAATTTGGCTGCAATTTTCTTAATAATACCATTTACCTCAACATCCGAATCCATCGGTATGACGAGACATTTTCTTCCGTCTATGATTCTGATTTCCACTATCTCCGAAGCCTCCGGTTTCACGGAAATCTTGACATTTTCTCCTTTGACCTCTATTCTGCCTTTTTCTTTTATTCTGTCAGCATGAAGAAAACCGTTTTCGCCGACTTCCTTCTCAAATTCCTCTTCAACTACGGGCAAATGCTCTTCTTTGATACCCGAATGTTTAAGAAGCGTCTTGACTCCCTCTTTATCCAATGTCGGCGAATCGAAGAACACTCTGCCTTCCACCATATCGTTTAAGTTGTCCTGAACGGACCTTACCACTTCAAATGTATCGTATTCGGGAACCTCGTTAATGACATTTTCAAGTACTCTGTGAAAAATCTCAGTCTCTGCGGCGCTTGTCAGTTCTTCTTCGCAACCGAGTGTATTTTCTATAATTTCCGGATGAACAAGAATCGGATCCTTGCAATAATACAAAAGATTGTTTACATCCGCACTCCTGTCGTTAAAGGCAGGATACAAAAATCCCACATCCGGCATTTCCACAACCCAGTCTCTCACCCTGCCGGCTATCACATTCTCGTCTTCATGATATGAAAGCGCAGCTTTCGAAAGATTTACGGGACACACGCAAGTATAAAAATACCTGAATACCTCTTCCGACTCGCCTTGACTTGCGCCATCCGTTCCTTTCTTCATAACATCATATGCATCATACATCGTTACAATCAGGAAATTGCCCACCGTTGAATAATCGCTGATTATCGATTCGTACAATTTGTCGAGAAGTTCTTCATTTCCGAGAGCAGAATCTCTCAGTTCCAACAAAAATTTCTGTTTCGTATCTCCGTCGGGATCTCTTTTGAAAGACAGATTCAAAAGGTTTCTGTTCAAAACTCCGCTTAACCCTTTCTTTAATATCTCGAGATATTTGTGACGGTCGCCCTCTTCAAGTTGGGTAAGATAGCAATTCATCCTGCTTTGAACTCTTTTTTCCGAACCGATTATATAAGCCGCAGCAAGTTTGACAGAAGCATCGTCTGCGAATTTCAGTCTTTTTTTCAATTCAAGTATTTCCGAGTTATTCATTCTTTTCTCCGATATGAAAAATGTGTCGCAGTTTCACCTTCGAAGCAAACCCGCGAACAGAATAATTTTAGCACATTTTACCTTATCCCACAATATGTTCATGTTTACAAAAAAGATGATTTTTTTAATTTGCGACTTACAAATTGTTGTTGTTTTATCATTAAAAATCGTGTAAAATTAACTATATATATGTAATTGGGAGGTTTTCGGAATGTTTGCAGTTTTATTGCCGTTATTCGATGCGGAAATGGCCGTAAGTTCGTATTCGTTATTTTCGCAAAAAGAGAATAAATATTTGAATCCGCTTCTTCTTTCGACGGGGATTAACGATTCGGTGGGAAGAATCGACGGTCTTGATATCATAGAGAACGTGGGTATGTCCACTTTGTCGGGTGACAAAGAAATCTTTGTTCAAATCAACAACATTTCTATCTTTACAGAGATTGAAAAAAACTGTTTCGCTCCGCATTCAAAACTTGTTTTGCTTATCGACAATTCCGTTCTCCCGAACGAAATGTATTCAAAAAGAATCACCGAACTTAAGAATCTCGGATATAAATTTGCCATCAAGAATCTTCGCGTAAAGGATTTCGAAATTTATCGTCCGATTCTTAATCAGATGGATTATATATACCTTGATTATACAAAAATCGACATTAAGAAAGCCCGTATTTATTTTTCGAAAGTATATCCGTCAATCAAGCTTATCGCCGAAAATATTCAGTCAACTGACGATTACGAAGCATTAAAAAGCGAAGGCGGTTACCATTTTTACGAAGGACCTTTCTACAGAGTGCCGATTACGAGAGGCGATACAGAAGTTGCTCCGTTAAAAATCAACTATATCGATTTGATTAACACGGTAAACGATCCCGATTTTGATTTGACCGGTGCCGCAGATATTATTTCAAGAGATACAGCTCTTGTAATATCCCTTTTGAAAATGGTTAACAACATGAGCCGCAACTCAAAGATCACATCAATTCGTCACGCCGCAGCAATGCTCGGTCAGAAAGAATTGAAAAAATGGATAACGACGGCGGTAACCAAGGAGCTTTGCTTTGACAGACCGAACGAAATCACCAGACTTTCTCTTATTCGAGCAAAATTTGCCGAAAATCTTGCCGAATCGTTCGACCTTTCTGTTCAATCGCAGGAATTGTTCCTTATGGGACTTTTCTCCGTTTTGGATATAATTCTTTCAAAGCCCATGTCAGAGGCATTGCAGCTGGTGAACGTTTCCAAACCAATTTCCGATGCCCTTTTGGAGAATACCGGAGATTACTACAGAGTCCTCAATTTCATACGCAGTTACGAAGCTGCCGATTTTGCTGAATTGAACCGTTTGGAAATTGTTGAAGACATAGATACCTCAAAAGTTTACGAAGCATATAAAGACGCTCTTATATGGTTTGAAAATCTTTTCAAAGAATAAAGAGGATAAAATATCATGAATACAAAAAACATTAAGCGCAGTATTGCTCTTTTCTCGGTGATTATGCTTGAAGGCTGCTCTCTTTTATCTGAAGAACCGCAGACATCTTCGGTTATAGTCCCTCCTGAGCCACATGCGCAACTTATATCAACTACATCCGAAAATACTTCTCAGGATATTGAAAATATCGATTCAGAAAACATTTACACCGGGGATTACGATGAAGACAATAATACTTCCGATTCTCCTCAAGTTTCGGAGCTGGAAGTCGCATCTCCTCCAAACCTCGGAGATGCGGAAGGTACTTTCGAAGCAACGGATATTTACGGTAACACGATAACACAGGAAGTATTCACTGAATCCCAAATAACGGTATTTAACGTATGGGGAACATTTTGCGGATATTGCATCGATGAAATGCCGGACCTTGGCGAACTCGCATCGGAATATAATTCCGCGGACGTTCAAATAATCGGTGTTGTGTCAGATGTTTATTACGGAGAAGACTCCTCCTACGCCGAATATCTGATAGACGAGACCGGTGCAAATTATACTCATCTTTTGATGAACGACTCACTGGGGAACTGGAATCTATACGGTGTAGAAGTATTCCCATTTACTTTTATCATAGACAACCAAGGCGCCATAATAGGCACCGTAATGGGGTCAAGATCCAAATCCGAATGGAAAGAAATAATTAACAGTTGTTTATAAGTATAAAAAAATGTCCGACTTTAGCCGGACATTTTTTTTGCATTTTTTCAATTAAGTCTTCCGTCAATAACAGTAGCCGTCTTCGCAGTAATACTCATCATCGTAGTAGTACTCGTCATCATAGTAGTAGTAATCATCATCGTAATAATAATCGTCGTAATAGTAATCGTCGTAATAGTAATCGTCGCAATAGTAATCATCCCATTCGTCTTCGGAAATCCAATTGCCGCGTTCATCGCAGTAATACCACTCATCCGTCTCGGAATCGTAATAATAATCTCCGAATTCCCAATTGTAATCATACCACTCATCGTCATATTCGTATGTATCCCACGAATAATCGCTGTCTGTATAATCATCCCAGGAATAATCTTCCCAGTTATAATCATAATCATCGTAGGAATAATCATCCCAACCGTTATAGCCCGACTCGTTCCAATCATACGATCCAACCAGATCGGCATTAACGAAATCATAAAGGTAGCTCAAATAGCCCTCATCAAATCCGCATTCCAAAAACGCATCCTTTAATCTGAAGTAAAAATCCTCGTCGGAATACGGCAACGTTACGGAAAGTCCGGTCATATACGAATCCCCTTGCGTCGTCGAGCAATAAAGTATTGCGCAGGGAATTGCCGAACAAAGAGCTTCTGCTTCTTCCGTATCAATTCGGCTTGCAATAGCCATCAAATCTACGGCATGATAATACGATTCCATCGTAATACCGTCATCTGAGCCCGAATCGGAGAACCACCAATCCCAAATATCCTTCTTTTCATCCTCAAACATCCAAGGCAACGCTCTTGCGCTTCTTTGCATGGCCATATTATAGTCGTATTGCAGAATGTCGTTTTCGTTCGCATATGCAAATTCCGTCCAGGCATTGAAGAGAAGTCTCGTGTACCTCAAATCGACGAGAGCAAGACATCCTTCGCTGTATCCTATCATACTTTCTTTAATAAAGTCATCAATAATGATTTTGCCTATATCGGTCATAGGAGTCGATGAATTGTATCCAAGAAGCGAAAGCCAGTTCTGATACTCCCATCCTTCCGCAGATTCAAAATCTTCTGAAGCAATAAGATAATCCGCAACGTCACTGAGTGCACAGGCTGTTTCAAGTCCGCCCATAAGGCATGCATCAAAACCGATCATTTCAAACTTCACGCCTGAATTTCTTATGGCTTCACGAATTTCTCCGATAGTCAAAGTTGCCGAATAATCGGGATTATTTTCATCATTTCCGAAGCCGTACACAACTCCGCCGCCATGATCCCACAAAACAAGCATATTTCTGTCTGCCGGATAATTGGTATTGCAATATACAATAAAATCTTCAAGCGTTTGTTCATCGGTAATATCAAGCTGTCCCAAAGTATCGTCTATAAGCACAAGTTTGCCGTTTTGAACAAGAAATCTTTGCGAATGCGTACTCGAGATTGCACTTGTTCTCCACTTCTTCGTACCGCCGGTCTGAATAATGACATTGACGTTATCTGATAAAGTTGCGCTTAGTATCTCTTTTACGTCACTTGATGCAAAACCGTTCTCTGTTTCAAGATCGGACCCATTCAAATAAACCATAACGGTAACAGTATCCGTTCCGTCACCTTTAAGCGTTACAAACTGGTCTCTTATGACATCGGAAAAGAACTGCGACTGAACCATCTGCCCGCCGTTTTGGAAGACTATCGGATCTTTAACCATTGTCGACTGCGACGTCAAAGGATCTGCCGTCGGGTCGTATACCTCGATACTTTCATCCTCGAACCCGAGCCAGAAAAACAATATTCCTATAACTCCGCCCGCTGTAAGGACAAGCGTGCCGGTAAACAGAAGCATAAAAACTCCGAGAGTCGATAAAAGAGCTATCAACCAACCTTTTTTTCTTTTTTTCTTTTTCTTCTTTTTGTTTTCTTCGGCATTCTTTTTCTTTTGAGCCTCAGGATCGGGAGACATATTGACGTAAACCATCGAGCCGTCATCGCAGTTCACGGTAAATTTCAATCCGCACTTATCGCAGACAAATTCGTCCTTATCAATTTTGTCACCGCATCGCATACAATAATACATGATTTATTTCCTCTTTTTTCTCTTTTTGGACGGAATTTCAGATTTTTTGATTTCGAAAGTTTCTTCAATCTCGAATCCTTCCTCTTTCATTTTATCCACCAAATCTTTTTCTTTGATTTTTCTGTCAAATTTCTCAAAATCATCATCCACTGTAACTGATTTGGCCTTTAATTTTTTGATTTTCTTTAATGCGAAATATTTGCCGATTGAAGGAAAAGCATCAATTCCTATGTACATGGCGGCAATTGAGCCGATGGCAATTATTATCCACTGCCACCATCCTTCCTGCGTTAAAAGAATTATTATTCCGAATGCCGTAAGAGCAACGGCTCCTGCAAAAGGAATAATGTCATTCTCTATTTTTTCGGAAATTTCATAATACTCGATATCCCATTTTGATGCGTTCTTTCCGGGTTTTTTGCGAGGCTCGATTCCGAATGTGAGAATCTGCATGTAATAGAGTCCCGGAAGAAGAATAAGCAATCCGAAAACGGCTTCCCAAAGAGGCATAAAATGCCACCCTCCGTCAACCAGTTTTTGAGGATTTCTTATATCATAGTAGACTTCTTTATCCACCATCTCATCGGGAATCTCTTCATTAAACGATTCCATTGTCGTAATCATTTCATCCCCGACTCTGTAGCAAAGTTCCAGCATGACATAAGGTTCATCCGTTCGAACTTCATACTTTGAAAGAATATTGGCCACAACCTTTTGAGAATACAGATTTACCGTATTGCTCAAAATAAACAAAACAATTCCCGACAGAAAAAATATTCCGCCGAGAATAGTGCATATAAGTCCCGCCGTTTTTTTATCGATTTGTTTCATCCCTTTTACCAACCATCCGCTATCTGTAAGTTATTTTTTTCATCATATCAAAATATTCTTTGATTTCCGAAAGATATTTATCTAAGTCAAAAGTTCCGTTACTGTAAGCTTTTTCCCTTATTCCGTTTACTGTATATTTAACCGTTTTGTCAAGAATCGCTCTTGAAACGCCTTCCTTCAGTCTTTCATCTGAAAAAGATTCGAGCGCATCATTAACCTTTTGGACAAAGGGAGCGAGTTTTGATTCGGCAATATCTTTTATTTCCTCGTCATCCTCTTTTTCCATGGACTGAATCATGAGCGGAATATACGGATACATTCTCGCAATAGAGGCCTTAGTCTCTTCCACTGTATAAAGGATTTCAAAATAATCCTGAGTTTTGCCGATTAAGTTGACGGAAAGCTCCATATTAAGATACTTAACGCCGTAGTCGGCAACAAATGTATAAAGTCCGGCCTTGTTAACGAAATAATGGAACCACAATCCCTTCGATACTCCCGCAACTTTAACCATATCGTCCGTGCTGGCAAGCCTATATCCTCTTGATGCAAAAACCTGCATGGCACCGTTAATCATTTTGTCCTGTTTTTCTTTCTTAAGATCAAAAAACTTGTCGTTCATAATCACGCTCCGAATCACAAAATTGACTGAATAAGTCGAAATAATCTTATCATAATCACATTTCAACTTCAATGCTTTTCGCTTTACTTTTTATGATTTTGATAGTAAAATGAATTTCTGTAAATACTTAAAGGAGGATACACAAATGAAGAAATCCACAAAAGGTTTTATTTTTGGCGTAACAACAGCAGCCGCCGCTTTCGGTACTTACTACATAATTAAGAATAAAGACAAGATATTTAAATCTGAAGAAATAATCAACGAAGACGGCGATGTCGAGAAAAAGCGTTCATACGTTGACCTCGACAACATCAAGGAAAAAACTAACGAAGCTGTTTCTAAGACTAAAGAAGCCGCTCAGGACACATGGGGCAAAGCAAAAGACAAATTCGATTCTTTCAAGAAAAATCTCAAAAAAGATGAGCCGGCAGACGAAAACATTGCCGAAGAGATTATTCTTCCCGCAGAAGATGTTGAAGAAATAGCTCCCGAAAGCAAACCTGTTGAATAATAGTTTGAAATCAAAAAATCGTTCCGCTTGGCGGAACGATTCAGAGTGAAGACAAAGTCCACGGATTTTCCGTGGATTTTTCTTTTGAAATTGCTTAAAAACCGCGTAAAATAGGCACTTTTGTGGTATAATAGAGTCATGGAGGGTATTGCTTATGATGACTCAGAATACTGACAAGAACAGAAGTCAGCTTCAGATGTTTTGTACAGACGAATTGGTTCCTCAAGATCATCTGCTTCGTCTTATAGATGAAGCGATTGACTGGACTTTCATATACGATCTTGTAGAAGAGAAGTATTGTCCGAATAACGGCCGTCCAAGTATGGATCCGGTAACGCTTATTAAAATACCTTTTATTCAATACCTTTATGGTATACGCTCTATGCGACAGACAATGAAAGAAATCGAAGTAAATGTCGCTTTTCGCTGGTTCCTCGGTATTGGTCTTACCGACAGAGTTCCCCACTTCACCACCTTTGGAAAAAACTATACAAGAAGATTTAAAGATACGGATCTGTTTGAACAGATTTTTGCACGTATTCTTGAGGAATGCTATAAGTTAAATCTTGTTGATCCCAAAGAGATATTTATTGATGCCACTCATGTGAAAGCATGTGCAAACAATAAAAAGATGGAGAAACAATTCGCCAAAGAAGAAGCCCTTTTTTATGAAGAGTTGTTAAAAAAAGAGATAAACGAAGACCGTGAACTTCATGGCAAGAAACCTCTTAAAGATAAAGATGATGACGATGACGATGATAATAACAAAGGCGGAGCATCAGGCGGAAAGGAAATAAAGGTAAGTACAACAGATCCCGAAAGCGGATGGTTTCATAAAGGAGAACATAAACAGGTATTCGCATACGCAGTAGAAACCGCCTGCGATAAATACGGATGGATTTTAGGATATACAGTTCATCCAGGTAATGAACATGACAGCAGAACATTTCCTGCCATCTATGAAAAGATACGAAATCTTGATTGTGAAACAATCATTGCAGATGCAGGATATAAAACACCGGCGATAGCCAAAACAATCATAGATGATGGTAAGACACCTCTCTTCCCGTATAAAAGACCAATGACTAAAGAAGGGTTCTTTAAAAAATATGAATACGTTTATGATGAATACTATGATTGCTATATATGCCCCAATGATGAAATCCTAAAATATACAACAACTAACAAGGAAGGTTATAAAGAGTATAAAAGCTGCGCGGAAATCTGTGAGAAATGTCCTTATCTTAATCAATGTACGGAATCAAAGAATCATGTCAAAGTAGTCACAAGACATGTCTGGGAAGAATACATGGAAATGGCAGAAGATATTCGCTATACAGAGGGAATGAAGGAACTTTATTCCAAGCGAAAAGAAACAATTGAAAGGTTGTTTGGAACTGCTAAAGAAGCACATGGATTCAGATACACAAATATGATAGGAAAAGCCCGAATGGAAATGAAAGTCGGGCTCACATTTGCGTGCATGAATCTTAAAAAAATGGCAAGAATTAAGAAAAGAATGGGGCTAATAGGCACCCATATATCGCACTTATTTGACTTTTCGCGATTTATAGTCATCAAAATCGCATAAAATCTCAAAAAATGAACCCCTCTTCAAAAACATCTCGTTTTGAAAAGGGGTTTGTCTGCAGTCTGAATCGTTCCGCTTGGCGGAACGATTTTTTTATGAATATAATTTTTTATAATGTAAGCATTTTTATGAAATCCGATTCTTTTACCGGTTTTGAGAAATAATAACCCTGAATGAAATCTATTTTTTCTTCTCTCATGGCGGAAAGTTCGTCTTTGTCTTCAACTCCCTCTGCTACAACATGTAGACCGAGTTCATGTGCCATTCTTACCGTAGCTGCCACAACACATTTTGCCTTAGGCTCAACGAAATATGCCTTAGTCATATCCATATCCAACTTAACAATGGAAACAGGCATTTCCACAACGTACATAAGATTTGATTCGCCCTTACCGAAATCATCAAGCGAAAACTTTACTCCGTAATCGATAAACCTGTTCATATTTTCAAGAAGCATCTTTTTGGTCTGAATCGAAGCCGTTTCTGTAATCTCAAGGTTGATTTTATGAGGTTCGATATCATATTTCTGCATAATTCTAATGAACTTATCAGCGAGATTATCTTCTTCGAACTGCGCCACAGAAAGGTTTACTTCAACATAATCCAACATGTTTTTTATATTCTGATTAATATTCAGGAATTGGCAAACTTTAGTGAATACTCTTTCTCCAAGTTGAACTATAAGACCCGAGTCCTCCGCAACCGGAATAAACTCTCCCGGCGAAAGAAGCGTTCCGTCCTTTCTTCTGATTCTCGCAAGGGCTTCACACGAAACATATCTTTCTTTCGCATTCGAATAAATCGGCTGATAAAACACCTCCACACGATCTTCCGAAAGAGCAAGTTCTATCTCTTTTACAACTTCGTGATATCTGTAATATTTATTTACGGCCTCTTCTCCCAAAGTAAAACGCGCATACTCGCTTTGAGCCGAAACATTTATCGCAGACATCTTCAATATTGCAAAAAGGTCATCATAATTTTTAACCTTATTGGTATCGTCAAGCACTATTATTTTGACGTCAGTATTGTACTTCGATGCGATTTTTTTATTGTAAAAATCTTCAAATTCTTTTTCGATTTTAAGATTGTCTTTTCTCTTTGTGAAAATCAAAAGTTCATCATCAACATTTTTAAATACGGAATATCCCTTCCTATTTTCAAAATATTCAAATACTGCGGCAAATACAACATCGGATTTTATCATGGAATCATTCTCCGAATCAGCCGACTCGATAAGAATATCCATTACACCGTAAGACTCTTTTCTTTCGTATGTCTGCTTTAAAAACATCAAAAGCGCATGCGAGTTAAAGCATCCGATACGTCTGTCCTGCATTGCCTCGGGGTTCTCCAGCATAATAAAAATCGTAAGCATTCCCATGGAAATCGCAAAGCCGACAAGAAGAAGTTCGTTAAAGAAGAACTGAGTCAGTGCTGACGAAAACCAAAGTATCATCCAAATGGTTGTAGCGGTACGTCTTCTGCTGTTTATAACTTTTCTTTGAACAAAAAGAATAACTACCGTGCATAAAATATAGATAAGCGTGAAAATATAAGTGAGCGTTGTACTGAGTCCGTAGCTGTAAACAACCTCTCCGTCGAGGAAATAATTGATCGGAGCAAGAAAAATAACAAGCGACTCAATTGCACCGAGAAGCATAAAAATACGAATCAGTCTATGGTATCTCGCCTCAGTAACAAGTTCTGTCATCTCATAATCAAATCCTGCAAAACCCATCCAAAGAAGAGACACAAGGTACGCTTTACAAACAACTTTTACCCAAAAATCCGGAATCGTTGCACTGTAAACAATCATTACAACCGACAGAATGTCAAGACATAGACAGATAAAAGAACCGCTCAGAGCACGAGTAAAAACAGCCTCCGTAAAAAGGCCTATTTTCTTATTTCCGTAATAGAAAAGCATTATTAAAAATATGACAATCAGTCCGCAAAGCTGAACCTGAATATTCATACATTCACCCGCCAATATATTATTACACTACTTAATATATTATAACATATGAATTTTTTTTTAATAAAGGTTAAATTACGCATTTTAGGAAACATTTTACGCACTCTTCTCCCGAAAAACATATGAACAATTTGTAAATTTTAGCACTCGTCTATTGTGAGTGCTAACAATATGTGCTATCATATCGATATCTTGATTTGTGAGGTTAGTTATTTTGAATTTTAAAAAGAAAGAAAAAACAGTTTACAAAGAAACAAAACAAATAGAAATAATATCCGATGAAGCCGAAGAGGCCATCGAGTTAACGTCCGATGATACAATTGAAATTTACAGTATCGTCCCCGCTTCAGGAACACACGGAAACATGGAAGATTTGGTCGATATGGACGAAATCTTCTCACAGACAATCGACCCGATTCTTCTTATGTATAACTCGGCAATGAGCGAAGCAAAATCCCGTCTTGAAATCATTCAGGACGAATTTGAATTCAGAAAGCTTCGAAGTCCCATTCATCACATCGATACAAGGCTCAAATCAGCCAAAAGCATTTTGGGAAAGCTTCAAAAAAAGAATCTCGAGCTCACTCTTAATTCCGCATGCAATAACATCTACGACATTGCCGGAATAAGAGTTGTCTGTCCTTATATAAAGGATGTTTATCTCATACGTGACCGAATTCTTGCCCAAGACGATTTGCAGGTAATGCGAATTAAAGACTATATAGAAGAGCCGAAGAAAAACGGGTACAGAAGTCTTCACATGACAATCCGCGTTCCCATTTATTTCATGAACAAAAAGCAGTATGTCCCCGTCGAACTTCAGATTCGAACACTTGCTATGGACCTTTGGGCAAGTCTCGAACATGACATAAAATACAAATCATTATATTCTGAGAATACCTCAAATTTCGACAAGGAGCTTAAAGAATGCAGCATGCTTATTTATAAAGCAGAAGCAAAAATGGAAAACATGAACAGAACTCTTGAAGGGTAAAAAAGCAACTCAAACTTCATCGTTTGAGTTGCTTCTTTATTCATCGTATACCTTTTTACACAAGTCTTTTCAGTGATTCGAGTATACTCCTCATTTGGTATTTCACAAGGAACGCTGCTTCGTAGTAGTCATCGTATTCATGTTTGATTACATCCAGAAGCGGCATTACGTACTTCTCGGTTTCATCTATGTAGGATGCGATTTTGGCTTTTGAGAAGCTTGTTGCCATCGAGGAGATATTGTTGCACCGGTCGAGCACTTTGACCATGCAGGCCGTTTTGTTTTTCTTGATTTTATCGTAGTAAACCGCCTTTGATTCTTCTTTGGTTTTTCCTTCGATTACCCTGAAGGTCAGAAGTCCGACCGCTTCTTTTATCTCATCGTTTACATCGAGTTCGTCGAGCGTTACATCGCAGTCTTCGACGACATCGTGAAGCAGGCATACCGCAATCAGGTTATCATTGTCAACCTTCAGTGCGATTGCGTGGCAGGCGAGCATCAGAGGGTGAATTATGTACGGAACCTTGTCTTTTCCGCTTCTGACTTGGCCTTCATGCTTTGTCTTTGCGATTTTCAAGGCCTTTAATGATTCGCTCATCCCCTTTGCTCTGGCATACTCGCGAACCTTCTTCTCCATATTTTCTATCGAGAACATCGCATCTTTTAATTCCCATCGATTCGGCTCTGCACCTTCTTCTTCCAGAATCCATGAAACCTTAGTGCTTAACACTTTGGCTATCTCCAGTAACCTTTCCGTCTCAGGAAGGCACTCGTCTCTCTCCCACAAGCTTACCGCCTGGAAAGAAACTCCGACTTTTTCGGCCAGATCCTGCTGGCTCATTTTCAATTCTTTTCTTCTTTCTGCTATCTTTGTTCCTATGCTCATTCGTATCACTTCCTTTCTACAACTCAAGTATATCGACCTTGCCGTATAGATTACAGCAGTCATAGGTTGAAGTTTATATTCAAGTATTACTTGAATTGCAGATAAATACATACGTTACATTCAACTGTTTTGACTTCTGTCATTTATCCAAAAACAGTTTATCACTTCACCGTGATTTGCGTCAATTTTTATTATCTCGGCTCCTCTTCCAAAATACTGTTTTCACAAACAATCTCTGTTACTTTATTTTCGTTCAGACCTTTTTCGGCAAGGTAAGTATCTATATCGAAGTTCAAAGTTTGTATCGGATTTTGTCCGCGCCTGAATATCCAAACAGTCCCTACCGGCATGTATAAGATTTTCTTCATCGGCACATCGCATCTTTCCGCCACAGAGGCCGCCGTCTCAATGTCGTTGCCGCCCATATATACGTATGTATCACAGTTTCCGATTATGGTTTTGCCATCATATCCGTAGCACTTTGCAAGTTGCGATTCAGCCTGAATCATAAGCATTGTCGATATTCCTCGCGACCTTATGGATGATATCATTCTCGGGAATTCTTCTATTTTGCAGTTTGTCGCGAAATCATCCATTATAAACCTCACCGGTATCGGAAGGCAGCCGTCTTCGCATTCTTTATCCGCATATCTGCAAAGTTCATTCATCGTCTGCGTGTAAAATATGTTGACAAGACCGTCCATCGATCGTTCCGTATCGCTTACTATTACAAAGATTGCCGTCTTTTGTTTTCCCAGCGAAGGAATATCTATATCGTCATATTCCGTCATCGCATTTATTTCCGGCGTATCATAATTTCCAAGAGTTGCAAAAGCCGATATAAGAATCGATTTTAACGTTCTGCCCGCCGCAATTCGGAATTTTTCGTAAGTTTTGGCCGCGTAGCTGTCTGTATTTTTATTTTTCATAGCTTTCATCAATAAATCCAACTGTGTCGCAGACGAACTGTCATTCTCATTTATTTGGCATCTGGAGATTAAATCCATCATATACCGAAGATTTTGTAATTTTTTATTATCCTGCTCTATCAAAAGTGCCATTACCGCCTGCAAAAGAAGTTGAGTGGATTCCTGCCAAAACATTTCGTTTGTGCCGCTCATCTCGCTGCTGTATGTCAGTATATGAGCAGTCTTCATGATATCCTGAGTGGATTTTATATATTCAAAGAAGTTATAATGAGAAGAATTTTTCGGATCTGTAAAATCCAGCTTTTTGACCGTGTATCCTTTGCCTTCAAGATAGGCTTTGTATTTTTTATAAAGAGTACCTTTCGGGTCGGAAATTACGTAACTTCCGCTCGCCTGTAGAAGATTCGGTGTTACTATGCTTCTCGTTTTTCCCGCGCCCGATGTTCCCACAACCAAAACATTATTGTTAAGTCTCGTTTGCCTGCAATCGAGGCTGAAAGAAACATCCTGTCCCAAAATCATCGTATTCTTTTCCATTTTTATCCCCCCTTCATTTAATCTTTATTGTATCCGTTACCTTATCGCACATTCCGAATTCTATTGCTTCGTCGGCATTCATCAGATTGTCGTAAACCGTCGCTTCATTTATTTCTTCGATTGTTCTGCCGGTAAGTTCAGCAAGTATTCCGTTTACCACCTCTCTTGTTTCCAATATGCTGTCGGCTATGTTCTTTATCGAAGATGCCGAGCCGCCGAATCCGTTCGCAATAAGCGGTTCGTGTATCATTACCTTACTGTGTTTCATTATGTATCTTCGTCCTCTTCGTCCCGAAGCGAATATTAACGCCGCCATGCTCGCTGCCCTTCCTGTGCATACAGTGTTGATTTCAAGTCTGCTCCCCTGTATGGCATCGTATATCAAGAGGCCTGCATCAACTTCGCCGCCGGGGCTGTTAATATATATTGTTACCGGTTCTTCGGACTCATTTTCCAAGAAGAGCAATTCCGAGAGGAAATTTCCTGCTGTCTCCGCATCAATTTCTCCCGTAAGGAAAATGCATCTGTTCATCAAATGCCTCGTATTTAACGATACTTCTCTTATTCCCTTTGCAGATTCAACTTCGATTGTCGGATACCATGTATTCAAATTTGCCATTTGTTTGTTCTCCTTTCGTTGTTTCAATAATATTCTATGAAGCACCATAGTTACAGCAGTTTGAAGTTGAAGTTCATATTCAAGTAATACTTGAATATTTGTAGTGAAGTATTTTAGTTACCTGCGTTTTGACGGATTTCTTCTACTATTTGAAGATATTTCTTCGGTTTAGTAGAATCTCAACTCAAAACAACAAAAAAAGAATGTCGAATAATCGCCATTCTTTTTTAGTATCTGTTTTCGTTTCGGTTCCGTCTTTTCAATCTGGAATTTTCTCTCGCCATCCAAATCTGAGCGCTTTTAAATTCCTGTATGCTCTTTTTTTGAAGTGCCGCTTCTTTTTCGTCCTCTTGGGCACGAATTTCAGCATTTTTAACAAGTTCGTCTTCTGTTTCGATTGTATCTGCCAAAATTCGAACTTCATTGGATGATACTATCAAAACACCTTGAGAAACCACAGTCTCGATTTTCTCCCCTCCCGGTAATGTTATTGTCAATTCTCCCGGAACTATGGCGGCAACCATACTCTTATGATTAGCCTGAATTCCGTACAGTCCGTCGGTAATGGGAACTATAAGACTTTCACATTCTCCCTCAAAAAAATCACGTTCGGCTGCCAGAATATGTAAATTGAATGTATTCATACAGACCTCTTTATAAACTAAATCTCACCGTTTTTAATCTTCTCGGCTTTTGCTTTGCAATCGTCGATTGTGCCAACATTAAAGAATGCGGCTTCGGGAAGATCGTCTACCTCACCGTCGATAATTGCTTTAAATCCTCTGATTGTCTCCGAAACCGGCACATAAACTCCGGGATTTCCCGTATATTTCTCAGCCACGTTCATAGGCTGTGAAAGAAATCTTTGAATCTTTCTTGCACGAAGAACCGTGTGTTTGTCTTCTTCCGCAAGTTCATCCATACCTAAGATTGCGATAATATCCTGAAGTTCGGCATACTTTTGAAGTATTTCCTGAACCTTTCTTGCCACTTCGTAATGCTCTTCTCCGACAATGTCCGCTTCAAGAATTCTCGAAGACGATTCAAGAGGATCGACTGCGGGATAAATACCCTGCTCGGCAATACGTCTTGAAAGAACCGTCGTTGCATCAAGATGCGAGAATGTTGTTGCGGGAGCGGGGTCGGTAAGGTCATCCGCAGGCACGTATACGGCCTGTACCGAAGTTACCGAACCTTTTCTCGTGGAAGCGATTCTCTCCTGTAAAGCGCCCATTTCCTCGGCAAGTGTAGGCTGATAACCTACGGCCGAAGGCATACGTCCGAGAAGTGTGGAAACCTCCGAGCCTGCCTGTACGAATCGGAAAATATTATCTATAAACAAAAGAACGTCTTTGTTTTCAACATCTCTGAAGTATTCAGCCATTGTAAGTCCGGCAAGAGGCACTCTCATACGAACTCCGGGAGCTTCGTTCATCTGTCCGAATACAAGCGCCGTTTTCTCAGATACGCCCGATTCGTTCATTTCTCTCCAAAGGTCGTTTCCTTCTCTTGAACGCTCGCCTACTCCGGTAAATACCGAATAGCCGCCGTGCTCTGTGGCTACGTTGTGGATAAGCTCCTGAATAAGAACCGTTTTACCTACGCCGGCGCCTCCGAACAGACCGATTTTTCCTCCCTTGGGATAGGGCTCAAGAAGATCGATAACCTTAATACCCGTCTCAAGAATCTCGATAGCGGGGCTTTGGTCTTCAAATGCAGGTGCTTTTCTGTGGATATTCCACCTCTTTGCATCTTCGGGAATTGCCTCTTTACCGTCTATGGGGCGTCCGAGAACGTTGAACATTCTTCCGAGAGTATTCTGTCCTACGGGAACGGTTATATTGTTACCTGTGGCCGTAACTTCCATACCTCTCGAAAGTCCTTCGCTTCCTGCAAGCATAATGCAACGAACCGTGGAATTTCCGATATGTGAAGCAACTTCCATAACAAGTTCTTCGTCATTTAATTTAACAGTAAGAGCTTCTCTCAGTTTCGGTAATTTGTCTTCAAACAAAACATCTACAACCGAACCGGAAACCTGAATGATTTTTCCTGTCATTTTCTTCGTCTTTCCTATCTTTTTTGTTCTTTTTTCTTTTTAATTTTCTTAGCCCTGGCACCGGCGGAAACTTCGGTAATCTCCTGGGTGATGGCAGCCTGTCTCGTTCTGTTGTACTGAAGCGTCAAATCGGAAATCAGTGATTCGGCATTTCTGTTGGCTGAATCCATAGCTGTCATTCTGGCATTCTGTTCACTGCAAAAACTGTCTACGAGGGCACCGTATATAATTCCGGTCACATAGCTTTCAATCATATTGTTGAGAGCTTCCTGAGGGTTCGGGAAATACTCAATATCATTCTTCGGCCAAGGAAAATCAGATTCCTCGTCGCTCTTTTTAGATTTGAATTCCGAACGTTTAAAGGGAAGCAATCTCATTACTTCCACTTCCTCCGACATACCGTTTTTGTAATCGGTAAAAACAATATAGATTTTAGACAACTTTTTGTCATCATACATATCGAGAAGAAGGTCTGCAATCTCCCTCGCTCTTCTAAGAGTCGGATTCTGTGCCGTATAAAGAAACGACTTTTCAATAGGTATTTTTTTGTTTGTAAAATACTGTCTTCCATATTCACCGACAACAAAAAGCTTGCTGTCGTGCTTTTTGGACATAAGGCGCATTGCTTCCTTAATAACATTTTGGTTATAAGGGCCTGCAAGACCTTTATCCGCAGTAATTACAAGATACCCATACGCTCCGTCTATTTCATACGTATCGTCGGAAGGATAAAAATACCTGTTTTCAATTTTGGGTGCAGATTTGAAAATGCGTCGGATAGTAAGCGCTACCGCCTCAAAATAAGGCTTCGTGTTTTCAAGTTCCTTTTTCGCTTTTCGCATCTTGTTTGAAGAAATAAGGTACATGGCGTTTGTTATCTTTTGTGTATCCTGTACACTCTGAATACGCCCCTTTATCTCCTTCATATTCGACATACGAAATCACCTCATAAAGGATTATTTGTTACTGTTTTTGTACTGTTTGGAAACCTCAATAATCTTTTCTTTGTCTTCGGGAGTCATAACGCCCGTAGCTTCGATGTTAGCTATAATTTCAGGATTTTGAGTCTTAAAATAATCGAGTACTTTCTTGATTTCCTCATTAATCTTCTTGTAAGGAACATCCTGGAAGAAATGATTAAGGGAAATTACAAGGAGAATAACCTGTTCTGCCTGTGAATAGGGCTTGTACTGAGGCTGTCTCAAAACATACATAAGTCCCTGTCCGTAAACAAGCTGCTTCTGTGTTGCATCGTCAAGGTCTGACGAAAACTGATTGAAGACTTCCATTTCTCTGTACTGAGCGAGGTCCAATCTCAAAGAGCCTGTGGCTTTTTTTACTGCCTTCGTCTGGGCGTCACCACCTACACGGGATACAGAAAGACCGACATTTACCGCAGGTCTCTGACCTTCGAAGAAAAGATTGCTTTCAAGGAAAATCTGACCGTCTGTAATCGAAATGATATTGGTCGGAATATATGCCGAAACGTCACCCGCCTGGGTCTCTACAACGGGAAGAGCCGTAATGGATCCGCCGCCGAGTTCATCGGAAAGATGTGCCGCACGCTCAAGAAGTCTTGAGTGAAGATAGAATACGTCACCCGGATATGCCTCACGTCCGGGCGAACGGTCGAGAAGCAAGCTCAAAGATCTGTAAGCTATGGCATGCTTTGACAAATCATCATAGACAATAAGTACATCTTTGCCCTGATACATGAAATATTCAGCCAAAGCGCATCCCGAATACGGTGCGATATATTGAATGGGCGCAGCATCCGATGCGGAAGCCGTAACGATTACCGTGTAATCCATTGCGCCATGTTTTTTAAGATTAGTTACAAGTTGTGAAATAAGGCTGGCTTTCTGTCCGATTGCAACATAGATACAGATTACATCCTTACCCTTCTGGTTAACGATTGTATCGATTGCAATGGCTGTTTTTCCGGTCTGTCTGTCACCGATTATGAGTTCACGCTGTCCTCTTCCTATGGGAAACATTGAATCAATGCAAAGGATACCTGTTTCCATGGGCTTATTGACAGGCTGTCTTTCGATAATTCCGGGGGCCGGACTTTCGATTGCTCTGTATTCTTCGCTCTCAACCTCTCCGAGTCCGTCGATTGTAACTCCCAAAGGATTGATTACTCTTCCGAGGAAGTCGTTTGAAACAGGAATACCCGCACTTCTTCCGGTTCTCTTTACCTTGCTGCCTTCGGAAATTTCATCTGTGTCGTCAAAAACGATACATCCGATTTCGTCTTCACGAAGGTCAAGTACCATACCTCTTGTTCCGTCCTCGAAAATAAGGATTTCACCGTATGTTGCACTGTCAAGGCCTTCAATGGTGGCAATGCCGTCACCGATTCCCGTAACCTTTCCGTATTCAACGGGAACACCTTTGGGCGTCCAGTCTTTTAAGTTTTCCTTAATCAAAGGGATAATGTTGTCATTTCCCTTGCGACCCTTTACATTCTGAAGCATTTCCTTGAACTGGAAAAGACGACCTTCCTTAGTCCAATCGTATACTTCCTTACCGACTTCGAGTCTGAAGCCGTCTTCGACGTTCGCATCACAGACCCATGTAAGCGTTAAGCCTTCACCGTATTTCTTTGCGAGAAATCCGTTGATTTTTGTCTCCTGCGAATCAGTCGGTTTTACCTTCGAATATAAATAAGCCTTAAGCTCGTTAGTCATTTTACTGATTCCTTTCAACAGCATTCAAGAACTGATCGTATGTATCGACATCCGAATCGAGAACGATTTTACGTGTTGCTTCATCTACGATGTCCGCAATTTCCTTCTGAGCATCGGCAACAATTCGCTTATGCTCGTCGTTTGCCTTTTCTTTGGCCTTCTCAACAATGTCCTTGGCCTCATCGTTTGCCTTTGCGATTACTTTTTCGCGTTCAAGAGCATTCTCTTTATTGGCATTTGCCTTGATTTCGGCAATTTCACTTTCGGCGCTTGCAAGTTTTTTCTCGTATTCAGCCTTAATCTCTTCCGATTCTTTTAATTTGTCATTGGCATCGTCATCAAGCTTCTTATAGTACTCCGTCCTTTTGTTCATGAAATTCTTAATTGGTACGTAAAGTACGAAATAAAGAACACAGAAAAGGATTGTGAAGTTTAAGAGATGAAGAAGAATCTGCTGTATATCAATATTAAGCGGTAAATTCATATTTACACTCCATTCCCATAAAAGTTACTACAGTACAAAAATTACAAGGATAGCTACAATCAAGCCGTAAATAATTGCAGTCTCGATAAAGATAAGTCCTAGAAGTAAAAGCGTCTGAATCTTTCCTGCCGCTTCGGGCTGACGTGAAACACCTTCTGCCGCCTTAGAAATTGCAAGTGCCATACCTACAGCACCCGCTGCGGCAACCAAACCTACACAAGCGGCTGCACCGAGTGCTTTAGCCACCATAATGTCATTGTCGTTTGTCTCTGCTTCAATTCCCGATTCTCCTGCGGCATATGCCTTATTTGAAGGGATAAATGCAAGGCCGAGTGCCACTACCAATAATAAAATCAATGTGATTGCTTTTGTAGAATTTTTCATTCCAAAACCTCCGTAGTTAAGTTGTTATTTTTATCTTTTTTATTCTTTTTGACTTTTTCTTTCTTTTCAACAGGTTCCGCCGACTCGCCGTATGTCACGCTGGCAAGCATCGTCAAAACGTATGACTGAACTATCGCATGAAGAAGCGTGAACAGCACACCGACGATAACCGGAAGAACAAAGCTTGTAACTTTATAGTAATAAACAAGTTCCGTTACCAAAGCTCCCGACAAAAGCGCGCCGAACAAACGGAAGCTCATGGAGATGGGAAGCGAGAAGTCCTTCAAAGTCTTCACAAGTCCCATAAATCCGTTGTTTATAATGCCGCTTATAAGTAGGAATCCATAAGTGGTACATCCAAGCATTATCGCACCGTTTATATCCGAAAGCGGAGCTGATAACGTTATCGGTGTTCCGTTTGTCGTAATCACCTGAACACCGAGAAGTTCAAAAAGCGTACTTACAAAAATATATGTGCCGGCAACAAACATATAACCGTTTAAGAAATAATTCTTATGGGGGCTGTTCGATTTGGCTATGCCTTCAAACACGCCTACCGCAGCTTCCAGAAGCATCTGAAACTTCCCCGGCACCATCTTGAATTTTGGAATAACGAAAATTCGTACAATAACCGCGAACACCGTCAAGATTCCGGTCACCATAAAGGCTGAAATAAGACCCGGATTGACGTTTATAAGTCCGAAAAGACTTACCTTGGCGGATTCATGCAAAACGGCATCCTTCATGACCTCTTTGATGTCTTCTTCCGCCCCGGATTCGCCGGTTAAAAATATTCCAACAAGCAATAAAGTTATCACGACACCGAATATGATGCCGCTGATAATGGCTCTCTTCTTACTCATTGCAAATCCTTCTTTCTTATTTATAAAAACCACCCTTCATATTAGTCCCAAACGCAAAATAAGTCAAGTCGAAGGAGGGCTTTGAAACGCCTCTTTCAAGACAATAAAAAACCCCCGAAAACAACGTTTCCGAAGGTTTATATTGTAATTGCAAATTATGCAAAGAAAAGTTTTGACAATGTCATGGGATCGATGTATTCGCCGTTCTTGTAAACTCTCATGTTTCCTGAAGCGATTTCGTCGATAAGCATAACCTTTCCATCCTTATCGTAACCGAACTCAAACTTGATATCGTAAAGGTCCATTCCCTTAGCCTTCAAATCATCGGCAACAATCTTTGTGATGTCCTGTGTCATCTTCTTGATGTCGTCGTACTGAGCTTCCGTCATAACGTTAAGTGCTACCAAAGCATCCTTTGTTACAAGGGGATCGCCCTTCTCGTCATTCTTGAATGTTGTTTCAACGTATGCGGGAAGATCTGCACCGTTCTCAATATATTCGCCGTATCTCTTGAAGAAGCTTCCTACTGCTTTGTAACGGCAGATAACTTCAAGACCATGGCCGAAAACTTTAGCAGGAAGTACTTCCATTGTTGTATCGTCAAGGTTAGCCTTAACAAAATGTGTTCTGATGCCTGCAGCGTTAACTTTCTCGAAGAAGTACTCTGTCATACGAAGATTAACATCGCCTACACCTTCAATCTGAAGACCAACTGAGTTTTCGCCGGGATCGAATACACCGTCTTTTCCTGTACAGTCATCTTTAAACTTTAAAAGATAGTTACCGTTCTCAAGTTCATAAACATCTTTGGTCTTTCCTTTGTAAACAAATTTCATTTTTGTTTGCCTCCTGCTTTAATTATATTTTTGAAGAAAGAATATAAAAAGGCACACTTAATAAACTTTCAAGTATGCCCAGACGGTCGACTCTTTCCAATCATATGCTTCCCTGTGGTGCTCCACATTTACCCGTCAGTAGCATATGAATTATTCACACAAAAAAAGTAATACCATATAGAAAAAATGTTGTCAATAATCTGAAAAAATTTTTTTGGTTTTATTCATCAAAGTTTATTTTTTCATTATTCTTTCTCAGGTATATCAAAGGGTTTTTCGTCCACCTGAAAACTGATTGTGTGGTCATTTCCGACAAACTGAGGCTCGATGTCTCTTCCTCCACTGAAATTAACCCACATGGCAGGGCGTACACATTCACCTTCGGAATCCACCGAATATCCCGTCGGTCCAATCTCCCCTTTGGACATTACTATCATGACTTGACCTTTACAACCTCCGGTTCTGAGCCAATATTCCACAAAAGGCTTATAGTACGTTTCTTCGGTCATACCGAATTTTTCAAGATTTGTATTTTCACTGTTCCACCAGTAATATGCATCTTTTTCACAGACATATTCGGTAGCCGGACAAAGTGCATCCCTCGAATATCCATGATCAATCACGGTATATACAATGTCGCCTATTTGAGAAACTGACTCTTCCATTGTATAATACCTCGAATATGAAAAATATGTCATCAATTCCGTATATGAAAAAGCAAATATTTTGTCGTAAGTATCCGCTCCGGGAGTCGACTTTGGCTTGTCACCGTTTTCGAAGAAATTATCATTATTCGTCAAATGTGAAGTATCAATATAGCTTCTTTCCTCTTCCGTAAAAGCCTGATTATAAAAATCATTGTTCATCCATTCACGTAAATACGAAAACTCCCATTGGTCATTTTCAGAATCTTCATAATCATACGGCATTACTTCCACCGCATACTTTGAGAAAAGAAGGTAGTTACCGTCATTATCTTTATCAAGAACCATCCATTCGATAGGTCCTGCTCCATATTCTCCGAATACAATTTCGTCACCGACTTTAAGATCGGCATACTTTTCGGCTGCCGTTTCCTCTTCCGAAAGTTCGCCATAACTGTTCGCATCTTCGGGTTTTGCGGCATTTTCGCCTGAGGGATGATATTGCCCATGACTGTACGGAATAAGTATTCTTGCTTCTCTTCTTATTTCTTCCTCTTCATCTTCTGCTTCTGCTTCTGCTACTTCTTCGATTTCTTCAACATCTCCGATTAAATATTCAGTTATAATATCTGCCAGGCTGCAGCCGGTGGTCGATGTCAGTAGCACAGTTGTCACTGCGAACAACGCAATAAATTTAGGTGTTATCGATTTTTTCATCATATTGTCCTTTCTACAAATCGTCTGTATTTCGAAATCTTGTCAGATATGCAAGTTCATACAAAACAAGGCATACAAAAATTGTTCCCGACGAAATAAAGCAAATGCACATCCATACTGCTTTGGGTGCCAAAATGTCTTCTTCATATCTTGCTATCTTTTCCCAATACGGGAAAATAATGTCATTATTGTCCATCGAACGATATTTTCTCGATTTATAGACGTTCCAAAGATTATCGACGGTATATCTTTCCGAATTGTCCGTCATAATGCACTCGCCTTCTGCTACATTGAAGCATTCTGTCAGGATTCCCGTTGCAAAATTGTCCACGATGTTTGGCATGCATACCTCAACACATGTAATGGAAGGACCCGAGTTTTCATCCGAAACAAGCTCATACGGCACAAAAATCTCATCATTTTTGCCTCTGGCATATGAATAAATCTTATTGTCCTCTTTTTGGTAAACACCTTTAACAAAAAGGACCTTTTCGCCCATTTCAATCTGTTGCCCCGCTATGTCATACGAGCCGAAAAGATTCCAAGCCGTTTCTTCATCGAGAATTATTCCGTCATGCATCAAATCTTCGCTTGAAAAATATGTACCCGAAAGCAGTTTCACCGGATGAAAGTAAAAGAAGTCGCCGCCGACGGCATACGCCGCAACATTAACGGACCTCTTTCCGCTTGTAAGATAAACATCCGTTTTGGCCGAATAGCATTCTATGTACGCTCTCACGTCTTCGTTTTCCGTATCGATTGAGTTAAGGCTCAGTTTCTTTTCCAAATCATAGTTCATTTGCGAAATGGTATCTGTTGTCACACACGCCGTTTCCTTGACAAACATCGAAACCTGAGCAAATTTACCTTCGGAATCCCATCTTTTTGCAGCGTTTTGATCTTCATATTTAGCCGCCCCGCGATTAAGGATTCCTTTCAGTATCAATCCGATAATCAAAAAGCAAATAACAAGCAATAGCGAAATGACTCTGTAATATTTAATTTTTTTAAGAATCATTTTGAATTTTTGCATTTAATTACTCCGCGATTTTGACCTGATCTCCGTTTTCAAGAGGTTTTGACGACGATGTGATTACATACTCGTAACCGAAAAGTTCTGCTTTTACGGCAGCGTTGTTGTCATCTTTTTCGAGAACTTCCACGTCAACTCTTTTGGCAACGTATCTGGAACCGAACGGTGTCGACTTTGTTTCCACTATCAGTACAAAATTACCGTTATTGTCTTCTCTGAGCGCACTGAGAGGAACAATTAAATCATAATTCGAACTCTTCTGTCCTACAGACAACGTCAAATACTGACCGGGCTGAATCGATTCTCCCGAAATTGTAAATTCGAGAAGTTTGCCATTTTTTGAGCTGCTCTTGTCAGGCTTAATTGCTACAAGATTGGCCGTAATATCATAATAAAACCAGTTGTTGACTACGCTAACCTCATCTCCGACATTTACCGACTTGGCCTGTTTCTCGGTTACAGGAAAAGAAAGCTTATATCCTTTGCCGTCTATCTGTACTACCGCAACTGTCGAGCCTGCCTCTACCTTTTCGCCTGCGGTATACGAAAGCGATGTAATTGTACCTGCAACCGGAGATGTTACTTCACCTCCGATAGCTTTGGCTTCGAGGTCTTTGATTTTCTTTTCTATTTGAAGGATATTCTGATATTTTTTCTCTATTTCAATTTTAGCTTTCTCGTTATTGTAATATTTATCTCTTTCTTCCTGCAACTTCTTGACTTTATCATCATTTTCCTTTTTCGAATAATTTAATTCAATAAGCTGTTTGCTTATGGAATCTCCGTTATTGTCAATTGAAGCAAGCTTATTGTCATAATTCTTCTGTGCAGTTTCCATTGCCGATTTTTTTGCATCTGCATTCGCTTTTGCCTCGTTATACTGTTCATCGGACGGAAGTTTGCCTGCAAGTTCGGCAACCTTTTGTTCAAGCAAATACTTATCTCTGTCTACGGTTTCATACGCCTCTTTAATCTCTGCATAATAATCGGGATCCGTTACCGAAGGATCGGGATCGGTACTGTCCAATCTGTTTTTCTCCCATACATACTCTGCATTTTTTTCATTTAATTCAACCGCCTTGGCATTATACTCCGCTCTGGCTTTGTCATATCCTGCCAAAGCCGCATCTGCCGCTTCGCTTTCACTCTTTGCTTTATTGAGAGCATCAAGTTCCGCCTTAGCATCAACTGTATTATATTGATTAAGATCCTTTTGCTTAACCAATTCATCAATCTTTTTTTGTGTATCATCCGAAACCTTTTGAGCATCAGTAATCTCTTTATCTTTTGCCTCAAGTTTTTGAAGAATATCACCTGTTGTCGTAGTTACTCCGGCCTGAATCTGTTCAGCTTCGGATTTTGATATATTATTATCCATAAGATACAAATCATATTCCGTTTGAGCATCCTTCAGACTGTTTTTCGCCGTCGTAAGTTCCTCACTCGTCTCACCCTCAAGGTAATAAAGCACATCTCCTACTTCAACACGGTCATCAACTTTTTTCGCTACGCTTTTGATTTTTCTCGTCTCATCTATTATGACGCTGTAAGGATCCACTGCTTCAACAACGCCCTCGCCGCGAACCTGTGTTACGATGGTTCCGTTTGTAAGGCTTTGTGAACTTACCTCAGGGAGCGAGCGGTTCATAATTGTATTTGAAAAAAATGTGAGAATAAGCATTATCACAAGAAATACAATCGCTATATTTTTAATCCATTCACGTTTTGTTAATTTCATCACATCCTCCGTTCTATCCTTTTACACCGCCCTGGTAGGAAATTCCCTCAACCAGGTAATCTTCGCCGTAAAGGAAAATAAGCAAACTTGGAACCATATATACACACGCTACAGCAAATGCCAAACCTATTTCACCCTCATTGATTTTACTGAGGAAAATGCTTAAAGGATGATAATACTCATCAGCCAAAAGAATAAGCGGTTGTTCCACCATATTCCAGTAATCAATGAATATCAGTATCGCAACAGAGAAAATTGCACCCTTGCAAAGAGGAAGACAAATTTTTGTAAACACCTTCCACTCTCCTGCACCGTCAACTTTGGCGGCTTCAATAATCGATTTGGGAATTCTCTTCATGTACTTTGTCAGAAGATATACCGCAAACGGAGAAGCCATTCCCGGAAGCCATATCGACCATCTGGTATCAAGAATTCCGAGCCATTCCGATACAAGGAAGTTTGGCACCAGCGTAACCTGATAAGGCATAAGGCAAATGATTATATACACAAAGAAAAGGATTTCCTTCGGTCGCCCCTTCAGTCTCATAAAACCGTAAGATGCAAGAAGCGCCACAGCCAACTGCAGTAACATTATCGGGACGGTATATATTACCGAATTCCAGAATTTGTAAAGGTAATCGGGGCTCAAAAACAGGAATGCCTTGAACTGCTCAAAACTTACCTTATCAGGAATCAGTTTCAGCTTGACCGATTCGCTTATAAACACCTTGCCGCCTTTTTCGTTTGTTGCAAAAATTTTACCGTAATTGGCATTTATTTCCGACTCATTCATAAAAGAGTTCGTTACCGTAAGCACCGTCGGCAGAAGAAAAATCACCGCAAAGAAAAGTGCTATGGAAAACAAGATTGCGATTCGTGCTATCTTTTTACTCTTTTTCCTGAAATGAAGGAGTTTGTCTTTCTTTTCACGTTTCATACTACTCCTCCAAATCTTTGCCGAATTTGTTCTCGGCCTTATACAAAATTCCGATTATCACTATCATCACAAGACACATCAGTATCGCGCCCGAGGACAATTTCTGATAATCAAGCGACTCAAACATATTGTTCATGAAGTGTTGCAGCGTATAAATCGAACCGTGCGGATAACTGCCCGACAGCAGATACACTTCTCTGAATATTTTAAAAGAATTGATTAACGACATAATTGCTACGAACAAAATTGTCGGTGACAGATATCTTATTTTTATCTTAAAAAACAGTTTGAATGAATTCGACGAATCAAGATACGCAACCTCCATCAGTTCCTTTGGAATCGTTCCCAGTCCGGCAAGGAAAAGAATCATGTTGTATCCAAGATTCTTCCAAAGGAAAAGAGCCAAAATGACAAAAGGCGCAAGATCACTCTTAATCCAGTCAACCTTTGTTCCGCCCAAAAATACAATCATTTCATTGAATGCTCCGTTGTAATCAAAAAGCACCCTGAACACCAAAATAACCGATGCTACGGGTACCATCATCGGAGATAAAAAAATAGTTCTGAATTTGGATGCCAGAGGAATGCTCTGATCAAGAAGAATCGCCATCAAAAGGGATATAACGACCGCAGACGGAACCGCCATAAGCGAAAATTTAATCGTATTCCATGCTGCAAGTTTAAATGCCTCATTTTGAAGGATTTTGACAAAATTCGACAATCCGGCAAAATTCTTTGTAATTGGATTATCCTCAAGAGAATATGCTATCACCACAAGGAAAGGAACAAGATAAAAAACTGCAACAAGCACACCCGAAGGTACAAGAAACAGAGAATCAATTCTTCTCTCCTTCTTGGCCATTTTCTTTCCATACTCGGAAATTTCAACTTTCGGCTTTTTCTCTTTCTTTTTTCGTTTGCCTTCATCAAGAGAAGGAGCCGTTGTTACTTCCTTTTCTATTTGAACTTGTTCCGTAAAATCTTTTTCGTCCATTATTTACACTAATTTCGTTTAATTAATTTGCATTGTCTTCGGACTCGGGAATCACATCAGCATTTTCGCTTGCCGCTCTTCCCTCCGCCATTCCGTATTCAAGATAGTGTTTATAAAGCACCTCCGGCGTATCGCCAAAAACACTTACCACATCAGGATTATGTTCTGCATAAAATACCGGATCAAATGTGTCAGGAATAACTATTTCTTCTTCCTGTGAAGTGTCTTCTCCTTCGTTTGCATTAACATCATCGCCGTTCTCAACGTCATTCAAAGCATCCTCTTCGGATTCGCCTTCGCCGTCTTCAACACCTTGATCTTCTTCAGTGTTATCCTCGTCCGTCCCGTCGTCATTCAAATCCGTTTCAACTTCCGATTCGTCGTTGTCCTCCGTACCGGAGACCGATTCGTTTGTGTCTTCAGAAGTATCGGCTGAAACGTCATTGTCTTCAACATTTTCATCTTCTTCGTCTTGTTTTTCGGTATTTTGCACTTCCTCGTTTGTTTCCTTCTTCGATGTCTGAAGCGACTCCATTGCTACCGAGCCTTCCGGCGGTGTAAGATATGCATTTACATCGGTTACAACCTCACTGCATCCGAAAGTTGTCAACATCAGTACGAACGAAGCACATAAAATATATATTTTTTCACGATTCCTCATTATTTTGCTCCTAAAACCACATTTACAAGACAATTGTACTATATCTTGTTATTTATTGCACTATATTTTTTTAAATCATACACGATAATCTATTTTGTCCATCAAAATCGCGCCAATTATTTGTCCCTTTTATGTCAGTAAATTTTTATTCTCTTTAGCTGTTTTCAAGCATTTGCTCATATGTTATTCCGTATTTTATTGCAATATTTCGCGCGAAGGAACTTGAATCCGGCTCTTTTCTCAAAACACGATAAGTATTGACATTATCGACAATTTCCATCGAAAGGCTTACTACTTTTCCATCTCCGTCCCAGTCGTTCATTTCATCTGTCTGTCTTGCCAAATCATGCAAATGCGTATTAAAAATAGTCGGAATGCCTTTGTGCTTCAATATATGCACAAGGTCCTTAGCAAGGTACAAGCCGTCAACCGCACTTGTCGAAGAGTACGTCTCATTCAAAAGTACAAGCGTTCTGTCCGAAGACTTCTTCACAATTTCACATATTCTGACGGCTTCTTCACCGAGACGTCCGAGATCCAGCGTTTCGTTTTCATCCGCCGGAAAATGAGTCAAAATATTAGAAAAAGCAAATCCTTTGTATGAGTCCGCACAAACAAAAAGTCCCTGTGACGCCATAAAAGCCGTAAGTCCCACAGCCTGCGTGAGCATGGTTTTTCCGCCTCTGTTAGGTCCTGTCAATATGAAAACTTTTTCTTTCTCGGAAAACTCGAAATCGTTCTTAACGATATTTTCAAGTTTCTTTTCAGTCAGTCGCAAATTGTATACGCCTTCTATTTTTACACCGTTTCCGGCATTAATCGAAGGATAGCTTATCGTATAACCGTTCTTTTGAAGTTTTCTTCCGAATCTTGCCGTCAAAAGCAAAAATTTTAAATCATTGCAGATATCAAGAAGGAAATAACCTTTAAGATTAATATATTCGTTAAGTGCCGCTTTGTCCTTTTTTACCGATTTGGCCAATTCTCTTTCCATATCCTTTGCCATGGCTCTCATAAGTTGCGACGGTTGTTCGTTGTATTTTGTCACTTTTCCGGTCACTATTGACAATCCCACGGAAACTTTATTTTTATACTGCGATTTAAACGGCAACGGGCTGCTGCTTAATACCTGAACTTCTTCCGGCCTTAAATCCGGGTCGAGATTTATTCCGACCGTAACACTTCGAAGCGTAGACATATCGATATGAAGTCTTTGGACGATTTCCTTCAATTCGTCAATTCTGTCCATATCGATAACGTCCTTCAGAATCTTTTTCACTTCCGAAAGGCCTGTAGAATTAATTTCGCATTCGTCAAAAAGAGAATTGAGTTCCTCGATTACCTGAACATATACATCCATTTCAGAAATATAATCAATCAAATCCCAAAGACTTGACTTCGAATTCGCAATATAATGATTATGCGTCTTATACTCTTTAAGGACATCTATTTTCTTCAGTATTTCCCCAAGTTTATCGCATATTTCCGTATTATCTATAAAATCTTTTATTATCTCCCGACGGAAAGCAATTGTTTCCGAATCCTGCGGCAAAAGTTTAAATACCTCTCTTACTATTGCCTGATCGTCATTCGTCACGGCTATCATATCGACTATCTCTTCAAGTGCCAAATTTTGATACGCCTCATCCGAAAGTTTTATACAGTTTTCTTTGTCGTTTGGATATAACAAATTCATTTTTTTCGCTCTCCTCAAATTCGATGCAATCATTTATTTAACAGATTTTGTCCGAAACTTCCATAACAAAAAAATCTTATCATGTTTTGTACCGTATTCATACCCCATAAAATTTATTTTTGTACCGTGAATCTATTGATTCACCGACATTTCGGGTGCAAAAAAAACGGCTGAAGCCAAAAGCCCCAACCGTTTTGCATATTTGCATTCAAATTAGACATTACAAAAGATACTGATACTGAACAAATCCCGATAAGCACGCCGGGCCGTATTCCTTTATATCGTCTCTTACTATTCTGTTTAGAATTGTCTTATTAACCTTAAAATTCACATGAATATACGATGCCGTATCAACATCATAGAAAGTATAATCAAACACCAATGTCACATTGGGATTTGATTCAAGTAACTTCAAAGTATCAAGGTTAATGCAATCACTTCCATCATAATCCTTAAAGAAAATCGTCGTGGGTACATTACTCTTTGCCGCATCAAGTATAAGCCTTGTCATTTCTCCGTTTAATTTGGCGGTAGTGTTCTCCTTAACCTCGGGCTTCGCAGGAGTTTCCGAATCACCCTCACCATTGGGATCTTCATTGTCGTCAGGATCTTCAGGATCATCATTGCCGTCAGGATCCTCAGGGTCTTCAGGATCATCATTGCCGTCAGGATCCTCGGGGTCTTCAGGATCATTATTGCCATCGGGATCCTCGGGGTCTTCAGCCCTGGTTACCGTCACAACGCATTCGGCATATACTCCGCTTCCATCCGTTGCAGATGCAGTAATTGTTGCTGTACCTTCGCCTATTGCTTCGTAATTTCCATCTTGATTAATAGTGATAATATTCTCATCACTTGAGTTCCAAGCTAATGTCTTATTAGTTGCATCAAGAGGTGTAACTTCAGCATTCAAAGTCCCTGTATCTCCGACAAAAATCACCTCGTTATTTAATGAAATATCAGAAACAAGCAATACATATGATATCCCATTGTCCTCGGCATATCTTTTAGCAATATCGTTTCCATATATAGTTACGTTACTGCATCCTTCAAACACAGAATTCCCGATGTTTGTCACGCTATCAGGTATTGTGATGCTTGTTAAGCCGCCACAACCATAAAATGCATAATCTCCAATGCTCTCAACTCCGCTTCCGATTGTTACACTTGTTAAGCCCGTCCACTGAAATGCACTTTTTCCAATACTCTTCACGTTACCCGGTATTGTGATGCTTGTTATGCCTGTCCCCTCAAATGCACTTTTTCCAATACTCTTCACGTTACCCGGTATTGTGATGCTTGTTATTCCGCTAATTCCAAAAAATGCAGATTCTCCAATGCTCTCAACTCCGCTTCCGATTGTTACACTTGTTAAGCCTGTCCCCTCAAATGCACTTTTTCCAATACTCTTCACGTTACCCGGTATTGTGATGCTTGTTATGCTGCTACATCCCAAAAATGCATAATCTCCAATGCTCAATACACCATCAGGAATAGTTATGCTTGTTAATTCACTCTAATTACTAAATGAATCCTGTCCAATTTCCTTCACCTGTTTGCCGTCAATTGTAGACGGAATTTCAACAGTATTGGAACTACCTTTATATTTTTTAATGATTATTCCGCTTCCGTCGGCAGTTTCTTCATATTCAAAATCCGATTCAGAATTTGCCGCGAATACGTGCTTTGAATCAAAGCAAAAGAATAACAGAACAAAAGAAAATGATATCAACAGCCTTAACAAATGCTTTTTCACAATGTTTTCCTCCCAAAGAAACGAAGCTTTTCTATAATTTATTCTAAGTTTATTACAATAAAATGTAAATAACACATACTTCGAAAAAATCATTTTTTTCAAAAAAATCCCCCTTCCCATCAAGGAAAAGGGGTATCTTTTGCTATTGAAAATAATTGTAATCATAAACGGTAATGTGTATAACGGGGCTTACCCATTCTTCGAATACACTCGAAACATCACCTCTCGTATACGGATCGATTTTGAATCCGTCAACAATAAACTCGGTAGCACAACCGCATGAAAGGCTGTAAACATTATTTGCCTCAGTATCGACGTCAGCTTTTATGTCACCGACAATACATGGAATTATAACGCCGTTTTCAAGTTCAACATCGATATATGTTCCTACCGGCGCTTTAAAATATGTACCTATTGCAATAAGATATCTGTCATCGTATTTTCTGAAACCGTACTCATCGGTAAGCGCAACCTGTTCAAGTGCATACTGCCTTGAAAATCTGTTGGTTATCGCCGAATAATTCTCGTATGCCTTCTGTCCGTAATACGGATAATAATACGGCAAGTCATATATTTTAAAGTTCACTCCGTATAATTTGTCTTTCTCCACGGAATTTTGTTTATATCCGCTTTTGAAATTTCCGACAATCACTTCGTTGAATTTGCCTTCACGAATCTTTTCAATATCCGCTTGATTTTGCAAGTCTTTAATTGTACCGTTCAAAACATAAATATATGACAGCGTCAATACGCAGATTCCGAGTATCGCGGTCGCTGACATGAATTTTATGTATTTTTTATACATAACCGTTTCCCTGCTTCTTTCTGCCCTCTAAACCTAAAAAGCAACAATTCTCGAGGGTAAGACAGATTTTATCACATTATGTCAACTAATGTCAACACTTTTGCGCTAAACACGTGATTTTTGCACATTTATCATTCTTTTATGTAAACAAACTACGTGTCAATCGTTAATTACCGGCATCGGTTTTGATATCGCTTATAAGGTCGATTTTTTTCCATTTACCTTTCTTGAATCTGAGGGTCAGAACGCATCCTCTCATCAGTTCGTCACTTGCCATGGCAATCCATATACCGACCACGCCCCACCCGAGACGCACACCGAAAATGTATCCAAAAAGCACCGACACGCACCATGTAAAAACTATGCTCATAAGAATCGGAAAATTCACATCGCCCGCCGTTTGAAGTGCTCTTACCATGATGATGTTAGTAACACGTCCGATTTCAAGGAAGAGTTCCACCGTCAACAGAAGTTTGGCAATTCTTAAGACCTCTGCATCGGCACTTGGGAAAATTCCTACAATTCCGTCCGAAAAGATTACGAGAAGCGCAGTCACAACCTCCACTATAATTAGTCCGATAAGTTGTGTCTTAAATACTTCCTTTTGCGCCAAATCCTTTTTGCCGGCGCCGATAAGTTGCCCTTCTACTATTTGCATCGCTTCGGAAGATGCCATTGCCGCAAGGTATGCAAATTCAACAAGAATGCAAACATACACCTTCGCGTTTACCGTTGCAAGTCCCATCGGGTTGATAAAAGACATAATGACAAGCTGCGAACCGTCATAAGACATATTTTCTCCGATGGACGGTCCTCCGATTTTGATCATTTTCCAAAGGAGAGCGAAAGGTTTGGAATTCTTTAAACTCTTTAATTCTATATGTCCGACCTTTCTCACAAATACTATTATTGCAAGAATCATTCCCAATGTTCTCGAAATTGCCGTCGACCATGCGACTCCGGCAACACCCATATCAAGAACATATAAGGCAAGAGCATTTCCCGCAACATTCAAAATATTAACGATAATCGAGATGACAAGGGCTTCTTTTACAAGTGCATTGCTCTTTAAATATGCTGCAAAGCAGTTCTCTACAGCCTGAAATACGATAAGTCCTCCGACAATTCTAATATATATCTTCGAATACTCATATGTAAGACCCGGTTCTACCCTTAAAAGGTCCAAAATCGGTTCGATTCCGAAGATACATACAAAGCTTACGATTATTCCGAGAATAATATTAACGATGAGTGCAATCGCATATATCGCTTTTTCCGTATTCGATGTTTCGGGAATAATCGTATCCGATTTAACCGAATCTGCGCCCTTGCACTGCGATATAAGCACTATCGACGCCATCGAACATACGCCGAAAAACAACGTCATTACCCAACATATTTGTCCCGCATTTCCTATTGCGGCAACAGCCTCTTGCGAATAGGAACTGAGCATAAACTGATCGACGTTGTTTACAAGAATATACAAAAGGAATTCAAAGAAGAGAGGTATTGTCAGTTTAAATATTAAGTTTTTCTCTTCCGGGTTTGTGATTTTCATTTTTTCTCCTTTAATCAAATTAATTCGGCCGGTACAAATCATTGCAGCCAAAATCAACAAAAAAACTTACAAATTGATGGAGTTCCACATATTTTCTTTAAATTTAATTCTTTTCTTAACGGATTTGATATAAAGAATCAAGCCTTTTATCGCTATGCCTGCGGAAGTGGACACCAATCCGAATATAATGACATAAATTCTCACTCTAATACTCATCGACGCGATAATAAATAATATTATAAAAAATAGTCCCAAACAAACTCCGAGAGCACCCATTACCATATCTCTTCTCGCACAAATAAAATCCGCGTGAAGATTCTTTTCAAAAAACATGAGTTCCTCAAGAATAACATCACATATTTTTTCAGGATTGCTCACAGAAGGATATTTTGCGGAAAAATCATATTCCGTCTCAGGTAAATCGTCATATTTTTTTCTTTCCGAAGGATGAGACAAAACAACATATGCCTGAGCATACGGAAGCATCTTTTCTTTAGTAATCTTCGGGATAGTTTTTAGTTTGCGAATAAAAGCAACCTTCACATCAGCCGTACTGCAATTTTCTTCAAGTTCCAAAATCTCATAATATTTTTTCATGATTACTCCCTTTTGAATATCGGTTTGCATAACGTTAATTTGGATGCATTGTCATTATTATCGATAAAGCATCTATCGGTTAACATAACTTTCATTTGTTTTCAATCATTCTCTTCGTCTTTTTCTCTATTCATGAAAAAAGCCGCACAAAATACACTTGTCATGCATTCTGTGCGGCAATCAATTACAAATTCAAAGAATTACTCTTCTTCACTCTTTTCTTCGGATTTTTCTTCCGTTTGAGTTTCTTCTTTGGTAATTTCCGAATCTTCTGAATTCTCTTCCGGCATTTCTCCCGTTTCTTCTTTAGCTATCTCATCTTCGATGGGTTTCTTTTTAAGAGCGATAACCCCTGCCGTTCCTGCAAGAAGAACAGCGATTCCGATACCTACGAAAAGACCTGCTTTGTTCTTGTTTGAAGAATTGTTGTCAATGGGACTCGTTGGTCCTCCCACGATTGAGGAAGCCGAATCGATATCTTCAACAAGAAGAGCGGTACCGAAGCATGCGGGTGATGACCAGCACTGGTTCGTAATATCGTTCCATGTCAATGTTCCGATTCTTACGCCCGATGCATCGGCATCGTTAACCTGAAGTTCAACACCGATATACGCACCTACTTCGGGAGTGATTTCCGTCCACTTGAATGCACCTTCAACAATATATCCGTTTTCTGTTGTTTTTGCAAACGTTGTTTCATTTTCTTCAACACATTTTTCACCGTTGAATGAATGCTCATTTGCATAGTTAATTCTGTACTGCTTTGTAGCGGCGTTATACTCTGCTGCTTTTGAGTTTGTTTCATCGATAAATACTTCTACAGAATCTTGCTCATGAACCTGCTCCGAATTCTTATTAAGGTCGGAATCAGTTACATTTGCAAGAACATAGAGGTAATCCTTATCCCACAAAAGCTTAACCGTAGCACTTGCGTTAGGATTATCCGTCTTGTTGCCGAGTGTTACTTCTACCGCATTGTTCCAAGCATCATCAATTTCTCCGTCGATTGTAACGGTTCCCTTGGGGATGAACATGAAGGGCTTAAGAAGACCTTCTGCGAAATACTTACTTGATGTTGCCTGAGATAAAGTTGTATCGTTGTATGCCAAAAGTTTATCGCCGTTTGCAACAACAACGTCAAAGCCGATAACCTTGTTTGCCTCTGCCTCGTCCATCTGAACGTTTACTATTGCCTTATATCCGTCATCCGTCTTTTCGGCATCGGCTCTCATAACACATACTTCTCTCAATTTGATTCCGGTTGACTTGCTGTTATATCTGTCAAGATATACCGTAACACCGTCAAGCGCATCTTCCGTAGCATCCGTTACATTAACTTCAAACTGAAGCTGTCCTTCGTTCCAAATAGCCTTGAAGGAAGCTTTCGTGTCATTGTCTTCAAATACATATTCGTTAGCGAGGTTAAAGTTATCCTTAATCGACTGGCCGATTGCAATGGATTTTACTTCCGGCTCAAGTTTTGTAGGATCTACGATTGCCCAAAAAGCAGGCTTTACATGGTAATCGTCATCGAAAAGCAAAGGACACTGAGGTCTGCCATCCGTAACACCGCCGCCTACACCTGTGTAAGCCTGAAGCCATGAGTTACCGTCGATTACGCCCCATACGATGAAACCGCCGACTTCTACGGCTCCTTCGTCGTTTAATTTTTTCATTGTGTCATAAAGACCCTTGTAACGATATGCCTGTCTTGTGTACTCGCCCTGAAGAGTCGATTCTGTTCCGTCATAGCCTGTACTTGCCTTGAAATCAAGCTCTGTAATCATAATCTTTCCGACTACTTCGCCGTACTTCTTTGCCGCAGACTCAAACTGCTCCCAGGTAGGATAATCAATATCGTAATGACCCTGCATACCCATAGCATCGATTCTTGTTCCGTCTTCTGCAAGAACGTCTTTAAGAAGTGTTACGATTCCGTCAACCTTGGCGGGTGTGCAGTCATTGTAATCGTTGTAATAAAGTTCCAATTCTGCGGGAGCATACTTATTGGCGAACTTGAATGCATTGATAATGAATTCGTTGCTCTCGTATACTTTCCACCAGTTAGAACCTTCTTCTGCATTTCTGTAGGTTCCCGTGGAATCACTGATGGCTTCGTTTACAACATCCCATCCGTAGAAAAGATCTTTATACTTGCTGTCGGCACCTGTATAGTGTTCAAGAATTGTCTTAATGTACCATTCTTCACGAAGGTTCATAACATCCTTTGATACAAAAGGCTTATTAACATCATAATCCTCATGGAAGAACCATTCGGGTGTCTGTGAATGCCATACAAGAACGTGTCCTCTGATTCTGAATTTTTCATCGGGATGCTCGGCATTCCACTCATTGAAGAAATCAAGGTATCTTTCCGCATTTGTAAAATCAAGCACGGGAACATCGATTTCCGTTCCGTTAATTGTAGCTTTTTCTGTACCTCTTATTGCATTTCCGATATGTGCGTCGGGCTTAAGTTCGTTACCGAGCGTTACGGAATTAAAATGCTTTTCAACAAGTTCCATAAGAACTTTGTCATTTAATTCGGAACCTGAAAGGGATGTTCCGACAATCATATCATCGCCGAAATCGGCTGTCATTGTATCCTTCAAATTAGGAACGTCTTTTTCGATTGAAGCCGTCTGAAGCTTCAAATCTATAAAGGATGCACCTGCAATATAGTATTCACCCTTAACGCAAGCGCCTTCTCCGTAATCTTCGCCCTGCTCAAGGAAACGAAGAACGAGTTTCTCAATGTCGCCTGCAGACTGAACCTTGAATGTTCCTTCAAATTTGGTCCATTCGCCGGGTGTAAGCTGCTGGCTTGAAGAACCTGTTACTTCAGGTGAATATGAACCAAGATAGTTGGTGCTTCCGCCCGCTGTTATATAAGGTGCAAAATCAACCTGTCTCTGTGTTCCGGGTGCGCCTTCGTAATCATCCGAAAGCATGATATAGAAGCAATATGCATAAGTGCTTCCGTTTGTAACAATATCCGTAACATCATAAGCAAAACAATCGTAAGGTCTCTGTCTGTCGCTTATAACCGCATATGTATTTACGTCGCCGTAAATAGGTGTGTCACTGACTGCAGTCGAAATCTTAGCGCTTTCTGCCTCGCATGACCACATCGATACATCCGAATCAGCAAAATCTCCGTTTACGAGAAGATTCTCACCCTCTACAGAAGGTCCGTTGTCTTCTTCCTTATTTGCTCCGGGATTGCCCTCGCCGGAACAGGAGAATGTTACGCTTGCAATCGAAGCCTCCGTTTTTCCCTCGTTCATGGACATGATAGAAAAATATTCAACCGAAGGGTCGTTGGGAACAATCTCCGCCTTACCGTATGAAACCGGTGTACCACCCTTGTTATCCGAATCATAATCCGCTTTTGTGTGAAGTTTAAACGCTAAAGCCGCAGCATTTCCGCTTGTCACATCAAATGTTACTTTGGTGATTGTAGACGGATCGATATCTTCGGGAATAGCATAAAACTGTGATTTGTACTGATCGTTGAAAGTAATCTTCAACTCTCCGTCGCCTGTAACCTCCGATGTCAAACCATACTCCATGGTAGACTTGAGTTCAGAAAAGTTATAGGTTTTTTCAAGTGGCGCTGCTTTTGCCGTTGCGGGCATCGACATGACGATTGTGCCCAAAAGCATAAGCGTGGCCATTACATAGGCCATAATTTTCTTTGACATCTCTCTCCTCCTTAAAACAAAATACCTTCCCTTAAAAGTATTCTTCGCCCTATCCGAGCATACTGAAAAATTATAACAAATTCGCCCTAAAAAAATCAACGGACAAACCTTATCATTAAAGATTTGTCCGTAGTTTTTCAATAAATTTTCGGGGTTTATTTTTGCGTTGTCCTTCAATTTGCAATAATCCGGCAAGTCAAGCTCAATTTTATATCGTTTCAATGCTTTTTACACTTCTTTATACATTTCTGTGCAACCCCATTCATATTCTTCGAATTTAAAAGTAGAATGGTTTTCTTTTCTCTCCATGAATCCGCATGAATCATAACATTTTCTTGCATAAGGGTTGTTGTCAAATACGCGAAGCGATACGACTTTTGCCCCGAGAAACAACACCGCATATCTGACTGCTGCCTTAACAAGTTTCTTTCCGTAACCTTTGCCCCGTTCGTTTTTGTTTACCACAACAAAACAAAGCCTCACTTCGGTTTTTTCTTCGTCTATATACACAAAATGGCAATGTCCCACGATTTTGCCGTCACTTACAGCCGTCATTGGAAAATAATTGTCGCAATCTTCCTTACTTCTGTAAAGGTTTACCATTTCTTCCGGCAATACCGGGTAATGTCCGTAATTTCCCGCACTCCATTTTATTACGGCTTCTTCGTCATCAAGCCAGTTTACAATCTCACCTGCATCCGAATTTTTAAACGGTCTCAAAACAAGTTCTTCGACCTTTTTTCTTCTCCGGGCTTTTTCTATAAACATTTCCGCCTCGTCAAAAGCCTCGGGAAGACCTTTATCCATCCACTCTTTGCCTTTTTTCTCTTCTTTTTTGATAATCTCCCAATTCTTTAATACTTCTTCGGAATCATTAACTTTTGTATCTCCGAAAATATGCGGATGACGGCGAATCATCTTCTCGTTAACGGTCTTTGAGATATCCTCCATATCAAAAAGTCCTTCTTCTTTTGCAATTTGGGCATGCATTGCAATCTGAAGAAGCATGTCTCCAAGTTCTTCCTTAAGACTGTCGGGATTATTCGTTTCAGCCAAAACATTCACTCCGCCGATAGCTTCCGCAGCCTCTTCGATAAGCGCCGCCTTCAAAGACTCGTGCGTCTGCTCCCTGTCCCACGGGCAACCGTCTTCTGCACGAAGCATTGCTATAGTATCAAGAAACTTCAAATATTCATCCGCATTTATATTTTCCATAATATCTCTTATTCCCTTCCTCTGTCTTCGCTGTTTAAGTACTCGTTCCACGCGGCATTTGCCCGTTCATTCTCATGCTTTTCCATAAATCTTTTCCTGTCTTCGAGTATTGCAAGCATTTCGTCCGCGATATCCTCCAACGAAAGTTTTGAATTGTTTCGAAGATACCCCATCATTCTTCCTGAAGTCCAATCAGAATTCATATTAAGTGCAATCTGTCTTGCGAACCCTTCCGGATACCCGTTGTCAATCATGTAATTGTATAGTCTTTCGCTTCCTTCGGAACCAAATTTCATATTTCTTCCTCCGCATTGCAGGTCTGTATTTATATTTTTGCTTTTTATGACTCATATTATAAGCGTTTCGGACATTTCCTCCAATTCGCTGACACCTGCCAAAAATTATCCGTCAGCGTTTCGGGCTTTTCCTCCAATTCGCTGACACCCGCCAAAAATTATCCGTCAGCGTTTCGGGCTTTTCCTCCAATTCGCTGACACCCGACAAAAATTATCCGTCAGCGTTTCGAGCATTTCTACCAATTCGCTGACACCTGCCAAAAAATAGCCGTCAGCGTTTTCGGAAACCCACAAAAATACATGACAACTTAGCCGATAATAAACGCTTCCGCCGAGAAATCTTTATCGGCTTTGCCGTATTTTTTGATAACAGAGCCGGAAATCTTATCAAGTCCTCTTGAAGCAAGAAATTCGTCCGGTCCGAGAGAATTCTCGAATCTGTGATAAATGACAAGTTTCTTTCCTTCAAATTCCCTTACGGAAATCTGTGCGCCCGAAGGATTGTTGTAACTTTCGGTATCGGTATCGATAAGAGTTGTCTTTCCTTTCTGAATGATTTCTGCTGCTTCTTTA
Source organism: Lachnospiraceae bacterium (assembly GCA_045628965.1). Classification (GTDB taxonomy): domain Bacteria; phylum Bacillota; class Clostridia; order Lachnospirales; family Lachnospiraceae; genus UBA3766. The sequence continues at coordinate 91,938 of JAZQQI010000006.1, read as the reverse complement.
TAGAAATCGATGCCTTCGGAAATCAAATTCCACTGATGGTCGCTTAAATCGTAAATATCTCCGCTTAATCCCATGCGTCCGAAAAAGGTTCCGCACATAAGATAATATATTCTCTCATCTGTCGCTTCTTTCCTCATTACGGCCCAAATCTGACTCTGTTCGGGCTTCATCACTCTTTGAAGATTTGCGGCGATAATGGGAATGTCTCTCGTCTCATGTGCATCAGAAAAGCTCGCCTGGGATGAAAGTTCAAGCATCGACGGTTCAAGTCTGTGTCCGCCTGCAGAACAAAGTTCGATTACAAGTCCCGGCACGTCATTAGTCATCTTCTTAAAGAAGCTTCTGGTACCTTCGACTTTCTTTCGTAAGTTCTCTCCGAATCCGTCTTCTCCGTCGCATCCGACTCCCATGGTATCGTTGTAATCAATCTTTATATACCCGTATCCTTCGTTCTTTAAAAGTCCGATGACTTTATCGGTCAAATGCTCGATTACCAGAGGTTTTTCCATATCAAGGAATCTTCGATCACCTACAGTAAGAGGAATGTTGTCCTTCATAACAAGATATTCCGGTTTGTAATAATATTCGCTTCCTTTGGCAACAACTTCCATCTCAAACCAAATGCCGGGAATCATTCCTTTTGATTTGATATAATCCGTCGTTTCCTTTAATCCGTTCGGAAATCTTTGTCTGTTTATATCCCACTGCCCCAGGCAATCCCACCAGTTGCCCTCCTCGCCGTACCACCCGGAATCCATGACAAAGTACTGAATTCCTTTGCCTTCAAGTTTGTCGGCGATTCTTTTCATGTTCTCGTGAGTGGGATGTCCCCAAGTCGTACAATATTCGTTGTAAACAATGCCCATGTGATCGTCTACGGGGCTTATTGCAGGTTTTTGAGCTTTTACAAGCTTATCGCACACGTCAAGAAGCGATGTTCCTTTTGCAAAATGAGCTTTCGGCGCCGTAAATTCCTCGCCGGGCTTAAGTTTCTTCGTCCAATGTCCGAAGTCTCTGTCGGCTATTCCGCCTGCAAGCGTAACAAGTTCGTCTCTTCTTGTCGTTATTTCTATCTGCCAGGAAGATGCCGCATAAAGCTGCACCGCCACAAACTCTCCGGTTTTACTGTCTTCAAGTGCTGCAAAAGGAAAATATTTTCTTACGGGCATTGAACCTAAGTTTCCGAATTTTTCGACTCTGTATGCGCAATGTCCCCAGGAATGTTCAAGATTCAAATCCGTAATGCTTTGACTCTGGACTCTTCCCTCCGCACTCCAGAAGGACTGGATTCTGTGAACCCTGTCTGCGGGAATCTCCGTGATTTCGAATGAAGTCATCATTTCAAGCGTGATTTCTTTATCTGAAGTATTAAGAAGACTTGTTTCTATCTCTGTTACTCCGTTTTCGTCCGTCACATGTCTTACCGTCATAAGAAGACCTCTGTCCGAAGTATATTCCGTACGCTCATCATTTTTGAACGTTTCCGTAAAATGGCTCATGGTCTCGCTTCCCTGCATGGTCATTCCGCATGAATAAAAACCTTCATAAATATCTCCAAGTACCTTAATTTCACCTTTAATTTGCATTTTTCCCTCCTCATAATCCATCAATCAAACGATAATTGCGTATAAAAATTCCGTATCACCCTACAGTTTACGGTAATAATCACAGCCTCTTTGTTTTCCTTACACTGCTTTGATATTTAAGCACAACAATTTCGCAAATCGGCAGATGGTCTTATTGATTCTTGTAAAGATAACATTTCTGCACTTCCATTTATATTATATGCAAATTGTATTGCATTTCACATGCAGTTTCAATTGTGTTTCTTATAAAATGCCTTATATCCCAAAAATAAGAAGATTTATATTTCGCTGTAAATCAATGTTATTTTTTCAAAAAATATGATAAAATGAAGTGGTTGTGGGCAAACCGCATACAGTTTTGTGCAAAAAGGAGAAGCGCAATGTTCAAATGTAATTTTAAAGCATATGAAGGAAATGAAAAGTTTATTTTCATCAGTTATGCACACAAAGACTCAGACATGGTATATCCGATAATCGAGAGACTCAACAACGAAGGTTACCGCGTTTGGTACGACGACGGAATCACTCCGGGAAGCGAATGGCCCGAAAACATCGCCGACCATCTTGACAGATGCGAAACATTCGTTTTCTTTGCATCACCAAACTCCGTTTCAAGTGATAACTGCAAACGTGAGGTTAATTTTGCTTTATCGAGAAAAAAGAAATTCTTTACGATTTCTCTCGTTCCAACAGAATTTTCACTCGGTCTCGAACTCCAGATTTCAACACAACAGAATATTCTTTTCTATGAATATAAAGATATCGTCAAATTCTACGATACCTTGTTCCTTGCATCGTCTCTTGCCGAATGTAAGAGACCCGAAGAAAAATCGGAAGAGCTCATAATTGATCAGCCTAAACCTGCTCCGGTATCGGAAGTTATTACTCCCGCTCCCGCACAGGAAGTTGTTACGCCCACTCCCGTTTCGAACAATACTTCATACGAACAGGTTACCGAAAGCAGTTCGAGCGATTCAGTTCCCACAAAGAAGAAATCAAAAAAAGGACTTATCATCGGCCTTATCGCAGCCGCAGTTTTGATAGTTCTTATTCTCGGAATCGGCGTTCTGTCCGCAGTCGGAGTAACGGTAGGTGTTCTGTCTTCAAAAGTCAAATTCGATGAATTCAACGAATATGACAAAAACGCCACATCCGTTTACTTTTCGAGTGACACAATCGATTCTTCTTACATTAAGAAGTTGTCACGCATGAAAAAGATTACTTCTATCAGTTTCAGCGATTGTACATTCACCGACGATGCCAACTTGTCTTCTTTGAAGTCTTTGTCAAACGTTGATTATTTATACATTAAAGATTGTGAATTGGCCGATTATTCGTTTATTGAAAAAATGCCAAATCTTAACTCACTTACCATAAGCGGAGGTTCATTTGCAAATGTTAAAAGTCTGCAATCGGAAGATGTTACCTATGTTGATTTAACGAATGTAAGTGATGTGTCTCTTAATATCTTTGCCTCATGTTACGATATATACAATTTTGAATTGACCGATTGTACCCTTGTGGAAGAAAATATCGTGCCTCTTTCGAGCAATATCTCTATCCTTAAGCTTTCGGGGTGCAATCTTTCCGATTCATCTTTCCTGAATTATTCCGGATTTAACAGATTGTACTCTTTGGATTTGTCAAACAACAATCTTTCCGATGTTTGCTTTATTGCAGGTTCTTATTCTTCACTGGGCAAACTCAATTTATCCGGCAATCCCATTGACGCACCGTCCTTGGCTGTAGTACAAAATTGTTCCGAAATCACCCAATTATCACTCAGTGGTATTCCTTTTGATGATTTATCTATCGTAGGACAAATGAGAGAACTTGATTATTTGGATTTGTCAGGTTGCGGAATATCTGACCTTTCAAACGGTAATTTGCAACCAAAAGAGTTAAGTGTTTTAATGCTTCAAAACAACAACATTTCATCCTTGGAGCCTCTAAAAGACCTTGCAACACCTGCGGACGGTATCTCGCATTTTAACATTTCTCACAATCCTATCTCCTCTTTTGAAGGTCTTCCCGAACAAATGACTTACGGAGAATTAATTGCTTACGATACCAAGATTACGGATAATCCTTCCGATGCTATGCGTTATTTATCAACCTGTTCGATAAACACTCTCGCAATCAATTACATTGATGGCATTGAAAATCTTAACATTAATGAAAACCTTTACGTTATCGACTGTCCCGGAAATTTAATCGTTAACGCTCCGGCCGATTCCTATTTGGACATTATCCTTTCTCATACTTCTGCTTCATTTGACGCACTTTTAAAAGAGAAAATCCAAAACAGTTACTATTGGTACTAATTCATAATTCATAATCACAAAAATCCCGGTCAATCAAAATGACCGGGATTTTTATTATATCCTCTATTGTACCTTTATTTATATTACATCTTTATCGAAACCGAAATGTTCGAACCGTCATCGGTAAGCTTTATATCTGCCTTCGATTCACCGACAATTATCTCATAATCCCCCTTAAATGCCTCGACATTGACGATTCCCGCTTCATCCGCTTCGAGTGTTTCGTCCGTCCACCACTCTTTCTTTACAAGATCTTTCATCATATCGTATGAAGGCTTCGCGGTATTGTCTTTTCTCATAAGGCCGCTCGGTGCACCAAGCCATGCTCCGTCTCGGAAATCCCATGTCGTAATTGCTTTTACATATGGATTTGCAAAAAGATTTCGGTACATTTCTTCCATCTCTTTTGCCTGTCTCTCCTCACCTTCGGGAGTCGTCGGCCACTCGGGAACCTGCCAATCATTCAAATCCTCGATGTATTTCGGAATCAACGATCCCGATACCAGTGTATTTTCGGTAAAATGAATCGGAAGTTTGAATCTCGAAAAACGTTCAAGCACATCGAGCGTTTTCTCTTCTCCCCAGTATCCCTGATGCTGATGAGATTGAATTCCTATTGCCGAAATCTCAACTCCTGCGTCAAGAATTCTTTCTATCAGTTCCTCATATGCCTTTGTGGTATTGAAATCGTTTATTAGAAGCGTCGCATTGGGATTGCATTCTCTCGCCTTTTCAAATACTTTTTTAACAAGTCCTACCTGACCGTACTCATTGCAAAGTCTCGTAACAGCATTGTCATACTTGTCAAAAACAGGCATAATCACCACTTCATTGATTACATCCCAGGCATCGACAAGCCCTTTAAAGTCTTTAACCTCTCTTTCGATTCGACCGAGTTGTTTCTGCATTATTGTATCGTTATCGTATTTCAAAAGCCAATCTGCGCAAACGGTGTGCCAACAAAGAGGATGCCCCTTAACCGTTACATTTCTTTCCTTCAGATATTTAACAGCGTTCATTGTCTGAACATATTGCGTTTTACCTTCAGTATGTTCGTACGAACCCCAATAAAAAGGAACTGTTCCGAAATTAAATATATCAAGCCACTTTTGAAGCGCTTCCCTGTAACTGTCAGTATCAACTTTAGCCAGGAGTTCCTTGGGTACTTCTTCCATATTGGTAAAAGGAATAAAATCAAACGCGCCGCAGCCGAACAAAAACTCATGCTTTGTCTGTTTGATACGAACCTTCGCATTGGCAAGTGCTTGTTTGTCATCTCCTATAACTTTAATCTGTTTTTTTACTTTTCTGTGTGAAATATCCATCATTGCCCCCCTTTATTTCATTTTTATCAAAAAAACGTTTAACGTTATTTTTTCATTTTTAACGTTGCAAAAAGTATCGCGCTGCAAATAACCGACAAAACGGTCACAAGTATGCATGCCATAGTAAGTCCGGGTCGGTAAAAAAGCGTTACCGCAGTGCCAAGGAACAGTCCTAATGTGGTAATACCGAAAGCTATGCCCGGGTTATCTTTCAAAGCATCAAGAGCCATTCCGAAGGTTATTGCCATGGTCATCGAAAAAAACATCACACCCACAACCGATATAATCGTAATGTTCCTTCCAATAATAATCATCGGAATGCAAAGAAGCGTTGACGAAACTCCCACGATTCCGGCACCGAATTTGTCGGCAAGGATTCCACCGAGTGCTTTTCCCGTTCCCATCAAAAAGAACAGAAGAAAGAAGTCCGGCACTGTCTTACACCATGATGTGGGAATTGCATAACCCACAAACCCTCTTATGCTCGTTACGAGAAGTGCCGCTATTATTATCACCGCTTCCGGAACATTATCTCTGCATATATTGACTTTGGTAAGATTTTTAAGTATTTCGTCTCTTTCTTTCGAGCGTAATTTCAAAAGAATTACAAATATCTCAAGAATCACAACAAGAATCAAAAGCCAATTAATGCTGATATTCAATTCATTATAATACTTTCCGAGTACGACGCCGAACGAACCTCCCGCAACAAAAACGGCACTCGGAGCAAGTTTGCCCTTTGCGTCTCTTACGGTCTCGATTGCACCGTATTCATGAAGAATCGCATTTCCTGTCGTCACAAGAAGTATTGCGACAATGTGAACAAAAAAGTTCGGATTTTCAAACAGGACTATACTGATTCCGAGAAATATAACTCCAATTGTAGCCAAATCGTTTTTTCTGAATTTGGTAATAAACTCGCCGAAAAGTCCCTGCGGCACAAATGCAAAGAAATCATATAGAAACGATGTTATAGCTACAAATTCAATCGGATATTTGCTTCCAAGAAGCGCGAAACATATAATTTCAACGAGAAGATGCACGATAAAATACAATATTCCCGTGATATTTCCTTCGTTATTCATAAAACTCCGTATTAATCAACAAAACAAATTACAATCCTATTGCCTTAAGAATGACATTCGTTATTATGCCCGCCAAAAAAGACGCAGCATTGGCAAGATAACTCACCCAAATACACTTGATTTTTTTGTCCGAAATTAACATAAAAAGAGCCGCCTCAGAAATCGGAATCAAAAGCGCCTCGCTCACTGCCAAAAATAAATAGTACACCGACGGTATCTTCAAAAAAATTACGAAACTCAATACATTTAATGTAACATTTGTCAGTATATTCACAGCGCATATATATAATATATTCTCAAAGCGCAGCAATTTCTTAACAATCGGTGTTTCGACCAAGCAAGTCAATACCGGTGGCACCACAAGTGTCACCAATATTGACATCAATAATTTACCAACCATTTTTTCTCCTATCGGTAAATCATTTTATTCGTTCTCTTTTGCTTCCGATACATCTTCCTTTACTTCTTCGACAGCTTCTTTAACTTCTGCCGTTTCGGAAGGTACATTGCCTGCTGCTTCAAGAGCTTTTTTCTTTTTTGACTTCTTAACACAAACAACAATGATTATTACAATTGCTGCGATAACAAGAAGCGCAACAACAGCAACAGCGAGAAGTACTAAAATTGCTCCCACTCCGAATATTCCCAAAAGACTGCCGGTATTTCCGCCGCCCATATATTCATAAAAATCAGGCTCTGCTGCAACATCCATAAGCGTAAATAATAAATTGTTCATAATTAATCCTCCTTAAACATGTCCAAACTTTTGCGGACATATGATTATTTTCCATTTTCTTACATTAAATGTCAACCTTCTTTTGTATCTTTTGAATCAACCGGCGACTCAAAATTATTTACTTTACCTTTGTTTCGCTCAATTTTTGTATCATCCGACACTATTGAAATACATCTTTATAGCAGAATCTCGGCTCCATTTTGTCAAAATCCCACGTATGGTAGGAATCCCCGGCGCAGTAATTATACTCCTTACATTTTGCGCATCTTCCGCATTTTCGATAATCGCTTCTGAAGATTTCAAACTCATTTTCCCAGATATCCGTGAAAGAGTGCTCTCTTATATTGCCCTGAATCGTTTCCGGTCTTCTTTCGATGTCGAGACATGCGCCGACATCGCCATTATACATAACGCTTGCCGTGTAAACTCCGGCATTGCAAAGGAAGTACCATTTTCGAAGTTCTCTTTCTCTTTTCGTTCCAAGATAATGGGAACATCCGTAACAAACTTCCATATCATCCGCAAAGCGGTTCTTTTCTATAAAATCAAAAAGTCTTTTGTATTCTTCCTTGGTCAACATCAAGTCCGGATTGTCTTTTGCCCGACCTATGGGCTCAATATTTATAACTCTCCAGGAACGCACACCTGTCTTTTTAGCCATTTCATACATCTCTTCCAAAGAGTCGATGTTACTGTGATGGATAACCGTGGTAATCTGCACATGATCGAATCCTACTTCCACAAGATTCTTTATTCCTTCCATGGTCTTCTCGTAACTTCCCTCACTGGAACGGAACCAGTCATGCTTTTCGCCTATGCCGTCTACGCTGACAGACACAGTGCCCATTTTGCATTCCTTTAATTTTTCTGCGACTTCTCTTGTAATAAGCGTTCCGTTGGTCGTCATGCCCCATTCGAATCCAAGATCTCTCGCATGGGCCATTATTTCAAAAAATTCCGGTCGTAAAAGAGGCTCTCCTCCGGTAATGCAAAGTTGAAGCCTTTCCGAATGAAAGTTTTCATATACCTCATCAAAAAGCTTAAATATTTCTTCTTTCGAAAGCATATCCTTCACATCAATATCACCGCATCGTGAACCGCAATGAAGGCAATGTTCGTTGCAAAACGGCGTTATTTCAAGAAAGAAAGACCTAAGTTCACTCTTAGGTCTCAACACGTTATCTCTGTAATCAGCCAATTGGCTCATATGTTTTTTCTTAACATACTCAGTCAATCCGGAATTGCTCATTTTACATTTCCTTTATCATTACTTTTTGTCGTCGTTTTTTGTTTTGTCGATTATTTCATATGAATCGGGCACCGAAAAGCCGGCATTAAAATCGTCTGATGATTCCTTTCTTAATGTTGCCGGATTTACTCCAAAAGCTTGAGGCGGACCGTATATGGGTGCCACATTATTATTGCTTGGATCAAAAGCTTGCGCTTGAACCATTTGCATATTTGAAAACGAATGAATCATTTCAGGCGGTCCGTATACCGTAGGCTGCATATTGATAGCCGGCGAAAACTCTCTGGGAGGCGGTACCCTCTTTTTAGGCTTTTCTTCTGAATTTCTTTGTTCAAACAAATCAGGCGGTCCGTAAATGCACGATACTTTATTGTTCTTTGGAGTGAATTCTTTATCCTTCATTTCATCCCTCTTCTTTTTCTCTCTGTTAATTTGCTCTTAACTTGATTATTTTATCATATTCAAGATGTTTTCTCAATCCGAATGCATTCCGTAACAGAAAACGAGACGACCGAAGCCGTCTCGTATATTTTTCTTTATATTTCCATTTTGGAATATCGCATCTTAGTATTTGCCGTATCCGCCTTCAAGTGAAATAATGTGTTCATAATTTTCACTCGAAGAATGTTTCTTGGAAGAAGCAGAACCTAATTTGGAATTCTTTTCCTTGCCGAGATTGTACTGGGAAAGAAGTTCTTTCATCTTGGATGCCTGTGATGCAAGTTCGTTCGAAGCTTCAGCACATTCGCCGCTTGTAGCCGAGTTAGACTGTACAACAACCGAAATCTGTCCGACTGCCTGATCAATCTGCTCAATTGCGGTAGCCTGATAATTAGATTCCTCAGCGATACCAACAACAATAGTTTCGCTCTTTTGAACCATCTTCGAAATCTCGTCAAGTGCTTTTGCAGTATCATCAGCAATAACAGTACCGCTTTGTACTCTCTTTATCGATTCTTCGATAAGTTCGGCTGTTTCTGCTGCAGCTTTTGAACTCTTTGCAGCAAGGTTTCTTACTTCTTCTGCAACTACCGCGAATCCCATTCCCGCATCACCGGCTCTTGCAGCTTCTACAGCAGCATTAAGAGCAAGAATATTTGTCTGGAATGCAATGTCATCGATAACTTTAATAATTTTTGAAATGTTCTCGCTTGACATATTGATTGCATTCATCGCTTCAATCATTTCATTCATTCTCTTGTTTCCGAGTTCCATTTCCGAAAGTGTCTGCTTCATAAGACCCGCAACATCCTCGGCTTCTTTGGCGTTTTTCTTTGTCTTCTGAGCCACATCGTCGATTGAAGCTGTAATCTGTTCAATCGCACTGGCTTGTTCAGTTGAGCCCTGCGCAAGAGATTCCGATGCGGAAGATACTTCCATCGCGCTTACCATAACAGTTTCTGCAGCATCATCAATGTTGCTTAAGGCTTTTCTGTTTTCGGTTACGAGTTTCTTTAAAGCGTTTCCGAGAACATCGTTTTCAGATGTTGTTTTAACTTCTACTGTAAGATTTCCTTGGGCAACTTCTTCTACAACCGCAATATTATCTTTGTTCTTCTGAATCAAAGCTTCGAACTCATCATAAAGTCCGACAAATTCATCTTTATTGTATCTTTTGATAGTTACATCCGTGTTTCCTTCAGCCATCTTTGTGCTGGCTTCCGTTAATGAAGATACCGGTCTTTTGACAGCTTTTACAACGTTGTATATCAGTACGTACAATACCACAAATACACCAACCGTAGAGATGAGAATTATTACTGCGTAAACGTTTAGAACCGTCTTGGGATTTGCCATATCAAGTACTTTTCTGGCAAGTATAATTCCCGCAAGGTTGTTGATTGCGTAAAGAGCAAGAATCAAAGCAAGCGTAAAAATCAATTTAAACTTAATCGTCAATTTTTTTAACATATCATTCACCCCTCATTTATTTCATTTTCTATAACTTCACCTTCGTCTGCTACCTGTTCGAGTGTCTTCATATCATCATGAAGAAGCTTATCCGGGTCAAGCAGAAGTTTTACGGAATTTCCGACTTTTCCTATTGCATACACATATCTGTCCTTTTGAGCTTTTGCCTTATCGGAACGACTGAGCGTAGGAGCCGGAAGAAGATTTTCATCCGCTATTTCCACTACTTCGGCTATTTTTTCCACAATAAGCCCAACCTCGGTTCCCTCGACGTTTATGACGATAATGCAGGTTCTGTCATCGTATTCGAAAGGCTCCTGTTTAAATCTGAGTCTTACATCGATTACCGGTATTATCTTGCCTCGAAGGTTTATAAGACCTTTAATATAATCCTCTGTTTCGGGAATTGCCGTGATTTCCTGTGCGACAATGATTTCGTTTACATACTCGATTTTTAATCCGAAATACTCTTTGCCGGACATGAAAGTTACGTACTTTTGTTTTTTCTTTTCTTTAATTTCTTCCATGAAACCCCTTTCCTTTCTATTCTTCAAGTATTCCGGCAACATCGATAATAAGTGCTATTCTTCCGTCGCCAAGCTGTGTACAACCCGAAATACCGTGAACTTTTTTTACATAATCAGGAATCGGTTTGACAACTATTTCCTGTTTGCCGATGAGTTCATCAACAAAGAGACAGAACTTGTCTTCTTCATTTTGAACCATTACTATCATTCCTTCTTCGACCATCTTGGCATCACCCGGCATGTTGTACCACTCTCCGAGCCTCAAAACAGGATATCCGTCTCCTCTGACCATTACGATTTCTTCCCCGTTAGGTTTCTTCAAAACCTCATCCGTCGTAACGTTCAGGAATTCTTTTACTGCCTTCGTTTCGAGAACGAATGTATTCTTTCCGACCCTCATCACTACACCGTCGATAATTGCAAGCGTCAAAGGAATCTTAAGAATCATCGTACTTCCTTCGCCGGGAGTACTTTCGATTTCAAGGTTTCCTCCTATTGCCTGAATATTCGAAACGACTACGTCCATTCCGACCCCTCGTCCCGAATACTCGGTGACGTTCTCATTTGTCGAGAAACCGGGAAGCGTAATGAATTGATAAACTTCCTTATCCGTGAATTCTCTGTCGGGCTTGTTATAATCGATAAGACCGTTGTTTCTGGCCTTGTCGAGTATTTTCTTTCTGTCGAGTCCACCGCCGTTATCCGTAACGCTTATCCAAACTTTTCCGGATTCTGTCTTAGCCGAAAGCGTTACGCGACCTTTTTCTTTCTTGCCCTTTGCTTTTCTTTCTTCGTCGGGTTCGATTCCGTGATCAACCGCGTTTCTTACAAGATGCATCAAAGGATCCGAAATATGCTCAATAATATTTTTGTCAACTTCGGTCGTATCCCCGATCATCTTAAACTCTATGTCTTTTCCGAGTTTTCTTGAGCAGTCGAATACGATTCTGTTCATCTTTTGGAATGTATTCGTCAAAGGAACCATTCGCATGCTCATAATGACATCCTGAAGATCCGTGGCTATTTTTGTCATTTGACCGGCCGCTTTATTGAAGTTGTCGAGTCTTAATCCGGGTACCTTCAAATCCTGATTTTGAAGAACAACCGATTCAGATATTACAAGTTCTCCGATAAGATCCATCAGCATATCCATCTTCTTTACGTCGACGCTTATGTATGATGTCTTTTCCTTTGCCTTTGGCTTATCCTTTACAAGCTGTTTCGACTGGCCGGGTTTCTTTGATTCAATTACGAAATCACCGGGAACGAATTCTTTCTTTTCCTTCATCTCCTTCTCTTGTTCCGAAGGAGCCATTACGAATACGTCCGTGCTCTCTTTCAAGGCCGTTTTTTGTTCAATTTCTTCAACGCTGGATTCGAGATCGATTACGGTATCCTGAATCATTCCGAATGCATCGATTCCTTTTTGGAAAATCATCGAATTGATTTCTTCTATTTCAACCGTTTCGATTTCGTATCCTTCCTGAATAATCTCATGAAGGGCATCTTCGTCGCATTGGGCCTGCAAAAGGATTTTGAAGCCCTCTTCCATAATAACTTCGCCGCTCGTTTCATTTGTCAGGATGTCTTCGGGATAATAAAGCAAATCTTCCGCTATATCCTTCAGCGCAAATACAATTTTGTAAGCGTGAACGTTCGCCATTTCCGTTGCTTTGGCATAAGTGATATAGATTCTGAAAAACTTCGATGCTTTTGTCGCCATCGGAGCTATATAAAATTGTGTCGTTTCTTCGTGAACGTTTTCTTTTATGACTTCTTCCTTATTCTCGCCTTTTATCGACGAAAGGAATTTATCAAGTTCCTTCACGATATCTTTTGAACTTCCGTCGGCACTTCCTCCGTCGGCAAGTTTGTCCATTTCTCCGTTTATGAAATCCGCTACCGTAAGTACATGTTCCACAAGTTCTACATGAGAAATGTTGTCGGGATGCGATTCTCTTATGTAAAAGAAGATATCCTCAAGTTTATGCGATACTTCAGTAATGTCATCAAACATCATTATTCCCGATGAACCCTTTATAGTATGCATAGTTCTGAAGATTTCATTGATTGATTCTTCATCAAAACACTCTTCGTCTTTTTGTTCGAGAACCTTGTCCTGTAATTTTTCCAGCAACTGTCTGTTTTCAAACAGATACACGTCCAGCATGCCGTCTACATTAAAATCTGAGGCCATACAATTCTCCTTTTCTAAACCAATCCAAGTTTCTTAATTGCCATCTCGAATCTTTCTTTATCAATGGGTTTTCCGGAATAAATGGTACATCCTAAGTCAAATGCCATCTTTACATTCTTTTCATCATTAAGCGCCGTTGCCATGATAACCTTAACTCCGTCCTCGGGAGAAATTCCCCTTTCCTTCTCGAGGTTTCTAATTCCCATAAGTGCCTGATATCCGTCCATAACCGGCATCATAATGTCAAGGCAGGCCAAATCGTAAGGTTCATCGTCCTCTAGCGCCATCATGAACGCATCCACAGCCTCCATTCCGTCAACGGTAACATCACATTCACCGTATTTTGACAAAAAGTCCGACATGAATTTTCGTGTAGCGAAATCGTCTTCTGCAAGTAATATTTTCATTATATATACCCCCTCTTTTATAGCATTTTCTCTGTTTTTAACCATTATCACGCTTAATTATCGCCTCTATGCAATAATAAGTTTTTTGCGGTATATCAAGAAGTTTCTCCTGATATTCCACCGCTCCGAGTTCGTACGCCACCTTCGGCATTCCGTATACAACACATGTCGATTCATCCTGACCGATTGTCTTGGCTCCCGCTCTTCGCATTTCGAGAAGACCTTTTGCTCCGTCTCCTCCCATTCCGGTAAGAATAATTCCAACCGCTCTTTTGCCCGCCGCTTTGGCTACCGAGTTGAAAAGTACCTCGACGGAAGGTCTGTGGCCGTTGACTTTATCGAATTCCCGAAGTTGAATGTAATACTGTCCGGATTTTCGTACTATTTCCATATGTCTGTCACCGCCCGGTGCTATATAGACGCAGCCTCTCTGAATCATTTCTCCCTGTTCGGCCTCTTTTATACGAACTCTCATTCCGGCTTGATTGTTAAGTCTGTCAGCATACATTTTGGTAAAGCCTTCAGGCATATGTTGTGTCACAACCACCGGCGGAATGTCCGGATTCAATCTTTCGAGAATTGCCGTCGTCGCTTCCGTTCCTCCTGTGGAAGCGCCTATGGCAACGATTATATCTTTGATATCTCCGAGCGGTTTTCTCGCACCCGAAGTCGCAAACGGCGACGCTTCGTTTCTTTGTGTAGAAATTGGCCTATCCGGTATTCTTCCATAGGATGCCCTAAGTTTTGAATTTGCTGCCGCTTTTATTTTTTCCGGCAACTCCGTTCTGACAAAATCATCAAGAGCACTTCTTTCGGAAACAACGGGTTTTGCCACAAAATCAACGGCGCCGACCCTAAGTGCTTCGAATACCCTGTCGCTAAGTGAAGATATCACAAGCGTTCTTATGGGATATTGCGGCATAAGTTTTCTCAAAAACTCTATTCCGCTCATCTTCGGAAGTTCAACATCCAAAGTCATTACGTCGGGTTGATATTGCACTATTGCATCTCTTGCCTCGAAGGGATCATTCGCGACGGCCACTACTTCGAGTTCCGGATCCGCGTTTATGTACTTTACCAGAAGTCCGCGAAATACCAGCGAATCTTCTACCACCAGTACTTTTATTTTTCTTTTATCCATAAAATCCTCCGAAATTTACAACGGTTTTCTGAATATCGACGGGCAAACCATTTCAAACGGTATAACCTCGGTATCCACGGCTTCTGTTTTCCCCGTTATAAGATACCCTCCCGGTTCGAGAAGATCGAATATCCTCTGCACCAAGTCATTTTTGGTATTTTGATCGAAATAAATCATTACGTTTCGAAGGAAAACTACATGCATCTTTCTTTTAAAAGGAAATTCATGCATAAGATTGAACTGACGAAAAATCACTTCATCCTTTACTTCCTTTGTCACCTCAACCATCTCAGGATTTGTTACCACCGGCTTAAAAAATCTTCTTTTCCACTGTTCCGAAAGACCTGTAACAGCCTCCTTTGAATATTGTCCTCGAATTGCCGTCTGAAGGGCCTCCGTTGCTATATCCGTTGCGAGAATTTTTGTATCCCAATCCTTATGTTCAAGTCCGAAAAAGGATATAAGCGTCATTGCAAGCATATATGGTTCTTCCCCTGTCGAAGATGCCCCGCACCAAATCCTAAGATCCTTCGACGAACTTTCTTTATTCTTAAAATACGGAAGAATCGTATCTCTCAAAAATTCAAAATGTTCGAACTCTCTGTTAAAATATGTATGATTCGTCGTCAGGACATTTACAAGTTCCTTCTCCATTTCGCCGCTTGCATCGTTCATCACCGCATTAATGTATTCGGTATAGGTGTCATAACCTTCCCTCGCAATCATGTTATTCATTCTTCCTTCCATGATCGCCTTTTTGCCGGTCAAATCTATGCCGTACACTTTTTTCATATGATCGCTGATTCTTATATATTCCGAATCCGTCATTGCTTTTGTCTCCTAATGAAGTTGATTTACTATAAGTTCCAATACATCGCATATTTGCGGTGTATACTTAATTCCGGACATTTCTTTAATCATCGCTGCCGCTTCCTTCGGAGAATAAGCTTCTCTGTAAGGTCTCTTTTCCGTCATGGCGCAATATGCGCTGACCACGGATACGATTTGTGCCGCCAACGGAATTTCATCACGTTTTTTTCCGTTCGGATATCCCATTCCGTTGTAATACTCATGATGATTTGTCGCAATTTCGCAACTCATATTAAGAAATTCATTATCTTTTTCAACCTTAAGAATATCTTCAACAATTTTGCCGCCCAGAATGGTATGCTTTTCGACAATTGCCCTTTCTTCCTCGGTAAGTGTCGTCTCTTTTGTAAAAAACTCATCCGGAATACCGACATTTCCCAAATCGCATATAGGAGCTGCTATTTCAATGATTTCTATAAAAGTATCCGATATGTCTCCGGCATAATCGCGTGTAAGTTGTAACGCTTCCGAAAGAATTTTGCAGTTATAAGCTATTCTTTCCGAATGCTCTTCATCAAAAGTCGAGTTTTCTTTTATAACTCTTGTCAAAGCGTAAAGAACATTTTTCTTTTCTTTTTCAATCTGTTTAAGCTGTTCCTTCACCGAAGCCTGCAACATTCTGTTGACTTCAGCCAGTTCTTCCTGCGATTTTTTTAGTTTTAGATGAAGCCCTATTCTTGCCCTTATCATTTCGGGATAATACGGTTTCGAAATATAATCGATGCCGCCTTTTTTAAAGCCTTCCTGGAGAATATCCATTCCGTCCGCAGAAGCGAAAATTACAGGAATGTCTCTTGTAAGCGGATTGGCTTTAAGTTTTTCGCACAAATCGATTCCGTCCATTCCCGGCATATACATGTCTGTAATAATAATGTCGGGATTAAATTTATCGACTTCGATAAGTGCTTCTTCTCCGTCGGCGCACTGGCAAGTAAGATAACCCATGCTCTCTATCATATCGCTCAACATCTCGCGACTGTTTTCAACATCGTCAACCACCAGAATTCGGGCTTTTTTTTCATTTTCACTCATATTCGTCCTCATTCCTCTTCAAAAATTTTCTTTAACTTATCGTAGTTTTCAATCGTTTTATCGTAATCGGATTTTTGAACTGCCATCTTGAGTCTCAGCATAACGCTCTTTATTTCCTGGGGCGCATCTGCCGAAAGTTGCCTCAAGCCTTCCATAAATGTTTCTGCTTTTTCCCAGTTTTTCATTTCTACGCAAAGAATAAGCTTCGACATTTTCTTTTCAAATTCTTTTCTGTTTTCGGGTGTTCCGTATACATACAGTCCGTCATCTTCATTTTTCATCATGAAACTCATTATTTCCGCTTGCGACATTGTCTGATTTTCTTCGGTTACATCAGCGTCGTTCGGGAGTGACAACCATACGTTGAACGAGAACATTGTTCCTTTATTTACTTCACTGTCGACTCTGATTTTACCGCCCATCATTTCGACAAGTTTTTGACTTATGCTCAAGCCGAGTCCCGTACCTCCGTATTTTCGATACGTACTTGCTTCAACCTGCGAAAAGCTCTGGAAAAGTTTGCTTTTGTTTTCCTCGCTGATTCCGATTCCCGTATCCGAAACCATAAAGAAAAGTTCCACATCTTTTCCTCTTTGAGCAGTTTTTATTACTTCAACGGAAATCTTTCCTGCGGGAGTAAATTTGGTTGCATTGCTTATGAGATTGTTGATTATTTCTCCAAGTCTCAACTCATCTCCCACAAGTTTCTCAGGAACGTCTGCCGATACATCCATGAAGAAATCCAAACCTTTGTCTACTATCTTTCTGTAATGATTGCCTTTGATATATTCCATCATATCGCGAACTTCGAATTCCTTGGGATCAAGTTCCATTTTACCCGCAGTAAGTTTGGAATAATCGAGAATATTGTTGATAAGAGAATGCATTTCTTTACACTCTCTTTCGATAAGATTAAGTGTTGCAAGTTTTTCGGGATTGTTTTCATTTTTGTACAATGACTGAAGATTACCCTGAATGCCGTTTACGGGAGTTCTAAGTTCATGCGTCACCGTTGAGACGAAATTGGTTTTCATTGCCTCCGCACTCTCTTTGGCATTAACGGCCTCGGTCATTCGATGCTCATAATACGTAACTGCCGATTCATCGGATGCAAGACAAATCGTGAGCAAATCATCCGGAATGAAAACTGTCCTTAATTTAACATTGAAGCATGTCCTGTTCTGTCTGTACGCAGATTGAGATACTATTGTATTCTCAGGAATATTGACATGCGCTATACCTCTATGATCGTAGGTTATTATGTCGGGAAAAATTTCAGATATTTTAATGTTGAAATTATCGTATCCAAGAAGCTTTTTGGTAGCATTGTTCACAGAAATAATATTGCCCTGCATGTCAAACATTATTACCATCTCGAGAGCCTGTTCCAATATTCTGTTTACATACGATTGTTGAAGCATTCTATTCCCCTCATCTGTTGTTGAATTATCTGAATATTTACAATTTCGTATATTTTTTCATATTCAAATTCAACAACACCCCAAACTTATATTCATTCTCCGATATCATCTTAACACGGTGCAAATACGGATGATTCAAATCTTTTACGCATTTTACTATTAATTTTACGCATAGATAATTTGCATAAATATTTCACACGGTATGAATAACCACGTGAGTATCAAACAAGTAATTTTATCTGAATAATTCAAATATTTCATAAAGAAGGAATTGGGCGAATTCAACAAACCATACCGCTTAAGTCCTATGGCGAAAGTTTAAGAGTATTTCGGTACAGATTTTCTACTAATTCTGCAAATTATCTTGATTTAGTAGAAGGTTTTGGGGTCTTTGAATGTCGAAAGGGCAAAATGCCTCTACTAAATCGTCAATTTCGAAGATATTAGTAGAAAGTTTCGGAGCCTTAGAGGACCGAAAGGGCAAAATGCTTCTACTAAATCGTCAATTTCGAAGATATTAGTAGAAAGTTTCGGAGTCTTAGAGGATCGAAAGGGCAAAAAGCTTCTACTAAATCGTCAATTTCGAAGAAATTAGTAGAAATTTCTCTACAGTTTACCTACAAATCTGCAAAGAGAGGCAGCAAAGCTTGGTCGGCTTTCCGGCAGAGCTTTGCTACCCACTTACGACAAATCTGGAAAGAGAGGCAACAAAGCTCAGCCGGCAAGCCGGCCAAGCTTTGCTGCCTCTCTTTGCAGATTGATTAGCGGTCGTCGAATGCCACCCCTTGTGCCTGCACAAGGGCACCCGCCGCCATATTCCCCGCCTTAAAAACAAACAAGTTTGTTTCCGGCTTGGGATATGGCGGCGGCCGTCGCTCATGCTTCGCATGAGCAGTGGCATTCTCCTCGTCGCGATAACAAAAAAACAAACTCGAGGTTTCCCGCCTTGAGTTTGTTTGAAAAGGGAAATTAGTGGTTATCAATTCCATTCAGTCGGTATTCTTTACTTTGGAACCAACCAACAATGTCATTATAGCTTGGTTTTTCAATTAGTGCGCATACATTTTTACGCATTTTCGAGCAGATTTTACGCATTTTGTGATTTGTCTTTATTTTTTTTACCAAATGTTCCGGCAAATCCGACGGCCGCATACGGCACAAGCATCATGCCGTACAGGAATATGTACCTGCTGTTTGCTTCCCATATCATGTGAAACAGAAATCCGCCGAATATGGCGATAGGAAACAGATATTCAAGCGAAAAGTCTTTGCTTTTCCCTATTTTTTTAAGGCACAATATTCTGCGAATACCATAAAGTGCAGCTCCGACATAAATAAGGTTTTGGAAAACATTACAGAACAATACATAATATTTGTTATATTTTCCGTTATATATCTCATATACGAATGCGGCCCTGTTGCCGCAATCAGCCCAAGTTGCCTGACACGACGCAAACGTAGGGTCCGTCCACTGACTCAGGAATTTCTTTTTGTAAAATTGGGCGGCGTAGGAAGGATTATTTTTAAAAACTTCTGCCCTCTCTTTTATAGCTTCTTCCGAAATCCGATTTGCTATTTCGGCGTTCATTCCGGCCGCCTCGTACGTATTGAAATTGAATCCGTTGTACCAGCCGGGACCGCCCGTTCCTTCCTGCATTCCCATCGCCACATATGATTTGGCCGTTACTCCCGACAGAATCGTATTTCCGGTTATTTTTTCGTACACCTTTATCGTCATCGGAAGAATCGAAAAAGACAGCACGGCGACAAGGACCAAATAAAGTAACAATATTTCTTTCTTTGTATACAAAAACTTTATAAGCGTCACTATAAGCACCGCAATAATCATTATCAGTGAATTTTTTCGAAGAAATACGGAAAGCGCAAGAAGTATTGCGGAAAGACACATATTCAAAATTTTGTTTTCTTTTTTCTCCGTCATTTTATAAAAATACCAGATACCGCCCATCATTGCCGCAAAAGAAGGAATCTCTCCGTACACGAACGATGAGTACATCATAAACGGCATATTAAAAAGGGACAACAGAAGGAAAACCGCCGATACTCTGTTATTTTTGAATAGATTTTTAACAAGTTTATACTGAAACGTCAGCGACGCGCAGTTTAAAAGGCAATATAAAACCTTGACAAAATGTATCTTGTCCGCAGAAATCGGATTGTATTTCAGAATTTTAAACAACAAAGCAAAAAATGTCGTAAGACCTATTTGTTGCGGATAGTACGACATATACGAACCGTTTGCACAAAAGAAAGATAAATCGCCGGAAGCGGCACTTTCGCCCATTGCATAAACAACATACGGATCGCCGCCGGGCATCGATTTGCCGTAAAAAATCAAAGCCGTTCCCACCAACATATTCCATATCAAAGAAAAAGCAAAAAGTTTGCTTACGGATTTGTCATTTCGCGCTATTCTTTTTGACAAAAACAGAATTGCGAAAAGTGCCGCCAAAAATGCCGGAACGTGTAAAAGCGGGTTGTCGAAAGAATAAAGCATCACCTGCTCATCCATACTCTTTACGGTTGCGGTTGACATGAATGCCGCCAATGCCAGAATCACAAAATAAGCCGAAGTTATCGCGCAAGCTGCGATTCCGAGAAGTGCACCTATATTTTTTAGAAAGGATTTTTTAATTTTCAATCTTTTTCTCCTCTGTTTTTTCAAAACACATTATAAAAAGAATAAGCGAAGCCGCCATAACCGGATATATATATCTTAATTGCACGGTAGGTCCGAGAAACAAAGTAATGTAATATCCGCAAATCATGCTTGCGGGAATAAGCATTCCGTACCTTTTCCTGTAAAAAAGAAGCAGCATTGCATTTACAAAAACAAATAAAAACGTTCCCGGAACAAACAAAAGATTCACAATCGGTGTCCTGTTTAAAATGTTTGAATCCGCAATTCTCGTAAGCAATTCTCCGGCTTTGGTCAAACGCCAATCCTTCACTATTCCCATTGTGGCAAGATAAGATTCCTCCCATCCGGTTTGCACATAGGCTGTGCCGGGTTTTATGCCCTCTCCGAGATAAACCTCATTTATATGCATATGGGTTTTGTCCAAAGGATTGAAATACCCCGCATTTGTTCCGAAAAATGCCTTAATGTAATCCGCAGGATACTTTATCAAAAGCTTAACGTATGTTTTGACAAAATTCTTCGTTTTGTTTACAACCACCCATGTATTGACATTCGACTTGACGGGGTCTGAAATATCGGCTCTGTAAAGTTTGGCTCCGCCGTTTAAGACAAACTCCTCTATCAGCGCTTTTGATTCACTGTCCATCGTATTGTCATCGCAATCCTTTACTCCGACACCGGCATGATAAACGTATGTCCTGGAAAGCTGTTGAATCGGGACACTAAGCATCTCCCTTCTGTCTCCCTGCGTTGCATTAAGAAGCTTTGAGCATGAAAGAAGCATCAAAACGCCGATTATCAGGGCAAGTACAGTTGCAATCAATATTTCAAGATATTTTTTGTCAAATTTAACCTTTTTTCTTATTGACGTTATAATGTTCAAAATCAGTGCGCCAAACGTAATCACCGCCATAAAAAGAATCGCGTATTTTCCGTTGTTTCTGTACAATATGCAGCCGACAAGCGAAATAAACAGCACTATTATATATCTTCTTTTTCCGATAAGAACAAGATACATGGATGTCAGAGCAGAAAGCATAAACGCCGTAAAAGGAATATCTTTTGTTACCGAAACCGCCATAAAACCGTTATACGGGTAAAATATCGAAACGAGAAGAAAAACAATATAAAACTTAATGCCGAGTCTTTCCTTCATTACGGTCAGCATAAACGAAAACGAAGCGGCCAGAAGCATAGCCTGGCATAATACATAAAAAGCTATTCCGCCGTTTGCGCTGTCAAAAAGTCTGAACCCGATATTATAAAAGAATTTAATCGAAAGCGTATGAAAAAGCGGGTGATGCTCATTATATTCTCCGCCGAATATCTGCCCGATTTGAATATACGAATCGTACGAAACAAGTCCCGGATAAAATGCGAAAAGAAAAAGAATCCATACAGCCATTATCAACAGCATCGATATAAGAAAAGTCAAAAAAGAGTGATTCTTCGAAGAATTATTTTGTGTGTCTTCTTTGCACACAAACGAAAAAACAGCAAAAAGAAACGCTCCGAAAACACTTCCTGCCAAAACCGCAAGCAGAAATTTCGGAGATTGAGAAAGCAATCCGACATCAGCCGCATCCGCCCCCGAAATGCTCGAAAGGAACGCAAAACCGCCGAGCAAGCCGTTTGCCAGCATAAACATGATGCCTACTATTCTGTTTCTTTTTTCCTTTATTACAGAAGTCATCAAATACTCTCTTTTCCTTAAGACACTCCTTTAATTATACTATCTTTCCCTGCGATTTGAAAGAAAAAAGCGAAACCTTCAAGGCTTCGCTTTTCTAAAAACATTTATCTGCTTTCTTTCAGCAATTTTCTGATTTCGGTTCTGTTGTCCAAATCGAGTTTTTCCAATATCGATGAACAGACTTTTTTAACATACCCGTATGAATAATGTGTCTCTTCCGCAATTTCGGGATTTGATTTTCCGTCCGCAATCATTTTGGCTATTACTATCTCGGTTGAAGACAATTCTCTTTCTATTAAAGACAAGCCTTCGGAATTGTAATCGCTTGAATGTCTCACAGCTTCGCCGAATTCAATCTGTTTTCTGATTCTTGCGAGGAGAACATCTTTTACAAAAGGTTTTGTAATATAGTCCGATGCGCCGCTTTCAAGACCTTTTATTTCAAAATCCGGCGAATCCATTCCCGTAAGGAAGATAACCGGAACCCCTTCTTTTCCCGGAAGTTCTTTTATTTTTTTCAAAGTTTCGTATCCATCCATCTCCGGCATGTCAACATCAAGAAGAATCAGTTTAATGTCATCTCTGTTCGCAAGTATCTTTACGGCTTGAGAACCGTTCTTTGCAAGGCTAACTTTAAATCCGGCCCCCATAAGAACATTTTCACCCATATTGAGCATATTGATGTCATCGTCAACCATTAAAATATTAATGTCCATTGTTTACAATCTCCCTAACCAACTTTTCTGCTTCTTCAAATTCGATATTTTCAATGCAGTCTTTGACCTTCTCAAGTTGTGCTTTTTTGTCGCTCCATCTTTCGTCCTTCATCATCTCTTCAATGATATCCACTGCAGGTTTTCCCTGACAGTCTCGTATGCATTCAAACAGATGTCCGAGAAGTTCTCCTTTTAACACATTGTCTTTATTGATTACCATGTACTTTGACTTGATATCTTCAATATCGTTATTAAAGGCTTCGATTCCCTTAACAACTCTTTCCCATTGTAAAATAAGAACACCGTAAATCACGTCAAAATATTCAAAATCATCGTTCTTTATATGCTTTTCTGCCTGTCTGGCGATTTCCTGAAGTTCCGTAGCACCAATGCTTCCCGATGTACTCTTCAGGGAATGAACAAGATATTTTACTCCGTCGTAATCACCTTTCTCAACCAGCCCGTCAAGTTCTTTTCTGCCCTTTTGATAATTGTCCGAAAAAAACGTCAACGCACTGGCATATTGAACGATATCATTTCCGAGTAAAGACATTCCCTTTTCAAAATCGATGTCATATTTTGCAAGTTTGTTTCTGTAATCGATTTTATCCTCTGCGGAAAGTTCCAAAACACTTTCGTTGCTTTCAAGAATCTTGTTTTGATCCACATAGTTAAATACAATTCTTTTAAGTTCTGATTCTTTTACGGGCTTTGCAACATAGTCTTCAAAACCTTCATTTAAAAGGTCTTCCCTTATATTACCCATAACATCGGCAGTCAAAACAACTATCGGGGTATGTTTTTTACCCTGCATTTTTCTGATCTGCTTCATTGCCTCGACTCCGTCCGTTTCCGGCATCATATAGTCCATAAAAATCAAATCGTACTCATTTTTTTCTACCCAACGGAAAGCCTCATTTGCCGATGTTGCCGTATCGACCTTGCACATAAGCGAACGAAGAAGCGCTTTGTCAAGGTTGAGATTCATTTCATTGTCATCAACCACGAGAATACGTGCTGAAGGAGCTATAAATACGTGTTTTACACTGTCCCTTGAATCATTTTCTTTCATGCAAAACTCTTCTTTGGTACTCTTTTCCTGCCACAAGGTAAATGTGAACACACTTCCCTCGCCGTATTTACTTTCCACGTCTATGCTTCCTTCAAGCATATTTGCATACATTTTTGATATTGCAAGTCCAAGGCCTGTTCCCTGAATGTTTCTGTTTTTAAAAATATCGGCTCTTGAAAAATTATCAAAAAGTCTTGGTATATCTTCCTGTTTGATTCCGCGTCCTGTGTCGGCAATCGAAAATTTGATTTCTGTTCTGTCCCCTTTATCGGACACATTTTCACATGTGAACGTTATGGTTCCTCTGTCTGTGTATTTTGTTGCATTCGTCAATATATTAATCAGTATCTGTTTGATTTTTCCGATATCGCCGTACAGATACTCGGGAATCGATTCATCGACTTTATATTTGAATTCCAAGCCTTTTTCTTTAATGGTTTCCGAGGACATCATTCCAAGACGGTTAATCTCTTCCGAAAAACAATATATTTCGTTAATGAGTTCTACGTTTCCCGCTTCCGTTTTGGAATAATCCAGGATCTGATTGACCAGTTCAAGAAGCTGATTGCCCGCCATCTCCGACATCTGCGCATAATGTTTGATTGTATCGTCTTTATTCTCTTTTATTATCATATCATTCATTCCCAAAATGATATTGATAGGCGTTCTTATTTCATGAGACATGTTTGCCAAAAACTGAGATTTGGCTTTACTTGCTTCTTCGGCTATTTTCTGCTGCCTTTTATACGCATTTGTATATAGTTTAAAAACAATTCCCACACCGATGGCATTAACCAAAACTCCAACTATGATATCCACCAGTCTGGCCGTCTCTGTCGGAAAATCCGATATCAATTCCGGTTTCATTGCACTGAATACCATCAGTGCCACGTAATATACAACCTCAAAGCCAACGGTTACATAAGCAATCCATCCGTCAAATATCAGGAAAGTAAATATAATTGCAAGCACAAAGTAATAGGGCATTCCGCTGAAATATCCGCCGCCCTGCAAATACAATACAGTAAACAACCCGATAAAAATCGCAAATACCGTTATTAAATATCCGGCTACATATCTTTTTGTTTTATCAACCCACCAGATAAGAATCAATGACAAAATTGCCGTGGCAAAATTAATAAATCCGTCACTAATCTTTCCGACGGCGAAGCTGTAAGTACTGATTACCAGACTGACAGCAAAGCCCGAGCATCCCAGTATTTTGAATATGCTGGCCTTGAGCGGTTCGCCCTCTCTGACTATCTTTCTCAACAATTTTTTCATTTTCGTCTTCTCCGTAATTTTTCTGTTATCCTAATTTTACAGTCAAATCACATTCATGTCGATAAGCAATATCTGCCCGCCAATGAATAATGTATCATAAAAGGACACCTAAAAATAAGTGTCCTTTTGTAACCTTTTTATAATTTTACCAATCGGAATCCCAATCCGAATAGTCCGAATCCCAATCCGAATCAGAGTCCCAACTCCAATCGTCATCGTCATCCCATGAAGAGTTTGAACTCCACCAATCATCATCGTCATCATCGTAGGAAGAACCGGAAGAATAGATTGAACCGCTCGAAGATGACGTTGAATTCGTACTATCGTACCAAGTATCAAAATCACTCACCTGAGTTTCCGTACTCCAATCCGGCGTATAATAGAAATCTTCCGCAGTGCTTTGTTTTAACAAATCCTCGGGAATATCTTCTTCCGAAACATATGTCCAGTCATCATCAATTTCGTCATATTCATACCATTTTGTTCCGTAATGATCTTTATAATAGTAGAATTTGTCGCCGCTTTGATAATAGCCTCCTTCGGGACCTGTCGGATATGAAACATAATCCTTGTAAAAATCGCTCTCGGTAATGTCACTGAACTTATAATCATCATAGTACTCATCTCCGAGAAAGTAATTCTCGGCTCTTATACTGTAGGTAAGTTCATAAGGAATATCCTCGTCTTCCACGAGTTCCCAATCTCTATTCCTATACCTTGCCATATGATTGGTTCCGTATGTACCTTCAACGAGACAGTAATACTTTCCGTCCAAATCATAGTAGCCCGTATGCATAGGATAATACTTGCTGCAATAAGGCTTTCCTTCCATGAAATCCGTATAAGAATCATTTTCAACGTAATCATATCCCAAGTAATACTGCTTTGCCTTACTTTTATATTCCGGCGGAACATCTTCACCGTATGGGCAGTATAACCAATCCTTAAGTTCATCATCGTAACGATAATAATTTTCCCCGGAAGTCCAGCGATAATAATAACCGCCGTTGTAAGAATAATATCCTCCGCTTGAAATGCGTAATTCCTTTGTAAAAGCAATGATAAAAAGAATAAAGAAGAATGCAACTACAGTCGCAACGATTGCCAATACTATTTTTTCCGCAAGCTTTTTTTTCTTTTTTGTCCTTCTTATCGCATCTTCACGCATCTCGATGCTTCGCTTGCTTTCCGGAACACTGTATGCCGATTCAGCTGCAGGTTTTTGTTTTGTTGATGCGCTTTTATTAACCGCCTGATGTTGCTTTTGTATAATTACCTCTTCTTTCAGTTTGGTCAGAATCTCGTTAACGGCATAAGCTTCATCCGTTCCCTCGTACCTTACGGCACGCTGTCCGTTGTCCTTATTCTTGTAAACCGTAACGATTCCTGTTTTATCATTCTTAAAGATACCGAATGCTCTGGGATTCTTATAATCGCAACCTATAAAAAATCTTGTAACCTCGTAAGAAGGAAGATTATTCGCCTTATACCATTTTTTCAATTCCTCAATGGTTGTAGGGTTATTCATTGTGCTTTTTCTTACGAATTTGTTGACTGCATCACAACTCGGACATTTTTCAAGAGTATCATCATATTCGATTCCGCAAAATTCACATGTAATTTTCATGATATTTCCTTTCGTATATGTCGAAGTGAAAAAGTACCAAACAAAGTGTATCATAAAAGGACACCTCATAGAAGTGTCCTTTTTACATTATTTTTCAAAAATATTAGCTTAATTTTTCAAGAGCAAGAGTTCTTGTTGTA
The DNA here is from genome assembly GCA_045628965.1 of Lachnospiraceae bacterium. Lineage (GTDB taxonomy): Bacteria > Bacillota > Clostridia > Lachnospirales > Lachnospiraceae > UBA3766. The sequence continues at coordinate 64,933 of JAZQQI010000006.1, read as the reverse complement.
AGATCACATACTTCTGAAGGTCCGTAGTACTGAATAGCACCGGGGAATGTGAAGCATGTCTCAACAGCCCATGTCTCTCTGTTAGCCTCAAAATATTTAAAGGGCTTTCCGTCAAGTTCAACCAAAGCTTTTCTGATAACGGGCTTGTCTTCACCGTTTCTTCTCTCCATGTTCATCATCTTTGTGATGGGCATACCGCCTGCAATCCACTCTTCAGCGGGCTTAGCAATATTTGAAACCTTTGAAAGGTATCCTGTATAGCCGTACTGAATAAGCATGAATGCGTTGTAACCAAGTGAGTAGCAGTAATCTGCATCGAAGTTTGAAGGGAATGCACATCTTCCTTCGTATCCGAAGAAGTGATGCTGTGCACCGAATTTGCCCTTGTATGTGCCTGCTGCTTTTCTCTTTGCAAGTTCTGTCTTAACCATTTCGGAGAAGAGCTTCTCTGACTCGATAAGTGAAACCTGTACGTTTCCGTGAGGGTCTCTCTCAAGGAAGAGCTGCTGCTGTACGAACTGAGGAAGAATATCGAATACACCGAATGACTCTGCCGTAAGGCCTGCCTTGATGTAATCGTACTTTGCGCTCCAGTCGGGAAGTGCATTGAACTCTTCTGTCTTTGAACCTGCAAGAAGTTCATTGATTTCTGCAATAAGCTTTGAGAACTCGGGAACGAACTCAACAATACCCTCGGGAATGATAGCAACACCGAAGTTGTTACCGTTGTTTCCACGCTTCTCAACAGCGTCAGCGATATAATTTGTAATCTCTGAAAGTGTCATCTTCTTAGCTGCAACTTCCTCACCGATAAGACAGATGTTAGGCTGTGTCTCAAGTGCACATTCAAGAGCTACGTGAGAAGCAGAACGTCCCATAACCTTGATGAAGTGCCAATACTTCTTTGCTGAGTTTGCATCTCTTTCGATGTTTCCGATAAGTTCTGAATATGTCTTTGTAGCTGTATCGAATCCGAATGAAGCTTCGATGTCTTCGTTCTTAAGGTCACCGTCGATTGTCTTGGGGCAACCGATAACCTGAATGCCTGTACCCTCTGCTGCCATGTACTCTGCAAGAGTTGCAGCGTTTGTATTTGAATCGTCACCACCGATGATAACAACAGCTGTAAGACCATTCTTCTTTGCATTCTCTGCTACTGTTGCGAACTGCTCTTTTGTTTCGAGCTTTGTTCTTCCGGAACCGATGATATCGAAACCGCCTGTGTTTCTGTATGCATCGATAAATGCATCGTCAAACTCAACATAATCGTTCTTTAAAAGTCCGTCGGGGCCGCCCTTGAATCCAAGAAGAACATTGTCTTTGTTTGTAGCCTTTAATGCATCATAAAGACCGCTTATAACATTATGTCCTCCGGGTGCCTGTCCGCCTGAAAGGATAACGCCTACAACCTGTTTCTTTGCTGCTGCCGTGTTTGTTCCTTTTTCGAATGTTACTTCAGGCTTACCGTATGTGTTAGGGAAAAGAGCTGCAATTTTGTCCTGATCTGCCACACTCTTTGTTGCTGCACCTTCTTTAACGCAGATTTCTGCGATACCATTTCTGAGCATTCCGGGAAGCTTCGGAGAATACTCATATCTTGCTTTTTGAAGCGGTGAAAGATTCATAATAGTACTCCTTTTATATTTAAATTTTTATTTACACCATTCAATATACTATGATATTTCTTTCGAAAAGTAAAGAGCCAGTGAAAGAAAAAGGGCACCTTTGAAAGGCACCCTTTTGTCATTCATTTTATTATTGACTTACTGAATAGAAATGAACTCCTGTAGCGTCTTTGTAAAGCATGATTTCGCATTCACTCAACAATTCGCCCTCGTCATCCATGTAATACATATATTTATCGCAATAAACCGTTGCTACATTGCCGGAAACCTCCGTAGCTTTGGAATAATATCTGATAGAAGACGAATCGCCGATACCCGTTCCGGTGATTACATAACCTGACAATGAAGCAAAAGCCTCGTTGTAATCGTCCCAAAGGTTAGGATTTACAACTCCTTCACCGTAGAATTCATCAAAAAACATTTGCATATTTGCGGCAGGTACACAATAGCAACCGCTGTAATAAAAGCTGTTTTCGGTAATTATTGTTCTCTCGCTTTCATCCAAAAATCCACTGTATACCATATCGTCAACCATGGCATCAATACTTCCGTCGTAATCATATATGTCAAAGCTCACGGCACAATCGCCGATTCCTCTTTCGCACATTGCGGTATATACACCGTATACTGTTGCCATGTTATCAAGCATTCCGGGATCGCACTGTATCATATCAACGTTCGAAACCATGTCAATGCAAAGGGACGATTGGCACATCGGAAGTACGTTTGCGATAAAATCTTCAGCTTCCTCTGCTGTAATTACATATCTTTCATCGTATCTGTTACACTGGGTCTGACTTTCAAGCATTTCGTCGGGTAATTCCTCATACGTAGGATCAACCGAAGGAGTCACGGTCGGATTCGAAGCCGGCACGGGATTCACAACCTGACCGGGTTCCTCTTTGGGATCGCATGCAGAAACCATAAGTGCAATCGTTGCAACAGTTAAAATTTTAACAAATATCTTATTCTTTTTCATTTTGTTTTCCTTTCAAATTTTAAGCACTTGTTGTCATTTCGTAGAAATGAACACCCGTTTCGTCTTTATAAAGAGTAATATAGGCATCACATTCATATTCACCCATCATATCGTCGTAGACTTCGCATTCGAAAAATGCCAGATTTGCCGAGCACTCAACATTTTTTATTTCATAACTGTGTCCGATTCCTCCGATTCCTGTTCCCGAAATCAGATAGCCTGTACTTGAAACATATATGTCATCGCTGTCCCACTCATAAACATTAACCAAGTCTTGTCCGAAAAAGTCATTCAAATAAGCTTGTGCTGCTGAACAATATACGCAAAGGCAATCACTTTGTATATTTTTTGCGGCAAAAGCATCAGCCTCTTCCGGTGCAATTATTTCGTCGGCAATCAAGCTGTCGGCAGAAGCATAGCTTTCTTTCACATACTGATTGCTATCTCCGTATCTGCGACAAACGGCGTAGTATAATTCATGAACAGTTCCGATATTCATCAACTGCTCCTGATTATCCGTTACCGTGTCGGCACACATATCAAGCATTCCGCTCGAAACGACATTTTCATCAAAAAAATATCTGGCCTCTTCCTCATTCATTTCATAGTTCGTATCGAGTTTTCCGATACCTGAAAGATTCTCGACTTCAAAGCCCTCACTGCCGTCTGTCTCTTCGCCGCCGGTCTCGTCATCCCAAAGTGTTTCGTCTTCATCAAGTGTTTCGTCGTCGAATATTGTCTCGTCATCGAATATTGTCTCGTCGTCGATTTCTTCATATCCGATTTCTTCAACATCCTCGTAAGTCTCCGGAATTTCAACGCTTTCATAGTCATCGTCGCATGCTGTGAACATAAGCATTGATGCCATTGCAACCGTCAAAACATAAATTTTTCTGCATAAACAGTTCTTTTTCATTTCCTCTTTTTCCTTTCGTTTAAAAATACAACTCAAAAATCATTATACAAAGCAATTTAATTTTAAAAAGTAACTGACAGATACCTTTTTTCATTATCCGCTTACAAACGCCCTGTTCTGAACATTTCCATCATCTCGCTTGTAAGGCTTACATCGCTTGAACGTTCGGGAACATCGCTTCTTTTAACCCACTCCGCTACAGCAAGTTCATCTTCCTGTCTCGTAATCGTATTGTCTCCGTCAAGGTCACATACATATCCTAAAAGAAGTGCACCCGATATAGGCCAGGGCTGACTCTTATAGTAGGAAATGTTCTTAACCTTAAGTCCAACTTCCTCAAATACTTCTCTTTTTACCGTTTCCTCCGGTGTTTCTCCTGACTCAACATATCCCGCAACCAACGCATATCTTCTGTATGCGCTGTGAGATACCTGGTACTTGGTAAGCACAGTTTCTTCGCCGTTTCTTATAAGAACAATTACCGACGGAGCTATGGGCGGGTATACGGTATTGCCGCATTCGGGACAAACCATCGCGCGTTCTTTGTGGGAATGTCTGTTTTTTGTTCCGCATTTTCCGCAAAAAGAATTCAGTCTGTAGAATTCTTCGATTCTGAACCCTAACGTTGCCGCATATGCAATCCACATGGGTTTTGCATTTCTCATATCTCTGGGTGTTTCAAAAATCCAACCGTTTTCCCCGACTTTTCCCGCCAAATCATTCGTTAAGTCCGTTCCCGCTTCTTTTTCTTCTTTTCCAAGCGGCATAAAAAAAGAAGTCTCATCAATCTTAAAAAGAAATCTTACCTCTTCGTTTCCAAGTCCGAGTTCTTTTATCGTCGGAAGAGATAATTCCTCTCCTTCTTTTCTTAAGATTTTTCCGTCCGTAACATATATTACCAAATCGCTTTCCTTCGGCTCTTTGTTCTCATACGTAATATCAAGTTTCTTCGGTGCTATTTCATGAAACATATTCTTCCTCTTTTCTTTTTGTCGCCCTTCGCGGGCGAATTACAGCATATCTCGCGATTTCCGTCTTTTGGTTGTAATTCAAGTGCATTTCCGCGAAGGAATTACAACAGTTTCGCGGAAAACAGCTTTCGTGCTGTAATATTCGTCCCCGCGAGGTTGTTAATTACAACATATCTCGCGATTTCCGTCTTTTGGTTGTAATTCAAGTGCATTTCCGCGGAGGAATTACAACAGTTTCTCGGAAAACAGCTTTTTTGTTGTAATTTACTGCTTCTCGTAATATGCGATGCCCTTATCGGGAAAAAATAGGTTCTTAAATATCCGTCCGTCGACACAATTACAAATTCATTGGTGCTTTCGAGATATGTGAACTACATCGGTAATTGAATTATCGAGGATTCCTGCTTGTTATCCTAAAAATCACTCAACCTTTGCATTATCTTTTCGGCCGTTTTCTTGGGTGATAAGTCATTTTCTGCCGAAAAATCGGCAAAGCTTTGATACATCTCTTCTCTCTCTTTTGCAAGTGCTTCCAAACCTTTTTGTTGCGAAAGGGGTCTGTCGCTTGTGGCAAGCTTATCGATGTCTCTCTTTATTCTTACAACGCAACCGTTTTGGTGAAGAATCGGATAGTTTCTCTCCCTTGTAACGCACCCTCCGCCCGTTGCAATAATTATTCCGGATTTTTTGCCCAGTTCTTTAAGCACTTCCGTCTCTGTCGTTCTGAACGCCTCTTCGCCGTCCTCTCTTATTATTTCCGAAGGTTTTCTGCCTGTCTTTTTCGATATCTCCTCATCGGAATCAAATACTTCTTTTCCCGTCAGTTTTGAGAGTTCCACGGCCACCGAACTTTTGCCGCATCCGGGCATTCCCACAAGAACTATGTTTTCGGTCATCGACTTTATTTCCGAGGTTATATTTAGTATAACTTTTCTGTCAATTTCAGAATCCGTAAAAATCTCGCTGCTTCGAACCGCCTGAGCCACAAGCATCGTAAGACCGTTAAACGACTTGATTCCTCTATCGTTTGCATCAAGCATAAGTTTTGTTCTGTGCGGATTGTAAATTATATCAAAAACCGCCTCGCATTCTTTAAATATCGAAATATCGAGGGGAACTTCAAGGTTTGCGGGATACATTCCCACCGGTGTTGTATTTACTATAATTTGAGCATCCGCATTTTTATCGATATTATCATAATTGTTCTCGCCGCTTCTGCTTATAATTGTTACCTTTGCCCCGGCTTTTTCAAGAGCATATTTTACCGACACGCTCGCACCGCCGCTTCCAAGAATTAGTGTCTTTTTGTCTTTGACATCAACTCCCGATTCGAGAAGAAGCGTTTCAAAACCGTACACATCCGTATTGTCCCCGTATATTTTGCCGTTTCTTTTAACCACGGCATTGACACTTCCCAGTGCCTTGGCAGTCTCCGATACCTCATCAAGAAGTTTAAAAACTTCCTTCTTATAGGGAACCGTCACATTTAAGCAGTCCCAATCGCCGTTTCTGATAAAATCTTCAAGTTCTTCTTCGTTTTTTTCGTAAAGGTCGTAATCATAATCTCCGAGTCTTGAATGAATCATCGGGGAAAAGCTGTGACCGAGTTTTTTACCGAGTAAACCGCATTTCATATTTAATCTCCGTTACAAAAATGACGTATTTCATTATATATCGTAAAACATAAACTCCCCGGCAATAAAATCGCCGGGGTTATAATCTGTCCTATAAATCGTACAACGCATCATATATAGCGACTGCTGCCGCCGCCTCAACACAGGGAACCGCCCTATGCACTATGCAGGGATCGTGTCTTCCCGGAACCGAAAGAGTTGTCTCTTCCATCGTTTCAAGATTAACGCTTCTTTGTTCCTTTGCGATGGAAGGGGTCGGTTTGAACGCAACCCTAAACCTAAGAGGCATTCCGTTTGTGATACCCCCTAATATTCCGCCCGCATTGTTTGTATCCGTAACAACTTTTTTATCTTTTAGTACAAAGGCATCGTTATTCTCGCTTCCTAAAATCTCAGAAGCTTCAAAACCGCGACCGAATTCAATTCCTTTTACAGCGGGAATCGCAAAAACAGCCGATGCAATCTTTGCTTCCATTCCTTCAAAAATCGGTCCTCCAACTCCCACAGGCATACCGTTTATCACGCACTCGACAATGCCGCCCACAGAATCACCGTCAGCCTTTGCAGAAAGAATCGCTTCTTTCATTTTTTCGCCTGTTTTGTCATCGACAACAGGAAAATACTTTTCGGATGCACAAATCTCTTCGTTTGCTTTGACAAATTCTCCCGATTCGTTTTTGATTAGAATTCTTCCTTCAAAATTCGAATCATCAACAATTCTTCCTATGGAATAAATCCTTGCATCAATGCTTATTCCGTCTTTTTCGAGGAACTGTTTCAAAATACCGCCTGCAATGCATAAAGGTGCCGTCATTCTTCCTGAGAAACTTCCGCCTCCCGCATAGTCCTGCGCGCCCTTATACTTAACCTGTGCGGTATAATCCGCGTGGCCCGGTCTCGGAACAATTTTTAGCATTTCGTAATCCGATGACTTCGTGTCTTTATTCTCTATAACCGCCGTTATCGGAGTACCGCAGGTCACATTACCCTTTACTCCGCATAAGAATTCCGGCTTGTCTTCCTCTTTTCTCGGAGTCGACAAATCATCTTTCCCCGGAGCACGTCTCTCCATAAAAGCATAAAGTTTTTCAAAATCTATTTCTTTTCCGGCTTCGATTCCTTCAAGGGTCATTCCGATAGCCCTGGAATGAGACTGTCCGAAAATCGATAATTTTATATTTTCGCCATAACTCTGACTCATTTTCCGATTCCTTTCACTATAATAAAAGCGCGATTATATTGCATCCCAAAACAACAAAACTACAAATGAATATTACAATCTTCATCACTATCTGAAAAATAATTTTTCTCATGCATTTTCTTTCTGCAGCCTTTTGCCTGTCAGCAGGGACAATGCTTATCTTAAAAAATCTTAAAGGCATCATCGTCATAATACTTATTATCTTTTTTCTCTGTATTATCAATTTTTACTGTTTCTTTCGCCTTTTCTGTATCTATTGTATCTTCCGTATTATCGTTATTCTCTATAAATTCTGCCTTGGGGGGTTCCTCTTTATTCTCTATAAATTCTGCCTTTTGGGGTTTCTCTTTATTCTCCGTATTTTCTGTATCATTATTCTCGACTTTGTCATCTTTTTTGGGTTCTTTGTCATCCCAAGCCGCCAAAAATTCCGAGCTCGCGTTACTGTATTTAAGCCTGTCTTCCGCTACTTTTTTCTTCCATCGCACGAATCCGACTATTCCGACAACCAAAACCAGAATACTTACAAGTAAAAAGAACAAGCACATAATTGCATATTTTTGAATCTGTGCATAATTTTCGCCGTATTGTTCTCCCAAAATGAATCCTTCTGTACCGTATATGATCAAAAATCCGGCAAAAAAAACAGAAAACAAAACACCTCCTACCATGTCAATTACAAACGACACGATATTTGTCATATTATTTCTGATTCTTATCATTGCCACAGACAGCAGCACTATAGGACACATACATAAAATCGCCGACCAATTTAGTTCACTCATACCTGACATTTTACTTTTCTTTCCTTTCAGATGACTCGATAAAATTTTCAGAAGGATTATCCGTACAATCCACTTTTTTTTCATCGTTTCCGGATTCAGTCTCAAACTTTTGCGGTGACTCTATATTCTTCCGTATAAAGCCTAATATTCCGAGAAACATAGTCGTAAAGCTCATAATCCAATAAATCAAATAAAGAAAGGTATATCCCAAAGCATCAAATTCATTGTAAAAAAGAGCCGATATAAACAGATAAATCAGAGAAATCGGAAAAATAAGGCTAAAGACCCCGAAAAAAATTAATCCTCCGAATATACTGATTACAGAAAAAATGCCGTTTCTTTTTTTCAGTATAAATACTACCGTTTCCATCGCAAACAACGCTATCGGACCTATGATTGTAATTATCTCCCAAATCGTCAAATTTTCCAACGACATTCTATTCCTCCATTGTTTGCAACAAATTCCAAAAATTCTTAAAAGACTTATCCGTACATTCAGCATCCGTAACGGTAACGTCATTCTCGCAGCCCGCCGCCGCAACAGCCGCAGACATTGCTATTCTGTGGTCTTTATAAGAATCAACCGTACCGCCCGAAAGTTTCTTTTTTCCCACAATCAAAAGTCCGTCTTCCGTTTCCGAAACCTCACCTCCAAGGGAGCGAATCATCGCTGCCGTGGAAGCTATTCTGTCGGATTCCTTTAAACGAAGCCTTTCTGCGTTGTAAATTCTTGTTGTACCCTCTGCCAGTGATGCTACGGCAGATATGACCGGAACAAGGTCGGGAATTTCCGAAGCGTCAAGTTCGATTCCTTTTAATATTCCTTTTTTTACGCAAATCTCATCATCAGATTCAATTACGTTTGCTCCGAATTGCTTTAAAACACCAATAATCTCGCGGTCTCCCTGTATCGAATCGGGATTCATACCTTTAACGATAACCCCCTTTTCCGACAAAGCTCCCATACATAAGAAAAAAGACGCAGATGACCAATCGCTTTCGGCAACCGCCCTATCGGGGACATTATAACATTTCCTTCCGAAAATTTCATATGCGTTGCCTTTCTTTATTATTTGGGCTTCTCCCATTGAAAGAGCGCTTTCGGTAATCTCTATATATTTTCCTGACTGAATCTCCCCTGTAACCGTAAGTTTTGAATTACCTGAAAGAATCGGAAGTGCCATCAAAAGTCCGGAAATAAACTGTGACGATACATCACCTCTTATGGAATAATCCCCCGCAATCAATTGACCTTTTGCAAAAAGAATGTCGTCTTCTTTTCTTATGGTCATTCCCTTTTCGGAAAGAACGTTGACCAAATCGGTTAACGGTCTGTCTTTCAGGCGTCCTTCCATGTGAAAAGCGACATTTGCTCCAAGAGCCCCTACAATCGGCAGCATAAATCTTAAGGTGGAACCGCTTTCTTTGCAGTATAAATGCCTAAGCCCGTCGGCATCTTCATCATTCAATTTCTTTTCGCATAAAGAATCTCCGGCTTTTTCGACATATTTTTCTCTGTTTATGGGATTAACTTCAATCTCACCGTTTTTTATCAAAAATTTTGCGCCGAGAGATTCCAGACAATCCATCGTCGCCTGTATGTCGTCCGATATTCCGTCGCATATGACGGTAACCTTATTTTTTCCCAAAGCCGCAACAATCAAAAGCCTGTGAGCCCAGGATTTTGAAGCCGGGATTTTTACCGTTTTGGATATTTCTTTACACTTAACCGTTTTGTTCATCGTATGTACCTTGCCGATTTTGCACCGAACATCTATCTTTCGTTTTCCGATTTTTTCTAAAAATCCTTATTGTCGTATCATCTCAATGCTTCGGCCAAAAAATTCTTAAGTTCGCCTGTATCTATTTCTTTTATTTCGCAATGACCGACCTTTGTGGGCACTATGAGTCGCGTCTTTCCGCCCGCATTCTTTTTGTCGGTTTTCATATGCTCGAAAAGTTCGTCAATCCCGTATGGAATCGGTCTTTTAAGGTTATATTGACCGAGCAGGTCATTTAGTCTTTTATATGTCCCTTCTTCACATATGTTCATTTTTTCGCAGGCTTTCGTCACTGCATCCATTCCCATTGCGACAGCCTCTCCGTGAAGAATCTTATAACCGCTTGCGGCCTCGATTGCATGTCCCACGGTATGACCGAAATTAAGCATCATTCGTACCCCGGTATCGAATTCGTCATTTTCGACAAACTCTCTTTTCATATCGACGCACTTTGCGATAACTTCTTCGTATTGCTCTTCAATCGGAGTGTTTTTTAATGACTCAAAGAACTCTTCGTCTTCTATCATGGCATACTTTATTACTTCGGCAGCCCCTGCAGAAACCTGTTCTTTAGGTAAACTCTTCAAGAAAAACGGATCGATAATAACAAGGTTCGGCTGTTTAAAGGCTCCAACCTGATTCTTTCCGTGTTCAAGATCCACCGCCGTTTTGCCTCCGACCGACGAATCGACGCAGGCAAGAAGGGTTGTTGGAATCTGAACGAAATCAATTCCCCTTTGATATGTTGCTGCGGCAAATCCCGCAAGGTCTCCGACCACTCCGCCGCCAAGGGCAATTATCATATCGCTTCTCGTAAATTTTTCGGCACACATACACTCCATTAACTCGGAATAGTTCTTTAAATTCTTACTTTCTTCGCCGTTTGGAATATCAAATATGCTTACGTCAAATCCGTCATCCGTGAGGATTTCGTTTATTGTGTATCCGTAAAGATCGAGTACGATATCATCCGTAACCAACATTATCTTTTTGGCCTTCGAAACTTCTTTTATAAGTTTTGTAAATTCACCCTTTTTCCAAAGACCGTTTTCTATATAGATTGAATATTCTTTTGAAGAATGAACATCTATCTTTTTCACTATCCGTCTACCTCTTCTTTTCTTTCCTTACCTTCTCTCAAAAGCTTTGTAAGTGTTTCTCTGTCCTTTTCGTCTATTGCCTTTTTATATTCGCTCAGATTATCTATAAGAATCTGTATTTCGTTGCTCAAATAGTCCGCATTGTCGAGAAAAAGTTCCGACCACATCTCGGGATTAAGCCACGCGACCCTTGTCATATCCTTATAACTTCCCGCCGAAAATCCTTTGTGTGAAAGAGCCGTGGGACTTTTGATGTAAGCATTTGATACAACATGCGCAAGTTGCGACGTAAAAGCTATCATTTCATCATGTTTCTCCGCCGTTGTTACGGAAATCTTTCCGAATCCCGCAGGTTTTAAAAGTTCTTTGACTCTGTCAAGAAGAACGATATCTTCAAAATTGGGAGGAACTATAACCATCGGAGCATTTTTGAACATTTCCTTCTTGGAATATTTGTAGCCCGAGTACTGGGTTCCCGCCATGGGATGACCTCCAAGATATGTAAAACCGTACTTTCCCGCAATCTTCATTCCTTCGTTTGCCGGAACTCTCTTTGTACCGCAACAGTCAACCACAACCGTATTATTTTCGAAGAAAGGTCCGTAACTTTCAAGAAATTCTATTGCCGCATCGGGATAAACACACACCAAAACCAAATCGCAGCCTGATACGTTTTCTTTCGTCAAATTATCTTTTATTACTCCGTTAATCTTTGCAAAAGATATAACCGATTCGTCTTTTTCAAGGGCAAAAACCTCATGAGAATCTGCTGCATAAGCTTTTGCAAAAGAGCCTCCGATAAGTCCGAGTCCTACAATTCCTACTTTCATCAGATAACCTCCCTTACAGCCATAACTTTCTTTGAAAGAGCTGCATATTCTTCGGGACGAAGAGATTGTGCTCCGTCGCAAAGGGCATGCATGGGATCGTTATGAACTTCTATGATAAGTCCGTCAGCACCGCATGCTACAGCGGAAAGTGCCATGGGAGGCACCATTCTTGCAATTCCGGTTGCATGTGAAGGATCTACGATTACGGGAAGATGCGACAATTCGTGAAGCATGGGAACTGCTGCCAAATCAAGCGTATTTCTCAAGTAATCGCTGTATGTTCTGATACCTCTTTCGCAAAGAATAACCTGCTCGTTGCCGCTTGCCATAATGTATTCGGCACTCATAAGAAGTTCCTTTAATGTATTTGCAAGACCTCTCTTCAAAAGAACCGGCTTTCCGAAGTTTCCAAGTTCCTTAAGAAGGTCAAAATTCTGCATGTTTCTTGCGCCAACCTGAATAAGATCAACATCTTCAAAAAGATTAAGGTCCGCAACGCTCATAATTTCCGTTACAATGGGAAGTCCCGTTTCTTTTCTTGCGATTCTTAAAAGTTCCAATCCTTCGGCTTTAAGTCCCTGGAAATCGTAGGGTGAAGTTCTCGGCTTAAATGCGCCGCCGCGAAGCATATTGGCTCCCGCTTCTTTTACGGCTTTTGCAGTTTCAACAATCTGTGCCTCCGATTCAACCGAGCACGGACCCGCAATCATTACAAAATTGCCGCCGCCGATTTTGACTCCGTTAACATCCACAATGGTATCGTTTGGATGGAATTTTCTGTTGCAGCACTTGAATGTTTCCGTAACTCTTTTTACGGAATCGACGATTTCAAGGCTGCCGATTAAATCCATATCTATCTTGCTTGTATCACCGATAAGGCCGAGAACAGTCTGGAATTCACCTTCAGATACATGAATTCCCATTCCCTGGTCTTTAAGCCATTCAACCAATCTGTCTCTTTGTTCCTTGTCTGCATTTTCTTTTAATACAACTATCATAATAAGCCTCCTTAAGACATATCTTTTTTATTATATACCAACAACGAAAGAAGATAAACTTGCTTTACAAGTGCTTTAAATAAAAGAAAGCGAAACAGGTTAACTGTCTCGCTTTTATCTCAAATGCACTCACATTTACGCAATACAAATTAACCCTACTTAATCGAATGAGTAAAGTAATAATAGTAATATGAAAATGTGTAAATTGTATTCTTTTTCATAATTTCGTGCCTTTCGCTTTAGCACTTTAAAGTGTACAACTGTTTTTCTATATTGTCAATCGAAAATTTTTATAAAAACTGAATTTCCGTCAGCGTTTTTATCTTTTCTCTCATTTCGCTTACACGCGCCATAAAATATCTGTCAGCGTTTTGGACTTTTCTCTCATTTCGCTCACGCGCGCCAAAAAACTTCCGTCAGCGTTTTCGGCTTTTTCCCATTTTCGCTCCCACGTTCCAAAAAATATCTGTCAGCGTTTTGGACTTTTTCCCATTTTCGCTTACTGCACAAAAATTTCACCTGTCAGCGTTTTCGGCTTTTCCCCGTTTTCGCTTACTGCACAAAAATTTCACCTGTCAGCGTTTTGGACTTTTCCCCGTTTTCGCTTACCACATGCCAAAAATCTCCACACACCGACAAATAAAAAAGCCGCAGCAAAAAGCCGCGACTTATATTTTACCTAATATAAATGGCATTCTGTACGCCTATTCCTTTTTGAACGAATTTAAGAATAAAAGCATCAAAGAAAAAACGGTTGCTGCAAATATTCTGCACGTGAAAACTCCGTGCTCCGCCGAATGATTCGCCGTAACAAACCACCATACAAACGGCAATACGGAAATCGCCAGAAAACAAAGGGAACCTTTAAGATTTTTTATATACTTGCCGACTCCGTATCTTATTGCCATTATTACAATTACCGCCAGAGTAATACTTACAATCGGAAGAAACGCACGATTCGCGAAATGAGACAGATTATTCTTTAATACCTGAATATATCCTACTATCCTGTTGCCGCCGTCTGCACTTCCGGTTCTTGTTTTTACCGTTTCCAAAGCGTTCTTTACGGTATCGCTTCCCGAGAAAAGAAGCGCAAATACCCACTTTGAAGCCCACATATAAACATATCCCAAAGCCCACGAGGCTCCAAATTTCACAACTTCTTTAATCTGCTTTGAAAGCTTGTCATTACGAAGGCAAAGGCAAACGCAAATCGGATACAATACTGTAACAAGGGGATAGGTGAGGAAATCAAAATATGCCGTTGCCGCACCGATAACGATAAAATAAGTAATATAATTGTCGCCTTTTGATAATTTGTCGTCATACAAAATCTGGACAATCAGCCCTATAAAAAGGAGATACATGCAGATTGAAAGCGACAAAGAAGCAAACGAACTGACAAAAAACATAAAAGGCATCGATACTGAAAGGGCAATTGCAAGTTTGGTCTGACCTTTTTTCGTATAAAGTATAAGAAGCGATGCAAGTAAAATCAGCTGAAGTGCCGAATTCAAAAGCCTTATCGTATTAAACGACGTATACATAAGAAGCGGTTTCAATACCACAAGATATCCATGCCAGTATCTCGAATACTCAACCTCATTTTGTTGTCCGACGTTGTCGAGATAATCCGTTAAAGATTGTCCCGGCCACCATTCGTTCTCGTTGGGGCTGCTTTCCGGCCGATACATATTCATAACCTGCCCGATTACCGAATGAGGCGAATCGTATACAGCAAATTCAAGCATCAGGCAATCGGTAAAATTGCCCGTCAGCGTTGCTTTGTAATCATCTATAACAAGCTCATCCGTAAACTCAGAAGCAATTCCGTTTCTTGAAACATTCACATTCTGTTTCATGTTATTGGTCGGAAGAAGATGTACCGCAATCATCAAAATCAAGCCGACAATCGGAAGCGCAATCAATATTATTAAGTTTTTTAGAATCGTTTTTTTCAAATTATTCTCCTAAAATCAAATACCCTGCACTTTTCTCATTATATCACATGATGATAATTGCTCAATTGCCTTTGTCTTTTTGCAAAATTATTTTGATTATTTATTCGAATCGTCGCCGGTCGAAACTTTTTTTATCCACTTGCCGCTTCGAAGTCTCAGTACGCACCAAAATGTCTTAAAAATCTGATCGGACTTAAGGCAAAGATAAATCCAAAAAGCAGGAAGTTTGAACACAAAAGCCGCCAGGATTCCAAGCGGAAGGGCGATAATCCAAAAGAAAATATTGTCAGCAAGCATCAGCACCTTTGTATCGCCGCCGCCCCTCAGTACTCCTTTTGTCATAATACTGTTTGTGGCCTGAAAAACAACTATTATACTGATGGAAAGCATCAAATATCCTGCCGTCTGTCTCGTGCTTTCCGAAAGGCTTGTATACGTTGATATAATCGGATTTCCCGATAAAAGAATAAAAAGTGCCGAGCATGAACCAAGGAACAATCCGAGTCCCAAGAAAAGCCAGCCCTGTCTTTGCGTCTTCTCCTTTTCACCCATTCCGAGAGTATGGCCCGTGACTATTGCGCCGGCCTGAGCCACACCGCTTATAAGTACGGTGCTTAACGTCTGCGTTACGCTTGTTATCGCATTTGCATCGGACATTTCCTGACCGACATGTCCGATAATTTGTGCAACCGAATTGTTACCGATTGCAAGAATTCCGTCGCTTATAAGAACGGGAATGCATATTTTTACATACTCGTCTTTTATGGATTTTACACCCATAAACAAATCTTTTATCTTAAATCCTATTCTCTTGTCTATAAAAAAGAGATATACAAGAATTGCCGTTACTTCAAACAATCTCGAAAGAAGCGTTCCGAGAGCCGCTCCCGCAACTCCCATCTTCGGCGCTCCGAATTTGCCGAAAATAAAGACATAGTTTGCGCACAGATTTATAAAAAACGCTCCGATCGATACAATAAGCGGGTAAACCGCCTGTCCCACGCTTCGAAGCGCAATAGTCGTTGTCAGCGAAAGCCCCAAAAAGAAAAATGTTATAACTGAATATCTGAAATACGAAACGCCCATATCGACAATTTCGGGCACGTTCGTATACGTCATCATTATTTTGTCCGGTAAAAAGATTGTGGCAATCGCAAAAAGTGCCGCAAGAACAAATGTAAAGCGAAGCATAATGCTTATTGTCTGTTTCAAAGCAACCGATGCTTTCTCACCCTCGTCATTTACGGGGAGAACGGTATTTTCGCTTTCTTTTTCGGAATGTCTCATTCCCCAATACCTGGAAATCAGAACAGAAGCCCCCATTCCGAGACCCATACAAAATATCTGATATATACTTATAAACGAATTTGCCTGAGAAACAGCCGACAATGCACCGTCGCCGAGTTTGCCGACCATTATGGTATCGAGCATATTGACTCCGATAGTAATAAGGCTTTGCGCAGCAATCGGCAACGCTATCTTAAATACTTTTTTGTAAAAAACCGGATTCTTTTCAACAAGTTTCAAAATACAAACCTCCGAACACAAATCGTTTTTCATTATATCTGTTAATTGCAAAACAAACAAGTCAAAAGAAAACTCCGGTGATTTTTGCTCAAAAAAAGGACCGCACCCTCAAAGTGCAGCCCCTTGTAATAAACTTTATATTCACTTTCGATTTTTTCTTAAAAAGCTTTTCCAATGTATTCAGCCTTACCGAACCCAAGAATCGGCCATGTAATGTAAAAGAAGAATATCGACAAAATTCCGTATCCGACACCTTTTCCGAAGGATTTTGCAGTTGCTATAAATACTGCAATCATAGCTACGGTATTAAGCGGCGGAATCAAATAAAATATAAACCACATAACATTATTATTGAATAAAATGTCGCATGTAACCCAGATATTATAAAAAGGAATAAGGGCTGCCCAACCGTGCTGTCCGGCTTTTTTGAAGAGTTTCCACTTAGCAATAACAAATAAAATCATTGCAACTATTGATATAAGTGAAGCAAGCAAAGATACAATCACTAAACCGATAGTCAATCCAGCTCCCAAACCTGCAGCTGTCGAAGAATAATAATACGATCCGTCCATACGCACCTCCATATAAACAAAAAATAGAATTCGGCTCTCTTTTGCCGACTTTTTTATGATATCACATTTCCCATGTTAATAAAACATTAATTTGACATATTTTTTCATAATAATTTTACACTTTAGAAAAATATACCGTTATTATTTGCTTTTTTAGAATAATAACAAAAGATGCCTGATTATCTTTTGAAAAACAAAGACGCAGAACCGCTTTCGCCGTTCTGCGCCGATATCTCATATAAATTCATTACTTTTGCTTCAAAATATTTATACTATTCACCGATAAACGTGTTGTAAATTGCCTTAATTGCAACTTCAAAATCATCATTTTTTACACCGATGATGATATTAAGCTCAGATGAACCCTGATCGATCATTCTGATGTTGATGCCTTCCTTGGCAAGTGCCGAGAAAAGTTTGCCTGCGGTACCGCTTGCAGATTTCATTCCGCGTCCCACAACAGCGATAAGCGCAAGGCCTGATTCGATTTCGATTGTATCCGGTGATGCAAGGCGATGAATTGCAGATACGACTCTCTGCTCCTTATTTACAAATTCGTCGGCATGTACAACAACCGTCATTGTATCGATACCCGAAGGCATATGCTCGATTGATATCTCGTTTTCCTCAAAAGCCTGAAGTACTTTTCTGCAGAAACCGATTTCGGAATTCATCATGGCCTTTGTAATAAATACCGTACAGAAATGCTTCTTTCCTGCAATACCGGTAATAACGTAGTCCTGCTTCTGGCATGTACTTTCAACAATCCATGTACCCTCGTCTTCGGGAGCATTGGTATTCTTAATATTAATGGGAATACCGTTATGACGAACGGGGAAAATTGCATCTTCATGAAGAACCGAAGCACCCATATATGAAAGCTCACGAAGTTCTCTGTAAGTAATGTATTTGATTCCCTTGGGATTCTTTACGATTCTGGGATCCGTTACCAAAAATCCGGAAACATCTGTCCAGTTCTCATAAACGTCAGCCTTAACAGCCTGTGCAACAAGAGAACCCGTAACATCAGAACCGCCGCGGCTGAATGTCTTAATCTTTCCGTCCTTGCCCATTCCGTAGAAACCGGGGACAACTGCAGTCTTTGCCTCTTTAAGTCTTGATGCAAGAGCCTTTTCCGTCTTGTAATTGTTAAGATTTCCTTCTTCGTTAAAGAAAATAACTTCTGCTGCATCAACAAAAGGAATTCCGAGATACTCAGCCATAACCTTACCGTTTAAGAATTCTCCTCTTGAAGCGGCATAATCCTTCTCGGGAGTGGCTTTCATGTAAGCTTTAATCTCTTCGAATTCTTTATCGAGTGAAAAGCCCTTAAGTTCGAGCCCTGTGATGATTTCATCATATCTTGCTTTGATAGCCTTGATTTCATCATCAATGTTTTTGCCTTCTTTTGCAGTCTCATACATATGAAGAAGCATATCGGTAACCTTGGTATCTTTGGAATCTCTTTTTCCGGGTGCCGAAGGAACCACAAATACTCTTGACTTGTCGGCTTTTATAATGTTGCCGACTTTTTTGAACTGCTCTGCACTGGCAAGTGAACTGCCTCCAAACTTAACAACTTTTTCCATTATTTTGCCCTCTTATCGTAAAATATAAACTATTGCGTATTTTACGAGCAAAACCGCATAAAATCAATCTTTTTTTTGAAATTTGTCATTTTACCTTGTTCCTTTATTCAAAAATACGGGAATAAGGAAAAAGAAAAGCGAACCGACAGCAACATCAAACAAAGCGGCCAAGATACCGAAAATAAGCATTTTTTCAAAAATCACTCCGAGTATCAGTAATACCAGCGAAGGAAAAGCTCCGAAATATATAAACATTACCTGAACCATCTGTTTGATTGACATTCCTTCCTTAAAAGGAATCGATACCGCAATAAACGTGCCGACGGAGGTTCCGAAATAATCAATGGACAAAACAAACACAAGCCATCCGATTACCATGAAAATATCCGCTTCTAACATTATCGAAGCAATCACGAACGGAATAATCAAGTCGAGAAACGTATTGGCCAAACCGCCGAGGTAGGAATAAAAAAGTTTCTTAACCGTTTTTTCGGGAATCATAAGGAAGAATTCGCGCGAAGTGTCTTCTTCCAGGGGATTTCCTATCGTCCTGTAAAATACCGCAAGAGTAAATGCGCCGCCTACAATAAAGAACGGATTGAAATCTTTTATATCCTTGCAAAAATATGAAACCAAAACGGCTATTCCAACATAAACAAGTGATGTTGTCGTAAAAATTCTGAACTTTGCAAATCTGCTTCTGTTGTACAATGACTTGTAAAACAATACATTCGCTCCGAATCCCTTGTCAAAGCCTTCTCTTTTGAGATTTGCCCTTCTGTCTTTCTTTCTTTTTACGGTTCCGGAGGTCGATGCAAGTTTGGCATTGTCCATTTTTTGAGCAATTTTGTCAACCGATGTAATCGCATCCTCGTAGAAATCGGCATCAAGATTCCATATCACAGCCACAAGCGCAACACAGCCTGCAACAATAAATGCGACATAAAGAAGTGCCTTGGCAAACTGTCCTTCAACCGAGTAATAGCAGAACGCGCGAAGCCAACCCCAGAAAGGCACCCAGAATGTTTTTGAACCGGTGAAATAATGAAGCGACGCATTGATAAATCCCTGTCCCGTTAACTTCATATACACAATCAGGCCGACTGCAATCAAGCCGTACAAAGCTGCGATTATCGTATACATGTTCTTTCTTAATATGCTTACTTTCGAAAATACGGTATAGAAAGTCACCTGAAAAAGCGTTGCAAAAAACATTACAAAAATATATGCCAGCATCAATGCAAGCGCCGCAGGCAAACTTAATCCGACATTCATCACGAGATTCGGAACCTGAAAAATCATGTAAATTCCGACAAATATCATCATTCCGAGAGAACAGACCACTCTGAAAAGCATTACCGTCTGCGGCTTCATCGGAGCCGAAAAAAGCATAACCACATCTCCCGGTTTAAAAAGATTTCCGGTACTTTTTGATGAGAGAAAGCTCGTGGCAAATACAATCAATATCGTTACGGAAGCCACTAAATCGACAATATCGCTTTTGTTCATTCCCGCATTTTCAAAAGTCACTTCCAAATCGAATTCGACAATATCTTCGTTATCTTCATTCGTTGCTTCTAAAAGACCGGCTTCTATCTTTTCAGCCTGCTTTTTTTCTGCCAGGTTTGCTATATTGCCGGCTACAAATCCTATCAGGCCGCCGACTGCCACTACTACCAGAATAATTGCCACCCATGTTTTCAATAATTTTTTTATCGTATTGACGGTAGAGTGGAACGCATAATATAAGAAAAGTCTCATTCTTTATTCCTCTTCCTTTCCGCTCTCTTCCGTCTGATTTTCCTCGGAATCTTCCTTATTTTCACGCACGTCGTCATCATTGACTCCCTCAGTCACCTCGAAGAATTTTTCTTCCAAAGTCTTTCCCTCTGCGTCAAGTTCTTCTTTTGACACATTTGCGCGAATCTCACCGTTTTGCATAATAATCGTTCTGTCCCACATCATATCGACACTGTCAATGATGTGTGTACTGATGAGCATCGTTTTGCCTTCCTGTCTCATTTCCTCGATAAACGCTTTTAATTCTTTAATCGCATGAGGATCAAGTCCGATCATGGGTTCATCGAGAAGAATTACTTCGGGATTAGGAAGAAGTCCGATGCAAAGATTAAGTTTCTGCTGCATTCCTTTTGAAAGTTCGTCACCGAATTTTTTTCTCTTGTCGGCAAGTTCGAATCTTTCAAGAAGCATCTCTATTCTTTCCTTATAATTCGTCATCTTATAAGCTCTGGCTATGAATTCCATGTGTTCGCTTACGGTAAGCGTAGAATAAAGCGACGGCATTTCCGGAATATATCCCAATATTTTTTTGGCGTCCGTCGATTTGTTCGGGAAATCCTTAACCGTAATTGTACCCTGATACTTCAAAAAGCCGATAATCGATTTCATAATCGTACTTTTTCCCGCACCGTTCGGTCCAAGAAGAACCGTAAGTGTTCCGGGTTCAAGTTCAAATGAAAGATTATTGCAAGCCACATTTTTTCCGTATTTCTTTGTTACATTTTCAACTTTAAGCATAATTACTCCTCCGATTATCTTTTTTAACCACAACCGATTATATCCGCGAACGATTGTTATGTAAATAACAATCGTTTGAAACATATTTATCCTTATTTTGCTTTTCTCGCATAATAAAAGCAACCGAAAACGCAAATAATTCGCTGTTTCACTTTTTCCTCAATTCTTTCGAAAAAACTAATCTTTACTTTTTTATCATAAAAAATACTTTCGTACGTACTATTTTCCGGATAAAAAATGGCATCCTAAGATGCCTGAATTTATTTATGATAAGGTTCGTTATTTATTATTCTGTACGAACGGTAAATCTGCTCCGCCAGAATCACCCTCATAAGCTGATGGGGAAATGTCATGTCTGAAAAACTCAAAAGCATGTCACTTCGCTTTAAAACTTTTTTGGACAATCCCAAAGAACCGCCGATGATAAAAGTAATGTGACTGTTTCCGTTTATCGAAAGCGATTCTATCTTGTCCGCAAGTTCCGTCGAAGACATTTTTTCTCCTTCGATTGCAAGAGAAATCACATACGAGTCTTCCTTAATTTTAGAAAGAATTCTCTCGCCCTCTTTTTCTTTTATAAGATTCTCTTCCTTTTCGCTTGCTTCTTCGGGTGTTTTCTCATCCGCCACTTCGACGATTTCCGGTTTGCAATATCTGCCGAGGCGCTTTAAATACTCTTCAAGCGCTTCGCGATAAAACTTTTCTTTTATTTTTCCGACGCATACAATCGATATTTTCATAAAACACTTTCGCTCCCTCTGCTTTATTCCTTCGCAGATACTGATTTTTTTCTTATTTTGCCGAAAATAATTTTCCAGGGAATCCATGGTATAAGCACAAAAAACAAAATTATGATTCTTCCGCACCATTGCTTAATGTTATTTCTCAGCTCCCTGTATTTGTCGTTTTCTCTCGACTGAACAATCAATTCGCTTCGAAATTTCGTTTCAAATGTGCTTTTCAAAGTCAGACATGTTACGTAATCGTCTTTTTTCCCCGAATCCGCCTCCTCGACGGAATATGTCCAATAATTATCGTCGGGTCCGCATGGTTTGTCGCCCAGAAGATCCGTCCATTGTTCCTTTGTATAATTTGAATAAATACGAAGGATGTCATATCGATGCGACTGCCAATCATCGTTCTTATCTTCTATTCTCGAAATATGCAAGTCATCCGGGAACGTAACGCCGATATCCTCCTCTGCCATGCTCAACAGTTCGCTGCTCGGATTGTCAACCCCTTCGTGGTTAAATATGATGTAATAATACATACTCGCAATGAAGTATATGCCGAGTCCGACATCTAAAAGTAGTATGCTTAATACCGCTTTAATCAGTATTATACTTTCTTTTCTCATTGATTATAATCTCCATTTATATAACTTGAACGGTCGCAATCTTGTGCGGTTACGCTCATTTTTTATCACCGGACGTTTGAAAATTCATATCAATTATCTCTAATCATTCGCATTCGGGTTGGCTTCTTTATAAGCCTTTAAAAATGTTTGAATTTTGCCGATTGCAAAATTGTACTTTCTAAAGGAGTCATTTTTTGCATCGTATCCTTCGCTCTTATTTGAATTGTAATAATATCTTCTAGCGAATAAAAAATATGATTTCGAATTTTCCGGAAACGTCGAATCCGACAATATTATGTCTCCATCCCAAAATGCTTCGCAAGCCTCCGGAAGTTCCGCGATATACGTCAAATCCCCTTCTCCCGTTTTGATAAATTCATTCATATTGTAATTTGCGATAATCGCGGTGGGGTGAGAATATGCAAGAGCAATATACATTACCGCCACGCATGCCACCATAATTTTGACGGCAGGAATTTCAGTTTTATAAATGTACAAAACGATAACCGCCATGATAAGCGTAACAACGGCAAGCGCCCAAAGCGTAAGGACTCTGAGAACCGTCAGTCTGTATACTCCGATGTAAAGAATCATTCTGTACGCACTTGACGCTATCATTACAAAAGTGCAAAGCGAAATAACTGTAAGTATTGCATTCAAAACCTTGTTTTTGTCAAAAACGACTTTACTTATAAACACAATGAGAAGGTTAAGTATCGATACGGCAACAAGCTGGTAAAAGCCTTCATGCGCGTATTCGGCATACGTATATCCCTCCGGAAGTCCCGCTCCGAAAAATAGGAATACAAACTGGAATACCGAAAAAACAAGGTATATAAAAGCCAAAATCGAATTGAATGTGATTCCGACAATGGGATTGGCGGTTTTCTTTTCGCCTGCTTCCTCTTTTATATCATGAAATGATAACTTCCTAAGAAGTGCATACGCCGAAATAAATACGGCAAGAAACATCAAAACAATCAATACGGCGTCGCCGACATTTACTTTTTCAAAGAAATCCTTGAATACTTTTCCGAACATCAAATCTGCCGACGAAAGAAGGAGAAGCACAACGGCTGCGAGAGGAATTGCAATCAACAAGCCTATAATTACATACTTGACATTGGGATTCACTTTTCCCTTCTTTTCATTATCTTTCATGTCGAGAATCGGGTCTGCGACATGTATGATTGAGGTCCAAAAGAGATTGTTCATTGCGCCAAAATACTTTCCGAAGCCCCAATCTTTATCATTATAACATTCATGCAACATTCCCGCGAAAAGAATAAGTATTCCTCCGATTCGGTCAAAAATAATAATCGTCGGATCAATGGTTTGGCAAATGTTCATTCCGATAAGCAAATAAGAAATCGCCGTAAAAATGTACCCCGGTTTCAACTTGTAGCCGAACAATTTAAAAGAATACGTAACAAATGCAATTGTCGCAAAATAATCAATTGATGTGCATATGCCGAATGCATTTTTGTATCTGCAAAATGTGTATATCATCGCATACAAAATACATGCAAGCGCGAACATTCTAAATTGCGGAAACTCTCTTCTTTGCACCTTTTTTGCGGCTACGGCCTCGCATCTGAATGTGTTTACATTTTCAAAGTCAATTCTTTCATTACTATTATTTAATTCATCATTATTGCAGTCAGTTCCGTTAAGCGTACTATCGCAATACATTTCTTCTGCATTTTCCATTTTTGATTTCTCCTAACCCGTTTTGACTAGTCAAAACGCTTATATTCCAATATATCACCCGGCTGGCAGTCAAGTGCCTCGCATATTTTAATAAGCGTCGGTATTTTTATCGCCTTCGCCTTGCCCGTCTTTAAAATCGACATATTTGCAATTGTAATCCCAACTTTATCCGCAAGCTCCGTAACGCTCATTTTTCGTCTGGCAAGCATTACATCAATGTTAAATACGATATCTCCGGGCAACAATTCATCATCATATTTTTCTTCCATATTGCCCTCCTTATATCGTTAAATCATTTTGTTTTTGAAGCTCCGCTGCCTTTAATATAAGATGCGACAGCATTGCAAATCCCACGCTTACGGCAAATCCGACAAATACTACGATAATCGAGCCAAGAATCACTCCCGGATGATTCATTTGAAAAAGAAGTAAAGCCATATTGCCGACAAAAAAATATATAGAAGCCGAAAGCGTAATAATTGAAGCCGCTTTGATTAACTTTGCGTTTTTATCGGAAAATGATTTGTCCTTGCCGATTTCAGATGAAACAATCCAGCCGAGAATCAGAATTGCATAAAACGGAAGCGACAAAATTTCAAGAAAAACAAGCCACGGCAAATACCAATCGGAAAACTCGGGATACGCTTCTGCAAAATATTTGCCGAGCGTCGGAATTATATCCGCAAAACCTGCTATCCCGACAATTCCCATCATCACTATTACTATTTTCATTAATACCGCCATGTTTTTCTGTTTCATAACATCCTCCGTCTGTTGATAATCAATTGATTTTATCGTGTCACGATAAACCTATTATATGCCGGTTTCATCGTTTGTCAACACTTTTTTATTGTTTTGCGATAAATTTTATTTGTATTCCGAGTAAACGCATGCCAATAACCTCTGTTGGGACGTTTTTATTCGCACTTATGTTTCTTCATATCGGAAGGCAGCGGTTTTCTTCTACTATTTGGGAAGATATCTTTAGATTAGTAGAATAAGCGTAACTTGGTAGGCGCAATATTATCTCCATAGTATTGTCATCAAAAATGTGGTATAATAATCCGGTGTATGTGCATATTATTCGATAATGAAAGGATTATCCGATATGAGAAAAAATAGATTACTTCCGGCAGTTGTTCTTGCCGCAATCCTATGTCTTTCCGGCTGTAATTTAGGTCCGAGCGAAGAAATGATTCCCGACGTTCCCGTAACGCCTACCTCTGAATCCGGTGCAAACTTGCCGGAAGGTTCAGGTGCTGAGCTTACGCCGGACATCTTAGGAGAATTTGAAACCGGAAACAAAGAAGATTCCATAGGAAACGAAAGCACCACAGAAGCGGTTCAATCTCCTGCTCCGGCGCCGAAGATTGCCGACGGAACGCCTTTTGAAATACATGGAAAACTGTCGCTCAACGGAACTCAACTCGTCGACAAAAACGGAAACGCTTTTCAGCTTTGCGGAGTTTCTACACACGGCCTCGGTTGGTTCCCCGAATATGTCAATAAAGATTCATTCCAATCCCTTCGCGACGATTTCGGCGCAAATGTCGTAAGACTTGCAATGTACACTGCCGAAGGTGCGGGATACTGTACCGGCGGTGACAGAACCGCTTTGAAAAAATGTGTGACAGACGGTGTCGAATATGCAAGCGAACTCGGTATGTATGTAATTATTGATTGGCATATTCTTCACGATTTGGATCCTAACGTATATAAAGACGACGCAAAAGATTTCTTCACCGAAATGTCGACAAAATATGCAGCATACGACAATGTCATCTATGAAATCTGCAACGAACCGAACGGCGGAACGGAATGGAGCGCAATTAAAGAATACGCCGATGAGATTATTCCCATAATACGTGCAAACGACCCGGATGCCATAATCATCGTCGGCACTCCCAACTGGTCGCAAAACGTTGACGAGGCGGTTAAAAATCCCATTAAAGGCGACAACATTATGTATGCCGTTCATTTTTACGCCGACACCCACAAAGACTGGCTTCGCGATAAAGTCACGGTAGCACTTAATAACGGATTGCCCGTATTCATCTCGGAATTCAGCATCTGCGATGCTTCCGGAAACGGTTACAACAACGTGGAAGAAGCAAACAAATGGATTGAGTTTCTTGACAAAAACGGCATCAGTTTCGTGGCTTGGAACCTTTCAAACAAGAATGAATCCTCATCCCTTATCGACAGCGGATGCAACAAAACTTCCGGATGGACTTTCGCGGAATTGTCGGAATCGGGCAAGTGGCTTGTAAATACCCTTAATACCCACACAGATTCAGGCAGTGCGATTTTAAGCGGAATGACCCAAGAACAAATTGCAGCGGCAAGTGTATCCACGACTTCTTCTTCCGCTCAAAAAGGCGACTTGGAAGCAAGAATCCAGATTTCCAACAGTTGGGAATCCGGCAACGATACCTGCACTCAGTACACAATCGTATTAAAGAACAAAGGAAACTCCAATCTTTCCGGTTGGAAACTTCAAATCGATTACGACAGAGACGTTACAATAGACCAGATTTGGTGTTCTTTCGGCGAAGCTTCCGGAAAGACTCTCACCATCACTCCGGAAAGCTACAATTCCACGATTTCCGGCGGTCAGTCCACTTCGGATATCGGCTTTATCGTTAAAACTTCCGGCAAGCCTGAACTTCCTACGATAACCGTAAAGTAATAATTCAACATCGATTTGAATTTGCATATTACACTTCAACGAATCATAAAAAGACGTAACATATCACACGTGTTACGCCTTTTTTATTCTGTATAAACCTTATATTTACAACATATTCCGCGGAAATACCCTTCCGTGCTGTAATCTTCGACCCCGCGAGGTTATTAATTACAACATATCTCGCGGATTTAGGATATATGCTGTATTTCCAACGTATGGCCGCGGGCGATTTACAACATATTCCGCGGAAATACCCTTCCGTGCTGTAACCCTCGCCCCCGCGAGGTTATTAATTACAACATATCTCGCGGATTTAGGATATATGCTGTAATTCTAATGCCTGGCCGCGGGCGATTTACAACATATCTGACGATTTTTTCTTCTTATGTTGTAATTTCCGATTTCTTGCGTTCTTTAATGCATATATAAACCATATATGCAATCATAGGAATCATAGCTACAATTCCAATGGGTGTAGGTCCGATAACCGTATATTTCGCAAATGCGGGGTTAAAGAACAACATTCCAAGTCCGGCAGCGCCGTTAAATGCTCCGTGTCCGAGGGCCGGAATCCAAATGCAGTCTGTCTTTTCATACCAATAATCAAAAATTATACCAAGGACAACCGTGCAAAAACAAAACAGAACCGGTCCCAAAAAAGGTGCTCCGAAATAATCGGTTCCGTATTCGTATCCGGCAAGTATCATTATGGGCCAATGCCAAACACCCCAAATAATTCCGCCTATGATTCGTCCTTTGTTTGTACCGAATTTCTTTTTGAGAATCGGATACATGTAGCCTCTCCAACCAACCTCTTCGCCCAGCGCAAAGAACATATTAAGAAAAGGTGCATACGTAAGAAGTTGAATTACCTGTGAAACAACCAACAAAGGAAACGTCACTCCCTGTTCTTCAAGCATCGCAACCTGTTGTTCGGTTAAAGACGAAAACATATATGCCCCGGTTGTATCAAAAGATTTAGGAAAAACAAGGAAAAACAAAGCCGCACCAATCACGGCAAATGCCATAGGAAGCCAAAGGGCTGCAAAAATCCATTTGATTTTGCCCTTAAGCCTTGGAATGAATCCCATTCCTCTTAATTTGCCGCCACAAATAACTACAGCTAAAAGAGGTACTAACATACTTACCGCCAAAGTCAATGTATATGCAAGCTGAATCCCATTTTTAAAAAATAACGATGCAATAATCTGAAAAGCGTACGCAATTGTAAACGCCGCAATAATATAAATCGCAAATTGTTTTTTTGAAGCATTCATATTCTTATTCTTTGACATAATCATACACCTCCATTGTTTCCTCATCGTCGTATCCGCTGAAAATATACTTATCGTCGCCGGCTTCAATCAACAAAAACTTGTCGTTTTGGGGATTAAGAAACATTTCGACTTTTCCGTATTCCTCCGTCCTCCAGGTTCCGTTTTGAAGATTTTTCATTCCCGTACCCCTGACTTTGCTCGCATCAGGGCATTCCTCAAGAAGCGTTACATCCGTTACATCGTCCAAATCTATTGAATATTCTTCGCGAAGTTGATATATAACCACTTTTTCATCTGAAATATTCATGTGAAAAGGAGTTATCTCCAGAAGAATCAAATATATTGAAAATAAAGGGACTGAAAGCAATATCAAAATCGTAAATACAACCGTAGCTTTTCCGCCTTTTGAAGCCATATTGACCGTTGTCCCCATACCGTATCTTTTTTCGACCATGTAACTTGGGTCCTTGGGATTGAAATAAAACATTCCAAAAATCCAGTATTTATCGTCATCCGCCGAAACTTTATCATCAATTGAATCATGGTAGTCTTTGTCAATTTTGTTTATTTTAAAGAACGCAACAATTGCCGTTAAAAGCATTACAAAAGATATAACGGTTACCAATATTATAAAAAGAGTGAACCCCTTCGGAAGGAAAACAAGCGCCGCAAGTGCGGCAACCGGAGCAACCATTTCCCAGGATAAAGCCACCCATGCGCCTTTCCAAACCATCTTTTTGGCTCTGGCATAATTTTGATTAAGCGTAGAATCCTCACTGATTACGGCAACTTTCATCCTATCCATTAAAAGCGCAACAGCAATTACAATTGCAAGCGTAACAGCAAAAGAAATATAATTCACCAAATATACTTCAAAATACGAATCGTCCGTCTCCCATAATTTTCCTATGAAAAGCGGCAGACTCAAAAGAGTTGTTACCGCAATCTGCGGAATAAAGTGGTATATTTTCAGTTTCCTTACTATCTTAAGTTCGTGATATGTAAACGTACTTTCTTCTTTGTTCTTGTTTAATTCACCTTTGACAAGCTTAAGTCTTGAATTTTGTACGGCAAAAGGAACGTTATAACCTATGCATATTGCAAAAAACCACACCATCCAATACGAAAAAGGTATTCCGTCTCCTTCAAAAAGAAAAACCGGACCTACGGTAAGAAGAGAAATCACAAAAATAATCCACATTTCTTTTTTGAAATCTTTTACGGCTTTCTTTCCTGCATCGCTTTCTCTTAATTCCTTGTTTGCATTAACTCCGAAAAGAGTTTTTTCGGCTTTGAGAGGAATAAAATAACAGCAAAAATATACCACCAACGCCGACGGTATCAACGAAGCCGACAATATAATATTCATCATAATGATTCACCTCCGTACGCTTTCATACATATCTCCAAGAATTCGTGTTCATCCACGCCTTTTATTTTGGCCTCGGACGCAATCCTTCTCAAAGTAAGTTCATTTTCTTCTCCGATTCCTTCGGATTTCTTAAAATTATTCGATATTCTCGCCCCGCTCCTTCGGTCGGTAACTACGTATCCCTCTTGTTTTAGAAGCTGGTACGCTTTGCTGACAGTCATTGTGTTGATTCCTATGTCAAAGGCAAGATTTCTGACTGTGGGAAGTTGTTCTCCCTGTTTAAGCCTTCCGTCGGATATTCCAAGCACTATCTGGTCTCGAATCTGAATATAAATCGGTGTATCGGAAAATTCATTTATCGAAATAACCATTTATGCCTCCTTTGTATTGCTTGTATTATTTGTATTATCAATACTAATACAAAGTCGTTGCTTTGTCAATATGTTTTTACGGCGTCATTTTCTAAGGCCACGTACTTTTTTATCCGCCGTTTCGTCGATTTCCGTCAAATTTTCATCGTCCCATTCCCGGATTCCTCTCAATCTTTACCGGACCATTCCACTATTTCCATAAAAAAGCGCCGTCGAAAAAATCCGACAGCGCTTTAACATACATCCTTTTGTCATAATCCATCTCGGTTTTCCAAAAAACCGAAGCAAAAACATTCTTCTTTACGCAATTATTTTACTCTTCGATTTCAAAGTAATACGGTGAACCGTCATTTCCGCTGAAATCAATGGCATACATATGAACCTCTCCGCCTTCTTCGAAGCGACACGAGAAGCCGTACTGAGGTAAGTCCCCCATAATGTCGATATCCGCGATAACAGGGAAAAACATGGGATTTTTTCCAATGTTAAACAGCTCTTCCTTCTCAAAAACAAGTCCGTCTTCGCTCATCTCTGTAATTGTCAAAGCGTAGAATCTGAAATCGAAAAATCCGTCTCCTGAGCCCATGGCAATTCTGACAGGATGGTCCGTTGAAGACAAATCAACCTCTTCAAAGTCGCTGACGTCATTTTCAACTTCCTCTGCAAAACAAACGTACAAAAGATCGGGGTTATGCACGCCTTCAGTCGTTACTCTGTCAAAATAATTAATCTCAAGTTTTTGACACTGATTGCAAATACTTCTGCCTTCCGAAAACATATCTTCAGAAGTCATATCGCAAAGCTCATCCTCATTATATGTCCAATTACCCGTCGTATTCGAATAAATATTTACGGAACTGTCTTCCTGAGTCATCGTATAGACGCATTTTTCGACAACCTCTTTTGTTCCTTCCTCATTAAGCGAAAAGATTGCCCATCCCGACGATGCGGCACCGTTTGAGCCTTCCTGGTAGAACTTATTGTCGTTTGTCAAAAAAAGTCTTGATCTTGATGCACCTTCTTTTATAAGTACGGGCGTGTCGCCATCCATTCCGTAAATTGCAAGAATTCTTGTTGACGATACATAATCATAATCGGTAGCTTCAAAAATCAAAAGTTCAGATTTGCCGTCGCCCGATACATCCGTCAAAGCATATGCAACGTCCGAAAAAGGATCGTTTGTGTAAAAACATATTTCGCTGACACCAATAGAGATATTATCATCAAAATCAGCATTTTCGCTATTACTGAGATATTCCGCATATCGGTTGATAACCTCGCTGTAATCGTAATCGTTTTCGCTTTCTTCTGCGTTATTCTCTTCTTTGTCCGTATCCGAAACGATTTCATTGTCTTCTATATTATCTTCAATAGTTTCGTTCCCGCTTTCCGGTTCATTTTCCGGAACAACTATCGGATCAACATCCAACCCTTCGGGATTTCCAACTCCGCCGACACAGGCAACAAGCGTTAATGCAATTCCAGCCGAAAAAGCTGTTTTTGCAATCAATTCTATTTTTTTCATTTCGTTTCTTCCTTTCCTGTTCAAAACTATCCGAAATCGATTATCTTCGGTCATTTTTACATATCATTTTGAAACATCGTGTATCAAGTCAACAACAAATGTAACATCTTTGATTTTTTCCATCACGGCAACATATTGTATTATTATGAAGTCCGTGTGTCAACCTCATTTTCCGTTTTGAACCCATCTCTTACATATTTTACCGTCCTTCGTCATTGCGTCTTTACTGTTATTGCTGCATTTTATCATTCTTAGCAATTCTCTCATCCAATTCTTCCTGCATCTCACCAATATAATCTTCCGGATTACATGCATCATACGCTTTCATGTAATTGTTCCATGCAGACTCGAAATTCTTCGCCTTAACCACCTTCGGAAGCCATTCATGTTTGCAGACAATCATGTCATGATAGGCTTGCTGGCCTAATCTGTATGCCATTCCCGAAGAATATTTATATAGAGGAAACCATATTGGAATCTCAACCTTTTCAGAGCCAATCATCTCCACATATCCTCCGACATCGTAAGCCTCAAAGCACTCGGCCAAAGAGTCCGAAAGAGTAGCTAAATATTCGGAATCTTGCTCTGCGGGCTGCATGGCATTTATATTGTCTTTGCTTGTTCCAAGCCACTGAGGCATATATAAATATTGACAAAAATGACTCTTTTTGTATTCTTCATCCAAGCATGCCTCACGCATCTTTGGCGTTCTGTAATATAAACCGTCATCGTCCACAAGATAATCAACACCCTCTACTCCCCAAAAACGAAGATCGTGAATTTCCTGATCAAGTAAAGAATTAAGGAACGAAAAAGCCAATTCCGGATCCTCACAGGAAGTCGTCACCGCAGTTCCGCTGTATGGATTTAATGATTCGCCGGACAAATACCAACATTGTGACATATCCTCATCTATGGTAAGTCCGAGAGGAACATACTCGCACCCTTTTTCGCAAAGTTTTTGGTCATCACTTCTGTTTTCGCTTAATGCATAGCCGAAATCCCAAAACTGGTCGCACATGCCAAGTAACGCTCCGCTTTTAACCAACTCTATATATTCGTCATAAGTCATAGCGTCAAAATCTTCAGGCATCATCCCTTTGTTATAAGTTTCATTGAGTTGTGCCAAATATCTTTTTGCGGTAGGTGTATTATCATAGGAAATAACCGTCGGAACATCATAATTTTTCGTATCTATGCTTATGGTTCCGTCATTCATATATCCGTCCAGGAAGTTTGGCGCATTCTCTATGCAAAAATATCTCCAATCCTCGCAAAGGGCGGTATAGGGAATAATATCAACTTCCTCTCCTTTTGAATTGGTAAAACTCTTATTCTCTTCATAATACTTTTCCAAAATGTCAAAATATTCGTCAAGAGTCGTAATCTCGGGATAATCAAAATATTCAAGAACCCTGACCTGAATCCAAAAAGCCTCATCGTTATGTCTTTTTGTTTGATCTTCGCCATATATATTGCAGAATGGATTTGCCCAATAAATGTGTCCGTCATCCTGTCTGAACAAATCCCATTCTTCATCGGT
Source organism: Lachnospiraceae bacterium (assembly GCA_045628965.1). Taxonomy (GTDB): domain Bacteria; phylum Bacillota; class Clostridia; order Lachnospirales; family Lachnospiraceae; genus UBA3766. Next base: position 32,082 of record JAZQQI010000006.1, on the reverse strand, counting down.
ATAAAGTTCTTTCAGATTGGGATACTTTTCCAAATAATCGTCCCAGGGCACCAAAACGTTTGCTTCGTAAAGTTCTCTCATAGAATCGGTCCCATCGATAAAGTCCGGAAGTTCACCGCTTTCCAACAGTTTTGCGACTGCGTCTTGGACCGTTGTTTTCGGGGACAGCCACGATTCCCAAACCCTAACGCCGGTCTTTCTTGCAATCATTTCCCTAATATCGTTATCCGGATAGATTTCCTCCCCCGGCATGGATACAAACATTGTAAACTCTGTTATTTCCACAGTCGGTTCTTCTTTCGAAGTTTCCTCTTCTTCCAAAGTTTTCTCTTCGACCGAAATATCCGTTATCTCATCCTTTGGTATATCAATCTGTTCATCCTTTTTCATGTCACACCCCGACAATACCAAAATTACGGCTGTAATCATCAAAGATATTGTTCTTTTTTCAATCTTTTTTAACTTCATTTTTCATTCTCCTTACAAAACATCTTACTTTATACACGAATGTCACTCATTTTTTTAGGGGTTGCAAACAAACCTTTTATCGACAAAAAAGTAAGTGTAAAGCTTGCAGCCGGCAATATCACAAGAGGAATGCCGACTATCAAATATGTTATCTTTATACTCTTTTTCATACTCAATAAACTCCGTTATGGAAATTATCCTCATAATATCATATTACGAAACCGCTTCACAATCTTTATAACGTTAAGTCCGTATTTTTCTCTCCCGGTTTTCATACTTTTTCTTGAAAACACCTTTTTTATGAGGCATTATTATATATCATCAAACAACAAAATCGGAGGCAAACTATGCATAACGACAAAAAATATTCCGCGTCAGAGCTGATAAAAAGGTTCCTTCCCTATTACAAAAAGCACAAACTCGTAGTTGTTCTTGACCTATTCTGCGCTTCGCTCACTACAGTCTGCGAGCTTATTTTGCCGTTAATTCTAAAGTACATCACAAATGCCGCCGTAAATGACATTGCCTCCATAACTGTAGCCGTAATTCTCAAACTCGGTGCCATTTATCTGATACTCAGAATTATTGCCTGCGTAGCCAATTACTATATGTCTTACCAGGGACACGTTATGGGTACAAAAATGGAAACCGATATGAGAAAAGACGCATACGACCACCTTCTCAAACTTTCGGATACCTTTTACAACAACACCAAAGTCGGAACCCTTATGAGTCGCATTACTTCGGACCTTTTTGACGTAACTGAGTTTGCGCACCATTGTCCCGAGGAATTTTTCATAGCGGGAATAAAAATTATCGTTTCTTTCGTAATACTTTTAACCTTCAGTATTCCGTTGACTCTCATGGTCTTTGTTCTTATTCCGATACTTTGCTTTGTATCCGTCAAACTCAACCGAAGAAACCGTCAGGGTTTTGCCGACCAGCGTGTCGCAATAGGCGAACTGAATGCCTCCATTGAAGACAGTCTCCTCGGTCAAAAAGTGGTAAAAGCCTTCGCCAACGAAGATATCGAACGTGAAAAATTCAAAGAAGGCAATCAAAAATTTTATGAAGTGAAGAAAAAAACTTACAGATACATGGCAACCTTCCATACCTCCACAAGAATGTTCGACGGACTTATGTATCTAGTCGTTTTGGTGGGAGGCGGACTCCTTCTTATTAACGGCTTTATCGATTCCGGCGATTTGGTGGCATATATCCTTTACATTGCCACGCTTATTGAATCAATTCGAATGATTATCGAATTCTCGGAACAATTTTTACGCGGTATCACAGGTATTGAAAGATTCCTCCAGATTCTTGATTCCGACATTGAAATATTTGACGAACCCGATGCCGCGGAAATGCCGAAACCTCAGGGCAAAATCGAATTTAAAAACGTTTCCTTCGAATACTCAGACGACGCCAACAAGATTTTTTCAAATCTCAATCTCGTAATAAATCCCGGCGAAAAACTTGCAATCGTAGGTCCTTCGGGCTCCGGCAAAACCACGCTTTGCAACCTTATTCCGAGATTCTACGACATCAACGAAGGCGAAATTCTTATAGACGGCGAAAACACGAAAAAATATACGCTTAAATCACTTCGAAGAAACATCGGAATTGTTCAACAGGACGTTTATCTTTTTTCCGGAACCGTAATCGAAAACATTCTGTACGGTCGCCCAGACGCCACCAGGGAAGATGCGATTGAGGCTGCCAAAAAAGCAGGCGCGGACGAATTTATCACTAACCTCAAAAACGGCTACGACACATATGTCGGCGAACGCGGTGTTAAACTGTCCGGCGGTCAAAAACAACGAATCTCGATTGCCAGAGTATTTTTGAAAAACCCTTCCGTAATGATTCTCGACGAAGCAACATCCGCTTTGGACAACGAAAGCGAATTCGAAGTTGCAATGTCCCTCAAAAAATTGTCGGAAGGCCGCACAACGATCACCATCGCCCATCGTCTTTCAAGCATCAAAAATTCCGACCGAATCATTGTACTCACTGAGGACGGAATCGTCGAAGAAGGAAATCACGAATCGCTTATGGCGAAAAAAGGTCTGTACTGCGACTATTACACCATGGCAGATAAATTGAAATAAAAAGAAATGTATAAATTGCTTTTGTGAAACAATACGGGCGCTTATCATTCTCTTTTTTCCCATTTACTTTACTTATATAATAAATTATACTTATATTGTTGCGTGTATATAAAACCATTCGCGCATTATTATTCATACAAATGATTGTAAAAGGAGAAAAATATGGCTGAACAAAATGAATCCGCAGTAACAAATGAAACAGAAACAGAAGTTGTCGAGGTTACAGAATCGGTAATCGTCGATTCCTCGATCTTCGAACAGGCTCCAGTTCATCCTCTCGCACTTGCAACTCAGCCCGAAAAGGAAGAACTTGCAGCAGGAATGCTTGATACAAATAAACTTACACAGGAAGAGCTTAAAATCGTTGAAGAATACGCTTCAAAGGTCGATATTTCGGACGTTAACGGAGTTATTTCGTACGCTTCGGACGCACAGCAGAACATATCAGATTTCTCTGTTTCCGTTCTCAGCAAAGTTAAAACTTCGGAACTCGGCGACGTCGGAGCTTCACTCAAAGAACTTACAACAGCTCTCAATACAGTTGACGAAAATGCTTCGAAAGGAATAATGAAATTATTCAAAAAGACAAAAAACACTATTGTCTCTCTGAAAGCTAATTATTCAAAAGCCGAAACAAACGTTAACAGAATCGAAAAGGATTTGAAAAAACATCAGCAGGTTCTTTCTTCCGATATCGAAATGTATCAGCGTATGTACGAAATGAACCTCGATTACTACAAGCAGCTTACATTATATATCATTGCCGGCAAGGAAGTAGTTCAAAGAGAGAAAGAAGGCAAGCTTAAAGAACTTCAGGAAATCGCAAACAGAACTCAAAGCCAGGAAGATATTACAAATTACAACGATTACGCAGATTTGCTTAACCGCTTCGAGAAAAAAATTGCAGACCTCGAAATAACGAGAGTAATTTCAATGCAGACTGCGCCCCAGGTTCGTATGCTTCAGAACAACAACCGCGAACTTATGGAAAAGCTTCAGTCTTCGCTTGTAAACACAATTCCTCTTTGGAGAAATCAGCTTGTTCTTTCACTCGGTTACGAGCATTCAAAGCAGGCTCTTTCCGCTCAGACGGCTCTTACCGACAAAACAAACGAGCTTCTTAAGAAGAATTCGGAAATGCTCAAAATCAATTCTGTTGAAACAGCCAAAGAATCAGAGCGTTCCATCGTCGATATCGAGACTCTCAAGATTTGCAACGACAACCTTATTTCTTCACTCAACGATGTCGTTAAGGTTCACGAAGAAGGTACCAAGAAACGTGCTCAGGCTCATGCTCAGCTCGTTAAAATGGAAAGCGACCTCAAGGAAGCTCTTTTGGCAAATTCCAAAACCAATTAATTACATTTTTATCATTGCGGGAGATATGTATTTTTACGCATCTCCCGCTTAATATTTTTCAGGGGAATAAAAAATATGCTTACTTACATGGACGAAACCGAAATTCAGATTTCGCACATTGAACAAATTAAAATGATTCATTTCTACACCCTCGACGGAATCGCCGATAAAATAACGGGTGTCGCACTTTTTTTTAACCAAAACGAAACTATAAACCTTTGTTCCTTCGACCCGCATTTCGAAATGCTTGTCGCCAAAATTTTCGAGATGTATTCTTCTACGCCGGAGGATAAAAAGTCGGAAATCTATGCCGATGAATCCACTCGCAAAATCTTAAACGACTCCTCCGATGTTCTTTTTTCGACGCTGATGAGCGACTACTCGGGCAAAATCACAAAAGAGAGCGATACAAATTTCGCTTATGTTTCCTCGAAAGCATACATTGAGTGTTTTCTTGCGCCGATTGTCAGTTTCACAATGGAATCGATAATGTCTGTTCTCTCCGTCAAATATGAACGTTTGGACAATCATTACGGTTGGTTCGGACGAGGAATGTTCAAGTATATGATTGACAAAAATGAGACTGTTTTGCCGTATCTTTTTGAAAAATCCTCTCCGGGAACTTACAAAGCGATGGTAAATAATTTCATCGAGGCATCCAATGTTCTTTCCCTTACCTTGATTTATCAAAAAGACGGAATCTGCATTTCGTTTTTCGACAAATCCGAAAAACTGTCAGGTTCTTTTTCATACATGTTGAAGTCAGGATTGATAACCGTCAAGCAAACGATAAAGCAGGATAAAAGAGAAATTTTTTATGATTTCAAAGAAATCGGACCTTCCGAGGACACTGCTTACACCGAATACATTGCCCAAGAAAAAATAACCGATTATCTTCCTCTGAAAACCGGAGATACATCACTCTTTGTTCTTCCTTGGAATCAGAGAATAATTACAATTACTTCGTATCCTGACGAAAACGCAGACGACTTTTCCGAGAATCAGGTTATGTATGCGACAATCGACCGGAAACAGATGAGTATTCTGACATTCTTCGAAAACACATCCGTTCTGTCCGACAGTTCGAATACAATCGGTTCCTCAAGAATGATATTTCAGATTTATAAAGACAAATCAAAGAAAAACGTCACGCTTTCATATGACTATGCCGGATATAATTCCTGCAGTCAGTACAAAGAAAAATTACAATACAACGTATTTCAGTTTAATCAATAAGGAGAAATAAAATGGCAATCGACTCAAAAAAAGACGACTCTATAAGAAGAATTATACAAACCGGCGAATATCTCAAAGTTCAATCGACCACTCAAGAGGGAAAGGCATTCGGAGAATACCTTGTAAATATCAAAAAGAATCAAAATGAAATTATTATTCAGCCCTTAAGCCTTTTTGCCGATACTCTTGACGTAATGCGCAGCAATCCTCAAAGTTTTAAGCCTTCCAATTTTGAAAAGGCATACAAGGTTGCAGTAAACGTTTACAATCTCATGTTCTATCACGGCGAAGAGACTCCCAACTTTGAATCCTTGAGAATAGTATATCTCGAACTCTTCGAAGATAACGGCATTCTCTCCAGAAATCTTTTCAGCAAGGCTTTTTATGACTGTTTCTCCGACAAACAAAATTTGATTCGTTTCTATCAAAGCACATCCGGCATTATCGAGCCCGGTGACAAATGGAAGGCAACCCTCGATTTTGCGTCGGAATCAAGAAAGCTTTATTTTGACGACGATTCCTTTATGGCAGCTTTGAGATCTTTTGTGGCATCAACGGGAAGCCTTTCCGTTGAAGGAGTCAAAGCCTTTGCAAAAGACGAAATAGATAAGCTTTACCGCATGAACGGAATCTATAACGTCACCGCAGCCGACATAGCCGAAGTAGACTTAAAACTTTCTCAAATAAATGACCTTGTTGCCAGAGCTCAACTACTCAAAGAAGAACTCGATTCAAGCACGGAATCTCTCAAAAAGACAGCAAATGAAGCTGCCAATGCGTTATCCGAATCAATCAATCTTCAATCGGAGAAGCTTCGTTTAACAATCAAAGAAGAGAACGAAAACGTCAAAAAAATATACGATGAATGTCTCCAAAACATCAATAATTCGGTTAACAAGGAAATTCAAAAATCCACAGCCAATTTTCTTACGGAATCGAGAGAAGAAATTGACAAGCTTGCTCTTGAAGCAAAACAGATTTGTGCCAACGCCGCAGTTGACGTATCAGAGTTGAATTCAAATGCAGATTCTGTTATCTCAAGAATGAAAACGGCGGTAGTCGAAGATGCAACGGTAGCTAAAATCATCGCAAATTCGGAAAAGAACAAGGTCTTTCTCGAAAAGATTAATGCTATTTCCGCAATTGCGCCTGCAGCAGTTGCAGTACCATCAGTTTCGGCGCCCTCAGCCATGCCTGTTTCGGTATCTGCCAAAGGAGGCGAAGTTTCTCCCGTTGCCAAGATATCAACCGTAAACGTTGTTGCCGAAAAAGAAAAGCCGGCTGATTTGACTCCCAGCGAACTTCTTGATTCAAAAATTCCTTTCAAGGAAAGATTCAAAAAAGCAACCGATATTAAGAATCGTCTGGCCGTCGAAAAAGGCGAGTTTTTCCATGAAAAATTCGATGACGTTCTCATTGCCGTAATGGAAAATACAAACCCTTACCTCATCGGACCTTCAGGTTGCGGAAAAACATATTTGATTAAGCAAATCAGTGACGTACTTAATCTCTCTCGTACGGATATCGGCTATATAAACGAGGAATACGATATTCTCGGTTTCCAAACAGCTAACGGCTCTTACAGCAAGCCAAACTTTTACAGATGTTACAAATACGGCGGAATTGCATTCTGCGACGAGCTCGATAACGGTAACTCGAGAGCTTCGGTTAAGTTGAATTCTTTCCTCTCAAATACGGAAGATGCATATTTCTGCTTCCCTAACGGCGAACTTGTTCCCCGCCACCCCAACTTCCGCTTTGTATCTGCAGGTAACACCGACGGAAACGGAGCTAACATGAATTACAATTCAAGAGAAAAAATAGAAGAATCCGTAATGCAGCGTTTACTTCCGATTTATATCGGATATGATAATCGACTCGAGAAGTCAATACTTAAGGATTACCCCGAATGGTTTGATTTTGTCTGTCTTTTCAGAAATGCTACAACCGAATGGCAAAACACAAACGGAGTTGAAGCTTCAGGTATCATAACGACACGTGATACATCACGTATCAAGAAATATCTTACCAATAACAGTTTCGATACCACAGCGATAATCAAATACGAATTCATTCAGACCAAGAACCTCAGTTATCTGACTTTCCTGGCTGATTACATGAAAAAGAACTCAAAGGGCAAGGACAGCACTCTCCTTAATATATTCATTAATCTTACCGAACAATATAAGAAAGACGGCGGATGGAACCGATAATAAATGGACAATCTGAACAAACTTATAAACGAACACAATAAACCCGAATATAAATTGAATCATTTGATTACGACTCCCACGGAAGACGGTGCGCTTTACAAGCTTCACTTTAACTCATTAAGCGACCTTGAAATGTACCTCTCCGCCAATCCTCCCGTAAACAAAAAGAGTTTTGCCGAGCAAAAAAGTCTCACTCTTTACAAGGATTTCGCCGGAGAAAATCTGGACACCGCAATCAAATATCTTGTATCGGGATATACTGCCAATTTAAGACAATTTATTTCTCTGAAACGCTCTCTCGATGTGCATAACATAAAGAAAGTCGAAGGACGAAAAACCGTGAATTCATTTGTCGGCGGAAGACCCAACGTTCCTGCTTTTATCGCGGATTCTCCAAAAACCATGAGAAGAACCGAGCGCGTCACCCAGAAACAGTTCATCTCGATAGCCATGAATCTGGCTTATCCGAGTTCAACAACAGACGCACAGATTCTGAATCGCGGAATTATCACGATGAATTTGATTTCTCTTCTTGAAAACAACAATATCGGAGTGCAATTCACCGTTTTTGAAATGGTTCGAAACGGAAATGAAATTTTTGACTGCAATATCGATTTGAAAAAGCCGGGAGAGGTCCTTGACGTCCAAAAATGCTATTTTCCTCTTTGCGGCAAAGAATTTCTGAGAAGAATCCTCGTCAGAGTAAAGGAATCGACGCCTTTTAAAACCAACTGGTTTCGTGGCTACGGCTCCGTTATGTCAGACGAAGAAATTCGCAAATACAAATGTGTTTCAGACAAACAGATTCTCATCTCATCACCTGATAAAATGGGAATAGAAGGCAAAGATCTTTTCGAAGACGCAAATAACTTTTTTGAAAAAATCAAACTTGAAAATTACGTAGATATTACATTATTTTAGAGGTTATTATGGACAGCTACTCATTACTATCAATAGGACTTTCGGCGCAGAGCAACATATCTCTTTTATCCGACTGCATCCTTCACTATTATAAGACAAACATCAACGAAAGCGCCGAAAAAATTGCTTCCGAAATCATTGCAATTATCGACCAATCCGACTCGTCGGAGACTTGCGTTTCCCGTGTAGAAGAGCTTCAAAACAATCTTCTTGAAATAAGAATCAGGCTTACCATGGATAACGTTATGTTCGAACAATTTATTAATTTGAACGAATCATACCGACAAAAAGTTCAAGAAGCATCGGATACGATAAGCGATTTTTTAGGCTCCAGTGCTTCCGATGAAATTGACTCATATGATCAATCCGCTCTTCATAAAAGAATCGAGGATTTGAAACTGACAACAATGGTATCCTTACAAATGGATCAACAATTGTCGCTTTTAATCTCAAACAACAGAACAAGTATCTCTTCGATTGAAAAAACAGTATTCACAACCATTACGCTGTGGAAAAACAGACTTTTTATCGAGAATCAACAAAAGCAGGCGTAAATAAAAAAGCGAAACCTTTATTGCCAATGTCTTATTGACAGTATTGGTTTCGCTTATTTTTTTGACATTAAACACCCTCAGACATATTTAGACATAACCGCAAACAATTCATCGGTATTGATAGGTTTTGCAACATGCTCGTCCATTCCGGCTTCCATGGATGCCTTCTTATCTTCTGCAAAAGCATTGGCTGAAAGCGCAATTATCGGAATCCTTTTTTCGGGGAACATCTTCCTTATCGTTCGCGTAGCTTCATATCCGCCCATTATAGGCATCTGAATATCCATAAGAATTGCATCGAAGTAATCGATTCCCTTCTCTTTTAGAATTTGGATTGCAGTCGTTCCGTCATCCGCTTCCTCAACAAAAAGGCCTTTTTCCTCAAGAATTTCAACGGCTATTTCTCTGTTAAGCTCGTTATCCTCCGTAAGCAGAATCCTTTTTTCCTTCAAATCCTTTGTGACCTTCATCACTCTCGGCATGATTCCTGTTACAATTTCCTTGGTTTCCGGATCGACATATGTTGTTTCTTCCTGAATTCTGAAGGGAAGTTCGACAAATATCGTGGTTCCTTTACCCGGTTGACTCTTGCAATAGATTTTACCGCCCATCAGTTCCACATACGATTTACACACAGCCATTCCGAGGCCGGTACCCTGAATTCCGTTTTTGGTAACGCTTCTTTCTCTCGAAAACTGTTCAAAAAGATGCTTCTGGAAATCCTCGGACATACCGATTCCGTTATCTTCAAACGTATATTTGAATAACGCATAACCTTCTCTGCCGCTGCTGATTTCATCGCATCTGACCTTAACGTATCCGCCCTCATTTGTATACTTTATCGCATTTGAAATAATATTTACAAATACTCTCTGGCATCTGTTAAAATCACAGAATACAAATCTGTTTTTTATTTCTCCGAATTCAAACGACAAATTGATATCTTTTGCTTCGGCAACAATCCTCATTGTATTTTCAATTTCTATAAAACTTAAATATGTATCTCCGGGCTGTTCTTCTATTTCCGCCTTGCCGGCTTCGATTCTGCTGACTTCGAGAACGTTGTTTATCAAAGAAAGCAACAAATCTCCCGACTGTTGTGTTTTGGTCAAGCAGTCAAGTGTCTTTTCTCTGTCATCCACATGCTTGATTGCCATATTTGTAAAGCCGAGAATTGCATTCATCGGCGTACGGATGTCGTGAGACATATTGAAAAGGAATTCCGTCTTGGCATGGTTTGCGGAATCAGCCATAACCAAAGCATCTTCCAATTCTTTTTGCTGCTTCAGCTGCTTTTCAATCTGCTCCGAAATATTGATATGAATTCCGAAGAATTCACCGTATCCTCTTTTATCTCTGACGATTCTTCCCGCAGAATGAAACCAATGATATTCATTATTTTTGTCAATCATTCTGTAAGTCACGTCATAAGGCGTATTGCAGGAATGATCGTTCAAAGTCGTAAAAAACGCACTGACGGCGGCATCCTTATCGTCGGGGTGAATAAGTTCTATCCACGACAACGCACGGTCCGGTGCATCATCGCTGACATTTACGATTTTTCTGACTTCTTTGGAATAATCAGCCCTATAAATATCATCATCCGGATTGACGAAAAACGACCATTTACCGGAATGAATAATCTCATGAAGAAGTTCGTTTCTTATTTTCTCCTCTTCGGCAACATCAAGCGCCTGCTGTTGTTCTTCGGAAACAACTTTAACGAAATGAGTAATACGGGAAATAAGCGATTTGTCATTTTTATCAAAAGAATTGACTTTTTTCTCTCTCTGATTGCTTCCGTCGCCTTCTCTTATCCCGATAACGACGAGCGTCGAGTTCATTACTCTTAATTTCTTTCCGATTCTTAATATTTCACCGCCTGTATAAAAACCGCTTATAGGTGCAATCTCCTGTAACGGCAATGTCTCTCTGTCCGATTCTTCTCCCCAGAACAATTTTCTTGCCATACAGGAATATGCTTTCATAACCTGCGGTTTAAAAGCCGATATCCCCGAAAGCTTCTCAAAAAGGCTTTGAAGAATTGTATTTTTATCACCATATGCGATTCTTGCCAAAGTCCCTTCCGGAATGTTCGCAAACATTCTCATTGACTTGTCGGGAAGAAAAACTTTCGGCGTTCTGATAAATTCTATCCCGTCTTCCTCAACTATAAGAGGAAAAACAAGGTTGTCATTGTCACCGTCACTTAATCCGAGGTATTTTTCATATATTGAATATGCCGGCATTCCGTCTATTTCGCTGATTATTTTGTCATTGCTTTTGGTGACGTTCATGTACCTTCCGAGACCTTTCCAACCAAGAACGTAATCAGTAGATACATTAAATTGTTCTCCGAAATAAAGCACCGCGTTCATTGCGCTTCTGCTGACGGAATGTCCTTTTGACATCACAAATTCATCTATTTTTTTATCATCGTAACTTACTCCGGCTCCGCCGAAGATAACAACTTCTTCCGCAACATCCGGTACGGAATTGTCCAATGCAAATTCTGATACGAATGCAACCGTAGGATTCAGTTCAACTGCACGAAGTCCCTTTTTGCCTTTGCAGTATTTCCACAAATCATCGAGACTTTCTATTTCCGAGCCTTTCTCAACCCATACAAATTCAACACTCGAATCCTTTTCTTCCAGAATGTAGCAGATAAGAGAAATACCATACGATACTCTTCCGTTAACAATATTGCCGAATGCTTCGCTTCCGTAATAACCTGCATCGGGAAATACTTTTTCTATTATTTTCGAAAATCTTGAAATTAATTCTTCCGATACTCTCGCCCAGGTAAAACTGAAGAAAACCTTATCCGAATCAATCGTAGGATTATCCTCTTTAATCTTCCTAAGCTGTTCTTCCAAATTATCCAAATCAACAAATACTATCTGGTACGACTTCATTTCATTCTCCCGTTACAATGAGACTCCCCTCAATATTAGCATAACTCTACTTTATTATTTTACTAAAAAAAGCGGCTTTCGCCGCTTTTAAGTATGCGCATTTTTTAATAAATTTTACGCATATATATTATAAATTTTCCATAAGGCCTTGAAAGCCTTCGTTTTTAAAAATTTCCTTGTAATACGTTATTTCCGATTGAATGATCAGGTCAATTTCCTTCATTCCGAGAAGTTCAACAGGCGCTTTGTCATCTGTCATTAATTTATTGCCGGGCTCATACTCCGTCATACGTTCTTTAGCCAATCCCATCAGATACAGCATCGAAGGATCTTCTTCCATTGCAACGTTTTCATCGAATCTTGCAATCATTTCGGGATTGTTCGAGGCAAACAATTCACGGTTTGAATCGCCGGAATTGACTGTGTATCTTTCTGAAAATACCGTCGAAATCGTATCCGATAAATATGCGGCGATATTGTCATCGACATCTTCGCCTCTCATATTCATATTTACGACCATAACACCGTCGTCATTCAAATGCTCCTTAACAAGAGTAAAGAATTCAACTGACGACATTTGAAAAGGTATCGTAATATCCTGATATGCATCGACCATTATAACGTCAAATTTCTCATCCGAAGCATTAAGATACGCTCTTCCGTCGTACGTTATCACTTCCTCGTCAGCAGGAAGGTTGAAATATTTATAGGCAAGGTCTGTTATGCTTTGATCGATTTCAACGCCCTTTATGGAGACATTATCAAAGAATCTTCCGCATTGTGTGGCATACGTTCCGGTTCCGTTTCCGAGAACAAGAATCCTGAAATCATCCTTTTCTTTTACTCCCGCCATATAAGGAGCAACCATCGCATAATCATAGCACAAGCCGGTCAAACCTTTTTCCTTAAGGTATACCGACTGCACACCGAACAAAACATTTGTCGAAAAATACACACATCTGTCGTCTTCATAAACCTGAAGATAGTTGTAAATCGACTCACCCTCGTATGTCAGATTGTCCTGCCAAAAAGCATAACTGTTGCTTCGGCCCAGAAGAACGCATACGAGGAAGATTATGATACTAATCGGAATCTTCGGGGCCTTCAGAAAATTTGCAGCTTTACCGCTTAAGAAATAAATAATTGCCAACGCAAGAAGAATTCCCGCAAAAATCAGAAACGTCACAGACGTTCCTACGGCAGGAATACTGATAAATGTCGGAACAAACGTACCTATTATGCTTCCTATCGTATTGAAAGCATTAAGGTTTCCGACAAGCTTACCGTTATCGTCCAAATTATCCACCGTAAACTTGACAAGAGACGGAGTAACCGTTCCGAGAAGAAACAGAGGAAATACAAATATTACCATACATGCGGCAAATCCGGCTATTATGAGATAATTGCTGTTTACGGCGATTATCAAAAGAGCTGATATACCGACAATCACATATTTACCGACAACAGGAATAAGCGCTATCCATATCGCAGCTATTATAACTCTTGTATAAAGCTTGTCAGGATCCGGATTCTTGTCAGCACTTCTTCCTCCGTAAATATTTCCGAGCGCCATAGCAATCATTATTGTTCCGATAATAATTGTCCAAACAATTTGCGATGAACTGAAATACGGAGCCAAAAGTCTGCTTGCGCCGAGTTCTACCGCCATAACGGACATTCCTGCGAAAAATTCTGTCAAATACAGGAATAACCTTTTTTGAAGAATAGGTCTTTTCTCTTTCAACTTATATCCTTTCTTTGTTTACACAACAAACGGACTTCAATAATGAAGCCCGTTTTATTTTGTCCTTGTGGATTTTTAATTTCATTAGAAGCAACATCCAAAGCCCCAATGTAAAGGGAATGATACTATATCAATGACTATTGAAATAGCACAGAATATAATACCTTCTATCCAAGCACTTTTACCCTTTGCCCTGCCTTCTTCCGTTGCAGCGTTCTTTTGTGCAAGAACTCCCATTACGATACAGGAAGCTGCTACAAGACACATCGGGTCAAAGACAATTGCCACCCAAACCACTATGCTCGCAACCGTTGCGAGTTTATCATAACCGTTCGGAACAACATCATCAGTGTATTCGGTTTGATATTCCGCTTCCGAAGGAGCGATAGTATCTGTTGACGAAGTTACATTTTCATACTTCTCTTCTTCGTTATTGATTGTAAACTCGTCGTCTGTATTCTTTTCGACTTTCTCAACGTTTTCAGAAGAAACATTGATTGCTTCAACCTTTTCTTCTTTTACTTCTTCAACTGTTGCAGTGGGTTCTTCTTTAACTTCTTCTGTAACCTCAACCGTTTCAGCCTTAACCTCTTCCAAAACTTCAGCCTTTTCTTCTTTTACTTCTTCCGTAACCTGTGTAACAGGCTCGCTTTCATTCTCTTTTTTAGTTCCGCATTTGGGGCATATGATATTTCCCTCTTCCAATTTCTCTCCGCATTGAGTACAATAACTCATATTTTCTTCCTCCTTTAATGGAATTCGATACACATATTTTACTATACTAAAGTGATAAATTGCAAGTGATTTATTGAGGAGAATAAAGAACCTTTGATGATATTCCGTCGATTCTTCCGATTTTACCGGACAATGCACTTATTACGTCCTGCGGGGCATCTATTGCGATGCTTATAATGTTTACGCCTCTTTTTTGGTAAGGCAATCCCAATCTTCCGATAATATATCCTGAATTTTCATGAAGAATCTCATTCAATTTAGGAATGCCGTTTTCGTTTTTGACAATAATTCCAATTAGTGCAACTCTTTCATCCATATTATTTTTCCTCCTAATTTCTTTGCATCCTCTTCATCATGAGTTACGCAAACAACCGTCGATTCCGCACAAGTTTCTTTTATCAAATCGATAGCCTTATTCTTTGTATCATCGTCAAGACCGGTAAAAGGCTCGTCAAGAAGTACCAAATCCGCTTTTCTTGCCAATGTTCGAAGAAGCGCCGTTCTCCTTTTCATTCCGCCGCTGTACGAAGCTACTTTATCATAAAGCCTGTCCGCAGGAAGCAACTTCTCTGCCATGTCAACAAGCTCTTTTTTGTCATAAAAATTGTTACCCAACCAGATATTGGTTACAGCATCTGCATTTTCGATTAACCGGTCTTCCTGAAACATAACCGCTTTGGTAACTTTGCTTCTTTTTATAATTTCTTTCAAAAGTGTTGTTTTGCCCGCCCCTGACGGTCCCATCACGCAATACTTTTTTCCCTTCGCAAAATATACATCCATGCTGTCAATTACGCTTCTTTCCTCAAAAGAAACACTAATGTCTTTTATAGATATATTGTTGTCCGAAAACCCCTTGAAAGTCTTTTTAATTGCGGGCCTCAGTTTGATTTGACTTACAAGGTCAACGAGCTTTATTACTATTTTTTCAGTTAAAAAGCTTAATAAAATTACGATTATTGTCCAAGCAAATAAATCGGCCGTATCGAGATATATTTTGGAAGTATAAATTCTCTCTCCGATTGAATTTTGAGGAAGACCTATTACTTCCGCCGCCACACCGGATTTCCATGCCATTCCGAGCGACACCTTCAGTGAACTTCGAATAAACGGGTATAATGAATCCCTGTAAATATACCGTATTTTCTTTATCAGCCCGAATTCAAAAGCATCCGCCATTTCAAGCATTCTTTTGTCAGCGCTTTCAAGGCCCTGTATCGTACTTATGTATATATTGGGAAATACAATAAGAAAACATATATAAAATGAAAGATTTTTCGCTCCGACAATGAGAAGCAACAACACTACGAACGAAGCAACCGGCACAGACTTTGAAACGCTGACCAAAGGTGCTGCAAAATCTTTAAATATCGCAAATTTGACGCTTATCGCCCCAAAAAGCATACCTGCAAGAAATGCGGCAGAAAATCCCATGCTGATTCTTAAAAGGGATCCTGCCACACTTCCGATAAATTCAGTTTTAAACAGATTACCGAATAAAGCTTTGACGACTTCAATCGGTCCCACCAAAACAATATTGTTGTCGACAAAGAAAGCACACCCTTCCCAGACAACAAGCCAGAAAAGGATAATTCCCGCCTTTTTTAATAATTGTTTAGTAGTAGAATTCTTCACCGGGCAATTGTCCTCCGACACTTTCGGGATTAAGTCCGTACAAAACCTCCAGATATCCTGAAAGCGCTGTTTTCATTTCTTCTTTGTCTATATACACAATATTGCAATCCGGAATTGCCTTGGCCGCAACAGCCGCTTTCTCGATAATCCCAAGATTCGCCACAAGTTCCGAAGTTTCTTCAACATTCGAGTTTGCATATTCTGCACTAACCTTATGCTCGCTCATAAACGTGTTAACTGCTTCTTCGTTTTCCTCAAGAAAAGCTTTCCTTACCACCGTCACTCCGGTAACGAGTCTGCTGCCGCCTTCGCCCTGAATATCATCCCATTCTTTCGTAAGATCAAGCACCTTGGCCATATCTTCGTTTTGAATACAAAGCGCCGTAACAAAAGGCTCCGGAAGAATTCCTACAGCCTCTATGTTTTCTTTAAGACACGCGGCAACCTCCGTCGCTTCCGATTTGTATTCAATATTAACATCATCGGTATTCAGTCCATTGGCAATAAGCAAATACTGAATCGCATAATCCGGTGTTGTTCCCTTATTGGTAACGTAAATCGTCTTTCCTTCAAGATCCTTCACCGATGAAATTTCATCGTTTCCACTTACGGCATATAAAACACCAAGCGTATTTATGTCCGTCACAACCACTTCGCCTTGTGTCTTTTGACACAGTACCGAAGCCACGTTAGCAGGAACGAGGGCAATATCAAGTTCTCCCGATACCATTTGGGGCAAAAGTTCATCTGCCGTAACGGCCATCGTAAATTCATAGTTGTTTTTTGTAAGTCCTTTTTCCGAATCATCCATCATTTTGACAAGACCTATGGATGTCGGTCCTTTCAGAGAACCTACCCTGATTGTTTGATTCTCCGTTTCATTTTTCGCAGCGCAACCGGTAAGCGTAAACGCCGCAAGCAGTGCGGTAAATCCCGCCGCAATAAATTTTTTCATAAAATCCTCCTTCTCCCTCAGAATCTCTTCGGGGTTAGCATTATATTCAAAAGCAGATTGAAACGTTTTCCGCTTTTGTTCAAATAAAAAACCGTATCAAAAAGATACGGTTCTCCGACATTTTTCCGTATCTTCCATCGCAATAATCATTTTGATGTCAGATCCTTACAATCTCATTCTTTAACTTTTTTTGACATATCACATGAATAATAATTGCCTTTTCCGAATTTCGGCTCCTGCTTAATACAGGTTAACAGCGCAATTGAATAAACCGCAGGAATAAATACTCCTATAATCGAAAGCGCTATCGAAGCGCCTTTTTTCTTATATGTAAAGAATATATCGTACATCTTTCTCCAATTAAAGGCTGAGAAAATCAACCAGAAGAAACCTTTTATTATGGTCGCTACAATGGTTCCGAAGCCGGGAATCACCAAATTCAAAACAAACGAAAGCAAAGATTTAATTAACTTCCACAGTATACTTGTAATCAAATACACAATGGCTATTACATTTCTCTTGCCGGTATTAATAAACAACAACTTATATCTTTCTCTGGGGATTACAAACGAAGCATATGTCTGCAAAATGGGAACAAATGCGAACCATGCCTGTTTGTATCCTGCCTTCTTTCCCATCTTAAACAATGCAATAGCAGGTAAGAGATATCCGATAATGAAATATGCTATCAGAACTACCCCTACTACTATGCTGATTATCACAAATCCTATTATTCCGAACGATGCCATCGCACCGCCGAGTGAGCCAAACATTGTTTTTACTACATTCAGCAACGTCGATACAATATTTCCGACATCCAATCCGTTTGACATGTCGAAAAGTCCCATTATCTCTTTTACGCTTTCCGCAATAGCAGATAAGCCAAGCATATCTAAATAATTTGCCATAAAATTCTCCCTTTTTTAATTTTTTCCAACCGATTCACATTATACAGCATCAACGGTCTAATAGACAATATTTATTTTGAATATCAAAAAAACCGGCTTTGGCCTGTTTTCCTGATTTGTTATTTTCTTACTCCAATTTCAATACTGCCGTCATCATAATTACCTCCGATTATCTTTATATATGTTACGAAGAGCAACTGAATATTTATGTTTTTTTATCATTCTTCCGAATTCGGATTCTTGCAAATCATTCTGCAAATAAGAGTTACATTAAGAGATACAAAGGTTAATACATTTTTTAACAACCCGACTCTGTCCATATAGTCCGGTGTCAATAATTCTTCCCTTTTGTATTCGCCTTCACTGTAAAAATAATCGCCTAACATTTTATCCACGGTCTCAATATCGTATTTGTAATACTTTTTATCCATGGGAACGCTTCCTGACAGTTCAAGAATTTTGCCGACAAAAGACATGCAGTTAAAAGTCTTGTATATTCTGAATCCGTGAAAAATTGCCTTTGTCACTGCCGCATAAAGATTAAACTTATATTCATCGCGCTCTTTCTCGACTTTTTCGATAAAAGTGTTTATTTTTCTCATGTTTTCGCTTTCCACAGGGACTTTGAATACCTTAAGCTTTACGGTCTCGTTTTTGCCGTATGCAAAGCAATCCATTGTTTCCCTCGAAAATCCGCTCTCAAAAGGCGCATAATGTTTTTCTCTCGAAAAAGAGACAAAATGTTTTAACTCTTCGTCGGGACAATATGCAATATGCGTATACTCGTATTTGTCGAACACTCTCGCAAGTCTTCCGAACAGTGTATGGGATTTTACCAAAACAATGTAAATATACTCCTTATTGTCCTTCATTGTCTTTCCTTTTCAATCTGACAAAAACACTTATCTGAAGTTTTATCATCTCAACATACATTACGATTCCGCCGAGAACGCAAATAATGTTTCCGAGGCTTAATCCTATTCCCTTTATCTCAAAAAGCGCTTCTTTGCCAAAAATCATCGTTCCTATGCAAATTGCAAGAAGAAACAGATGTGTTGCGGAGGGGCCTACCGACGGGAAAGTAAATTTGTTCAAATAATGTATTTCATTCATGGATGTAAAAATAATGAGAGCATACACCGGAACCATAAATATCGAAAGGTAGAAGCTGATGACACCCGCATACGAAAGCGCTATAAGAAGGAAAGTTACATGAAGAATGTCTGTCAAAAGATCGAAATAAGCGCCTGATGTACTTGTTTTGTTATTCTTTCTCGCAATATATCCGTCCAGATTATCGCAAATAAGATGCGTAAGAACGCCTGCGCATGTTCCGATAAGGAAGAATCTGTCAAAATAGGCAAGTGCCGCAAACACTACTCCTATAAGTGCTCCGATTGCTCCAAACATCGTCATTGTGTTGGGCGTAACCCAATTCGGAATCATTTTTCCAAGTACCTTCGGCACCGCTTTTCCAAAAAATCTGTCAAGAAAGTCGGGCATCACCTTATCTGTTTTTTGTTTTTCGTTTTGATTATTCATCGTCTCTTTTGTTTCCTTTAAATATATTTTTTATAAAAGCTTTTATAAACATGCCATAGTCAACGAAATCATATATTCCGTCCTTTTTGGCTTTTAACATAAGTTTGATGAGAAGTATGTAGTAATACCTGTAAAATTTATTGACGCTCAGCTTATCCGGTTTACATACAAGATGAAGGAAATCGTATTTTGCGGGATCGTCGGTTATCATTCTATCCTTATACTCCTCGGAATTTGAAAGGCCTAGTGCCGGAGTAAAAATCGATACCGCAACATGCTTCATATTATGCTTTTTGATAAATGAATAAAGATTCTTAAAGTCTTTCTTTTCAAAATCCAAATCAAGGATAAACATGCCCATCAGATTCAGATTGTATTTGTTGCAGATTTCGATGCTTTTAAGATTGTTTTCCAACGAATTTCGTTTGTCATATTCGTCAAGAATGCCTTCCCTTATCGTTTCAAGTCCCACCAGGATATAATAAAAGCCTATTTCCGCAAGTTCCTTCATTATCCCATCATGCGATGCGACAAAATCGCTTCTTCCGTAACAAATGTATCTTTTTTTGATGTTCTTTTCTTTTACGCAGGCGATAAATTCTTTAACACGTTTTTCGTTTACCAAAAAATCATCGTCAACAATATAGATGTTTTCGGATTTTATTTCCGCTATTTCATCAACGACGTCTTTTATTTCGCGTGCCGAATAAACTCCCATATTCATCTTGTTTCTGGTACAAAACTTGCATTTGTAAGGGCAGCAAAAAGCGGTTCTGACCCATGCAGCCTGCTTGAGTTCAAGATAATTGTAGTGGTTGCTGTTTTCATAAAAATAACTTCGGTCCGGTCTCGGAAAAGTATTCAAATCAGCCGGGTCGCACTCATTTATTATCCACTCGCCGTCTTTTTTGTAGCAAATATCCCTTATCCCGGAAAATATGTCTTTTGTCGGGTCATCGTTTCCGAGAAGTGTCTCGATTATTTCCGACACTTTGTACGGATTGAACGATCTTACCACAAAATCAACGTTGTCCCTGCAAAGTCTTTCGTAACAAAGTTGCGCATGAAATCCGCCGTAAATCGTAATCGTATCAGGGTTCTTTTGCTTGATTAACGACGCATATTCAAGCATAAAATTCTCCTGAAAATCCCTTCCGGCCATAAAAACGGCATCCGGATTAAAACTTTCAAGTTTCGTTTTTAAGCTTTGTTCCTCGATTTTACCGTCCCAAAACGACACTTCATATCTTTCTCTGTCAAGTGTAGCCGAAATATATTCAAGATCGAGACATTCGTTCTCGATTATTCCCTTAAAATCATATATTGAACGGCTTTCTTCGGGTATAGCAAGAAGAACTTTAGTTTTCTTTGTTTGCATGTTTGGCCTTTTCCTCTTCCTTTAACACATTGAACGCCACTTTTCCCACCAAAGTTTTGGGCAATTCGGTTCTGAATTCATATTCATAGGGCCATGAATATCTCACGAGATTCTTTTCGCAATGGTCCTTGATTTTTTGTTTTATTTCAGGTGTCGCTTCCATTCCGTTTCTCAAAACGATAAATGCCTTCGCCACTTCAACTTTGTACTGATGCGGGATTCCGATAACACACGACATAAGCACTTCCGGAACCTGATCGATAATGTTCTCTATGTACTGCGGATAAACATTGTATCCTGACGATACTATCATATTTTTGATTCTCTGCTTAAAATACACAAAACCGTCCTCATCCATAAAGCCCAAATCTCCGGTATGAAGCCACAAAAGTCCGTCTTCGTGTTTCTTTAATATAAGAGATGTCTCTTCGGGATCGTTATAATATCCTTTCATAACTGTAGGACCGCTTATGGCAATCTCTCCGTCCGTACCGTAGGGCAACTCTTGTCCCGTTTCGGAATCGATTATCTTGTAATACGTATCGGGATAAGGAATTCCTATGCTTCCCTCTCTGTAATACTTGTTCGGAGTAAGACAGCTTCCCGTAACGCATTCCGTAAGTCCGTAGCCTTCCCTTACCTGAATATTCGCACCGTGCTCGCGAAGGAAATCATCAACCTTCTTTTTGAGACTTACCGAAAGCGAATCGCCGCCGCTTATTACACATTTAAGGAAAGACAAATCCACTCCGTTTAAGTTCTTGTTCTTTAATAAAGCTTCGTACAATGAAGGTACTCCGGCAATTATATTCGGTTTGTACTTGGTAAGAAGTTTATCGAATGTTGCCGCGTTAAATTGCGGAAGAATAATGCTGCATCCTCCGAAATACTGTGTCGTGTGAATGCATATTCCAAGCCCGAAACCATGAAAAACAGGCATAATGGCAAGCGTTTTGTCTCCCGGTTTTAAAATCTGGCAACTTTCGAAGCCTTGAATCGCAAGCGCATTGAAATTATAGTTCGTAAGTTCTATTCCCTTCGGAAATCCTCCCGTTCCGCCGCTGTAAAGAATAACCGCCGTATCGTTCGGCTCTCCCTTTTCAAAAGTCTCGCCCTCATACGACTTACCGTTTTCGATAAATGCACTCCATTTTATTGTTTTATCGCTCTTTTCTACGGATACCTTTCTGCCTTTTGTCATTGAATAGGCAATTCCCATTCCGGCAGGCATCGAATCTTTAACACTGACAAGAACCGCTTTTTCAAGTTTTGTTTCACCGATGATATGATTAACCTTATTGAATGCCATATCGATGCAGACAATCATCCTGCTGTCGGTATGACTTACGTAATGTTTTATTTCATTTTCCGAAGACAAAGGGTGAATCATATTGGATACGGCACCGATTTTGTTTATAGCATAAAAACTTATGAGCGCCTCGGGAGTATTCGGCATGCAAATGCTCACTATATCCCCTTTTTTTACACCGTTTGCCTTAAATGCCTTGGCTGCTTTCTCTATCTGACTTACAAATTCTTTAAACGTTGCACATTTGCCGAAATAATTGTAGCTTACATTGTCCTTATATTTGTCTGCGGATTCTTTCAAAAGCGAATATACCGAACAGTCAGGATACTCCAAATGTTCACGTACTCCGTCATAATACTTATACCACGGTGTTTTGACCTTATTCTCCATTTCCCTTCTCCTTTTCGCATTTACATGTGCTCTTTTGCCTCAATCAGCAATTCTTTTACCTTATCAAACAAAATACCGTTTGCCTCTTCAACTGAAAGATTTGTCACATCTATAGGTTCTCCGAATGTGATTGTCAAATTTCGGCTTCGGAATCGATAATCACCCACTATCGAATACGGAATTACCGGGCATTCGGCTCTCTGACCCATTACCACCGCACCGGGCTTAAACTTCAAAAGAATTTCCTCAGTATAATTTCTCTTTGCCTCCGGAGAAACATTGACGATATATCCTTCTTTCAGATAGTCTATGGCATCATTCAAAGCGCCTTTGTTTCTGTCCGCATGCAGATCTACAGGAATCGTTCCGACCGCCCTGAAAAACCATCCGAGACATCCGTCATGCAAATCTTTTTTGGCCAGAGTATGTACAACCCTTTTTGTACAGGTATCAACAAAAATCGGGTCAAGCGCATGCTTGTGATTTCCTGCCAGAACGCACGCCCCCTCCTTTAATACAACCTCTTTGTTAACGTACTTCGGGTGAAAATACAACTTAAAAAAGGCCGTGAAAAACGGCCGCAAAAATTTGTATAAAAATGGACTTGATTTTCGACTCATTAATTTCCCCTTATCTTAAAAGAACATTCCGCAATGTTCACAGTATGTGCCGTTATCTACAAGATCGCCTCCACATTCGGGACATTTCTTTTGTTTTTCCATATAATCATTGACACTTCCAACTTCCGAATAAGGTTTCATCTTTTCGTCAGATTCCTCGGAATCATTTGTTTCGGTATAAGGCATCCAAACGGCATTTGAATCTTCTGAGGGTTTAGGAATCATCTCCGGTCTCGGAAAACTTATTTCATCTTCATCAACCGTTATAGTGTTTTTATTTCTTAAAGCCACACAAATCAAGGCAATCACGGCAATCACAATAACAATAATTATCCATGACAAACCGAAGGCTTTATATTTTACGGTAAGTTCGAGTTTCTCATCTGCGTTAGTCGCATCTTTAATGTCCCATCTTACCGTTTTTTTGCCGCTTAACACTTCACCGTTTGTCGAAATAACTTTACCCGGTACTTTTAATACTAAATAGTATTCGTCATCCTCGCCTTTACCGTATCCGAAATAATCCGAATAAGCTTGGCTTGACTGACTCACCGTAGGCTTTACTTTGACGGTTACCGTCTTTGAACCGATTGACGTCTTGGTTGACAAAGAAAAATCCGAATCCATACTGTCCGCAATTTCCAAATATGTAGTAACCAGATTTTTGGGAGACTGCTTTTCCATGTGAATTCCGCCGAAATGTTTATCATCTTCATATTTTTCGATGGTTTCCCATTTCCAATCATTGGAAGACACCACATCGGTAAGAAATCTGGATTTATCATCATCCGATATTTCATCCTGACTTCTTTCGTCAAACATCACTTCTTTAAAAACAGTCATTTTGCCGTCAGAATCTTTAATATTTACGCCAATGTTTGTGCGAATAAATGCACACATAGGCAAAATCATTGCTGCCGCCGTGAAAAAAAACGCCGCTTTTTTAATTACTTTCATCTTTTTCCCCTTCTCATTTTAATACTTTTACAAATTATACGTCATAAGACTTGTTATCAAGCGGGGCTCCGCAATGTACACATGTACCGACCGTACCCAAATAATAGGTGCACTCACAGTATTTGCATTTACCGATTTGGGGTGTGCCTTTAATTTTGTAAGTCACTTCGCCCTTGGCTTTGCTTTTTTTGTAGCCTGATATCGTGGATAAAACAGCCGCAACGCCTGCACCTCCGAACAAAAGTCCCCAGATAAGGCATCCTACTCCGCTTATGAGAGAGCCCTTATCCAATCTGAAAAAGCTTTCGGTCAAACGCATATACAGGTTGACGACAGAAGTTTCTATCGCTGTGGAAACATTCTTTCCGTTGGCTATTGAAAATTGCTTTTGAAGATCATCTCCGAAGTATACTTCGTCATCCGAAAATATAGTTTTGCCCAAATCATTTCCCCACATTGCATTCCAATGAAATTCATTGAAGCCCGTTTGAGCATCTTCATATCCGTAACTGTAAACGACAAGGAGATGATACTCATCATCAAAATTAGTAACATACTCATTGTACGCAAACGGTTCCATATCGCCGTTGTAGTTTCCCATCCAAAAATCGTCATATGTGAACTCAACAGCGGGAATAACTCCTGTGTTATCCCTGAATTCTTCCAGGGTTTCAATAAGTCTCTGCTCTTCTTTGTCGGAAACCAAATCATAATCGTCAAAAATATAAACGGTGTCATCGATTCTGCTCGGATAGTCCGTTTTGCTCATTCCGAAATGTAACGAAGTAATCATCGATATAATTCCGAAAACAAAAACACAAAATCCGGGTATCGCAAAAAATACCGTAAGTATGATGCTGTTTGATATTAATGACTTTTTTGTTACTTCTGCGTGGTAATCCTTTGAATTCGCATATACAAGTCTCGATGCACCGGTATTGTCATAAACTACATATGTATGCGAACCTTTAAACGGCGCCGAAGCCACTCTTGTGCTTGAACCTCCCGAAGAATGGCCGCCTCCGCCGCCTCCGGAATGGCTTCCTCCTCCTCCTGAATGTGGCATAATCACTCCTCCTTTTACAAATAACACACGCCGTAAATTACTTTACGGCACATTCTTTAGGACACGAAACTTATCGCTTTGCTTTATTATTCTTCGCTTCTGTTCTGCGCATTGTACCAATCATTGTCATAATAATTGCCCAGTCCGAATTTCGGTTTTCTGAACATATCTACAATCAATACTCCGGTAAAAATGAACGGTAACGCAAAACTTGCTATTGAAAGAACTATGGAAATTTCTTTTTTACTGTACATAAACAAAATGTCATACATAAGTCGCCATGTCATCAATATGAATATCAATATGAGAATAATATCGACAATCCATCCGAAAACCGGAACTTCCAACAGCAGAAACATCAAAGGAATTCCGATTATCTGAAGTACAATATAAATTATTGCCGGAATGTATCTCCGTTTAAAATTGAAAAACAGCAGTTTGTAATTCTGTCTGGGCAGTATGAACATCACATATATTTGAGTAAACGGAATAATCGCAAGCCACCAATAATGATATCCGGCTCTTTTGCCCATAACCGAAAGGGTAACTGCGGGAATAACGTAACAAACAATACAAATCGCAACGATAAGCGCGATTATTACGACAACCACTCCGACTCCGGCAACCGTGCCCATAAGTGCCACCAAAGCTCCGATAATAACTAAAAAAACCTTAAATGCCGTTTTTATAAAATCGAGAATATCTACCACATCGTTTGTCATTGAGCTGAATGAACTGACTATACTCGCAACGTCATTAATGCTTTCCGCCACATTACCCAAACTCATACCCGAACCGAATGCATTCAAAAATTCCAAAAAAAGTTCCATAGTTTTCCTCTTTTCTTGACAAAGTCTATAGATAATTATGCGTTATTTGCATTCCGCTGTCAATTAACGAAGCCTTCTTTTTCCTTTTGTCGTTTCCTTTGAAAAACAATCTTTAGATTGGGTAATTATTTTCCTTCTGTATTTTAATTCGTATTTACAAATTCCGTCACTGTTTTTTTCAGAAGTTCATATCTCTCTTTCTTTTCTGTTTTGGCAAAATGCACCTCTCTTTTTTGCTTTTCGCATACGCTGTAATCAAGTTTCTCCGCAAATTGCTCGCTCGTTAAATCAAATACGACATCGCCTATTACGTTAAAGCAATGGAAATTTCCGTCTTTAAGTTTAATGCCGTACACCTCTCCGCCGAATATATCCTGTACAAGAAAAGACGTAATGGAACACTGCCCGCAGGTTTTGTTCTCCTCGCTCCATTTGTCCCGAAGTCTCGGTGCACAGGTTTCTCTGCTCCACGCCTTCGATAACAGATTGTACATATCAAATTGCGATTCTATCTTAACAAACCTTTCATCCAAAGGTTTAACTTTTGTATCCGAATTTCTGTAAAACTTATATTCCATTTGTCATTCCTTTTGATTCTTTTTTATCGAAATTACATGCACGCAGCGACAATAAGCGCAATATACGGCCAACTCATTAAAAACGCGGCCATTGCAACTATACACGCAAAATCAAATTTATGTGTTATCGTCGGAAGTTTTCCTTCCGTAACGCCACCGCCGATTATTGTATTCCCCGAAGCCTTTAATGCAATCTTTTTGAAAATATCCGGATCTTCAAACAAATCTATTATATCAATCGGTCCCGTTGCCTTTTCATATCTTGCAAATCTCTTATTGTGAAGTTCATATTCCGAACATTCTATTCTGTATCTGAAATTCTTCGCATCATGCGTGATTCCCTGAATATTCTCATACGGAATTGTAAATTCCAGCAAACTGTCATCGGGAACGACCTTCATACTGTAATTGGGATCCAACGTGTTGTTGGAATACACAAACTTATCGTCATTCAGTGTGATTTTTCTGTTTAACACGCATTTTAATTCTCTGAGTCCGGAATTTTTAATTCCCACTATAGGTATAAAAGCCAGGGCCATAATAACTTCAATCACTACAAATAACATAATCGTATTGCCTACTTGCATCTCTTTGAAAGGCGTCGCTTTTTGTTTTTCTGCAATCCATACAGCGCCCCATGTTGCGGCAGGAACAAGAACCATGCTGATAATCTGAATTATGTTAAGTGCCTTTTTCAATTTCACGGAAAAAGAAGCTTTCTTAATTGCAGCCACTCTTTTTTTATATTCTTCTCCCTTAAGCTCTCCGTATTCGTTTTCCGCAGTGGGAAGATTTGGGTTCTTTTTTGCGGCATCTTTAAGGGCCATTCTTTCGACGCCCTCGGTAAGACCCGAAATCTGACTGATGTTTGGCATATGATACCCTCCGTTTTTCGCATTATCTTTCATTATAACACGTTTCGCTATTTTTTCCGAGTAAAAAAAAGTCTCTTGATTTACAGCTATTTAATCAAGAGACTTTAGTCAATATTCGATATCTAAATTCAAGACTTTCTCTTATATGTTGCCGAATACAACGCCACCTGTGCGGCAATACAAACCGCAATACCTGCAAGAACGTAAATTACCATGGTATTCATTCCGAAATCGTTTCCGAAAACATGAGCTTTAAAGGTAAATATTTCCTTAATTGTTTCAACTGTCATTCCGTCGTCAATTCCTCCGATAGAGTCATTCATTTTTGAAAGGACTCCGTTCATAAGAATGTTTCTCAAAATAATGGTAACCTGACTGGCAGGGAAAATGTTGCAGACTGTCTGAACCCCACCTGAAAACTGTGAAATGGGAATATATGCTCCGATGACAAATCCGGATGCGGCAGAAAGAATTCCGAAAAACGCCGAACTTGCGCCGGATGATTTAAACGAAAGCACCAATATCATAAAAAGTGCCGTTGCAGATACCGAACCGAGAGCAACAACTCCGTATGCCGCAAAAATATCCGAAACCGAAAGACAAAGTTTTCCTTGAATTCCCGTAGCCAAAAGTCCTGCCGTCAAGATAATGCTTGTAAGAATTATCGACGAAAGAGCCGCCGAAACAAAATATGAAAGAATGATTCTCCATCTTTTAATAGGTGTCGCAAGAATATCATAATCGATTTTATTTTCTTTATCCCTAACAAGATTCATAAGACAGTTATAGGGTACGGTAATCATAGCCGAACCGAGAATTCCCGTAAGAAGTACCATATTTACGAACGTATTGATTTCATCCTCCGATATCAAATCCGAAAGGCCTTCATACGATTCAAATACACTGTTTACCGAGTCAACATATGAACCTTTTAAAAATAAAAGATATAACACAAGCACAATGATTGAAGTCAAAAGCGAAAAAGCCACCGACTGCTTATCCTTAAAAAACAACAACAAATCTCTTTTTGTAAGTCCGATAAATCCCTTCATTTTATTCACCTATTTTCCTTCCCGTAAGATTCAAAAATACATCATCCATACTGCCTTTAATTACTTCGTAGTCCTTAATTTTATCCTTGTTTTCATACAAAAATTTTGATAGTTCAAAATCTTCTGTAGGCACGCATATTATGTAGTGGTCGGCTTCATATTTGTAATTAAGCTCTCCTAAAAGTTCATCGTTCATTTTTCCCCGAGCCGCATACCAAATCAGTTTCAGGTTGGTATAGCGGCTTTTAAGACCCGCAGGTGTGTCGTTTGCAACGATTTTTCCTTTATCGAGAATTACCACCTTGTCGGCATCCCTTACTTCTTCCATGTAATGAGTTGTCAAAAATATTGTCATTTTCTTTTCTTTTCTCAAATATTCAATGTAGTCCCAGACAATCTTTCGTGACATCGGGTCAAGTCCCGTCGTGGGTTCATCAAGGAAAAGAATTCTCGGATTATTTAGAAGCGCCCTTATTATATCCACTCTTCTTCTCTGTCCGCCTGAAAGTTTTTCGTACTTTCTGTTCCAAATCTCCGCAAGTTCAAACCTTTCCCAAAAAGGGTCCAGCCTCTTATCCGTTTCCTTCTTTGACAAACCGTAGTATGCTCCTCTTGTATATAAGTTTTCTTTTACCGTCAGTTTGTTATCCAACACGGAATTTTGAAACACGATTCCGATATCGTTTCTTATTGCATCGTCATCTTTTCCCAGCACATTTTCAAAAACCTTTACCTCACCTTTGGTCTTTTCGAATATGGTACAAAGAATATTGATTGTCGTTGATTTTCCCGCACCGTTTTCACCCAAGAAAGCGAAGAAGTCGCCCTCATGTACTTCGAAAGAAATGTTATCCACCGCAAGGTGTTCTTTATATTTCTTTGACAAATTATTTACTGTAATTGCATTCATTTTTTATCCTCTTTTCTTTCGTTTGATTGCATGTTACCACAAAATCCCACTAAAAAAAGTGCAACGCTTCCAACATGCAAAAACACGTTACCAAGTTGCACTTTTTTCTGTATTTTATGTTTTTTTCCTATTCCTCGTCTCTGATTTCTTTTATTGCCGCATTGATTTTGTCGTCGTCTTTTTTATAAATCCATTGCATTCCCATCCACACGAAAACATATATAAGCA
This sequence comes from Lachnospiraceae bacterium, assembly GCA_045628965.1. GTDB lineage: Bacteria > Bacillota > Clostridia > Lachnospirales > Lachnospiraceae > UBA3766. The sequence continues at coordinate 2,590 of JAZQQI010000006.1, read as the reverse complement.
CATACATTACAAGTACCGGAAGATATGCAATAAAACTCGTGTACCATTCAAAAACAAAACCGCACACGGATACTATTGCACCCTCAAAAACAAAATGCATGATTCTTCCGACAATAATCCGGGATTTTTCCGAAGAATCCCACGTATTGAAAAGAAACAATGAAGGGAGTGCGCATAAAAAGCCGGAAAACACAAACGAAAGCGGGATATACCACTTCCACTCAATCAAATCCCAACCGTACGCAAAATGTTCGAAGAGCTGTGAAATTCCCACACAAAAGAGTATGCCGGTTGAAATCATCAATGTCTGGTTAAATATCATTTTAATTTTGCTCATGTTATAATCCCAACCTTCCTTTCAAATCCTTCACATAGCTTCTCGCTATTACAATCTGCTCTTTGTTAAGAAGTTCCGCCGTCATTCGTCCGTTAATATCCGACTTAACCGAATTAATCTTTCGAATGTTAACTATCATGGCCTTCGCGCATCTGACAAACCCTTTATTCAGTTTTTCTTCAAGCTCGTACAGCCTTAATTTGCTCTCAAAGCAATCATCCTTCGTATACACAAAAGTCTTCTTGTCCACCGACTCAATATAGTATATCCTGTCGGTTTTGCACATAACGGTTTCTCCGTTATGTGTCACGGGAATCACCCTGCAGTTATTCTCAAGAATATCGATTGCGCTTTGGATTTCTTCCGTTACGGAAACGACACTTATGACCGCCTTCTCATCTTCAATATTTTCTATTGAATTAACTTCTACCTTCAATTCGGCTTAACCTTTCATTTTATTCTTTGTATATTATTTTGCACAAATCCAAAACATTTCCGTCATAAATTTCTATAATGAATTTGGAATCCTCGCTGTATAATACAGCTTTTTCCATCACAAGTTCATCCGGTCCGCGTGGATCTTGCAACACGATATAATCCGCTCCGCCATAAGATTTTTCACGTAAAAACTGTTCGTTTGGATAATCACATGTTCTGTACACCGTAATCTCACCGAACTCATTGGGAATTGTCCTTATCTGCTATTCCCTGAATTTATCATCCTGTAATTCATATAACCTTTTTTCTGTATCTCTCATTGCAGCACTTTATTACATCTCTACGGGATCAGAAAGTTTTATCATATTAATTGCATTATCTTTTTCATACAATTCCCACATACCGTCTACACGTGAATAGTAGTCCTCTTCGGTATCACAATGTCCTATAAAAGCACCTTCGATATACATTTTTTCACCATCTTGTTCAAATGCGTATACTTGATAAAATGCCTCTTCGCTCATTGTGTTCTCTTCAATCCAGTATCCTCCCGCTGTTAAACGGCTGCCATAATTGATGCTGTGAGTCTCATCGAAATAGTAGGGCTTCATATGATCGTCCTCTTTGCCGATAATTACGGAATACTGGGAATATGTATTGTAATCCGTTACTGTGTAATAAAGCTCATCCACTCCGTCTCCGTTTACATCAATAAGAGCAAACGCCGTCTCTGATTCAAGAAATCCCGGCATCAATTCATCATACAATGTAGACGATGAAAACGCTACATAGTTTTCTTCGTCATAGAAATATGACATAAATGCATCGCCCAAAATAAATCTTTTGTAATCGGAATCAATATTGATATTTGCAAGGTTAGCCTCTGTCTGAGCCATCTTGATATCCATGTATCCTTCCAACTCTTCGGATACTCCGACATATTCTGTCAAGCTCTCACTTTCCATATACCCTTCATCCTCACCTGCTGCGCCTTCCGTAATCTCGTCAACATACTCATCTTCATAATAATCATCGATAGGTGCACCTTCGACCGGTTCTTCAATATCAATTACATTGTCATCCGGTACTATAATATCAGGCTGAATTTCCTGTGTGTCCGTGCAAGCTGCTAAAAGCATCGTTGCCGCTACTGTTGCAAATAAAATACTTGACTTTTTCATAATCTCTCCTTTTTCGAAACAAAAATATAATTTCCAACTTACTTTTGCCATTATACGTAACATTCGCACAAAAACATAGTGTCTTTTGGAAACCATTCGATAATATTATTTTTTGTTCCAAATGTAAACATAAATTTGTTTGTTATCAAATAAAACCGTTATGCACTGCATGTAAAACCATTATTCGCATTTTTCGTTTTTATTTTTTGAAAAAGAAAAATAATTGTTGACAAAACTCTAAGCTTTACATATAATAACACTTGCGTCACGAGTTAGGTCTTCATCGAGGTGTGGCTCAGTTTGGTAGAGCACCTGGTTTGGGACCAGGGGGTCGCAGGTTCGAATCCTGTCACCTCGACGATATATGATGCAGGTGTGGTTCAATGGTAGAACATCAGCCTTCCAAGCTGAATACGTGGGTTCGATTCCCATCACCTGCTCTTTTATTTTGCCCGAAAACAATAGGTTTTCGGGCTGTTTTTTTGTAAAAAATTTGGGTAATACTGGGTAATGGAAATTTTCTTAAACTTCATTGCTTAATGCAGGCAGGGGAAAGCTAAACATTTCGTTAACAACCTCGCTGTCAAGCTTCTGATTTTTACCACGATAATACTTCCGAGTCATCTCGACTCCC
>JAZQQI010000005.1:0-10820 GCA_045628965.1 Lachnospiraceae bacterium | reverse complement strand
TCATATATTCTTCATAATCATACTTCCTGATATCAACCCCATTTAGCAGTATTTCACCTTCCGTAGGGTCGTACAGTCTGCAAAGAAGCTTTACAAATGTTGTCTTGCCCGCTCCGTTGGTGCCGACAAATGCCTGCTTTTCCCCTATGCTAAGTTTGGTATTGATATTTTTCAGTGCATATGTATCACTGCCCGGATATTTGAAAGAAACATTTCTGAATTCTATCTCGCACCCGTTTCCGGCATTTTAATCGAAGAAGTTTCTCTCTACCGAAAGTTCACCTCCGCACTTATTATTGGGAATATCCAGATACTCGAACAGTTTCTCCAAATGCTCCGTATAGACCTTATTCTCAGCATAATACCTGGTAAGCGTTCCGACGTGATTTACCATCTCGGTAAACGCTCCCACATACTGAACAATACTGCCTACTCCGAATGCCCCCAAAGCTGCTTTGGATACAACAGATTTTATCGGCATTTTAGACAGGTCCCACCTAGGTCCCACCCAATTTTAGACAAAACAAAAAGCTTGAAACCCTTGCAATTACTGAGTTTCAAGCCTTCACAGCGCACGTGCGTTAGAGGGTGAGGCGGAAATAGAAAAAGGTCCGGGCGGACCTTTTTCCCGCCGAACCGACCGAAGCGTCGCTCTGCGACGCTGAGACCGGACCCTTGCACTTGCAAGGGTTCTAAGCGGCAACGCCGCTGTAAAAGAAAAAGAGATGTCTTTGACATCTCTCTTTCTTTTATACCGTGCGTTAGAGGATTCGAACCCCCGACCTTTTGGTCCGTAGCCAAACGCTCTATCCAGCTGAGCTAAACGCACATACGCTAAAATTTCACGCAAATGATATTTTAGCGCTATTACGACCTATTGTCAATTATTTTTTGCTTTTAGTATACTATTTTCCCATCCTCATTAAATATGTTGTGTCTTCAATCACAAGAGTAACTTCATCGCACATATAGAAATAGATTGGCTCATAATCGACTATAACCGAACAAATTTCATCGTCTATGTAAATATCCAGATGTTCATCCATCATCGGTTGAACGAAATACTCTTTGTCATCTGCAATAAGCGATGCTTTATTTATGAAGTTCCACATCATTTTCTGACAGTATTCATATTTTTCGCTTTCATTTGTTTCTCTTATTTCTTCAGGTATTTCAAACGCGATTTCGCAAATCGTGCTGAGCCCGGTATCTGCTTCCACACTAAATGAATAATCTGTTCCGTCTATGTTGATATCATTGATTCCTACGTTAATATTTGAAGTATCTTTCAAAAACATCTCAGGTGTATGAATGTTTATCAATCCCAAATCCGTATCATAAACAAAATAGGGATCATCCCCTTCAATCGGATAAATGTAATCGATTATCGCTACGCTCTTTTTACCGTCTCCTACACAATCTATATCTCCGCTTCCAATCAAATGATACAAAGCAGGATTTTCATCGTCTCGTATGCCGGTGAACATTGTTTCAATATAATTGTCGCGTTTATCATAATTTCTTGACGGAACAAGTCTGACCGCCATTCCTATTTCATCTTGAAAAAGTGCTTCATCTGGATTTTTGAATTCCACGTCGAACTGCATTATCGGTAAATATCTGTCTCCGAATACTCTCACAAGAGTCACCTTAAAGTTTTCGTCATCCACAAAGGAGTTACATTCGTAAGTATATCCCTTTTTAGCAATTTCTTCGCAATTTTCAGGCAATCTCGTCACATATTCTTCATAAGAAAGCATTTTTTTTGGGCGGTCCAAATTAAAAGTCATATCACATACATTCAGATAAAAATCAGACGAATAATCTGTATCTCCCACATTAAATTCTACAATTTTATATCCCTTATTCGGATTCTCTTCGTTTGTTTTGTCAAAAATACATTCGCATTCATGTTTTTCGCCATCGACATAAAGATAAGATTTATTAAGCATTTTATTTGCATTATTGCTTAATTTTTTTTCGTATTTTTTCTGTTCTTTTTCCGTTTTATATTCATCGTTTTTCAAATCATACTCAAAAAGCAATTTCGTATTATATTCGCTGTACGAAATTTCCGTAAGTTTATATGATGCATCTTTATACTCCACCGAAACATCATCGACATAAACCGTTTTTGAATCGTGAAAATACTCGTTCGGTACCACAAACTCAAACTCGGCCTTCGGTGTGATTGTTCTGTTAATAACTTCCGTATACGTTATTTCCGTAAAATTTAAAATAACCGGTTTTTCGTCGGTAAGCCATATTTGCGGAACCTCAAAACTGACATGATAAAGTCCCGAAGTAAATTCGTCCTGTATACCTTGACCGGAAAATGTCGAATATCTGTCCTTCTCATTTTCGAACTGCTCTTTTCCGAGAATATAGGCCTCAACATCTATCACATTTTCCATCTTGCCACGGTCGTTTCCTTCAAAAAGAATATCGCAATTTATCACGGGGTCCGAATAGCTTCCCGAAACACCCAACAAATTTATCGTACAACCGTTGGCATTCTTCGCCTCGCCGATTTCATAAAGGTACTTCATATCTTCATATTCCGATATTGAATTTCTTCCCAAAAAATTATCGGCAACGGCAAATATTTCTTTTCTGTATTTAATTCCTGCAGCAGCAATAAAAATCGCCGCTATCACACACGCACCAATTCCGAAAAACCGTCTGTTCTTTTTTAATGTTGTGGCAAAAACATCAGTTTTCGCCGTTTTTCTTGCTATGGCATCACTAATGTCCGACAACTCTTTTGACAAATTTTTTGAATCGCCGGACGCGGAAACTTCAAATTTGTCATCAGAGAGGTCCATTATTTCAAATTCAGGATTCATGACTGCAGAATCATCAAAAATATCAAATAACGAATCGCTGTTCTCTTCATTCGAAATTCCTTTAAATCCGTTAATTATATCTTCTGAAGACACATTGATTTCTTCATTGCACATCCCGTTAATTCTATTTTTATACTTTCTTGCGCCTTTCAACAGTCAATCCTCCTTTCTTACAATGCTTTTAACATATTCTTGCCCTCTTTCAACCTTATTCTGACCATTGCTTCCGGCAAATCCAATACAGTTGCGATTTTATTGACAGAATAATCTTCGTAATAATATAAATGAAGAGGAATCCTGTATTCTTTCGGTAATCCGCTTACAAGTTTCGGTATATAATCATTATGCGTTTTGTTTTCTTCGGTTAGGTTCTCAGGGTTTGTATCCTTCGGGTCTTCCTGTTTATTTTCGTAATTCATACTCATGTCTGCGGAAATTCTTATAAGCCATGCTTTCAAATGCTCATCGCTTTCAAAATCATTCTCGCTTTTCAAAAGTTTTATAAAAACTTCCTTCAAAATATCATTCGCATCCGATGAATTTCCGACATAACTGAAAGCCATCGAGTATACGGTGGTTTTATATTTTTCAAAGTATGGAAGAAAATTCATTTCCGTTATTTTCATTTTTTGCTCCATTTTCATTCAAAAATCAATCTGCATTTTTTGCTTTTTTTATGGAAAGTGCGATTCTTTTCTTTGATTCATTTACATCAAGAATCACAACTTTTACATCTTCGCCGACCGAAAGCACTTCGCTCGGATGTTTGATAAAACGGTCACTTATTTCGGAGATATGTACCAATCCGTCCTGATGAACCCCGATATCCACAAACGCCCCGAAATCGATTACATTTCTGACCGTTCCCGTAAGAATCATTCCGGGTTTAAGGTCTTTTATATCCAAAAGGTCCGTTTTGAAAATCGGCTTCGGAAGCGATTCTCTCGGATCTCTTCCGGGTTTTGCCAACTCTTTTGCGATGTCTTTAAGAGTCATTGCTCCGATTCCGCATTCTTCGGCAATTTTCGCTTCCCCGATTGATTTTATTTTCTCTGAAATGTCTTTTACATTTCCGCATTTTACGTCTTCAAGCGTATATCCGCAAATTTTCAAAAGTTTCTCGGCCGCTTCGTAGCTTTCGGGATGAACTGCGGTATTGTCGAGTACATTTTTGCTTTCGGAAACCCTCAAAAATCCGGCACACTGCTCGTACGCCTTAGGTCCGAGTTTGGGAACCTTAAGAATCTGTTTTCTTGATGTAAAAGCCCCGTTTTCTTCTCTGTAATCAACTATATTTTTGGCCGTCTGAGCAGAAAGTCCCGACACCCTTTTTAGTAGAGATGGAGATGCCGTATTCAAATCCACACCTACCGCATTTACACAATCTTCAACAACCGCATCCAAGCTTTCCTCAAGTTTCTTTTGCGGCATGTCATGTTGGTACTGTCCGACACCGATGGCTTTCGGCTCAATTTTGACAAGTTCTGCCAACGGATCTTCAAGTCGTCTTGCAATGGAAACCGCACTCCTTAAATTAACGTCATATTCCGGAAACTCTTCCGCCGCAAGTTTTGATGCCGAATATACCGAAGCTCCTGCTTCATTTACAACCATGTAAGATACACCCGAACAATTTTTCAACATCTCTGCTGTCATTATCTCCGTTTCTCTCGATGCCGTTCCGTTTCCGATTGCTATGTGTTCAACCTTATGTTTCTTTATCATCCCCAAAAGTTTGTCGATACACTCTGCTTTTTGTCTGTCGCCGTGTGTCGGATAAACGACGGTTGTGTCCAAAACTTTTCCGGTCGGGTCTATTACCGCAACCTTACAGCCCATTCTGTATCCGGGATCAAGCCCCATTGTCACCTTTCCTTTAACGGGTGGTTGCATAAGAAGAGGCTTCAGATTTAATGCAAAATTGTGAATTGCGCCTTCCGCAGCTTTTTCGGTAATATCCGCTCTTACTTCATTCTCCATGGATGGTTCCAACAGTCTGTCGTACCCGTCAGCTATGGCATTTTTCAAAAATGAAGTGCAGGGATTCTCTCCCTTTATAATCATTTTTTCGATTGTTCCGAGTGCCGCTTCTCTTTCGATAGAAGCCTTTATTTTCAATAACCCTTCCTTTTCCCCACGGTTTAAAGCAAGTACCTGATGCCCCTGAATTTTGGATAAAAGAGACGTAAAATCATAATACATTTCATATACCGACTCTTCATCCTTTGCGGCAACGCTCTTTATACAACCGTTTCTTTTGTACATTTCACGTAATTTTTTACGTATTTCCGGAGAATCCGATATCATTTCCGCAATTATGTCGCTTGCTCCCAAAAGGGCATCCTCTGTCGTTTCAACACCTTTTTCGGAATCGATATATTTTTTTGCAAGTACTTCGGGTGCTTCTGCTTGGGCAGCCTGAAGGTAAATCGTCATTGCCAAAGGCTCAAGGCCTTTTTCCTTTGCTATCGAAGCTCTCGTTCTTCTTTTTTGCTTAAAAGGTCGATAAATGTCTTCTACTTCCGAAAGCGTCTGCGCCTTTTCGATTTCTTTTACAAGCTCGTCAGTTAATTTTCCCTGTTCCTCGATGCTTTTTTGTACTTCTGCCTTTCTTGCCTCAAGATTTCTTAAATACTTAAGTCTCTCTTCCAAGGTCCTAAGAGACGTGTCATCCATTCCGCCGTGGGCTTCTTTTCGATATCTGGCAATAAAAGGAATCGTGCATCCCTCATCGTACAATTTAATTACATTGACGACATACTGCAGGGGTTTATCGATTTCTTTTGCAATAATTTCCGCAATATTCATGCTTATCTCCTTTTGTATAACAAATGCCCTGTCTTTCGATAGGGCATCCTGTTTTTAATCAATTTCTCTTGTTATGATTGTTTCTCGGTCACCGGCGTTGTACAAATCTCCCCAGACCTTTTCGCATGTTGCCTCGCAATTGGCTATTGTAAAAGTCGGGTCGTTTCCGGCAAGAATCGTGGATTTTCTTTCTTCTTCGGTGTATTCGCTCAAAGGAACCGTATAAATATTACCGTATCCCGGCTGACCGATGTTTGCAACAAGAGGTTCGACGCCGTACTTCGAAATAACAACTTCACCTTTCGAATTTCTTGTCAATTCAACCTTTGCAAGTCCGCCTATTGCCTGCTCGTAAACGCCGCTTCTTGCAGCACGGGTTCCGGTTACGTAGTTTCCGAGAGAGTAATAAACAAGCATTTCGTCGCCGTCTTCTTCATCGGTATACCATTCAATAGGCTGAATAACATGCGGATGCGCTCCGAGAACAAGGTCGACATCTCTTTCAAGGAACCATTTGCACCAGTTTTTCTGCTCTTCCGAAGGATAAAGCTGATACTCTGTACCCCAGTGAATACACACAACGACAAAATCCGCTTCTTCATGAGCTTTTTTAATGTTTCGGTCCATAAGGTCCTCATCAATAAGATTAACCGCAAACGGCATGTCATCGGGTTGCGGCATTCCGTTAAGACCGTATGTATAATTGAGAAGAGCAACTTTTATTCCGTTTTTCTCAATAACGGTAATCTCTTCCTGTTGTTCCGCTGTCTCATTTACGCCAAGAACATTAATATCCGGATATTTCTTCCAGAAATTAATTGTGTTCATAAGGCCTTGTTTCCATTTGTCCATTGTATGATTCGTCGCATGAAGAATTACGTTAAATCCGACATTTGCCTCGGCATCGCCTACTTCTTCTGCCGTATTGAACATCGGGTATCCCGAAAATCCCATATCTTCGCCCGCAAAAACTATCTCTTCGTTTACAATCGAGATATCAGCCGCCTGGACATCAGATGCGATTCTGCTGAAAAGATGGTCATAATTCTTCGTTCCGTCATCCTTAAATCCTGATTGAGTTACATTTAAATGCATAAGCATATCACCAACCATCATAATCGATACGCTCTGACTTATTTCGCTCGGAACATTTTGTTCAAGTGTAAGCCATTCGTCCGGAGTCATTGCAGCATCATACTGTGCGAGAAGTTTTACTTCATTAATCGTACCCGGATTATTCTTTCCGCCGAAATTAAGTCCGCCGGCATCCTTTACTAAAAAAACTGCAAGAAGCATTACAAGCAAAATTATCGATGCTCCGACTCCTCCGGCCAGTATTTTGTACCCGTTGTTAGATTTCTTTTTTCTTTTTCTTCTTTTTTTCTGTGCCATGTTTTCCTAATCCTTAATATAGTTTTTTGTCGTACAGCCTTGTTAACACGCTGCCTTGTATGTTTTCCCGCATCGTTTTCAGAACAGTTGCTCAGTCAGATACTGATATATTTCCTGATTTTTCTCCTGCCAATTATCGCAAATGGAGGCTGCCATTTTTTCGCTCGGAACCGTAAGTTTAATCGTAACAAGTTCCGTATCTCTGTCCTTTGCCCAAAGAAATGCCTCGTACTCGCCGTACTGATTTTTGTAATAATCGGATACAATCGAAGCCTCACGTCTCAATTCCGTGGAATTGACCTTTAGGTACTCCTGAATATCACACTTAATCTCTGCACTGATATCGCCGAGGAAATACTGCAGCGACTCCATGCCCTCTTCCGTAATCGAAATCAGACTTTTGTTGTGATTCTGCTTAACCGCAAGGAAATTTTGGTCCTCAAGCGCCTTTACGTGAGACTGAATGTTCGCGTACTGCGTATATTCCTTATCTATGAAAAAAGTCGCAATCTGAATCAAAGTCAAAGGCTCCGCGGCAGATTTCAGCATATATAAAATCATTAATTTGTATAAAGTGTCCGAATTGTAATTCATAAACCCCTCAATTTAATTATTGACACAGCAAAAATCATATTTTGCATATTGTCGTACTTATTTTCTTCTTTTTGAAAAACTACAGTGCCTTATATATTGTTCTTTACGGCATTGCAGACAACTTCGGCAACCGTCGGATGGAAAGGCGGAACAATTATATTCTCGTCATTTAATTCATCATCGGGAATTAAGTCCGCAATCGCATTTGCCGCAGCAAGTTTCATCTCTTCCGTAATCTTAGTTGCCCTTCCTTCCAAAGCACCCTTAAAAATGCCCGGGAAAGCAATAACATTATTGACCTGATTCGGGAAATCCGATCTTCCCGTTCCCACGATTCTTGCGCCTGCTGCCTTTGCAACATCCGGCATAATTTCAGGAACAGGATTTGCCATTGCAAAAATAATCGCATCCTTATTCATAGACTTAACCATCTCGGGGGTCACAAGATTCGGAGCACTTACGCCCACAAAAATGTCCGCACCCTTCAAGGCATCCGCCAAAGTGCCCTTTTCGCCCTTAAGATTAGTCACCTCGGTCATCTTCTCCTGCATCCAGTTAAGATTCGGATAATCCTTTGAAATAATACCAAGCTTATCGCACATTATTACATTCGAAAAACCGTATCTCAAAAGAAGTTTTGTAATTGCAACGCCTGCTGAACCGGCGCCGTTGACAACCACCCTGCATTCTTCTTTTTTCTTTCCCGTCACTTTTAAGGAATTAATAAGTCCGGCAAGAACAACTATGGCCGTGCCGTGCTGGTCGTCATGAAATACGGGAATATCGAGAGTAGCTTTAAGTCTTTCCTCTATTTCAAAACATCTCGGAGCAGAAATATCTTCAAGATTGATACCGCCGTAATTGGGCGCAAGATATGTTACGGTCTTTATGATTTCTTCCGTATCCTGTGTATCAAGGCAAATGGGAACGGCATTAACGCCACCGAATTCCTTAAAAAGAACGGCTTTTCCTTCCATTACCGGAATTCCCGCTTCCGCACCTATATTTCCGAGTCCGAGAACTGCGGAACCGTCGGAAATAACCGCAACCGTATTTGCTTTTGCTGTATATTTATAAACTTCTTTTTTATCCTTTGCTATCACCTTGCAAGGCTCGGCCACACCGGGCGTATACGCTAACGCAAGCGCTTCCTTTGATTTTACTTCAACCTTGCTTTTCGTCTCAAGCTTGCCCTGCCACTCCTCGTGAAGCATCAAAGCTTTTTCGTTTGTTGTCATTTTTCTACCTCGTTAAATTTCTATTTACAACATATTCGGGCATTTTCCTCATTTATGCTGTAATTTCGGTCGACCTCCGGTCTCCTTTTACAACATATTCGGGCTTTTACCTCATTTATGCTGTATTATCGGTCGACCTCCGGTCTCTTTTTACAACATATTCGGGCTTTTCCGCATTTATGTTGTATTTTCGTTCGACCTCCGGTCTCCTTTTACAACATATTCTGGGCTTTTCCGCATTTTTGTTGTATTTTCGTTCGACCTCCGGTCTCCTTTTACAACATATTCTGGGCTTTTCCTCATTTATGCTGTATTTTCGCCTGTCCTCAGTTCTCTTTTTACAACATATTCTGGGCTTTTCCGCATTTATGCTGTATTTTCGTTCGACCTCCGGTCTCCTTTTACATCATATTCGGGCTTTTCCGCATTTATGCTGTATTTTCGGTCGACCTCTGATCTCCTTTTACAACATATTCTGGGCTTTTCCGCATTTTTGTTGTATTTTCGTTCGACCTCCGGTCTCCTTTTACATCATATTCGGGGCTTTTCCGCATTTATGCTGTATTTTCGGTCGACCTCCGGTCTCTTTTTACAACATATTCGGGCTTTTACCTCATTTATGCTGTATTTTCGGTCGACCTCCGGTCTCTTTTTACAAAATATTCGGGCTTTTCCTCATTTATGTTGTATTTTCGGTCGACCTCCGGTCTCTTTTTACAACATATTCGGGCTTTTACCTCATTTTTGTTGTAACTTCGGTCGACCTCCGGTCTCTTTTTACAACATATTCTGGGCTTTTCCTCATTTTTGTTGTATTTTCGGTCGACCTCCGGTCTCCTTTTACAACATATTCTGGGCTTTTCCTCATTTATGCTGTATTTTCGCCTGTCCTCAGTTCTCTATTTACAACATATTCGGGCTTTTCCTCATTTATGTTGTATTTTCGGTCGACCTCCGGTCTCCTTTTACAACATATTCGGGCATTTTCCTCATTTATGCTGTATTTTCGTTCGACCTCTGATCTCCTTTTACAACATATTCTGGGCTTTTCCGCATTTTTGTTGTATTTTCGGTCGACCTCCGGTCTCATTTTACAACATATTCTGGGCTTTTCCGCATTAATGCTGTAATTTGGTCTCAATCCGCATACTCGAGCATCTCTTTCAGCTCGTCGAGTTCGAATTCATAATCCGTATTGCAGAAATCGCAATGAAGATTAATGGAGCTGCCCTCGTCAATCATCTTTTGTAAATCACTCTTTCCGACACTTATCAAAGCCTTCGACACACGCTCTTTCGAACAATTACATTTAAATCCTATGGGAATCGTATCTACTATCTGAGGGTCCAACCCTTCACAAAGATAATTAAGCATCTCTTCAGGACCCATTCCTTCATCAAGCATCTTCGTAACCGACGATACCTTGGCCAAATTCTCTTCAAGTTTTGCAATGATTTCTTCCGATGCAAAAGGCATGAGCTGAATAATAAAACCGCCTGCCTGTCTTACAGTGTTGTCCTTATTCATAAGTACACCGAGTCCAACGCTCGAGGGTACCTGTTCGGAGCTTGCAAAATAATATGTCAAATCCTCTGCAATCTCGCTCGTTTTAAGAACCGTCTGTCCCACATAGGGTTCCTTCAATCCAAGGTCTTTTATAACATCCATGAATCCTACACCGACTGCGCCGGCAACATCAAGTTTTCCCACACTGTTTGCGGGAAGAATCACATTCGGATTTCCGACATATCCCTTAACAAAGCCCTTCGAATCCGCCGTAACGGTAATCCCATTAATCGGTCCGTCGGAGTTGACTCTCAAGGTCAAAATATCCGCATCTCCCTTTAACATTGCGCCCATCATACTTCCGGCCGTAAGCATTCTTCCAAGTGCCGCAGTACAAACGGGTGACGTATTGTGACGTCTTCTTGCTTCCTCAACC
>JAZQQI010000004.1:0-9098 GCA_045628965.1 Lachnospiraceae bacterium | reverse complement strand
TTTGGACTAGTCTCTATGTTAGATTACTACACCGAAAGGTGTGTTACTTGTTAAGTTGATTGAACCGCCGTGTACGGAACCGTACGCACGGTGGTGTGAGAGGTCGGGAAAATTTATCAAATTTTCCCTCCTACTCGATTTCATAATTGGGCTTATAACAAGCATACTGAATAACTATGCGTTTTATATAGTTAAAAATACACAAAACGGTGTAAAATAATCAAAAAAAACTTTAATTTTCAAAAATAGTACGATATAATAAAAAAAACTGCGCAAACGGGGAGGAATATAACAATGAATTTTGAAGAATTGGTGGAATATGCAAAGCGCAATAAATGTTCAGATATCCATATTACAGTCGGAACAAACCTTGCAATCCGTAGATACGGAGCATTGGAAATTCTTGAGCCTGCACCTACAGCTGAAGAATCAAGAAATATGATTTTTTCGTTTCTCGATCAGGAACAGGTAGAGAAAGTATCCAGAGGCCAGGACCTTGACGTAGGTTGTATGTTATGGGACGGAACCAGAATCAGAGCAAATATTTATCATCAGAGAAATAACCTTGCGGCAAGTATTCGTATTTTGAATCAGAATATTCCTACATTTGAAGAACTCGGACTTCCTCCCGTAGTAAGAGAGTTGGCAGAGATGCCCAGAGGCCTTGTACTTGTAACAGGTCCTACAGGTTCCGGTAAATCAACGACTCTTGCTTCAATGGTTGATTATATAAATAAATCCACATCTCGTCATATTTTGACAATTGAGGATCCTATCGAATATGTATATCCGCATAACAAGGCTATGATTCATCAGAGAGAAGTCGGAAAAGACGTTACAAGTTTTGCTACGGCTCTTCGTTCGGCACTTCGTGAAGACCCTGATATCATTCTTGTTGGTGAAATGAGAGACTATGAGACAATTCAGGCAGCTATCGCCGCAGCTGAAACAGGACATCTTGTTTTGTCTACACTTCATACAACATCAGCTGCACAGACTGTAGAAAGAATTATCGATGCAACTCCTCTTGACGGACAGGATCAGATAAGAAGCCAGTTCGCTAATGTTATCCGAGGAGTCATTACTCAGACACTTCTTCCTTGTGCGGACGGAAACGGACGTGTGGTAGCTACAGAGATTATGTATGCGACAGTTGCTATCGGCAACCTGATTCGTGAGAACAAGACAATTCAGATTCCCAGTATCATTCAGGGCGGTCGTGCACTCGGAATGCATACGCTTAACGATGATTTGGCTTCTCTTGTACGTCGTGAGAGAGTAACAAAGGAAGAGGCTATGAAAGTTAGTTCGGATCCTGCTTCTTTGGAGAAGATGTGCTAGTGAGCAATATTGAATCAACAGAACATAGAGGTTTAAACGCGGGCAATCTGAAAATGATTGCCCTGTTTTGTATGGTTACAGACCATATGACCGTCGGTATTTTTTGGCCCTGGTTATGTACTCTGATCGGCAAACCCGAATACAAAATTTTTTATTCGGTTTATTTGATATTGAGAATGCTCGGAAGACCGGCTTTTCCGATTTTTGCATATTTTATCGTCGAGGGCTATTCGTACACGAAAAGTAAAATCAAATATGCCTTAAGACTGTTTGTTATTGCGGCAATATCGGAAATTCCGTTTGATTTGGCTATAAAGCATAAGATGTATTATCCGAATTATCAAAACGTGTTTTGGACGCTTCTTGCGGCTCTTTTGACTGTGTGGGCGGCGGATGAAATACAAAAAAACTTGAAAAACGTCTATTTTTCGTTCATTTTGAGATTTGCGATTACAAACGCTTCTTTTGCGATTATGCAGTTTGCGGCCAAATCCGATTACGGAGCACTCGGTGTCTGTGCGGTTACGGCGGTGTTTTATTCAAAAAAAGATGAAAAAGCTTTGGCGTTATCGACGTTTTGCTGTTCTCTTTTGATGAATTATTTTTCGGACTTTACAATGGGTGACCCCGATAATATGTATAATGTTGCGCTTTCTTTGTTCGGAATTATATTGTTTGCGTATTATATGAGATTCAGAAGCGGAAAAGAAAGAAATATGGCCGAGTGTTGCAGTGTTGTGTGCGCAAACGGCGCGGATGAATTGTTTTCGTTTGTGAATGTGTATTTGATGACCAAATATAACGGAGAAAGAGGCAAAATGCCCAAATGGTTTTTTTACATATTTTATCCCGCGCATTTTGCAGTGATTGCAATACTTGGAAAGGCTTTGCATCTGTATTGAGAATGAATTATGAAAATAGTAAAAACAAAAGATTTGACATATGAATATATAAGACGCGACGACGACGGAAATGTTGAAGGAATAACTCATGCCGTCGATAAAGTGTCGCTTGAAGTCAGTCAGGGCGATTTTATTACGATACTCGGAGCCAACGGTTCCGGTAAGTCAACATTTGCCAAGCATTTGAATGCCATGCTTCTTCCTACGGAAGGAACAGTATGGATTGACGGAATAGATACCAAAAACGAAGACAGGCAACTTGATATCAGACAAACTACGGGAATGGTTTTTCAAAACCCTGATAACCAGATTATCGGACAGGTTGTCGAGGAAGACGTTGCTTTCGGACCCGAGAATATGGGCGTCAAAACAGAAGAGATTAAAGACAGAGTGGAAGAAGCGCTTAAGACGCTCGGAATGTTCGAATTCAGAAAAAATTCTCCGAATAAACTTTCCGGAGGACAGAAACAGCGTGTATCGATAGCGGGCGTTTTGGCAATGCATCCGAGATGCATCGTGCTTGACGAACCTACTGCGATGCTTGACCCTGCAGGAAGAAAAGAAGTAATAAGGGCTCTCAGGGCATTGAATGATGTTGAAAAAATAACGATTATTCTGATAACCCATTATATGGAGGAGGCAATTTATTCAGACAGGATATTTGTAATGAATAAAGGCAAAACCGTAATGGAAGGCACTCCGAAAGAAATTTTCAGCGAAGTTGAAAAGCTTGAGGAATACAGACTTGAAGTGCCGCAGATTACCAAGCTGGCGTATGAATTAAAAGAATCGGGATTTGATTTGCCCGACGGAATTCTTACAAAAGATGAATTTGTAAATGCATTGATTAAATAAAAAGGGTGAAATATGCCGATAATTACTGATCGCCTAACATATGTTTACGGCGAAAAAACAAATCTTCAAATAACTGCACTTAATGAGGTTTCGGTAAAACTTGACGATGGGCAGTTCATAGGGCTTATCGGCCATACTGGTTCCGGCAAAACGACATTTTTGCAACTCATCGCGGGTCTCATAAAGCCGAAATCAGGTACGGTTTATCTTGACGGAGAGGATATTTTCGAAAAGGGATACGACTCGCTAAAACTTAGAAGCAAAGTCGGAATCGTTTTTCAGTATCCTGAGCATCAGCTTTTTGAGGAAACGGTTTTTAAGGACGTATGTTTCGGACCGAAGAATCTTGGATGCGACCAAAAGGAAACGGAGCTTCGTGCGTACGAAGCACTAAAACAGGTGGGACTTGAGGATGAAGCATTTTATCAGTCGCCTTTTGATTTGTCCGGAGGTCAAAAAAGAAGAGTTGCCATAGCGGGAGTGTTGGCTATGAAACCCAAAATTTTAATCTTGGACGAACCTACGGCGGGACTCGACCCTATGGGAAGAAAAGAAATTCTTTCGCTTTTGTCGAAACTGCATAAAGAAAACGGAATAACGATTATTCTTGTGTCTCACAGCATGGAGGATGTTGCCGAATATGCAGACAGAATATTAGTTATAAATAAGGGAACAATAGCTTTGGATAAATCCCCGCGTGAAGTATTTTTGCATGAGGATGTTCTTTCCGAGTGCGGACTTGCGCTTCCAAAGGTGACGGAAGCAATGATAATGCTGAAGAATAAAGGGATTCCCGTAAGAAGCGACATAATTACCGTTGACGAAGCGGTAGAAGAAATAAAAAGAGTATACGGCAAATGATAAAAGACATTACGATAGGTCAGTATTATCAGGCGGATTCCGTAATTCACAGACTCGACCCGAGAGTGAAGTTGACCGGAACGCTTGTATACATGATTTCATTGTTCATTTTTAATAATATATATTGTTATGCGTTGGCATTCGTTTTTCTTGCGACGGTAATTGCACTGACCAAGGTTCCGCTCGGCTATATGCTTAAAGGAATGAGGGCAATTGCTGTTCTTATGCTGATTACAGTGCTTTGCAATCTGTTTTTTACGCCCGGCGACGTGATTTTTAAATTTTCAGTCATTTCTGTAACCAAAGAGGGAATTAAGTCGGCGTTATATATGGTAATAAGGCTGTCGTTTCTTATTGTGTCGGCATCGATAATGACGTTGACGACGACACCGAATCAGCTTACGGACGGCATGGAAAAGATGTTTCGACCGTTAAAGATTTTTAAGGTTCCCGTTCATGAAATTGCAATGATGCTTTCGATTGCGCTCCGTTTTATCCCGATATTGATGGAAGAAACGGACAAAATCATGAAGGCTCAGACGGCAAGAGGAGCAAGATTCGACTCGAAAAATCTGATAGAAAGAGTTAAAAGCCTTGTGCCCCTTCTCGTACCGCTTTTTGTTTCGGCGTTCAGAAGGGCATCCGATTTGGCAATGGCCATGGAGGCGAGATGCTATCATGGCGGCGATAACAGAACAAAGATGAAACCGTTGAAATACCGCGCAGCCGATTTTGTCTCGTATGCGGTGCTGATTCTCTACCTTTGCGCGATTGTGGCACTCGGTTGCATGAACATGTTTTTGAAATTATAGGTAATGATGTTGAGAAGGATTTTACTGAGAGTATCTTATGACGGTACCGAATTTTGCGGTTGGCAGTTTCAACCGTCAAAAAGAAGTGTTGAAGGTGAATTGAATAAGGCTCTGTCCGAGCTTACGGGCGAAGAGATAACGGTAATCGGAGCGAGCAGAACCGATTCCGGAGTTCACAGCATGGGAAGTGTTGCCGTGTTTGATACGCAAAGCAACATACCGGCCGATAAATTTATGTATGCCGTAAATACCAAAATTCCCGATGATATGTCGGTCATCGAGTCCAAAGAAGTATCGCAGGATTTTCATCCGAGACGGGTAAATTCAAAAAAAACATACAGATATCGTATAGTCGAAACGGGTATAAACGATCCGCTGCGGAGTCGCTACGCATATTTTTGCCCGGTGAAACTTGACGAGACAAAAATGAACGAAGCGGCAAAATATCTTGTCGGAACGCACAACTTCAAAAGCTTTTGCAGCGTGCATACACAAGCAGAGACAACTGTAAGAGAATTATATGATGCAAAGGTTTACCGAAACAACGATGAAGTAATAATTGAGGTGACGGGAGCCGGATTTTTGTATAACATGGTCAGAATAATTGCAGGAAGTCTTTTGGAAGTCGGAAGAGGCAAATATGAGCCGTCGCACATAGAAGAAATTTTGAAACAAACTGACAGATGCGTAGCAGGGCCGACATTGGAGGCCAAGGGGCTTACTATGGTAAAAACGGAATTCGAGTGCGAAAGTGACAAAACCGTGATTGGGGAAGAAAATTAACGTTGACAGAGGAAAAGTAAAATGAGTGTTAAAGTAAATAAAAATACATTGCCGTTTGCGCTTCCTGCGTACGGCATTCTTGTTTTGGGTCTCATTTTGTTCGGAAGGAACTTTGTCGGAAGATCCGCTATGGCAATAGGTTTTTTGTACTTAACCGCCGTGACAACGGTTATTTGTTTTGAAGTGAATTTTACAAAGGAGAAATATAAGGACATAGCGTTATATGCTTTTGCGGTAGTTTGTATTCTGACATGGCTTCCTTTGGCACTTACGCGGTATGTCGCATATGACCAGGGTTATACGGTAGGAATGGTTCGCCATACGATGAAGGAAATGGTTGAACTGTGCTCTTATGACGTTCACTCACCTCTATATTATTTTATAGCGGCGGCTTTCTATAATTTGTTTGGAAAAAGCATTGTCGGTTTGAAACTGTGTTCCGTATTTTTTACGGCGCTCTATTATCTGATGCTTTTGTTTCCGTTTAAAAAGGAATTCGGAAGAAAAATAACCGTGTACGCTCTTTTGGTATCATGGCTTTATCCGGCAATTACAATGCATGCTGCGGAGCCGAGAATGTACACTATGGCGTTTGCTGCATTTTCGTGGTTATGTTTTATTGCTTACAGATTAATGAAGAATTACAAAACGACGGATGCCGCAGCGTTCTTTTTTGTATCGGTGTTCTGCGTTTACATTCATACGTTTACGATGCTTACGACGGTTGTTTTGTATCTCTTTATGGCGGGATTCATAATCTTTGGAAAGCATAAGGACAAAAAGAAAATGCTCATTTTCTTCCCGATAAACGCATTTCTTGTGTCTGTTTCGTTTGTGCCGTGGTTAAGGATTCTTTTCAGACAGTTTAAGGAAAAGGGCGCATCGGGCGGAGCGCTTTCGAATCCGAAGGATTTGATTTGGGAAATTGTTACCGAGAATTTTTCAGCCAACATGACTCCGTCCACATGGAAAAACATACTCGGCCTTTGCATTTTTGCGGCCATGCTTTCGGTGATAATCTATAAAAAAAGCAAGTATATCAAAGAAATCCTTATATTTTTGGGTATTTTTTCGATTACTGCCGGGATAGGAATAGTACTTGCCACTTTCGTTACTCCCTGCTTTATGGGAAGATATGTGACATGTGCAAGCTTTGCCGTTATTTCTGTAATTGCTTTGGGATTGTCTCTTATAAAAAACAAAAAAGCGGCAATTATCATTCTTATGACGTTTTTGATGTCCGGACTTTTTGTGTACAAGGACGAATTCGTTTTGCAGCATGATACAAAAGGAATTGAGCAATACAACAGTTACATCGCGGCAAATCTTGATGAAGACGATGCGATAATGTATTCCGGAATTCATCCGAATTTCCTAAGCATATATAATCCCGATATTTATACGTATATCTACGGATATTGCGATCCGTTTAATCCTTTTTCGAATGATGAGGTGTACAGAGAACTTAATCAGCTCGATAAAATAAAAGGAGATTTGTATTTTGTTTGCTTTTCAAACAGAGACATTTCAGAGTATATGAATTGTGATTCCGAGCTAATTATGGATTTTCATTTTATGTATTTTGACTTTAAATTATATAAAGTTTGGAATATACATTAATTTATTATTGACATTAAATATTTCTTTTACTATAATATTTCGTGCGAGTCTTTACGTATCTCAGTAAGGATGAAAAGAAAAAGTTGACCTGCGGCCCGGACATCCGCCGGTTTGACGATATAAATGCAGATACTTGGCTTCGGTGGATGGAGACCGAAATCGAGAGTTAATTAATGGAGGATAATATAATGAAATCTTATATGGCAAGCCCTGCTACCATTGAAAGAAAATGGTATGTAGTAGATGCTGACGGAATGACATTAGGCCGTCTTGCAAGCGAGGTAGCTAAGGTATTAAGAGGAAAGAACAAACCCACCTTCACACCTCACATCGATACAGGTGATTATGTAATCGTTATCAACGCAGAGAAGATTAAGGTTACAGGTAAAAAGATGGAGCAGAAGACATACTTCTCACACTCTGATTACGTAGGCGGTGACAAGGAAATTACTCTCAAAGAGAAATTGGCTAAGCATCCTGAAGAAGTAATCGAGCACGCAGTTATCGGTATGCTTCCCAAGGGACCTTTAGGAAGAGAAATGTACAAGAAGTTATTCGTTTATGCAGGTCCTGAGCACAAACATCAGGCTCAGAAACCCGAAGCATTAACATTTTAACCTAAAGACCAAGAAGGAGGAAAACAGTAATGGCTAAAAAAGCTGCAGAAAAGTACTACGGTACAGGTAGAAGAAAAAGTTCAATTGCCAGAGTATATGTAACACCCGGCAAAGGAAAAATCACAATAAATAAAAGAGATATTGATGAATATTTCGGATTAGAGACATTGAAGGTTGTTGTTCGTCAGCCCCTTACAGCACTTGGTGTTGCTGATAAGTTCGACGTAACTGTAACAGTTAAGGGCGGCGGAACTACAGGACAGGCAGGCGCTATCAGACACGGTCTTGCACGTGCACTTGTAAAAGAAGATGCAGAGAACAGAGCAATCCTTAAGAAAGAAGGTTTCTTAACAAGAGATCCTCGTATGAAGGAAAGAAAGAAGTACGGTTTGAAGGCTGCTCGTCGTGCTCCTCAGTTCTCAAAGAGATAATCAGAACAAAAGTATCCCTCCACATCTGTGGAGGGATTTTTTTGTTCTGACAACCTCAGCTCGCTGAGAATCGAACGACTCTTTACTTTTTGGAGTCGATATAGTATACTTTAATCAACTCGGTGCAGACCGAGTCGGAAGGAGGCGAGTAAAATGAAGTTTTATGGACGAAAAAAAGAACTTGCACAATTGATGAAGTTTATTTCATCAGACGAAATGCAGATGAGTCTTATTTACGGTAGACGAAGGATTGGCAAAAGTGAATTGGTGAAACAGTCAATCAAAGAATCCGGCTTAAAAAGCATTTTCTACGAATGCAAACAAGTAACCGAAGAGAACAACGTTCAGAGCATGTGTGAAGTCCTTTCGGATTCACTCGGTCTTCCTAAATTGGGATATACGAAAGTTAATGAAATAATCGATTACATTTTTAACCTCGCTAAAGAAGAAAGCATTGTCTTTGTGCTTGACGAATATCCGTGCTTAAGAGAGAACGTTAAAGGCCTTGACAGTATTATTCAGGCACTGGTTGATAAATACAGAGAAGGTTCGAAATTAAAGCTGATAGTACTTGGCTCATATGTAGAGATTATGAAATCTCTTCTGGAAACATCTAATCCACTGTACGGAAGAGTTGATCTGGTAATAAATCTTAAACAGATGGACTACTATGAATCAGCGCTATTTTATTCCAATCTGACGAATGAGGATAAGGTGCGTATTTATTCAGTTTGAAAGGACTTATTTGATGATACTTATGATCTGGATTTCTTCTTTTTACAGTTGCAGCAATTGACCGGAACAAGATTATTTGAGAAAGAATCTGTGATCATTTTTGATGAAGTCCAGTTGCTTCCCAAGGCAAGGCAGGCAATA
>JAZQQI010000003.1:0-44102 GCA_045628965.1 Lachnospiraceae bacterium | reverse complement strand
AATAAGATTGATAAACCAAATGCAAATATCGATCGTGTAAGACAGGAATTAACAGAATATGAATTAATCCCAACTGATTGGGGCGGAACAACAGAATTTGTACCTGTTTCTGCAAAATCCGGTCAGGGTATTGATGATTTGCTTGAAACAATTCTTTTAACTGCGGATATTTTAGAGCTGAAAGCAAATCCTAAGAGAAGGGCAAGAGGTCTTGTAATCGAGGCTGAACTTGACAAGGGACGAGGTCCTGTGGCTACTGTTCTGGTACAGAAGGGTATGCTTCATGTAGGTGACTTCATTTCTGCAGGTGCAAGCCATGGTAAAGTAAGAGCGATGGTGGATGATAAGGGAAGACGTGTAAAAGAAGCCGGCCCTTCTACGCCTGTTGAAATTCTTGGACTTTCTGATGTTCCAAGTGCAGGTGAAGTATTTATTGCCCATGACAATGATAAGACTGCAAAGAGCTATGCAGAAACTTATATGGCACAGAACAAAGAAAAAATGCTTGAGGAAACAAAGGGCAGAATGTCATTGGATGACTTGTTCTCTCAGATTAAAGAAGGTAATTTGAAGGAACTTAACTTAATCGTCAAGGCTGACGTTCAGGGTAGCGTGGAAGCTGTAAAACAATCTCTTATGAAGCTTTCAAACGAAGAAGTGGTTGTAAAGTGTATTCATGGCGGTGTAGGTGCCATCAATGAATCCGATGTTACCTTGGCAAGTGCTTCCAATGCGATTATTATTGGATTTAATGTAAGACCTGATGCGACTGCAAAGGCAACCGCAGAACGTGAGGGCGTGGATGTAAGACTTTATAAGGTTATATATCAGGCAATCGAAGATGTGGAAGCTGCTATGAAGGGTATGCTTGATCCTGTATTTGAGGAGAAGGTAATCGGTCATGCAGAAGTTCGTCAGATCTTTAAGGCTTCCGCAATCGGTAATATTGCAGGTTCTTATGTTTTGGACGGTATGTTCCAGAAGGGTTGTAAGGTTCGTATCACTCGTGAAGGTGAGCAGATCTTTGAGGGTGAACTTGCATCCTTAAAACGTTTCAAGGACGATGTAAAGGAAGTCAAAGCCGGTTTCGAATGCGGTCTTGTATTTGACGGATTTAACGGAATTGCAGAATTTGATATTGTTGAAGCTTACGAAATGGTAGAGGTACCCAGATAATGAGAAAAGGCAGTATTAAAAATATAAGAATCAATTCCGAAGTGATGAAGGAGTTGTCTCAGATTATCACATATGAAGTGAAGGATCCGAGAATCAATCCTTTTACGTCCGTAATGGATGTTTATGTTGCTCCGGATTTGAAGACATGCAAGGTTTACGTATCCGTAATGGGTACGGATGAGGATAAAGAGAATACCATGGCGGGACTTAATTCCGCCAAGGGTATGATCAGAAGTCTCCTTGCCAAAAGAATTAATATGAGAAACACACCCGAACTGACTTTTATACTTGACGAGTCGGTTGAAAAGGGTCTTGAAATGATGAAACTCATCGATGAGGTGGTTGCTCCCCTTCATGAGAAGGAAGCTTTGGAAGAAGCAAATAAGGAAGCAGATGAAGAACAGTGATTTTGATATAATCGAAGAAGTTAAGGATTACGACAACATTGCGGTTTCCGGTCACATCAAGCCGGATGGCGACTGCATTGGTTCTTGTATTGCAATGACCGAGTTCCTGAAGAAATCCTTTCCGGACAAAAAGATTGTTTTATTTTTGGAAGAAGCAGATGAATGCTTTTCGGGCATAGACGGAATTGAAGACATTGATTCTTCTTTTGAGGGCATGGAACCGGAACTTTACATTCTTATAGATGCCACACCTGACAGAATGGGTGCGGGCGAAAAGTATTATAAGAAAGCAAAAAAGACGATAAACATCGACCATCACATAAGCAATAAGGACGGAAGCGGAGATGTGAATTTCATCGATCCGACAGCGTCTTCGGCGGCGGAACTTGTTTTCAGAATTATCGGCGAGGATACACTCGATAAAAAGATTGCAACATGGATATATCTTGGAATCGTTCATGATACCGGAATTTTCAAATATCCTTCCACATCGCCGGATACGATGAGAATTGTGGCAAGACTTATGGAAGAAGGGCTTAATACCCAGGACCTTATCGACAGAACATATTATGAGAAAACTTATACTCAAAATATTGCCTGCGCGAAGATTGTGGAAAATTCAAAACTTCTTTTTGACGGAAAAGTCATTTTTGGAAGCATTTCCATGAAGGAAATGAACGAAAACGGTTTTACCAAAAATGATTTTGACGGCGTAATCAACGAACTTCGAATTACAAAAGGAACGGAAGTTGCCGTATTTATGTATCCCATGAACGATGTCACCATGAAGGTAAGTCTTCGAAGCAAGGAATACGTTGATGTGTCTGCAATAAGCCAGAGATTCGGAGGGGGCGGTCATGTTCGTGCCGCAGGATTTTATCATAAAGGCTCCGCAGAAAAGATTACTTCCGAATTGATTGAAATCTTTAATGAATTAGGACTTTAAGGAAAATAATGGAAATATATAAAGAAATTCCGAAAATAAAACATCCCACATGCGTTTCAATCGGTAAGTTTGACGGTGTTCATCTCGGACATCTTTCACTGTTGGAAGAGTTGGTTCTTATTTCTGAATTGAACGAATACGAATCGGTTTGTTTGACCTTCGAACCTTTCCCGGAGGAATATTTTTCAAAATCCCATGGGGAAAGAATCAATACGAAGGGCGAAATCATTTCGGTTATGGACGAAGTCGGAGTGGATTCTTTGGTAAGAGTGGAATTTAACGAGGCTTTTGCCGGTATTGAACCGGAAGATTTTGTAAAAAACATTCTTGTGGGAAAACTTAATGCAAAAACTATCGTATGCGGAGATGACGTGTCTTTCGGAAAGGGCGGAAAGGGTAATCTTTCGCTTCTTTTGTCCTTAAAGGAAAAATACGGATATTCGGTGGAAGTAATCGATAAAGTTATGTATAAAGACGAATGTATTTCTTCCTCGAGAATCATAAAAGCCATAAAAAACGGTGAATGTTTTGATGTAAATGAGATGCTCGGTTACGATTATTACCTTTACGGTAAAGTCATAAGCGGCGAGGGACTCGGCAGAACATTTGAAGTCCCCACAATCAATATAGACCCACCGTCAGGAAGAGTTGTTCCAAAATGCGGAGTGTACTTTACGATTGTGGAAACAAACGATAAAGAATATAATGCAATTACGAATGTGGGGGTAAGACCGACGGTGTCGGAAGGCGGAAAGGTGAATGTTGAAAGTCATTTGCTTGACTGCGATAAAAATACAAATTTATACGGGGAACATGTGAAAGTTTATTTTTTGTCTTTTTTGAGAGAAGAATGCAAGTTCAATAATAAAGAAGAACTGTTTGAAACCATAAAAAAAGACATTTCTGAAGCAAAAGCTTTTTTTGGCATGAATAATTAGGAGGATTAAATGGACCTTTCTTCGATTTTAACCCTTGCGGGCGGACTCGGACTTTTTCTTTTCGGAATGAAACAGATGAGCGAGTCTATTGAAAAAGCTGCGGGAGCAAAACTTCGTAAAATACTCGAGATTTTTACGTCAAACAAGTTTATGGGACTTGGAGTCGGAATGATTTTTACTGCCATTGTGCAATCATCGAGCGCTTGCACCGTTATGGTCGTTTCTTTTGTTAATTCGGGCCTTATCAATCTGTATCAGGCTGCGGGTATTATTCTTGGTGCCAACATCGGTACCACAATCACATCACAACTTGTATCGTTTAAATTAAGCGATTATGCGCCGATATTCCTTTTGCTCGGTGCCGTAATGATAATGTTTTTCAAAAAACCGGTTATTAACAGAATCGGTCAGATTATTGTATCCTTCGGTTCGCTTTTCCTTGGAATTTCTCTTATGAGTACCGCAATGGCGGGATTAAAAGAATCACCTGAGATAATCAGCATTTTCTCATCGCTTTCTAATCCGTTTCTTGCGGTGTTTATCGGTTTTCTTATTACCGGTATCGTACAAAGTTCTTCAGTTACGGTCAGCATTGTACTTTTACTTGCTCAACAGGGACTTTTATCCAATTTTTCCATAGTAATATTTATAATTTTAGGTTGTAACATGGGTGCCTGCGTATCGGCGCTTCTCGCATCTCTTTCAGGTATGAAGGATGCAAAACGTGCCGCCATGATTCACTTCTTGTTTAACCTTTTCGGAACCGTGTTGGTGTTTGTGATTATGATTATTGTCGATTCCGTATCGGCGGATGGCAATGTTATCGTAAATGCGATTATGAAACTGTCAAACGGAGATTACGGACGATTCGTTGCAAACAGCCATACCATTATAAAGATTTTCCAGGTTATCATCATATTTCCGTTCACGAATCTTTTGGTTAAGGCTACATACCTTGTTATACCCGGTAAGGATGAAAAGGTCGGATTCAACGACGAATTCAAACTTCAGTTTATCGGAAACAAGGTGGTGTTTAACCCTGCAACTGCTGTTGTTGAGGTTACAAACGAAATCGAAAGAATGGCAAATCTTGCCACTGATAATCTTAACCGTGCAATGAATGCCCTTATCACCCTTGATGAGGAGGAAATCAACAAGGTTGAAGATGTTGAAAAGAACATTAACTTCCTTAGTAAAACGATTACGGACTATCTTGTAAAGCTTACCCAAAGCACGATTCCCATCGAAGACCTTCAGTATATCGGCGGTTACTTCCATGTTATTAATGATATCGAAAGAATCGGAGACCATGCCACAAATATTGCAGAGACGGCACAGATGAGAAAAGACAGAGATCTTGATTTCAGTAAAGAAGCTTATGACGAGTTACTTACAATGATGGATGCCATAAACGATAACCTCCAGTATGCCATCGAAATGTTCGTTACAAGAAACGAAGAGCATATGACTCAGGTTACGGAAACGGAAGACCGAATTGATGCTATGGAAAAAGAATATCAAAAGAATCACGTTTCGAGGCTTACTAAAAACGAGTGCACCGCTGAAGCGGGTATGCTTTATTCCGACCTTCTTTCAGGCCTTGAAAGAGTCGGAGACCATGCTACAAACATTGCGTTTGCGGTTATCGGAAATAACGATTAGACAACAAAAAATTGTGCTTTAATGTGGCAGGTTCACAAAATAAAGTATATAATGATTCATAATTACGTTGAAAATGATATGAGGGGGGATTAATTATGGGACTTAATTTCAGAAAAAGTATTTCACTTGCTAAAGGGTTAAAACTTAATGTCGGCAAAAAATCCGCAAGCTTATCCGCAGGAATACCCGGAGCAAGATATTCCGTAAGTACAAACGGTACGAGAAGGGCTACATTCGGTATTCCGGGCACGGGATTAAGTTATACAAAGACTTTCGGCACTAAGGCCGACGAGAAAAAAGCAAATGACAGAGCCAAAGGTAAGGAAGCCAAGAAAAACGAAGAGCTTGTTGAGAATTATGAGGAGCAGGTTGAAGAGGTTATCGGAATTCACAGGGACGGAATCGATATAATCAATTGGAAAAGTGCTTCCGATGTTCCGTCAGGATTGACCAAATTACGCGATAGAGTTTTGGCAGGCGACATTGATGCATATTATGAAGTAATTGAGGAGTGCGAACCTTTTGATGCACTTGTAGATTTCGGCTCCGAATTTGAAATAGGAACGGACAACCCCGAAAGCATGTCGGTTGAGTTTAACATAAAGGCGGAAGATGTGCTGCCTAAGACGAAGCTCGAACTTGGCGCAAGCGGAAAACTTGTTGAAAAGGAACTTTCAAAGACAGCTTACTATGATATTTATCAGGACTATGTATGTTCTGTTTCAATAAGACTTGCAAGAGACATTTTTGCACTTCTTCCTGTTGAAAAGGTGCTTGTCAACGCTGTAAATGTCGAAGTGAATACTGCTACGGGAAACGAAGAGGAAGTTTGTTACCTGTCTGTTATTTTTGACAGAGCCACGTTCGAAAAAATCAATCTCGACAGAATCGATCCTTCCGATTCGTTCGATAATTTTGAGTACAATATGAAATTTGCCAAATCATCGGGATTCAAACCCGTTAATAAGATGAATTTTTAATCTTTTATTCCAATAAAGGAAAGGAGGTAATTGTATGAGTGATTCAAATAACGTTTCAAACGATTATATTATCGATTACGGTCGAATAGAAGATATCGGGGCCAATATTGAACCCGACGTTTTGTATGAAGATTTAATCCAAAGAATCAAAGATTACCATCCTTCCGAAGATTTTACATCAATAAGAGAGGCGTACGAGCTTGCTTTCAATGCCCATAAGGATCAGGTAAGAAAAAGCGGTGAGCCGTACATTATTCATCCTTTGTATGTTGCCATTATTTTGGCTGACTTACAGATGGATAAGGAGACAATTATTGCAGGTCTTCTTCATGATGTTGTGGAAGATACCGTTTTTACGAGAGAAGATATAGAGGAACGTTTCGGCGCTGACGTTGCCAAACTTGTTGCCGGCGTAACCAAAGTAACAAAAGATTTCAAGTATTCGTCAAAGGAAGAGGAGCAGGCGGTCAATCTTCGTAACATGTTCCTTATTATGGCGCAGGATATTCGAGTTATCATTATTAAATTGGCGGACAGACTTCATAATCTTCGTACTCTTGAACATATGCCTCCTCATAAACAGGTTGAAAAAGCTAAAGAGACAATGGAGATTTATGCTCCCTTTGCTCAAAGACTCGGTATTTCCAAACTCAAGGTCGAACTTGAGGACTTGTCGTTTAAATATCTTGAGCCTGAAGCTTATGAAGAACTTGTAAATCAAATGGTATTTTCACAAGAGGAACGTGAGGAATACATTGCCAACATCGTCAACAAGGTAAAGGCAATAATGGACGAGGCGGAGATTCATGCTAAAGTTGACGGTCGTGTAAAGCATCTTTTCAGTATTTACAGAAAGATGAAGAATCAAGGCAAAACTCTCGATCAGATTTATGATTTGTTCGCGGTAAGAATTATTGTTGAGGACGAAGAAGAATTGTATTCGGTTCTCGGCTACGTTCATAAGAACTTTAAACCCATGAACAATCGTTTTAAGGATTATGTGGCAAATCCCAAGGAGAACGGTTACAAGTCCATTCATACGACTGTTTTTGATACAACGGATGCAAAAGCTCCTTTTGAAATTCAGATAAGAACAAGAGAGATGCATGTGGAAGCCGAATACGGTATCGCATCTCACTGGAAATACAAAGAGGAATCCGACGGTAAGAAGGTTTCAGCAAAAGAGGTTGAAAAGGCCGATTGGTTAAGAGGTCTTACCGAATGTCTTGAGGAAGAGGACAATGAGAAGTTTTTGTCTCTTATTCATAACGACCTCGATATTTTTACGGAAAATATTTACTGCTCTTCTCCCAAGGGCAGAACGGTCGAACTTCCGAGCGGTTCCACTCCCATTGATTTTGCTTATGCAATCCATACCGACGTCGGAAATAAAATGGTCGGTGCTATGGTCAACAATGTGAGGGTATCAAACGATTACTCTCTTAAAAACGGAGACATTGTTGAGATTGTTACAAGCAATCAGTCCAACGGACCGAGCCGCGACTGGCTTAAGAAGGTTCGCTCGACTCAGGCCAAAAACAAAATTAATCAGTGGTTCAAGAGACAGCAAAAAGAAGAGAACATCGTTAAAGGCAAGGAAAAGATTCTTGACTACTGCAAATCAAAGAATATTGATATTTCAACTATCCTGACGGAAGAATATAAGAGAAGAATTCTTGAGAGCTATTCCTTTAAGGATTGGGATGCGCTTCTTGCGGCTATTGGTCATGGCGGGATAAAAGAGACACAGGCTGTTAACCGTATCGTGGCAATGTATGAAAAGGACCACCCCAAGACCTTTACAAATGAAGAGGTTTTGGCGTCCATAAAGAATAACAGAGGCCATCAGGGAAGAACGGGACAGAGAACGGGTATAACCGTCAACGGAACAAACGATGTTGAGGTTCGATTCGGTAAGTGCTGCAATCCTATTCCCGGTGATGATATAGTCGGATTTATAACAAGAGGAAGAGGAGTAACGATTCACAGACGCGATTGCGTCAATATGGATTTTAAGTTACTAACCGAAGAAGACAGAAACAGAGTAATTGATGCGGATTGGCAGGAAGAAGCTTTGGAAGGCGTTCTTGACAATTACATCGCTGAGGTTACGATTTTTGCCAACGAAAGAACCGGACTTTTATATGATATTACGAAGGTTCTTACTGAGAAAGATATTCTTATCAATAAGCTTCATACGAACGTATCGAAGAAGGGTATTGCGACCATGCATTTGTCTTTCAGCATAAGAAGTAAGGGAGATTTGACGCATTTGGTTGATAAACTCGGCAATATTGACGGAATAATCGAAATTGAAAGGACTAAAGGTTAATGGGCGAGATTCAGGTTGGATGCCTTACCATGGGATTTCTTGACAACAATACATATTTCCTTCACAGAGAAGGGGAGTATGATTGCATAGTTATAGATCCTGCAAAAGACGGAGAAGTTCTTGTTACAAGGCTTCGCGAAAAAGGACTTGAAATAAAAGCGATTTTTCTTACTCACGGTCATTTCGATCATCTTCTCGGAGTCGACGGCGTGAAAAATCTTTCGAATGCACCGATTTACGGCGGAAAAGAAGATGCGGACAAATTTATGAATCCCTGTTTGAATCAATCGGATAGGGTAAATAAGGAAATAAGAATCAAACTTGATCATGAACTTACGGAAGGCGATGAGATTGAGATAGGCTCCATGAAGTGTAAAGTCCTTTCCACACCGGGTCATACTTCCGGAAGTATTTGTTTTTACTTTGAAGAGGACGGACTTTTGTTCAGCGGTGATACGCTTTTCTGTGAGACAGTGGGACGTACGGATTTTGAAACAGGTTCCATTTCGGATATGAGAAAATCGATTGAAAGACTTCTTAAACTTCCGCCCGAGACAAAGGTTTATCCGGGTCACAATGATTTTACGACCATAGGACATGAAAGGGATTACAATCCTCTTTCTGCATTTCACTAAATACGAGACGGCGACAGAGCGCCTTACAAAGAAACGGAGATAAATTATGAGTTTAACAAAGAAGCCCACGACGGGTATGAAAGATATACTTCCCGAGGAGATGAAAATCAGGGATTATTGCATTAAGGTTATTGAAGAAACATATCAGACATTCGGGTTTTCACACATTGAGACACCTTGCGTTGAGCACATCGAAAATTTGAGTTCGAAACAGGGCGGAGAGAACGAGAAACTTATTTTTAAAGTTCTTAAAAGAGGCGATAAACTTAATTTAAACGAAGCAAAAGAGGAAAACGACCTTGTGGATTCAGGACTTCGTTATGACTTGACTGTTCCCCTTGCAAGATTTTATTCCAATAATGCGGCATCGCTTCCCCAACCTTTCAAGGCATTGCAGATGGGCAACGTTTTCCGTGCGGAGAGACCTCAGAGAGGGAGATTCCGTCAGTTTATGCAGTGCGACATCGATATTCTCGGCGAGCCTTCAAACCTTGCTGAAATCGAACTCGTTCTTGCAACGACGACGCTTTTGTCGAAACTTGATTTCAAGAATTTCCGTGTTAAGATGAACGACAGAAGAATTCTTAAGGCGATGGCCATTTATGCCGGTTTCCCCGAAGACGGAATGGACAACGTTTTCATTATTCTTGATAAAATGGACAAAATCGGTTTTGACGGCGTTAAGGAAGAACTTATCGAAAACGGTTACGAAAACGAGGCTGTCGAGAAATACATGTCTCTTTTCGATAAAATGAATAATTCGGGCGATTCGCTTTTGTTCCTTAAGGATGCATTGAACGGAGTTCTCGAAGATGGAGTTGTCGAGAACCTCAAAGAAATTTTTGCTACAGTCAATGCAGCGAAGGTTGCCGATTGCGAGTTGGCTTTTGATCCTACACTTGTAAGAGGTATGGGTTACTATACCGGAACGATTTTCGAAGTAGAGATGGCTGAACTTAACTGTTCGGTTGCCGGCGGCGGAAGATACGACAAGATGATTGGAAGATTTACCGGCAATGACACCGCAGCCTGTGGATTCTCAATCGGATTTGAAAGAATCATTACAATCCTTCTTGAGAAGGGATTTAAGGTTCCCGGCGAGAATGAGAAATATGCATTTCTTATAGAAAAAGGGATGCCTGCCGATAAACTCGGTGAGATTATAAAGGAAGCTGCAGTTTTAAGAGCAGAGGGCAAAGTTGTTCTCGTAGCCAAAATGAACAAGAATAAGAAGTTCCAGAAAGAAACACTTATGAATGAAGGCTATACTGAGTTCAAGGATTTTTATGTGGAAGGCTTAAAACGCTGATGGTTAAAATATTTGTATCCCGTTACGAAGAAAAAAAATCGGACATCTTATTATCTAAGATGTCCTTTTTGTCTTACGAAAACCTTAAACAAATCGGAAGATACAAACAACAAAAGGACAGGTGTCTTTCATTTTTGGGAATAGGAATGTTATTTGCTTTTTATGACAGATATACAGAATTTTCCGAGGACATAATATATCTTCAGAATTATGATTTTTTAAGCCAAAAAGCACTTTCATGCGATTTGAAACTTGTTCGTAACGAAAACGGAAAACCATATGCGGCTAATAAAGATAATCTCTTTTTCAATATTTCCCATTCTAACGAAATGTGTGTTCTTGCGATTTCTGACGGCGAGGTGGGTGTTGACGTTCAGGAAATAAGAGAAATCAGAGGAGATATTGCAAAGAGATTTTTTTGTAAAGAGGAAACGGAATACATCAATCTTGACGATGCGGACGAAAATAGAAAAACTATAGAGATTTGGAGTATTAAAGAAAGCTACGTAAAAATGCTCGGAAAAGGCCTCGGATACGGCCTTGACGCCTTTAAAATCGACTTTTTTGAAGGCAAAATATACGACAATATCGAAAAATGCAATATGGCTATTTTTCGCAGCGAGAATGTTTCAGACAACTATGTTTTGTCGTATTGCATACCATGTAAGAAAGCTTAAAATACCCGAAAATGCTTATATCAGTGTAATTTAGTTATAGTTTTTCAAAATGGACAAAAAAAAGACAAAATGCACAAAACAATAACAATTTTTTCTGTCTGTTTGTTTATGGACTTAATTTTCGTTTTGAGTTATAATTATTTCCAGATTAGGGGAAATTAATCTATTTGTTAATATATCATAATGAAGTGGCTGAAATATTTTTGCGATAAGGAGTAATTATGAGTATTAATGACAAATTGACAGGGTTATTGACATTCGACGATTTTATAAGTACTGCATCGGAGGAACTCTTTAATGCATTGGGCTCTGATGGAGTATTTGTTTTGGTATCTACGGATTTTTCTAAATTTAAGTACATCAATCGTGTGTACAGTTATTCCGCCGGAGATAAATTAATAAAAGATTTGGCTGATTCATTCCTTATCAATAAGGACTGTATTTTAGCGTGCAGACCGTATTCGGATCATGTTATAGCTTTGTACAAATTTGACAAAGTTGATGATTGGGAGATTAAGAAAGAAGAACTTAAGGTTGCTCAGGAGAAATTCTGCAAAGAGCATAAGGAAGATTATCCGAAAGCTTCAGTTCATTTGAATACGGGTGTGTACATAATCAATGATTTTACGGAACCTGTTACTTCGATAATTGATAAAGCCAATCTTGCCAGAAGAAGCGTGAAAGGTAATTATTCGGTACCTTATGCCGTATATTCCGAAAAGATTCAGGCAATAAAGGAAGCGGAGTCAAGACTTATTCCCGTATTCGAGAAAGCTCTTGAAAACAATGAGATTCTTGTTTACATGCAACCTAAGGTAAGTGTAAAGCAGGGAAAGATTCACGGTGCCGAGGCTCTTACAAGACTTGTTGACGAAGACGGCTCAATTGTTCCTCCGGATTTGTTTATTCCCGTACTCGAAAACTCCGGCAAGGTTCTTGACCTTGACTGGTATGTGATGAGATATGTTTTTAAGACGATTAAACAGTGGCTCAGTGAAGGAAAGGAAGTTGTTCCCATTTCAATTAATCTTTCTAAACTTCATTTTTATCATGATTCTTTGGTAAAAGAGATTATTGATGAATTTGATTCATATGATATTTCTCCTGATTATGTTGAGTTTGAAGTTACCGAATCTGTATTCTTTGAAGAAGCCGAACTTATAATCGACAAGATTTCTAAATTAAGATCTCACGGATTTAAGGTTTCCGTTGATGATTTCGGTGCAGGTTATTCGTCACTGAATCTTATCGGAATTCTTCCGGTTGATATCATTAAACTTGATAAGGGATTCATCAAGAATTCTCTTAACAATAAGAAGGGCAAAGATATCATAAAAGGGCTTATCCGAATTCTCAACGAAATTGAGATGGAAATCGTTTGCGAAGGAATCGAAACTCAGGAAGAGGAACGTACCGTTTATGAATTCGGTTGCGATACGATGCAGGGATTTCTTTATGATAAGCCGATTCCCATTGAAGACTTCGAGAAAAAGTATATAATTTAAGTGTATTTTTTAAGGTGTCAGGAGGGTTTTGGAATGTATGATTTGATTCCGTTCTTTTTGGGAGTAATGATGCTCGGCCTCGGAGGTTTTATGGCTGTATTTCCCAAGCAGTCAACAAAGAAGAATAAGCGAGAGGACGAGAATGAAGTTGCAAATGTTAAAAGAAGCGGCATAATCTTAATTGTTTGCTCAATCGTACTCTGTGGTTTAGGATTTATCCGTTTTACAATGTAGTGTTTCTTTCTGATATTATCAAAAGGATCGGGCATCCGGTCCTTTTTTATGTCAATATATAAATGCAGAGGAAATTTACAACATGGAAAGCCGTTCTCGCGTGAAATGTTGTAATTTGCACACCACGAAGGGCCTAAATTACAACCAAACGGCAAATTTTCTTGAATATGTTGTAATTTGCTCTCGCTAAGAAGTATTAATTACAACATATAACGAGATTTCTAAAGATATGAGGTAATTATGCGATTAAAGTGCTTTGGTTGACAATGATTTGCGGTTTTTCTATAATGTAATCTATGTGTTTTGAAACAAGTCATGTGAAAAAATAGTTGAACATTTAGATTATGGAGGAAATAATGGACTTACCCGCGATACTGTTTAAATCGGCATCATTACTTATTCTTCTTGTTTTGTCGGCATTTTTTTCGTCGGCGGAAACGGCTTTTAACTGCGCTAACGCAAACAGACTTAAGGCTCTTTCGGAAGAAGGCAACAAGAGTGCGGCACTTGCCCTCGAAATATTGAACAATTATTCCAAGCTTATCAGCGGAATTCTTATAGGAAACAATGTTGTAAACATTGCGGCTTCGTCGATTGCCACGACGCTTTGCTTGATGACAGGGTATTCATGGGCGGTATCGGTAGGTACGGGAGCGCTTACGCTTTTGGTTCTTTTGTTCGGAGAGATTATTCCCAAACAGTGGGCCAAATTAAAAGCCGACAAGATTGTTCTTATATATGCGTTGTTTTTCAGAGCATTTTTGTTTATTCTCACTCCGGTGATTTTTATTGTCGATAAGATTTCGCAGTTTATCATGTGGGTTCTTCGCATCAATACAAAAGAAGGCGGTCCTGCCATGACGGAGGGCGAGCTTCGAACAATTCTTGATACATCTCATGAAGATGGAGTAATCGAAGAAGAAGAGAAGGACATGATTACCAATATTTTCGAATTCGGAGATTCCAAAGCGAAAGACATAATGATTCCGAGAATCGATATGGTAATGATTGAAGCCGGAAGTTCATACCGTGAGGTGATGAATATATTCAGGGAAAATATGTATACGAGAATTCCCGTATATAAAGAAAGTAAGGAAAATGTTATCGGTATCATCAATATGAAAGATTTTTTGTTTGTAAAAAATACCGATGCGTTCAAAATTGAGTCGATTATCAGAGAACCGTATTATACATATGAACACAAGAGTACTTCGGATCTTCTTGCTGAAATGAGGCTTTCGTCTCATAATATCGCAATAGTGCTTAATGAGTACGGTGATACGGAGGGTATGATTACACTTGAGGATCTTCTCGAAGAAATAGTAGGTGAAATCAGAGACGAATACGATACCGACGAAGAGGAATTAATCAAAAAAGTATCGGATAGCGAATATCTTGTACAGGGTAATCTTAAACTTGATGATATTAACGATTATCTCGATACAAAATTCGAAAGCGAAGATTACGATTCAATCGGAGGTCTCATGATTGATATTCTTGACAGACTTCCGAAGGAAGACGAAACAGTTACGCTCGAAGACGGAACTCTTTTGACTTCGACAAAGGTTGTCAGAAACAGAATACAAACAGTCAAAATTCAGTTACCGAAAGAATCATTGGAAGAAGAGTAATAAAACGCTTCCATACGATATAGGAAATATGCCCGGAGTGAAGTAATATATTTACTTTCGAGGGACTGTATGGCATAATAAATAGTTGTGCCAATAAATATTTTATATATTGAAAGGATTATTGAAATGAAAAGCAGAGCAGGAAAAATTGTTGCTTTTTTCGTTGTACTTGCGCTTATAGCAGGCCTCGGTTATGTGGCTGTGTGCGGTATAGGTGCGGGAAACGTCGGAAGCTATAAGAACATATCGCAGGGTCTTGACCTTGCCGGAGGTCTCAGTATCACATACCAGGTTGTAGGAGAAGAAAACCCTACGGCTGAAGACATGGATGATACCATGGAGAAACTCAGAAATAAGGCAGAGACATATTCAACGGAAGCTCAGGTTTATAAAGAGGGAAGCAATAATGACAGAATCACCATTGAAATTCCCGGTGTTTCCGATGCTTCCACGATTCTTGAAGAACTTGGTAAACCCGGATCTTTGTATTTCATATCACAGAGCGATTCTGAAGGAAATGCCAACTATACATATGAAATATCTTTGGATGGCAATCCTGTATATATAGATGAGAATTTTACGAAATTAATATATGTTTCAGAAGATGCAGCGGTAAAATACGATGATACGACGGGAGAGGCCCTTCTTGATGAAAACGGCAATAAAGTTCCTTATGATATTTCTAAGGCTGACGACATCACTCTTTCGTATGTTCTTCTTAAGTCGATAGACGAACTTAAGGCTGACGGCTCGATTATTCTTGAAGGATCCAATGTAGATTCCGCAAAGGCAGCAACACAGGAAGATCAGACAACTTCTCAGAAGCAGTTTGTATGTGCCCTTTCTTTTGATGCTGAAGGTACGACCAAATTTGCCGAGGCAACTTCGAGAGCAAAGAGTCTTGGCGAAACAATAGCAATCTACTATGACGGAAACTTTATATCGGTACCGAGAGTAGATGTTGTAATTACTGCCGGAGAGGCTGTTATTACCGGTATGAAGGATGTAAACGAAGCAAACAGACTTGCTTCAAGAATACGTATCGGTGCATTGAAACTTCAGCTTGAAGAATTAAGATCGAATATTGTAGGTGCGCAACTCGGTTCTGAGGCTGTAAGCACTTCGATTTTGGCAGCTGCCATAGGTTTGGGAATTGTAGCACTGATTATGATTGCTGTGTACCTTGTTCCCGGATTTGCGTCAGTTATCGCACTTGTTCTTTACACGGTACTGATTGTGGTAATTCTTTCAATTTTCAATGATAAAATTACGTTAACGCT
The DNA here is from genome assembly GCA_045628965.1 of Lachnospiraceae bacterium. Taxonomy (GTDB): domain Bacteria; phylum Bacillota; class Clostridia; order Lachnospirales; family Lachnospiraceae; genus UBA3766. The sequence continues at coordinate 28,390 of JAZQQI010000003.1, read as the reverse complement.
TCCCGGTATTGCCGGTATAATTCTTTCGATCGGTATGGCGGTTGATGCCAATGTCATCATCTTTGCACGTATCAGAGAGGAACTTGCATTCGGAAAAACTTTGGAAGAATCGGTCAATATCGGCTTCAAGAAAGCATTGAGCGCGATTCTCGACGGAAATATAACAACACTTATTGCAGCATTCGTTTTGATGCTTTTCGGTTCGGGTTCGGTAAAAGGATTTGCCGTTACGTTGGCAATAGGTATCGCACTTTCGATGTTTACGGCTTTGTTTGTTACGAAAATCGTACTTGAGGGACTTATGGCTCTCGGAATTAAGAATCTTAAACTGTTTGGTGCGTCCAAGGAAAGAAAGTCATTTGACTTTTTGTCGAAGGGCGGAATATTTGCAGGAATTTCAGCGGGAATTATTCTTATCGGTTGTATATTCATGATTATTCATGGTGTAAAGGACAAAGCAATTTTGAACTATTCGCTTGAATTTAAGGGCGGTACTTCTACAAGCGTTGAACTTGCAAGCGACCTTACAATCGAGGAAATCGATGCGACAATTACTCCGTACATCGAGCAGATTACAGGCGACGGAGATGTTCAGATTCAAAAGGTTGAAGGGTCAAATGATATAATAATCAAGACAAGAAGCCTTAATGAAGACGAGAGAGACGAACTGGAAGATTTGATGATGAATCAGTTTAATTCAATTGAAGGCTCTATGGAATCGGAAACAATTTCGGCTACAATTTCAAGCGAAATGAAAAAAGAGTCGATTTTGGCAGTAACTATTGCCGTACTTTGCATGCTTTTATACATTTGGATAAGATTCTCAGATTTCAGATTCGGTGTATCGAGTATCGTTTGCCTTGTTCATGACGTACTTATCGTGCTTGCATTTTATGCGATTGCGCGCGTCGGTGTCGGTTCGACGTTCATTGCATGTATGCTTACGATAGTCGGTTATTCAATCAATGCCACAATCGTTATCTTTGACCGTATCAGAGAGAACATGAAGGATGAAAAAGAGCGAATTGAGTCTTTGGGTTCCAGATCCAAAAAGAAGAAGATTCAGGAGACGGGCACGATTGTCGATGTAAAGGGCATAGTCAACAAGTCCATAACACAGACTATGACACGAAGCATTTTTACGTCTCTTACAACATTTGTAATGGTACTTCTTCTTTATATTTTGGGCGTTACATCAATTAAGGAATTTGCTCTTCCGTTAATGATTGGTATCGTGTGCGGTACATATTCATCCGTATGCCTTGCCGGAACATGCTGGATGTTCTTACGTAAGACTTTCGCTCCAAAAGAAGATGACGATGAAGACGATTTGCCGTAAAGTTCATCGAATTTAAATAAAAAAGCCCTGCTGAACCGTAGGGCTTCTTTTGGTATAAAGGGGAAAGCATGAAACAGTGGTTACTGACGCAAAATAAAGAGGACTACGCGTATTTTGCGACAAAACTTAATATCGATAAAGTTGCTGTAAAATGCATGATGAACAGGGGGATTTCGACTCTTGATTCAATGAAGAGTTTTTTGGAGGCGGACATTACCGGGGTTTTTGACTATGAAGGATTGCCGATGATTAGTGAAGCCTTAGAATGCATCAACAAAGCCAAAGAATTGAATTTAAAGTGTCGTGTTATAGGTGACTATGATGCGGACGGCGTATGTTCGACGGCAATTCTTGTGAAAGGGTTAAGGCATTTCGGGTTAAATGTCGATTATGCAATTCCCAAAAGATTGACCGACGGATACGGGATAAATGAAAGTATTGTAGAGAAAGCTCAAAACGACGGCATCGGAATAATCGTTACGTGCGACAACGGCATATCGGCGAAAAGCGCAATTGACAGGGCCAAAGAGCTTGGGATGCTTGTTGTTGTGACGGACCATCATACCGTAACCGAAGAAACATATCCCGATTCCGCAGATGCATGCATCAATCCGAGAATGGAAGAAAACGGGTACGCTTTTCCGGATATATGCGGGGCGTTTGTTTCGTTCAAGTTTCTTTGCGCATTGCTTGAAAACGACGATTCGTTTGAAAATTTGAAATATGAACTTCTTGAACTTGCGGCAATAGCTACGGTAACGGACGTAATGCCGCTTAAAGGCGAGAACAGAAGCATAGTCAAATGGGAACTTTCAAAACTAAAAAATTCTTCAAACAAAGGCCTTAATTCTCTTGCGTTAAATACAAAGGTTTCGACAAAAGAGGGCAATGTTACTTTTTCGGATATAGGATTTCAAATAGGACCTGTGTTAAATGCGACCGGACGAATAGATGTTGCGGACAGAGCTGTTGATTTGTTGCTTTGCGATGACGAAAAGACGATTTCTGAGATAACAAACGAGCTTATCGCACTTAATGAGGAAAGAAAAACACTTACGGAAGAATGTGTCAGCCTCGGCGAAAAGTACCTTGAAGACTATTTGAAGAGTAACAGCTCGCTTGACAAAATATTGGTTATGTACCTTCCTGAATGCCATGTGTCGATATGCGGACTTGTTGCCGGAAGAATTAAGGAAAAGTATTACAGACCTACTCTAGTGTTTACGGATTCCGAGTGCGGAATTACCGGCTCCGGAAGAAGCATTGAGGAGTATGACATAATCGAAGGAATAAAGGAATGTTCAGATATTCTTTTGAAGTTCGGCGGCCATAGGGCGGCATGCGGTGCATCGTTAAAAAAAGAAGACCTGCCCGAATTAAGAAGAAGACTGAATGCGAATTCTGAACTTTCGGAAAACGACTTGATACAAAAAATAAGAATAGATGCAGATATGCCTTTCGGTTATGTTACCGAAAAGGTTATCGGAGATTTGGAAAAACTCGAACCGTTCGGAACGGGAAATCCTACACCTGTTTTTGCTTTGAATAATCTGAGACTTCTGAATGCGAGAAAAATCGGCGAGGAAAAAAATCATCTTTTGATTTCGGTAACAGATTCTTCAGATCATGTTCGTACGCTTAAACTGTGGAGAAGAGGAGATGAATTCGATAAGGCTTTTTTGGATAAATATGATGAAGAGAAGCTTGAAATCCTCTATGACAAAAACAGACATTTTGAGACACCTTTTATGATTACAGTGTCTTATTATCCAAGTATCAATGAATACAAAGGGTTAAGAAATGTTGAATTTACAATAAAAGAATTTAGACTTTGACGGAGATAACAAATGATTCTTTGCGTATCGCTTAATCCCGCAGTGGATAAGATGTTAAAAATCAAAAGTTTAGACATAGGAAAAGTGAATCGTGCTTCGCTTGAATCCGTGCATGCGGGCGGTAAAGCGATAAACGTGGCTTACGATTTAAAAATTCAGGGTGAACAGACTTTCCTTACGGGCTTTGTCGGTGGAAAAACCGGAAGGATGATTGCGGATGAACTGGATCAAAGACAGTTTGATTATGAGTTTGTTGCACTCGGAACCGAAACACGTACGAATATGAATTATATCGATGAAGCGGGACGTGTAACGGAAATACTCGAAGGAGGTCATCTTGTGGATGCCGAAAGCGAGAGAAGCTTTATCACGCTTTTTAAAAAATACATTATCGATGCATCGATGTGCGTGCTGTCGGGAAGTCTTCCGATAGGACTCGGAGATGATTTTTATGGTGTTCTTATCGATATAGCCAAGAAAGAAAATGTACCGGTTTGCCTTGATTCGTCGGGAAATGCGTTGTACGAGGGAGTAAAGCATATTCCGAATCTTATTAAACCGAATTTGAGCGAACTTGAGAATCTTACTAAGTGCAAATATGATATTTCCAAACTTGATGCGGGAATAGAGGAGTTCTATCAAAGTCCTTCTTTTCAAAACGTTATGCTTGAAGATTTGTGCGATTTGAGGAATATGGGAATAGAAATCATCTGTGTGACACTTTCGGACAAGGGATTGATTCTTCTTTCGGGAAGAGACCTTGTCATTTGCAGGGCTCCGAAGGTTTCGGTCGTCAATACGGTTGGAAGCGGAGATTCGGTAATGGCGGCTCTCGTTCATTCCATCAAAAGGAAAGCATCGGCAAAGGATATGGCGGTATATGCGACGGCTGTATCTTCGGCACATGTAACCACAATGAACGTGGGAGATATCGAGCCGAATCTTGTTGCCGATTTAATGAAAGAAATTGATTACAGGACATATTATCTCAGAAGGAATTAGAATGTACGCCAAAGTAATTGTTGATATTTCACACGAAAAACTTGACAGACCTTTTACATACAGAATACCCGAGTACCTTCTTGATCGGATAGAAGAAGGAGACAGGGTCGAGATTCCGTTCGGCAGGGGAGACAGAATTATAGAGGGATATGTTATAGAAATAACTACCAAATGCGATTATGATGATTCTCTTGTAAAAGATGTCAGAAATGTATGCAAAAAAAGCGTACGAGCCGATGCAACGCTTATCAAACTTGCGTCTTTCATAAGAAAAACTTACGGCTCTACACAGATAAACGCATTAAAAACAGTCATGCCGATAAAAAAGACGGTAAAGCAGGAAGTCAACAGAAGAGTGGTAGCAAAAGTTGACGTCGAAAAGCTCGAGTATTTTGCAAACAATGCCGCAAAAAAACATAAAAACGCACAGGAAAGACTTCTGAGGGAACTTATAAAGTATCCTGACATCTCGTATTCGTTCATCACCTCGAAAATGAATGTTTCGGCGCCCACGATAAATGCGCTTGTTAAGGAAGACATAATTGAAATAATATCCGAGACTGTTTACAGAAATCCCATAAATATAGAGATAAAAAGCGAAAACAGACACGAACTTTCAAAAGAACAGCAGGCGATAATCGACGGTGTTAACGAAGATTTGAAAAAAGGTGAGCGAAATACATATTTGATTCACGGAATAACGGGTTCCGGTAAAACTGAAGTGTATATGCGTCTTATCGAAGACAGATTAAAAGAAGGGAAGCAGGCAATTATGCTTATTCCCGAAATAGCGCTTACTTATCAGAACCTTATGAGGTTTTATGCGAGATTCGGAGATTCGGTCAGCGTAGTTCATTCCAAAATGAGTGCGGGCGAGAAGTATGACCAGTTTTTGAAGGTAAAAGAAGGAAAGGTGCGAATAATGATAGGCCCGAGGTCGGCGCTTTTTACACCTTTTGACAATTTGGGAATTGTGGTAATCGACGAAGAACACGAAGGCTCATATAAGGCCGATAATATGCCGAAATATCATGCCAGAGAGGTTGCCGCCGAATTGGCAAGGCTGACGGGAGCAATACTTGTAATGGGTTCGGCAACACCTTCAATCGATTCTTATTATAAGGCACAGAACGGAATATACAAATTATATGAACTGACTTCCAGACTTACGGGAAACAACCTTCCGACAGTATATGTCGAAGATATGAGAGAAGAACTTAAGGAAGGAAACAAATCGGTTTTTTCGAGAAGACTGAAAAAACTCATGGAGGACCGCCTCGAAAAGCACGAACAGATTATGCTTTTTTTGAACAGAAGAGGTGTGTCGAGTTTTGTTTCCTGCAGAGCCTGCGGAGAGGTTATAAAGTGTCCGCATTGCGACGTATCTTTGTCTTTGCATAACGACAATACGTTAAGATGCCATTATTGCGATTACTCGATTCCGATGATAAAGCGATGCCCGAAATGCAATGAGGAAAAAGTCAAAGGCTTTAAAGCGGGAACACAGATGATAGAAGAGTTCGTCAAAAAAGAGTTTCCGTACGCGTTAACTTTAAGAATGGATGCCGATTCGACGAAGAAAAAAGACGATTACGAATCGATTCTTGCAAGATTCTCAAATAGAGAAGCAGACGTTCTCATTGGAACTCAGATGATTGTAAAAGGTCATGATTTTAAAGGCGTGACACTCGTCGGAATAGTGGCTGCGGATATGGCATTGAATGCTACCGATTACAGAGCCGGAGAACGTGCTTTTGCACAGCTTGTGCAGGCGGAAGGAAGAGCCGGCAGGGGAGAAAATCCGGGCGACGTCGTGATTCAGACGTATCAACCGGAACATTATGTTGTCGAAAAAGCAAAGAATCAGGATTATCTTGCATTTTACAATGAAGAAATAGAGTACAGAAAAATGATGATGTACCCGCCTGTAGGAAGTCTCTTAGGAATACAGATAACCGGAGCAGACGAAACGGAGGTCGGCAGGGTGGCAAGAAAACTTTCCGCACTCACGGATACGTTCAAAAACGGCACCGATATTCAAAAAATCGGTCCGGCAAATGCGACGCTTGCCAAAAAATGCGATTTGTACAGAAGAGTAATCTATGTTAAAAGCATGGATTATCAAAATTTGATAAGAATAAAAGACCTTATCGAAGAAGAAAACGAAAAAAATAAAAATTCCAAAACATCGGTTATGTTTGATTTTAATCCGATGGACGGATTTTAAGGAGGAAATCATGGCACTCAGAAAAATAAGAGAAATGGGAGAAGATTGTTTAAGATGCGTATGCAAGGAAGTTACCGAAATGACTCCCAGAATTGAAGAATTGATAGAAGATTTAATCGATACTATGTATGAAGCCGACGGTGTTGGACTTGCGGCACCTCAGGTGGGAATAAGAAAAAGAATAGCCGTAGTCGATGTCGGTGAGGGACCGGTTGTTCTTATAAATCCGGTTGTCGTTTATTCCGAGGGCGAGCAGACGGGACAGGAAGGATGCCTTTCGGTACCCGGCAAATGCGGACAGGTAACAAGACCCATGAAAGTCAGAGTCAGAACCTTAAACGAGAATATGGAAGAAATCGAGATTGAAGGCGAGGAACTTTTTGCAAGAGCGATGCTGCACGAGATGGATCATCTTGACGGAATTCTTTATGTTGACAAGGTTGAAGGCGGACTTTACGACGTAGATGCTGAGGAGGACGAAGAAGAGTGAAAATAGTATTTATGGGAACTCCCGATTTTGCGGTTTCGGCGCTGACGAAACTTCATGAAGCGGGACATGAAATATTGCTTGTCGTTACTCAACCCGACAGACCGAAGGGAAGAAGCAAACTTTATCTTCCGTCTCCTGTGAAGGAAGAGGCAATGAGACTCGGAATTGAGGTTTTTCAGCCCGACAAAATCAAAAAAAGCGAAAATGTCGAAATATTAAAAAAATATGATGCAGATGTTTTTGTCGTAGCGGCTTTCGGACAGATTCTTTCAAAAGAAATTCTTGAAATGCCAAAGTACGGCTGCATCAACATCCATGCATCCCTCCTTCCCATGTACAGAGGCGCTGCACCTATTCAGTGGGCGATACTGAACGGTGAAAAAGAAGCCGGCGTTACTATAATGCAGATGGACGAGGGACTTGATACCGGAGATATGCTTCTTTCGGACAAGACGGCAATCGAGGAAACTGATACTGCCGACACTCTTCATGACAAGTTAAGCGCAATGGGAGCAGAACTGATTGTCACAGCGCTTTCTAAACTTGAAAAAGGCGAACTTACAAGAACAAAGCAGCCGGACGGACCTTTATTTTATGCGTCCATGATAAAAAAAGAAGACGGACTTCTTGATTTTGATGATACGGCAGAAAAGATGGATTTAAAAATCAGGGCATTTCAGTCCTGGCCCGGAACTTTTTCTTTTTTGAACAATTCGCTTGTTAAAATTACGCAGGCTAAAAAATGTGACGGAAACAGCGAAATGAAGCCCGGCGAGGTTTGCGAAGTGACGAAGAATTCGTTTTTTGTACAGACTTCTGACGGAAGAATTGAAGTTTTGAGAATTCAGCCTGTCGGTAAGAAAGAAATGAGCGTTCACGATTACCTTCTCGGTAAAAAAATAAACATCGGAGATAAATTCACGAAGGATGAACAGAGAGCTTGAAATCAGAAAGATTTCACTTGAAACATTAATTGAATCGGAAAATTCGGGTACGCCCTCACATATTCTTTTGAAAAATGTGCTTGATAAGTATGATTATTATACAAATCTTGAAAAAGCGCTTATTTCAAAGATAGTCAAGGGTGTTATCGAACGAAGAATCGAATTGGATTACGTTATCGATTTATATTCGAAGACCAAGACCAAAAGCATGAAACAGGTAATAAGGGTAATCCTTGAATCAGCCGTGTATCAGATGCTTTATATGGATGTGTACGATACCGTTGCCGTTGATTTGGCTGTAAATCTTGCAAAGAAAAAAGGATTTGCACCACTGTCCGGATTTGTGAACGGAGTTTTGAGAACGATCCAAAGAAACAAAAACGATATTGATATGCCCAAGGCCGGAGACGAATGCTATTTGTCGGTAAACTATTCGTTTCCTCAAAACATAACAAAGCTTCTTGTGTCCCAGTACGGAGAAGAAAAAACCGAAAAAATACTTGCGGCTTCCCTTGAAGATGACGGCGTTTCCTTCAGGTTCAAAAAGTCCGTGAGCGAGGAAAGACGAAACGAAATTCTTGATGAATTAAAAAAAGAAGGCGTCGAAATAATTTTGTCGAAAGATTTTGACAATGTGTTTAAAACTGTTAAGACCGGTAATATTTCGGAACTTGCGGCAATGAAATCCGGAGAAATAACCGTTCAGGATTTATCAAGCGTTATAATGTGCGAAAATGTTCCTTTCGGAAACATGATTCTTGATACATGTGCGGCGCCCGGCGGAAAGAGCATGTACATTTCGGAAATGTATCCGGATTCAAAAATAACCGCCTGTGATATTTCTACAGACAAACTGGTCAAAATGAACGACAATTTCAAAAGGCTTCGTCTTTCGAATATTACTTCGATGAAAGCGGACGCTTCGGAATTCAGAGAGGATTTTTCGGAAAAATTCGATGTGGTTTTGGCCGATGTTCCCTGCTCGGGACTCGGAGTTGTCGGAAAGAAGCAGGATATAAAGTACAGACTTAACGATTCGGATTTTGAGTATCTGACAAACTTGCAATTGAAAATTTTAAAAAATGTTTCAAAATACGTCAAACCGGGCGGATACCTTTGCTATTCCACGTGTACTATTAATCAAAACGAAAACATTAAGGTTTTGGAAGAATTTATGAAAGAAGGCGGTTTTTCGTTTGTTCCTTTGAGGTTTTATCCCAAAAATCGGGAGGAGGAAAGTAAAAGAGGTTTTCTTCAACTTTTGCAGGAATTTGACGAAACAGACGGTTTTTTCATTGCGGTATTAAAGAAAAATGACTGAAATCAAAGCACTTTCTCAGGAAGAACTTATTAAAGAATTTGAAGAAATGGGAGAGCCGAAATACAGAGCAAAGCAGGTTTACGAATGGCTTCATGTTAAACTTGTTTCGTCTTTTTCGGAGATGACCAACATTCCGAACTCTTTGAGAAACAAACTGTCTGAGAATTATGAGTTTACAAAATTAAATATAGAACGTGTTCAGGAATCTCAAATAGACGGCACGAAAAAGTTTCTTTTTGAACTTGCGGACGGTAATTTCATCGAAAGCGTTTGGATGAGTTATCATCACGGCAATTCCGTCTGCATTTCTTCGCAGGTCGGATGCAGAATGGGGTGCAGGTTTTGCGCATCTACGCTTGACGGACTTGTCAGAAATCTTTCATCGGCCGAAATGCTTGAACAGATTTACGAAATCACCAAATATACGGGTGAGAGAGTATCAAACGTAGTAGTTATGGGAACCGGCGAACCGATGGATAATTATAACAATCTTATCAGGTTCATAAAACAATTAACTTGCGAAGAAGGCTTGAATATTTCTCAAAGAAATGTTACAGTATCAACTTGTGGGCTTGTTCCCAAAATGAAGGAATTTGCCGACGAAAATCTTCAGGTAACTTTGGCCTTGTCGCTTCATGCGCCAAATGACGCGAAAAGACGCGAACTTATGCCGATTGCCCAAAGATATACTATTAAAGAATGCCTCGACGCGTGCGACTATTATTTTGAAAAAACAAAAAGACGCGTCAGTTTTGAATACTCGCTTGTGGCGGGAGTAAACGATAACGATAAAGAAGCGGAAGAATTGTCGAAGCTCCTTAAGAATCATAACGGTCATGTCAATCTTATTCCGGTCAATCCGATTAAGGAAAGGGACTTTAAGAGATCTGACAAGGCCCGTATTTATGCGTTTCAAAATAAACTTGAAAAAAATGGCATAAATGTTACTATTAGAAGGGAAATGGGCCGTGATATAGACGGTGCCTGCGGGCAACTCAGAAGACGGCAAAAAGAAGAGCAGACGGGGGTTTAAGCGTGATAAAAACTGTATCCAAAACAGATATCGGAAAGCTTAGACAATTGAATCAGGATTTTGTATTTACGTCGGTTTATCCTTTGGGGGCTTTGGATAATCTTTTGGTGGTTGCCGACGGCATGGGAGGACACAAAGCAGGCGATTACGCATCCAAATGCGCGGTTGAAACAATTATTGAGATGTGTTCCAAGAGTAAGGGCGAGAAGCAGATATCCGCTATTACCAATGCCGTTAATGAGGCAAATTCGCGTATAAGAAGAAAAGCGATGGAAGACGAGAATATGATCGGAATGGGTACTACTCTCGTTCTTGCGACGATTACCGACGATGTTTTGACGGTTGCAAATGTCGGAGATTCCAGACTTTACATCATTTCAGAAGAAGGAATAAGTCAGGTTACCAGAGACCATTCGCTTGTGGAAGAAATGGTGAGGATGGGCGGAATTGACAGAGTTAGCGCGAGAAATCATCCTGACAAGAATATTATTACAAGAGCTGTCGGTGCGACAAGCAACGTAAATATAGATTTTTTTGAAGTCAATCTGAAGAACGGGGATTTGATTCTTATGTGTTCGGACGGACTCAGCAACATGATAGAAGACAGTGAGATACAAAAGATTGTACAAAAGGGAGTCGATCTTGAGAGTATCGCAAAAGAGCTTATTGATACAGCCAACAAAAACGGCGGGAAAGACAATATATCCGTAGTGTTGGCGCGATATGAAGAGTAAGGAATGAGGTTTTTATGGTAAAGATTGGTATGGTCATCGGCGGCCGATATGAAATACAGGAATTAATCGGCACCGGTGGAATGTCAGATGTTTACAGAGCAAGATGCAACAAGCTTAACAGAAATGTTGCGGTTAAGGTTTTGAAGCAGGAATTCAGTGAAAACAGGGATTTTGTCGCTAAATTCAGAAGAGAAGCCGAAGCTGCGGCTAATCTTATGCATCCCAATATTGTTACCGTTTACGATGTCGGAGAGGATAACGGCATTTCTTATATTGTAATGGAACTCGTGGACGGATATACCCTTAAAGAGTATATCGAGAAGAAGTCGAGACTTGCAATTAACGAATGCATCAGTATTGCAATTCCCATCGCTTCCGGTATCGAAGCCGCTCACAACAAGGGTATTATCCACAGAGATATTAAGCCTCAGAACGTTATCATTTCCAAAGACGGAAAAGTTAAGGTTACTGATTTCGGTATTGCAAAGACAACCACTTCCAATACGATTTCTTCTAATGTTATGGGAAGTGTTCATTATACGTCTCCCGAACAGGCAAGAGGCGGTTTTTCCGATGAGAAGAGTGATATTTATTCTCTCGGTATTACGCTTTTTGAAATGGTTACCGGACGCGTGCCTTTTAACGGTGACACAACAGTTGCCATCGCTATAAAGCATATTCAGGAAGAAATGCCTTCGCCGAGAATCTATGTCGAAGACATTCCCATCAGTATAGAACAGATAATTCTTAAATGTACGCAAAAGAGCCCCGACAGAAGATATCAGAAGATGTCGGAAGTTATCGAGGACTTGAAAAAAGCATACATTTCACCCAACGAGAATTTTGTAAAAATCGATACATACGAGCAAAATTCCGTTACGAAGACAAACATGACTCCCCTTATGCGAAGAGAAAGACGCATGATGGAGGAAGAAAATGTGCAGGAGCAGAGACCTCAGGAACCCAAAAGAACTCCGAGAAAAAGACCGGAATCTAACGGACTGGAGTTGCCGCCCAATGTTAAAAATGCTGAAGATGATGTTGAGGAGAAGCCTGTAAAGAAGACGAATCCGACACAGAAGACTCCTCAAAAAAGTACTCCTGTAAAAAAGAAAAATACGAATTCCAAACCGAAGCAAAGCGCACCGAAACAGTCTAACGAAAAATCAAAGAAGAAAAAAGACGCTGAGATGATAGAGAAGATTAAATCGGGAGCCATTATTGCGATTGCCGTTGTAATAGGCCTTATGTTTTTGTATCTTCTCGGCTTGGTTACCGGAATTTTCGGAAATAAGAACAATTCGGTCAAGTACGTTTCGGTTCCTAATGTTGTTAACATGTCGGTTGAGGATGCAAAACAGTATTTCGATAAGGCTAAACTGACATATACCGTTACATATCAGGAAACGGACGGAGCTCCGAATAAGATACTCGAAACAAAGCCTGCGAAGAATACGGATGTTATTGAGGGTAGCAACGTCGAACTTATTGTAGGCAAGAGAAAAGAAACAACCAATGCGGGATTCAGCGTGCCGGATGTTGTCGGAAAAAGCGAGGCGGAAGCAACGTCGATTCTTTCTGATGACGGATATACTGTAACAAAGGTTTCGCAACAGAGCGACGTTTTTGAAAAGGGCAAAGTTATTTCTCAAAGCCCTGAAGCCGGAACTCAGGCGGAATTCAATTCGACTGTTACTATAACAATAAGTCTCGGAACTTCGAAAGAAAAAGTATTGATGCCTTCACTTACAAATATGACAGAGGAACAGGCAAGGGCTGAAGTTGAGAGAGTAGGAATGACGGTTACCGGAGTCAGCGAAGTGTATAACGATACTGTTGAACCCGGTAAGGTTTGCGGACAGAGTTACACTGAAGGAAGCGTAGTAAAGGAAGGAAGCGAGGTTACTTTGAAATTGAGCCTCGGACCCGAACCCCGTTATTACGATTGCAATATAATTGTTCAAGCACCCGAAAAGTATACGGGCGGAAATGCAACTGTTGTTTTGAAAACAATCGACGGTCAGACAGAACTTTACAATCAAATGACGTCTTCGTTCCCGGTGCCGATTAATCTGTCACAGATTTACGGTGCTGCAAAAGGAACGGTGTATGTTACATACACCGTTATGATACCTGAAGAAACAACGGATGCCGACGGCAATACGATAACACAGACTGTGCCCGCACAGGATACAGTGTCGTATGAAGTGGATTTTCAATAGATGAAGGGCAAGATAATTAAGGGAATAGCCGGTTTTTATTACGTATATTCCTTTGAAGACGGAAAAATATATACAACGAGAGGCGTCGGAAAACTTCGAGATCGCAAAATCAAACCGCTTGTCGGGGATAATTGCAAGATTGACGTTATAGACGAAGAGGAAGGGGTTCTTTGCGAAATACTGCCGAGAAAGAATGAGCTTATCAGACCGGCGGTCAGCAATGTGGATTTGATGCTTGTTATTTTTGCACTGTCGAATCCCGACCCTAATCTTTATCTTCTTGATAAGTTTCTTTTCTTCATTGAACATGAAAGGCTTAAACCGATTCTTATTTTTAACAAAGAAGATTTGAAGCCTGAAGAAAAGGAAAGGATTTCGGATATATATCGAGGATTTGATGCTCCGCTTATTTTTACGGATGCAAAAGATAACGTTAATGTCGACGAAGTCAAAAAACTGCTTAAAGGATGTACAACTGCGGTTGCCGGTCCGAGCGGAGTCGGCAAATCGACGCTTATCAATGCAATTGTCGGAAGAAGAATAATGGAGACCGGAGAGATTTCGCAAAAGACGGCGCGCGGAAAACACACTACGCGACATACCGAACTTTTCGAATATGAGGTTGATGGCGAGACGTCGTTTATTCTCGACACGCCCGGCTTTTCATCGTTATATTTGCCCAAACTCCATGAACAGGAAAGGGCATCGGATTATTATCCCGAATTTTTTCCGTATATGCAAAAATGCAGATTTAACGGCTGTGTTCATGACAAAGAACCGGATTGCCGTGTGAAAGAAGCGGTAGCCGAAGGATTGATTTCCTCGGAAAGATACGAAAACTATTTAAAGATTGTTTCGGAAATAAAGAATTCATATAAATTTTGATATATTCTCAGGAAGGCTTGAATTATGAGATATTTATTGGCACCGTCAATATTATCAGCGGATTTTCTCCATTTACACGATCAGATAGAACAGGTTGAAAAAGCAGGAGCGGATTACCTCCATATAGATGTTATGGATGGCGTTTTTGTTAACAATATTTCATTTGGAATGCCCGTAATCAAATGCATTCAGGGCAGCACGAATCTTAAACTTGATGTACATCTTATGATTACTGAGCCCGGAAGATATTATGAGACGTTCAAAGACTTGGGTGCGGATATTCTTACCGTTCATTTTGAAACGCTTGAAACTCCCGAAGAGGATTTGAAGAAAATATCAGATCTCGGAATGCTTCCTTCGATATCAATCAATCCGGAAACGAATGTCAGAAAACTTTTTCCGTATCTTAAATACGTTAAGCAGGTACTTATTATGACTGTTCATCCCGGAGCAGGGGCTCAGTCTTATATAGAGTCGTGTACCGATAAGATTAAAGCGGTAAGAGATGAAATTATAAGACAGGGACTTGATGTCGACATAGAAGTCGATGGCGGAATAAATGAGCATACGCTTGATACGGTTAAGAATGCCGGCGCCAATGTATTTGTTATGGGCTCGTCCGTATTTAACGATAATCCGTATGAGTCTGCCAAAAAATATGTATCGATGATTAAGTAATGGTTTAAGGAGAAATAAAAGATGAAACTAGGAATCGTAGGACTTCCCAATGTCGGAAAGTCGACACTTTTCAATTCACTGACAAAGGCAGGGGCTTTGGCAGCCAATTATCCTTTCGCAACGATTGACCCCAACGTGGGAGTTGTATCGGTGCCCGATGACAGAATTGTAAAATTGGGAGAATTATATAACACGAAGAAAGTTACACCTGCAACAATAGAATTTGTAGATATCGCAGGTCTTGTAAAAGGCGCTTCAAAGGGTGAAGGACTCGGAAACCAGTTCCTTGCCAATATTCGTGAAGTTGATGCCATCGTTCATGTTGTAAGATGCTTCGATGATTCGAATATCATTCACGTTGACGGAAATGTTGATCCCGCAAGAGATATTGAAACAATCAATCTTGAACTTATTTTTTCGGATATCGAAATTCTTGAAAGAAGAATTTCCAAAGTTGCCAAGGGCGCAAGAATGGATAAGGCCATGGCTAAAGAACTTCCCATGCTTGAGGGTGTAAAAGCACACCTTGAAGAAGGAAAGATGGCGAGAACGTTTGAAGTTCCCGATGATGAAGATCTGCAGAAATGGTTTAAGGAATATAACCTTCTTACCGCAAAGCCTACAATATATGCCGCAAACGTTGCCGAAGACGATTTGGCAGACGACGGTGAAGGAAACGAATATGTATCAAAGGTCAGAGAAATGGCAAAGGCCGAAGGCTCGGAAGCTTTTGTTATCTGTGCTCAGATTGAGCAGGAACTTGCAGACCTTTCGGACGAAGAGAAGAAAGAATACCTCGAAGAACTCGGCGTATCATCTTCGGGCCTCGACAAACTTGTAGCCGCAAGCTATTCGCTTCTCGGACTTATCAGTTTCCTTACCGCAGGAGAAGACGAGTGCCGTGCATGGACAATTAAGAAGGGCACGAAGGCGCCTCAGGCTGCCGGCAAAATCCACACCGACTTCGAAAGAGGATTTATTAAGGCCGAAGTTGTTCCTTATGAAGTGCTTATTACCGAAGGCTCTTTATCGGCCGCTAAAGAGAAAGGTCTTGTCGGTCTTGAAGGCAAGGAATATGTTGTTAAGGACGGAGACGTAATTCTTTTCAGATTTAATGTATAAAAATATCGCCTGTTGAGAAGGTAAAAATCAAATACAGGATACAGAAATATAATTTGCATATAACTGACATCTTTTTCGAAAGATGTCAGTTTTCTTTTATAAGATTCTTTAATTCTGACTCGAATCTCTTATCTTTGTCAGCGTTTCGGCGCTTTTCTTCGATTCGCTGACACTCATATTTTTCTGAACGTCAGCGTTTCGGCCCTTTTCTTCGATTCGCTGACACTCATTTTTTTCTGAGCGTCAGCGTTTCGGCGCTTTTCTTCGATTCGCTGACACTCATATTTTTCTGAGAGTCAGCGTTTCGGCGCTTTTCTTCAATTCGCTGACACTCATATTTTTCTGAGAGTCAGCGTTTCGGCGCTTTTCTTCAATTCGCTGACACTCGTGTTTTTCTGTCCGTCAGCGTTTCGGCACTTTTCTTTAATTCGCTGACATCTTTGCACTACCTCTACAAAAAATTCGCTCGCGATACACTTCATCTTGATAAATATCCGCCGGCTATGTCGGTGGATATTTATTATTGCGTAAAAACGGGATGAAAATGCGTAAATTTTATGACAAAAAACTCAAATTTTTACTTGAAAAAAGGTTACATAACATATATACTAAAAACAAGTGGTGACTCAATGGTGACAAAATGGTAAATAAGTGGTGAATTGAGACACGAATTGAGGTGAAATATGACGAAAGGTTTTATGGGCGAATATCGAAATAATATGGACGCCAAGGGAAGAGTAATCCTCCCTGTTGCTTTTCGTGAACTTATGGGCCATGAATTTGTCATTACAAGAGGCATCGACCAGAATCTCGATTTGCTTCCGAAGGATGTGTGGGATGAGAAAGTTGAGAAACTTGAAAAACTCGGAACATCATCGCCGGCAGCAAGAGCAATCAAAAGAAGAATTCTTGGAATGGCAATCGAAATAGAGATTGACAATCAGGACAGAATAACGGTTCCTCAGAATTTGAGAGAGGCATGCGGTCTTGAAAAAGAGATCATTTTCGTAGGCCAAGGCAATTACGTCGAAGCTTGGTCGAAACAGTTATACGATGAGATGAACGAGGGCATTGATTTCTCAGAGCTTGCGAGCGGATTGGATTTCTAAATGGATTTTAAACATGTATCCGTTATGCTTAACGAAACGGTAGACGGATTAAACGTAAAAAAGGGCGGAACATATATAGATTGCACCCTCGGCGGAGGAGGTCATTCCTACGAGATATTAAGAAGACTTGAAGGAACGGGAAGACTTATCGGAATCGACCAGGATAAGGATGCTTTGAAAGCCGCAGGAGAAAGACTTGAAGAATTCGACAATGTCACTTACGTGCATTCAAATTTCGAACATATAAAAGAAATAGTTGAAGAATATGCGCCTGACGGAGTCGACGGAATAATGGCTGATTTGGGAGTCAGTTCATATCAGTTCGACACACCGGAGAGAGGATTCAGTTACAGATTCGATTCGAAACTTGACATGAGAATGGACAGAGACAATCCTCTTACGGCATATGAGATAGTAAACAGTTACAGCGAATCGGAACTTTTCAGAATCATAAGGGATTACGGAGAAGACAAATTCGCAAAGAACATAGCAAAGCATATAGTGGCACAAAGAGCGATAAAGCCTATCGAGACGACTTTTGAACTTAACGAAGTAATCAAAGCCGCAATACCCGCCAAGATGAGAGAAAAAGGCGGACATCCTTCAAAAAGAACATATCAGGCACTTCGAATCGAGTGCAACAGAGAACTGGAAGTGCTTACGAACACTCTTGATGACATGATTGATTCTTTAAAGAGCGAAGGAAGACTTTGTGTCATTACTTTTCATTCCCTGGAAGACAGGGCAGTGAAAAATAATTTCAGAACAAATGAAAACCCTTGCACGTGCCCTCCGAATTTTCCGGTTTGCGTATGCGGTAAGGTTTCAAAGGGAAAACAGATTACAAGAAAGCCGATTGTTGCGGGAGAGGAAGAACTCGAGATTAACACAAGAAGCCAATCGGCAAAATTAAGAATATTTGAAAAAGGATAAATTGATAAAAGGGGGTTTAAGTATGGAGACACAGAGCTTGGAATTCAAAGGATTGAAGAGAAGACCGCAGAGTACTTATATATCCGGAAATACGGTTGCCAAAGCGAAACCCAAAAAAGAAGAGAGACAATTTGAAAGCGTACCCGGAGGAGTTTCCGAAGGCAATGCCGTTATAGGCAAAATTTTGCTTACGTTTTTCTATATAGGATGCATAAGCCTTTTTATAGGTTCGGTTTTGGTGTATATTAGTCTTCAGAGTGAATTGTCGAATTCCGTTGATGAAATAGCAACACTTCAGGGACAGTATGAAAACTTAAAAAAGGCAAACGATGAAGACTACGCAGAAATCAACAATTCAGTTGATAACGAAGAGATAAGAAGAATCGCAATTGAAGAACTCGGAATGCATTACGCTTCCGACGGACAGATTATTTCATACAGCGATGATTACGTAAACGATTATGTCAGAGTATATTCCGTTATAAAATAAAGGAGCATAAAGTGCTTAAAAGAATATGGAAATTCATAAAGGACTTCGTTAAGGATACAGGCATTTATTGTGTAAAAAGTCTTAAACTTATGATCGGAGCCAAAGAAAATGAAAAATACGGAAACAGAAACAATAAGAGTAACCAACAGGTTACTCTTATTCGCGTATTGTTTGTTTTGCTTTGCATATGCTTTATTGTTCTTGTGTTAAGAATTTCGTATATCGTAACAAATAACGGAGAAGAGTACAAAAAAAGAGTATATTCGCAAAGACAGACAACCGATACGACGATTACATACGAAAGAGGCTCGATTTATGATGCCAAAGGAACGGTTCTGGCATCGAACATCAAAAAATACATAGTAGTATTGGACGCAAGACAGGTTTATGAATATGCCAAACAGATGGGTAATTCCGAGTACATATATGCAACTGCTGACGCACTTCATGATTATCTCGGATTTGACCGCGATGAAATAGTAAATTTTATCAACGAGAACCCGACAGATCCTTATGAACGTATTTCTAAGGACGAAAACGGTAAGGTCATTGCTTTAAGTGCGGAAGAAATCAAACCGTTAAAGGATGCAATTGAAGATTCAAAAGTAAAAGACAACGGCAAATATTCGATTTACGGAATTCAGTTTGAGGATTCATTCGAAAGATATTATCCCAACAATTCATTGGCATGCGATGTTATAGGATATGTCGTAAATGACGGCAATGACGGCATGTACGGTCTTGAGCAGTATTACAATGACACTTTGAACGGCGTGAACGGGAGATCTTTCGGTTATTTGAATGACTACACAAATCTTGAGAAAGAAATCGTTCCTGCACAAAACGGCAATTCGCTTATATTGAATCTTGATTTGCCTATTCAGCGTATTGTCGAGGAAAAGATAGTGGAAGTTAATGAGAGTATGAATACCGAAGACAGAAGCGGTTCATACAATACGGGTGTCATCATTATGGAATGTGATACGGGAAACATTCTTGCGATGGCCGGATATCCTTTTTATGATTTGAACAATCCGAGAGGCGTTGCGGCGGAAAATTATTACACTGCCCCGCAGATAGAAGATTTGTACAGTCAGTTTGCCAAAAAAGAAGGTTATATAAACGGAATATCCTCAAATATATTCTTTGATAACGGTGATACGCCGTACCTCAAAGTTTTGAACGAAGAAACGGGCAAAGATGATGTAGTTATGCTTGATGAAAAACAACTCAACACGCTCGAAGATGATTTGTCTGCATATGTACGCGATACTGTTTGGAAGAATTTCTGTATTTCGGACACATATGAACCCGGTTCCGTAGCAAAAACCATTACAACGGCAATCGGTATCGATTCCGGCAAACTTAACGGTAGCGAGTCATACTATTGTGTGGGTGTTATCGACGTTTTGGACCGTCATATTCACTGTTCGCATACATGGGGATGCGGCGGCGGAGATTTGAGAGATTGCCTTGTTAAATCATGTAACCCGGCTTTCACCGAATTCGGAAGACTTATAGGAAAAGAGACATTTCTTCTCTATTCAAAAGATTTTTACGGCGTCAAAACCGGAATCGATCTTACCGGTGAAGTAAGCGCCGATAAGCTTGTGTTTAATGAAAAAACACTTAATACTGTTGAACTTGCGACAGCTTCGTTCGGCCAGGGATTCAATGCAACGATGATTCAGATGATCAGTGCATTTAATTCGCTTATTAACGGAGGAATATATTATGAACCGCATGTCGTTAACAGAATTATTGACGACAACGGATGTATAGTCGACAATATTGAGCCCAAAATCTTAAAGCAGACCGTAGCAGAATCTACAAGCGCTGTATTGCGGGATTATTGCATTGGCGTTGTTGAAGATGAAGGAGGTACCGGCGGCAAATCAAGACCTGCCGGATACAGAATCGGAGGCAAAACGGGAACAGCTCAGATTTCGGGTGTCGGAGGCTATCAGGAAGGACAGTATGTCGTATCGTTTGCAAGCTTTGCGCCTGCTGAAGATCCTCAGATAGTAATGTATGTTGTCATAGACAGACCCAACATTCCTGACCAGTCTTCGGGAGCGGTTAATCAGGCATGTCAGCTCACCAAAAATATTTATACCGAAATTCTTCCCTATCTCAATATTCCTATGACGGAAGAATTGACGGATGCAGAAATCGAAGAATTGAACAACAAAGGAATATATACTTCAAATATTGTGCCCGAAGATTTATATGAGGGAAATCTTATTGAAACAGGCATGGAAGATTCAGAAGAAGACAATAACCAAACGGAAGAATGATAATGAGAAACGAAAAGAAACAAACATCCAAACCAAACAAAAAGCAAAAGCTCATATCCTTTGAGGGTATAGATGTTTCGATAATTTTTATCGCATTTTTCCTCTCGATATTCTGTCTTGTTTTCGTATATTCGGCTTCTGCTTTCGAAGCAAGCGAAACAAAGACGTATTTTAATTTTATACAAATTAATTCGAGTATGAAGCTTCTTGCCAAAACAATGTTTTTTATTGTTGCGGGAATAGTGTCGATGATGGTTGTGGCTTCCGTTAACATTAAAACATTGGAAAAAAGAATGCCGGTAATATATACGATTATTTCAAGTCCGATTATTTATTATATTGTTTCCGTCGGCTTTTTTGTTTTCATCGAAATAATGAAACATGTCGGAACGGATGTCGGAGGAGAAGGTGACACTGCGGTTACCGTCGGAGCCGGATTCATAAAAAAAGCAAATAACGCATACAGATGGATTTCGATTCCGCATACTCCGATAAGTTTTCAGCCTTCGGAAATTGCCAAGCTTCTTTTGATAGTATGCTTTTCAATTATTATTTTTAATGCAGGCATGATACTTAAACATAAACGAGGAATGCTTCTGTATATGGTATTGGCCTTTATACCCGCATTCAGCGTATACGAGTTTTCGTCAGATCTTTCAAGTTCGATTGTAGTATTCGGAATTCTTTACATTATGATGTTTGTTGCAGCGCCTGATTTCAAAAATACGGCAATAATAACAGGCATACTTGTTATTGCGGTGGCTGTCGTTTTCGGTGCGCTTGTTGTTACAAATCACGGAAAAGAAGAGTCTGACATTCATCCTTATCAGGCCAAAAGAATACTTGCTTGGCTTTATCCCGAAGATTATCCTGCATCGGCAGACCAGACGAATCAGGCGCTTTATGCAATCGGTTCCGGCGGACTTTTCGGAGAGGGCTTGGGTAACAGCATTCAAAAGATTAAAAAACTGCCCGAAGCGCAAAATGACATGATTTTTGCTCTTATATGCGAAGAACTCGGGCTTTTCGGAGGAATTCTCGTAATTCTTCTTTATGCGGTGCTTCTTTTCAGAATGTATATGATTGTGCTAAATACGAACAATTTGTTTGATCGGATGATTGTGGTAGGGGTAATAGCGCATATAGGTTTGCAGGTTATAATTAACATATGCGTTGTTACAAGGCTTTTCCCGAACACCGGAATTCCGCTTCCTCTGATAAGTGCGGGCGGAAGCTCCATAATCTGCATGTATATGGAATTGGGACTTGTTCTTAACATAGGCAAATCGATAGAGAGAAAATAATGGCAAAAAAGAGAAAACTGAAAAAACCGAATATTGATTTTTCAAAAATCAAAATGATATTCAATTACAATCTGGCAAAGTTTGTAATTCCTCTTTTTGCGATTTTATTTATCGGTACGGCATTTTTTATATTTTGGGAAGAGTTTAAAGTTGAAACGGTAACGGTCGAGGGAGCATCACATTATTCTTCCGAGGAAATAACGAATTACGTTTTGGATTCTTTTCTTTGCAAAAATTCTGTTTTTGTTAAATTGAAGTATAAAAACAAATCGATAAAAGACGTTCCTTTTGTCGAGCAGATTGATGTAAAGCTTGTCGACAAAAACAATGTCAAAATATATGTTTACGAGAAATATGTTGCAGGCAGCATTCAGCTTTTGGGCAATTATCTTTATTTTGACAACGACGGAGTGATAGTAGAAGTTTCAAAAAGCAAAACGGTAGGCGTGCCTGTAATTACGGGTTTGTCTTTCGATTATTTTGAAGCAGGCAAACCTCTTCCGATTGACAATAAAGAAGTGTTCAACAGGATACTGACACTGACAAAGGTACTCAATAAATACGGTCTTGAGTCGGATATTATATATTTTGACGAAAATAATAACATTACGCTTATTTTTGACGAAGTCAGGGTAAACGTGGGAGCGGGAGACAATATTGATGAAAAAATAATGGCGCTTCCTTCGATTTTACCGAATCTTTCGGACGAAAAAGGCGTACTTCATATGGAAAACTATAAAGAATCAAACGGTAATGTGGTTTTTAACAAAGATGTTACATAAAATTTAACAAAAACATTGCTTTATTTATCAAAAAAAAGTAAAATATCAATATATGTGTGAAAATTTAAGCAAAATTCTATAAATTGTACTTTATATGTGTTCTAGGAGGAATAGGTATGTCCCAGGTTATGTCTATCGAGATTAAACCAAATGAAATGAATGTAGTAGCAAGAATCATTGTTGTAGGTGTCGGCGGAGCCGGAAATAATGCCGTTAACAGAATGATTGACGATAATGTTCAGGGTGTTGAATTTATCGGAATAAATACAGATAAGCAGGATCTTGCATGTTGTAAGGCTCCCAAGCTTATTGGAATAGGCGAAAGATTGACAAAAGGCCTTGGTGCAGGCGGAGATCCCGTTATCGGCGAAGGTGCCGCTAAAGAAAGTGTAGACGAACTTGAAGCTGCTCTTACAGGCGCAGATATGGTATTTGTAACATGCGGTATGGGTGGCGGAACAGGAACAGGTGCAGCTCCCATAGTTGCTCAGATTGCAAAGGAACTCGGTATCCTTACGGTAGGTATCGTAACAAAGCCTTTCTCTTTTGAAGGTAACGTAAGAGCAAGATATGCCGAGGAAGGTATTGCTAAACTTCGTGAAGTTGTAGATTCAATCATAGTAATTAAGAATGACAATATTTTTAAGGTTGCCGATGATGATATGGATGCCAAAGCAGCTATGAAGAAAGCCGATGAGGTTCTTGAGAATTCTCTTTCGGGTATCACTGATATCATTAACAGACAGGGTGATTTCAACCTTGACTTTGCCGATATTAAGAAAGCCATGACAAATAAGGGCGATGTATTTATCGGAATCGGTTCGGCTAACGGAGACAACAAGGGTCTTGACGCATGCAACAATGCTATCGAGAATCAGATTCTTGAAATTGATATTGTCGGTGCTACGGATATTGTTTATTACGTACAGGGTAAGGTTAAACTTAAAGACTTTTCGGGCGTCGGAAAGAAACTTAATGATATATGCGGCTCACAGGCAAATGTTTACGGCGGATTCCTTTCGGAAGATGACGGAACTGATTCATGTAAAGTTACCGTTATTGCTACAGGTCTTCGTAACGACGATATGGCTATCAGAAGACCCAGCATCAATATTCCCGGTTCCGTATCGCAGTCCTCTTATTCTCAGCCTTCGTTTTCACAACCTTCTTTCGCACAGGGTGGTTACGATGCTAACAGAGTAAGACCTCAGCAGCCTTCAATGACAAGACCTTCAATGACATCTCAGGTAAGAAAGCAGCCTGTCAAAGATGAGTCCAGAATTGTAAAAAGCGCTCCCGAAAAGATTTCGGTTCCTACTTTTGTAAAGAAAACCAACAGAGACGAATAGGAGATCATAATATGAAGTGTCCGTTTTGCAATCATGAGAATACCAGAGTAATCGACTCAAGACCTGTTGAGGATAAGAACTCAATCAGAAGAAGAAGAGTATGCGATGAGTGTCAAAAGAGATTCACGACATATGAGCAGATTGAAACGATTCCTCTTATTATCAGAAAAAAGGATAATAACAGAGAAGCTTACAACAGAAAGAAAATTGAGGACGGAATTCTTCGCGCATGTCACAAAAGACCCGTATCCGCTCAGGAAATCAGAGATTTGGTAGACGAAATCGAGACCGAAATCTTCTGTAATGAAGACAAGGAAGTGGGTTCGGATGTAATCGGAGAGTTGATTATGGACAAACTCAAAGATTTGGATCCCGTAGCTTATGTGCGTTTCGCATCTGTTTACAGAGAGTTCAAAGATGTAAATACATTTATGGATGAACTTAAGAAGATGCTTAATTAGTATAAGAGGGACCGAGAGAATCGGTCCTTTTTTATAAATAATATTTATAGAGAGGTTTAGAGTATGAAAAAGAAACTCATGTTTCTCTTTTCCTTACTCACTTTGACTACCGTACTGTGTGCATGCGCAGACGACAAGCCGAAGGCAATCGATTCTATAACTATAGGAATAGCCCAAGATATTGAAGACAGTCTTGACCCCCATAAGATGATGGCGGCAGGAACAAAGGAAATCTTCTTCAATGTTTTTGAGGGTCTTGTTAAACCCGATAGTGACGGAAATATTGTGCCTGCGGTAGCTGAAAGTGTGGAAGTATCAGAGGACAAACTTAGTTACACGTTTAAGTTAAGAAACAACATAAAGTTTCATGACGGAAATCCGGTTACTGTCGAGGATGTTATTTATTCGATAGATAAATTTGCCGGACGAAACGGAGGAGAACCCGTAAGTTCGGCGTTTTTAAATATATCCGACGTCCAAGCCGTTTCGGATAATGAAGTGGTTATCAGGCTTGAAGCAGCGGATCCCGCATTTCTTTCGTATCTTGCAAGTGTAGAAGCTGCTATTATACCTAAGAACAATCAGACTCCCGATACGGTTTGCATAGGTACGGGTCCTTATAAATATGCTTCAAGAGTTCCTCTTTCAAATGTAGTATTTGAAAAGAATGAAGAATATTGGGGCGAAGGCGCAAATATTAAGAATGTTACTTTTAAGATTTGCACAAATCCCGATACAATCGCGATGGAACTTCAAGGTGGCACTATCGATATGTGCATTCATCTTACCAACGGTCAGAAGATGCAGCTTGACGCAACCGATTTTCAAATTTATGAAGGTACGATGAATCTTGTTCAGGCGCTTTACCTTAATCATGAATTTGAGCCGTTTTCGGATGTTAAAGTAAGAAAGGCAATGAACTATGCCGTTTCTTCTGAAGAAATTATGGATTTTGTTTCTGACGGAAGCGGTAAGACAATAGGAACAAGCATATATCCTAATTTCACCAAATATTTTGACGAAGATTTGACGCATGTATACGATTACAACTTGGAAGAAGCCAAAAGACTTATGAGTGAAAGTTCATTTCCTGACGGTTTTTCAATGACAATTACCGTTCCTTCCAATTATGATCAGCATGTGGATACGTCACTTGTATTAAAGGATCAGCTTGCAGCCATAGGAATTGAAGCAGAAATTGAAAAAGTTGATTGGAACACATGGCTTTCTGATGTGTATGTCAAAAGAAATTATGATGCGACGGTTATAGGCGTTGATGCGGCAAACTTAAGTGCAAATGCGCTTCTTTCAAGGTTTGAGACAACGGCGGGAGATAATTTCACAAATTATTCCAATACTTCTTTTGATAAGACTTTTGAAGAAGCTACAAAGGCATCGGATGATTCTGTTGCAACTCAAAAATATAAGGAATGCGCGAAGATTTTAAATGAAGATGCCGCAAATGTATATATTCAGGATCTTCCCGATTTTGTTGCTTTGAATAAGAAATATACAGGATTTGAATTTTATCCTTTGTATGTTTTGGATGTTTCAAAGATAAAGGTTACGGAATAAATGAGCAAATATATAATAAAAAATTTATTGTTGCTTCTTTTGACGCTTTTTATAACAAGCTTTCTTGTATTTACAATTTTCGAACTGGTACCGGGGGATCCCGTACTTCAAAAACTCGGTACCAGAGCGACAGAAGAAAGTATAGAAGCCTTGAGAGAAGAATGGGGATTAAACAGACCTTTTATCGTAAGATATTTTGAGTTCATAAAAGGTGTCGTTACACTTAATTTCGGTAAATCCTATAATTACGGAATGGCGGTTTCGTCTCTTTTGAAAGAAAAACTTTTGATTAATCTTACGATGTCGGCAATGGCACTTATTATGGTTATTGTTGTATCTTTCCCTCTCGGAATTTATGTGGCAAAACATACCGGGGGACTTATAGACAAGATATTTATTCCTTTAAATCAGATTGCCATGTCGATACCGCCGTTTATTCTGGGACTTTTTGTGACGTTTTTCTTCGGAATAGTACTCAGTATGTTTAAACCCGGAGGATTTGTGTCATATAACGTGAATTTCGGCAAATTCTTATATTTTTTGATATTTCCTGCAATAACTTTGGCAATTCCCAAGATTGCCATGTGTACAAGATTGTTAAAAAGTAATATACTTGAAGAGGCGGGAAAAGATTATTCGATTACCGCTTATGCGAGAGGCAATAATACAACGGGACTTTTATATAAGCATGTACTCAAAAATGCCGTAATGCCGACGGTTACGTTTATCGGCATGGTAGCTGCGGATATGATTTGTTCCGGAATTATAGCAGAACAGGTTTTTTCGGTTCCGGGACTCGGACAGCTTCTTATCAGTTCCGTATCAACGAGAGATTATCCTGTTGTGGAAGCTATTGTTTTATTGATTGCGTTTCTCATAATGATTATAAGTTTTGTCACGGATCTTATTCATGGGGTGGTGGATCCGCGATTAAGAATAAAATAATTTAAATGGGGTAAGGATTATGGTTGTTTTCAGAGTTGACGCCAACTCAATGATTGGCAAGGGTCACATGATGCGTTGCATTTCTATCGCAACCTCCATAAAAATGATGGGCGGAAAAGTTCTTTTTGTTACAAGAGACGATTCCGACACAGAGATTCTTGATTCGAAGTTTATGGAATACCGTACGGTAACTTCAGCCAAACTTTGCAGCGAAGAATCGACGAAAGAACTTAAAGATATTTTGAAAGAAGTCGGGGCTAAGGTATGCGTTGTTGACAGCTACGATGTTTCGAACGATTTCTTTAAGGCGATAAAAGAAGTAAGTAAGGTGATTCTTATTGAAGACATTTCTTATGATGTTTTTGATGTCGATGCGCTTGTGAATTATAATATTTACACTTCCAAAATGGATTATGAGAAGAAGTATCCGTCAAGTACCAAACTTATTCTCGGAATGGATTATGCTCCGGTAAGACCTGAATTTGCGACCGTTCCCAAAAAGAATTATAACGAAGTAAATACTATTTTTGTTTCGACGGGCGATTCGGATCTTTATGAGATAGCTCCGGGAATAGTTGATTCGCTTCTTGATATTATCGACGATAATGTCAGACTCAGAGTCCTTACTTCAAAGAATTCTCCTACGAGAGATATTCTTTACAAAATGAGCAATTCTTCTTCGCAGATTATCATTGAGCAGGATGTAATGAACATGCCGAAACTTCTGGGAGCTACGGACATTGCCGTTACGGCATCCGGTCCCGTTTGTTATGATTTTCTGACAATGGGAATTCCTACGTGCGCTTTCCTTTACGATTACAATCAGAAGATGCTTCTTGATACTCTTGTAGAGAATAATCTTGTATCGTACGGTGGGGATTATATCAAAAACAAGAATAAGTTTTACGGTGAACTTGTTGCCGGAGTCGAAAAACTTTTTGACGAAGATACGAGAAAAATGTATGCTGCAAATTCGGAGAGGTTTAATCTCGGAAAGAGTAATGATGTTCTTGCAAAAGAGATTTTGCAATTTGAGAAATAAAAGATATGCATAACAATAAAAGGCTGCAAATGAGAATAGGATTCATAATCTTGGGTGTAATGATTCTTTTTATGCTTACGGGATTACTGAATCCTTATTCTTTTGATACGATGAATAAGGAATTGATACTTGCAAAACCTTCGTTAACTCATTTGTTTGGTTGCGATGAGTTTGGCAGGGATCTTTTAAAAAGAACTCAAACAGGTATGGGAATATCTGTTCTTATTTCGATATCCGCTGTTTTCATAGGAACCGTTGCAGGCACCGTAAT
>JAZQQI010000002.1:0-14200 GCA_045628965.1 Lachnospiraceae bacterium | reverse complement strand
ATAAATAAAGAAAGACTAACCCGCTTTGGATTAGTCTCAATGTTAGATTACTACATCGAAAGGTGTGTTACTTGTTAAGTTGATTGAACCGCCGTGTACGGAACCGTACGCACGGTGGTGTGAGAGGTCGGGAAAATTTATCTAATTTTCCCTCCTACTCGATTTTGTCTATTACAACATTTCTCGCGATTTCTTTGTCTGGTGTTGTAATTTCGTGAGCCGTCTGAGGAATAATTACATCAGAATCGCGGAAATTGACTTATATGTTGTAAATATCTTTCCCGCGAGGTTGTATTTTACAACATATCTATCGATTTTCATGTTCTGTGTTGTAATTTTAGGCTCAGGTTTCAATTTCGATGTTTGTCGATTATAGTACATGACAAATCAGGTAATATTTCCAAATCGTCTGCGGAGTTTAACAAGATTTGCTTTATGCTTTGATTTGTAAACAGCTGCATTCTGACAGGACGTCAGAATGAGTGTGCAGGAGACAGGAGGTCGACTTGCACACGTCAGCGTTTGGTACGTATATTCTTAACCAAAGCATTTAGCAAATCTTTAAACGAAGCAGGATTGGGAAATATTACCTGATTTGTCTTATATATACACTTCAACAAACATATCGAAGTTGAAACCGTATACCACAACAAAAAAGCCGTTCCGATAGGGGAACGGCTTAAGTCCGTATAATTCTTAATTATTCTGATTTAACTTCTTTCCAAAGATCGTTGTACATTTCGTCGCCTTCTTCACCGAGATATTTGAAGGTTTCGAGATTGTTATAATTCGATAAATCGGGGAATGCGATTTCCGAATTTCTTATTTCATCGTCTTCAATAAGCTCTCTGGCTGCATCGTTGGGTGTAGAGTATGTAATGAAATCGAAGTTCATAAGTGCAATTTCAGGTTCACACATGAAGTTAATAAACTTTTCTGCGTTTTCTTTGTTGGGAGCGTTCTTTAATACACACCATGAATCAATCCATACGTTTGTTCCTTCTTCGGGAATTACGTATTCAAGTTTGTCGTTTTCTCTTTGTGTATAGATTGCTTCACCCGAATAGATAACACCGATTGCAGCTTCGTTTCCGATCATTTTGTCTCTTACCTGATCCACAACATAAGCCTGTACAAGGGGCTTTTGCTCGATGAGGGCATCTGTTGCTTCTCTTAATTCCGCAGGATCGAGAGTGTTCATTGAATATCCTTTTAATTTAAGGGCAACCATAAAAGCATCTCTAACGGAATTCTGCATTAAAATGTCGTTTTCATACTTAGGATCCCAAAGCTGTGACCAGCTTGTTATCGGTTCGTCGACTTTTTCGGTATTGTAAAGAATTCCGACTGTTCCCCAGCAATAAGGTACAGAATACTTATTCTCGGGATCAAATTCTTTACTTGTCTCAAAGTACTGTTCACCGATGTTTGTAGCGTTTGGAATGTTATTCCAATCAAGCTCTGCAAGAAGATCGTTGTCAATCATCTTTTTGATCATGTAATCTGAAGGACATACGACGTCATAATTTACGGCACCGGCTTCAACCTTCGGATACATCATTTCATTTGTTTCAAATTCATCATAAATAACTTTGATTGAGTATTTTTCCTCAAACATGTCTATGGTATCGGGATCGATGTATTCACCCCAGTTATACACATAAACCTCACCGTTTTCATAAGTCTTGCCACAACCAAACATTGGCAGTATTGTAAGCGTTGCAAGTAGGCCAAACAAAAACATTTTTTTCAATTAATTTCCTTTTCCTCCTTTAATGAATAAAATATAAATGAAATAAAAAAGATTTTGATGCGAAAACGCATCAAAATCTAATATATCATAAAATTTTTAAGAATCAATTGTTTTTTTCGGATTTTTGATTGGGTAATATATTAACAAGAATCAATAATACCAGAACCGTTATAAAAATGATTGAGGAGAGTGCATACATTTTTGGATCGATTCCTTTTCTTACCTGTGAATATATCTTTGTCGAAAGTGTGTCTACACCTGCCCCTTTTGTAAAGTGGGTAATGATAAAATCATCGATACTCATCGTGAAGGACATCAATAAGCCGGAGAATACACCGGGTAAAATGTCCGGAAATACAATTTTAAAAAATGCCTTTGCCGGATTTGCTCCAAGGTCCATTGCAGCTTCGTATGCGGAAGTGTTGATTTGCTTGATTCTTGGCATAACGCTTAATATAACGTAAGGAATATTAAAGGTTATATGCGCCAAAAGAATTGTCAGATAGCCGAATTTGACTTTAAAGAAGATAAATAACAACATCAATGAAATACCGGTAACTATTTCGGCATTAAGCATGGGGATGTTTGTTATACCCATGAATACTGTTCTTGTGCCTTTTTTGAAATTGGATATCGCAAGAGCCGCTATTGTACCGATTATTGTTGCAATAAGCGATGAAAATACGGCAAGTGTAAGTGTATTTACAAGCGCTTCAATGATATCGGAATCGGAAAACAGCTTAAGATACCAATCAAATGTAAAACCTCCCCATTTTGAACGGGATTTTGATTTGTTAAAAGACAAAACAAAAAGCACGGCCATGGGAGCGTAAAGGAAGAGGAAGATTAGTGAAATGTAAAGTTTTTTGAGAAATTTAGCCATTACAGTGAACTCCCTTCTCCGTCTTTATCAAATACGGCTGTTATAATCATCGAAATAATTATAAATATCATTAAAACGATTGACATTCCGGAACCCAAATGCCAGTTTGAATTAAGCGTAAATTCCTGCTCGATTACGTTACCGATTAAAAGAATCTTACTTCCTCCGAGCAAATCGGAGATAACGAACGTGGTGAGCGCGGGAACGAATACCATTGTGATTCCCGAAATGATTCCCGGAACGCTTAACGGAAGAGTGATTTTCATAAATGTCTGGAACTCGTTTGCTCCTAAGTCTCTTGCGGCATTTAAAAGATTACCGTCTATTTTGCAAAGTACATTATAGATAGGAAGTACCATGAACGGTAAAAAGTTATATATCATACCGAAAATAATCGCGTACGGAGTATTTATTATATTTAATAAAGGCATATGTAAAAACGATAAAACGGAATTGATTACGCCTTCGTTTTCAAGAAGCGTCTGCCATGCCAGCGTTCTTAAAAGAAAATTCATCCACATGGGAAGAATGAAGATGAGTATCATCATCTTATTGTTTCCTTTGTTCATACCGGAAAGAATCATGGCGAGAGGGTATGATATCAAAAGACATATCGCTGTACTTATAAATGAAAGTATAAGAGATATCGACAATGCCTTAATGTGAATGGGTTGTAAAATTGAAACTACGTTATCGATTGTGAACTGTCCGCCTTTATCGGTCAATCCGTAGTAAAAGACCATTATAAGGGGGATTATTATGAATCCGAGCGCCCATACGACGTAAGGTGCCGACAGCCATTTTAAATATTTATTCTTCAATGGGAACTGCCTCCTCATCCTCACTTGCGGGTTTGTTCATAATTTGAATATTGAAAGGATCGACATTGATTCCGACTTTTGTTCCTACAGGGAACATTTTTGTTGAATGAACAAGCCATTCGAAACCGTTGCCCATAACTTCCATTTCGTAATGTACGCCCTTAAAAATTATATGTGTTACTTCGCCCTGAATTTTTCCTTCTTCGGGACTTGTAAGTTCTACATCCTCCGGCCTAATAACAACGTCAACCGGTTTGTTTTCGCCAAAACCTTTGTCAACGCATGCGAATTTGACTCCGAGAATTTCAACAAGCTCATCTTTTATCATTGTTGAGTCGATGATATTGGAATCGCCGATAAAGTCTGCAACAAATGCGTTTTCCGGCTCGTTATAAATCATTTCGGGTGTACCGATTTGCTGAATATACCCCTGATTCATTACAACGATTGTATCCGACATGGTAAGGGCTTCTTCCTGATCGTGAGTTACATATATAAATGTAATTCCGAGTTCGTTTTTAAGTCTTATTAGTTCGTATTGCATATCCTGACGCAATTTTAAATCGAGAGCGCCGAGCGGTTCATCCAAAAGAAGCACCTTGGGCTCGTTTACGATTGCTCTTGCAATTGCAATTCTTTGCTGCTGACCGCCCGATAAAGAATCCGGCATTCTTTTTTCGTAACCTTCAAGGTTAACGAGCTTTAATGCATATTTGATTTTATCGTCAATATAAGCTTTTGATTTGTTTTTAATTTTAAGACCGAACGCAATGTTTTCGGCAATTGTCATATGCGTAAAAAGAGCATACTTTTGAAAGACGGTATTTAACTGTCTTTTGTATGCGGGAAGAGCGGTAATATCTTTTCCGTCAAAAATAACACGACCCTTATCGGGAGTTTCAAATCCTCCTATGATTCTTAAGGTTGTTGTTTTACCGCATCCCGAAGGACCTAAAAGTGTTACAAACTCATTTTCTCTGATGTAAAGATTCATTTCATCCAATACTAGATGGTTGTCATATGACTTGGAAATATTTTCCAAATTGATAAGCTTATAACTCATTAATTTAATCTCCTTGACGATTCTATGAAAAAATAGGAAAAAACATTTATATTTTATAGTATTTGTGGTATTATGTAAATTACCACTCGATAAATTTTTCATATTTTTTGGGGGAATCTTTAATGAATTATTCAAAATATGTAGCATATGTTTCGAGTTATACAAAAAAGAACAAAAACGGAATAACGATTTTTGATGTGGATGTTGAAAAAGGTACCTTTGTTTACAGGGATTCCGTCGAGATTTCAAACTCTTCATATCTTACCTGTTCCCATAACGATCAGTTCCTTTATTCGATTACCGATATGGGCGTCAAAAGTTATGAAATAGGAGATGACGGATCGCTTGACGAGATTAATTTTGCATCCATAAACGGAATGAGAGGCTGTTATCTTTCTACCGACTATACCGACAGATACCTTTTTGTTGCCGGATATCATGACGGAAAAATTACTGTATTACGTGTCGGAGAAGACGGTGCTGTAGGTGAAATTACCGATGAGATTTATGTTCAGGGTATGGGAGAAGTATCCGATCGTTCTTATGAGCCGCATGTAAGTTGTGTTAAAATGTCGAGAGACAATAAATTCCTTTTTGCATCCGATACGGGAATGGACCATGTAAATGTATACGAACTTAATTACGAAACCGGCAAATTAAGACCTGTCGATATAATTCGTTCGGACGTCGATTCGGGTCCGAGACATATGATTTTTTCGGTTGACAATAAATATTTGTATGTATTAAACGAAATTCAGAATTCCATTGATGTTTTTACATATAATGTATTGGATTCGGGCTATCCCGATTTTGAAAAGATTCAGACAATCAAAACGGTTGACGATTATCATGCGACAAGAAGCGTATCAAGTGCTTTGAAATTCAGTGAGGACAGAAATTACATCATTTCTTCGAGCGCCGGGGACAATTCGGTCGTTATTTTCAAAAGAAATAATGACGAAGGGACGCTTGAAAAAATATTGTGCCTTCCGATAAGCGGCACATATCCAAAAGATGCTTCTTTATTTCCTGATTTGAAACACCTTGTTTCGTTAAATCATGAATCAAGCACATTGACTTTTTTTACCGTAGACCTTTATAATGGTCTTCTTGCCATGTGTGCAAAAGAAATTAAGGTAGATAATCCCAATTGCATTATTTTTCACGGGATTAAATAAATGAATAAATACAAAGAAAATGAGAGAGATAAAATGAATAAAGAGAAAATAATAGGAAAGCTGATTAACGCGGGGAAACGTTACAAATTTCTTAAACCATTTGCTTTAGGCTTGATATTTGTTGTATCTTTTGTGTTTAATCTGAACAAAGAAATAGGTTTGAAAAAGTATAAATTTTTGGCAGTTGCGGTTGCTTTATTGATTTTGATTGTTTACAACAACTGTCTTTTGGGCTATGAAAATAAAATAAAAGCTGCGGAAAACGAAGATGATTATCTTTATTCGGGAGTGATTGTTAACAATACCGTTAATTCTAATGAAGTGCTGTTTAGCGATAATGTTGAAGAACCGAAAGAATTCATGACTAAAGAAGCTGAAGAATTACTTCCTTTTTCAACGTCTGATTGGAATCTTATTCTTGTCAACAAAGATCATAAGATTGACGAAGATTATACGATAAACAAAAAGAGCTTCGGCGGATTTACTGTAGATGAACGAATTTATGATGCTTTGTCTGAGATGTTTTCCGATGCAAAAGCTGAAGGAATGAGCCTTGTTATGGCTTCGGGATACAGAACTACTGCAGATCAGACATATCTTTTCAACAGAAAAGTCAATCAGTACAGAAGTATCGGTATGAGTTTGGAAGATTCTCAGATTAATGCTGCTATGATTGTTACGCCGCCCGATACAAGCGAACATCAGACGGGACTTGCTGTTGACATTTTGTCTGCAACTTACAGTTCAATGGATTGGGATTACGGTAAAACTGCTGAAGGTATATGGCTGGCGGAGCATTGTTACGATTACGGATTTATTTTGAGATATCCTCTGGATTCGGAAGAAATTACGCAGATTATTTATGAGCCCTGGCATTTCAGATATGTCGGTGTCGAGGCTGCTTCTTATATAAAAGAACATAATATTACGTTGGAAGAATTTTACGAATTATTGTTAAAGGCAGAACATCAATGAATGGGAGTTTTATCATATTAAAAAAAGAAGGAAGTGCTAAAAGAGGACGTTTCGAAACCGTTCACGGGACAATCGAAACGCCCGTTTTTATGAATGTCGGTACTGTTGGGGCTATTAAAGGCGCTGTTTCCACTGAAGATTTGGAAAGAATCGGCACTCAAGTTGAACTTTCGAATACATATCATCTTCATGTAAGACCCGGTGATGACAAAATCAAAGCGCTTGGCGGACTTCATAAATTTATGTCTTGGAACAAACCGATTTTGACGGATTCCGGCGGATTTCAGGTGTTTTCGCTTGCGGGTCTTCGCAAAATCAAAGAAGAAGGAGTTACTTTTAACTCTCATATAGACGGCAGAAAGATTTTTATGGGTCCGGAAGAAAGTATGACGATTCAATCGAATCTTGCTTCGACGATAGCAATGGCTTTTGATGAATGTCCTTCAAGTAAGGCTGACAGAAAATATGTCAGTGAAAGCGTTGCAAGAACGACCAGATGGCTTGAACGCTGCAAGAATAAGATGAATGAACTTAATTCTTTGGAAGATACCATTAATAAGAATCAACTTCTTTTTGGTATAAATCAGGGAGCCATTTTCCCTGATATTAGAATCGAACATGCCAAAATAATATCGGAATTCGATTTGCCCGGTTATGCTATAGGCGGTCTTGCCGTCGGAGAAAGTCATGAAGAAATGTATGACATTATTGAGAAGACTGTTCCGTATCTTCCTAATGATAAACCTGTTTATCTTATGGGCGTTGGTACTCCTGAGAATATTCTTGAAGGCGTTGAAAGAGGCGTGGATTTCTTTGATTGCGTTTACCCCTCGAGAAATGCGAGACATGCGCATCTTTATACCAATCATGGCAAAATTAATCTCATGAATGCAAAGTATGAACTTGATGACAGACCTATCGAAGAAGGCTGCAAATGTCCGACATGTCAAAGATATTCGAGAGCATATTTGAGACATCTTCTTAAAGCCAAGGAAATGCTCGGAATGAGATTGTGTGTAACGCATAATCTGTATTTTTACAATGAAATGATGGCTGAAATCAGAGAAGCTCTTGATAACGGCAATTTTTCGGAATATAAAAAACAAAAAATTGAAAATATGAGAAATGAAGACAATCAATAAAAAAGTGTTGATAATTTAAGAAATTTTTCGTATTGTAAATAAGGTTATTAATTTTTGGAGGTATATGTACTATGTTTAATTTACTTTTGGCCGCAGAAGGAGCGGATGCTTCGACAAGTGTACTCGGCGGCGGACTCGGAATAATCGGAACCGTAGGTTACATTGTTGTATTCGGTTTGTTTATTTATTTTATAATGATTCGTCCTCAGAAGAAGGAACAAAAGAAGATAAATGCCATGCTTGCCAATATGGAAGCAGGAGATTCTGTAGTAACAACATCCGGATTTTACGGAGTGATTATCGATATTACCGATGAAGATGTTATTGTTGAATTCGGAAATAACAGAAACTGCAGAATTCCCATGAAAAAGACTGCTATTGCTATGATTGAAAAAGCACAGAACTAGGAGAATCCCTTGAAAAAAGTCGGAGTGATTATTATTACAATTTTAATATTGGTTTTATTACTTTGTACCGGCGGTTATTTTTACGGGACATTTTATTTTAGGGAATGGTTTTGCCCTAATACTTACATTAATGATATAGAAGTTTCGAATCTTGACTATTCATATACAAGATCAATAATCGAATCTTTTTACAGTGTAAGCGATATTATTGTAAGAGATGTAGACGGTGAAGAATTTGTAATTAAGGCTGAAGAAGTTTATTCTTTTGACGTTAACGAATACGATTGTGCTGTAAATGCCATTCTTAATGAAGAAAATCCGTATTACTGGCCGTATTATCTTTTTACAAAGCATGTTTATAAGTATACTCCGAACGTAATTATTAATGAAAAAGCTCTTGAAGATGCTGTAAATTCATCTTTTCTTGCACAAAAGAAAAGGTATAATCCTGACATTGTTACCGAAATCGAATATTCATATTATGACGGATTTACTTTGAGAGATGATACAAAGAATCTTCTTGATTGGGATTTAACTCTCTCTGAAATCAAAAATGCGGTATATACGGGAAATAGCCTCTGCGATTTAAGTACATTCGAAAGTTATAAGGATGTTGTGCAGGGGGCAATGATTGAGCAGACATTAAAAGATTGGGAAAATATTCAAAAGTTCATTGATTTTAATCTGACTTATAATTTGTGTACAGGTGAGACAATTGAAGTAAATTCTGCTGTTGTTTCGAGATTTGTTGCCACATCTTCGAGAGGCGGATACGAATATGATGAAAACGGTGAAATAGTTCTCGATTCCGCTAAGATTCTTGAATTTGTTCAGGATATGTCTGATAAATATGATAATTTTTATACCACGCAATATTTTGATTCCACACGCGGTGACAAAATTGCCATAAATTATTCAAGATATACGACATACGGAGCTCAAATCAATATTGAAAAAGAAGCTGAAATTCTTGAAGATTTGATAAGAAACAGCAAAGACAGAACGCTTGAAAGAGAACCGGAGTATCTTAAAAAGATGGATCGCGGCAATTATCAGAACGGTTACAACGGAACATATGTTGAAGTTGATTTGACTGCTCAGCATATGTATTACTATAAAGACGGTAAATGTGTTTTGGATACTGATGTAGTAACGGGTTGCCAGTCTAACGGTAACATGACGCCGGATTGTGTATGCTTTATTCTGAATAAAGCAAGAAATGTTACGCTTATAGGTCCCGGTTATGAATCCTTTGTTTATTACTGGATGTGCATTACCGGTCAGATCGGTATTCATGATGCAACATGGCGTTCTAATTTCGGTGGAGAAATCTATAAATATAACGGTTCTCACGGATGTGTTAATACACCGCTCAAAAAGATGGGGGAATTATTCGATATGATGGAAATAGGAACTCCTGTATTTGTATTCAGATAATCATTAAGACTTTCATGTTTGCATGAAAGTCTTTTTTCATAACAATATTTCGTCGGAAACATATTTTTGATAGAAATTGACTGAAAATATACACAAATATCTTTGTTAATTTTTTGTCATATTTTTGAATTTTTTTGTTGACACATATTTTTCATAAATGTAAAATAAAAAAAGTGAAATTTTATGCCCGAAAAAGGCAAATAAATATTATCTTTTAGGAGGATTATCATGTCCAGAGTTTATAATTTCTCGGCAGGTCCCGCTGTTTTACCTGAAGAAGTTTTAAAAGAAGCAGCAGCTGAAATGCTTGACTACCAGGGTTCGGGTCAGTCAGTAATGGAAATGTCACATCGTTCGAAGGTATATGATAAGATTATTAAAGATGCTGAGGCAGATTTAAGAGAGCTTATGAATATTCCCGATAACTACAAGGTATTATTCCTTCAGGGCGGTGCATCCCAGTTCTTCGCAGAAGTTCCCATGAATATGATGAAGAACAAGAAAGCCGGATACATTCTCACAGGACAGTGGGCTAAGAAGGCTTTTCAGGAAGCTAAGATTTACGGTGAGGCTGTTGAACTTGCTTCATCCGCAGACAAGACTTTCTCATACATTCCCGATTGCTCAGATCTTCCTATCACAGATGATATGGATTATGTATATATTTGCGAGAACAACACAATTTACGGAACAAAGTACAAAACTCTTCCCAACACAAAAGGCAAAGATCTTGTATCAGACGTTTCATCATGCTTCTTGTCAGAGCCTATCGATGTTTCTAAATACGCTGTAGTTTACGGCGGTGTTCAGAAGAACGTAGGACCTGCAGGTTGTGTTATCGCTATCATCAGAGAAGACCTCATTACAGATGATTGCCTTCCCGGAACACCCACAATGCTTAAGTGGAAGACACAGGCTGACAACGATTCTTTATATAATACACCTCCTTGCTACACAATTTACATTTGCGGTAAGGTATTCAAATGGTTAAAGAAGATGGGCGGTCTTGAAGCTATGAAGGCTACAAACGAGAAGAAGGCTAAGATTCTTTACGATTACCTTGATGAGTCTAAGTTATTCATGGGTACAGTTGTAAAAGAAGACAGATCTTTAATGAATGTTCCTTTCGTTTGCAGAATTGAAGATAAGGAAGCAAAAGATGCTATGGAAGCTAAGTTTATTAAGGAAGCTACAGAAGCAGGATTTGTTAACCTTAAAGGTCACAGAACAGTCGGCGGCATGAGAGCATCTATCTACAATGCTATGCCTATAGAAGGTGTTGAAAAGCTTGTTGAATTCATGAAGAAATTCGAGAAGGAGAACGCATAATGTTTAAATATAATTGCTTAAATCCTATTGCTAAAGTAGGTCTTGATAATTTTGACGCAAACTATGAAATGACAGAGGATTTCGCTGCAGCTGACGGTGTCCTTGTAAGAAGTGCCGTAATGCACGACATGGAACTCTCAGACAATCTTCTTTGCGTAGCAAGAGCAGGTGCCGGTGTGAACAATATTCCCCTTGATAAATGTGCTGACAAGGGTATCGTAGTTTTCAATACACCCGGTGCAAACGCTAACGGCGTTAAGGAACTTGTTATCGCAGGTATGCTTCTTGCAAGCCGTGATATTGTAGGCGGTATTGAATGGGTTAAAGAGAATACAGCTGATGAGAACATTGCAAAGACAGCAGAGAAAGCTAAGAAAGCTTTTGCCGGAACAGAAATCGAAGGCAAGAAACTTGGTGTTATCGGTCTTGGCGCAATCGGTGTAAAAGTTGCAAACGCAGCTAAATCACTCGGTATGGAAGTTTACGGATACGATCCTTATCTTTCTGTAAACGCTGCATGGAACCTTTCAAGAGATATTAAGCATGTTAATACTCTTGATGAGATTTATGAAGCTTGTGATTTTATTACAGTTCATGTTCCCGCTATGGATGCTACAAAGGGAATGATTAACGCAGAAGCAATAGCCAAGATGAAAGACGGCGTTATTATTCTTAACTTCGCTCGTGACATTCTTTGCAACGAGAAGGATGTTCTTGAAGGATTAAAGTCAGGAAAGATCAGAAAGTATGTATCTGATTTTGCTAATCCTACAACAGCAGGTCAGGAAGGATGCATCGTAATCCCTCACCTTGGAGCTTCAACAGAAGAATCAGAGGACAACTGTGCTAAGATGGCAGTTAAGGAAATGAAGGATTACCTTGAAAACGGTAACATCATCAATTCCGTTAACTATCCCAACTGCGATATGGGTGTATGCAATCAGGCAGCAAGAGTTGCTATTTTCCATAAGAACATTGCAAACATGATTACACAGTTTACAGGCATGTTCGGAGAAGCAAACATCAATATCACAGATATGACAAATAAGTCAAAGGGTGATTATGCTTATACTATGATTGATTCGGAAAGTGCCGATCTTGATGCAATTATTGCTAAACTTCAGGCTGTTGATGGAGTATTCAGAGTAAGAAGAGTTAAATAATTGTTAATTTACAGGCGGCAAAGGATAACTTTGTCGCCTTTTTCATTTATGAGGGGTTAAATTAGGGGTTAATTTCTTATTGGAGGTTATTTATGCACGATAATATTTCGCAGGTTGTTATATCAAGACTTCCGAGATATTTCAGATATCTGGGTGATTTGAAAGATGAAGGTGTCGAAAGAATTTCATCTAAAGAATTGTCGAAAAGAATGAATGTAACGGCTTCTCAAATAAGACAGGATTTTAATCATTTCGGCGGCTTCGGTCAGCAGGGTTACGGTTATAACGTCAATTATCTTTATGATGAAATCGGGAAAATCCTTGGACTCGACAAGAAGCACAATTTAATCATTGTCGGAGCCGGCAATCTCGGACAGGCACTTGCCAATTATATGAACTTTGAAAAAAGAGGTTTCTTTGTCAAAGGCATTTTTGATTGCAAAGAATCGGTTGTAGGACACGATGTCCGTGGCATGAAGGTTATGCACACCGATGATTTGGAAAAATTTGTCAAAGAGAATGATATAGATATTGCAGTACTTACACTTCCCAAAACAGGTGCAACCGGAATATCGGACAGACTTGTAAATTGCGGTATAACAGGTATTTGGAATTTTGCACATGTTGATTTGGATGTTCCGGAAAATGTTTATGTGGAAAATGTTCATCTGTCCGAAAGTTTAATGAAATTGTCCTTTAAAATTCATGATGAATCTAAATAGGTGATGACATGTCAAGAAGCGAAGAAGTATACGTTCCTGCAATTAATCAAAAAAAAATTCCCATTTTGACTTTGGATCATAAATGGCACAGACTGTTCACGAAAGTTGATTCGAATTCCGAGATTCATAGTTTGGAAGAAGAACTTAACGCTTTGTTAAAAAGGCAGGGCAAAGTTAATACCGAAACGAAAGACATCAAAAAATTAAAGAATAAACTCATGGAAGAAATTATATCCTTGAGTATGGATTCATCCGCAAATGAAAAGGAAATCGAAGAAAAGAAGCGTCTTATAGATGAGTGTAATCAAAAACTTGAAGAATATCAGGATGATATTATAGAACTTCCTAAAGAAATTAACGATATTAATAAAAAACTGATGCTTGCAACCATGGAAGTATGTTATGATGATATACAGAGCGGTACGCAAGAAATCGAAGAAATATCCGAATGGATAAACAATATGCGTGTCGAACTCAAAAAGAACGTTGTAAGAAAGCAGGAAAAGCAACAAAGAATTCAGGATTTATATTCATATATGCATGATATTTTCGGTGCTGATGTTATTGAGCTTTTTGATATGAAATACAATCCCGAAGAGAATAAGCTTCATTGAGTATGGACATTTTTCATTTGGAAAAGACAGATTAATAAGACCGTTCGTAAAAAAAAATTACGGATGAGTCTTATTTTGTTTTATATATTTATTGATGTTATTAATAGACTATTTGAAAACAAAAGTTTATAAGAGGATTTAAGATGATAACTTTATTTTTAGTTAATTCAGGGTTTGATTATTCGATTACGCCATTGCTTTTGTTGGCGATTTTAACTTTATTTGAATTAATTTTTTCTGTAAGCCTTATATTGACAGAAGATTTTGAAGAGAACGATTTTGAAGAAATAAAAGACGAACTTAAAGAATCGGAAGTGTTCATAATTAAAAGATTTTTTTCAAAAAGGAAAAAATACGAAGGAAGATTTCATTGTGCTTTGATAGTTACGAATATTTTCATGGCTTTTCCTTTGATTTCTATTTTATATACTTTGGTTGATGACTTTTTTGTCGGTTTTTTAGATACAATGTATTCTTTTTTGAACAATTTATTAAATGGAATAACAGTTATACATTGGGATTATCTGTCGTTTTTTATTTTATCTGATTTGTTTATAATAGTTGTCCTGCTTATTTATTTTATTTTGAATTATTGCTTTTTCTTTTCACTTCCCAGAAAAATCATCAGATTTTGCCAAGGAAAAACAAAGGCCAGACTTACTGTTATTTCCGTTAAATATTCAGCCTTTATGATTCCCGTTGCTGATTTTTCC
>JAZQQI010000001.1:0-5394 GCA_045628965.1 Lachnospiraceae bacterium | reverse complement strand
ATTAAAAAAGTATATGTTCCTATGACAGAAACGGGATTTTATATTCTTTTATGTCTGAAGGAACCAAATCATGGATATGGTATTGTGCAGAAAGTGAAGGAATTAACAGATGGAGATATTGTTCTTGCTCCGGGTACTATGAACGGTAGCCTTTCGAAAATGGAAAAGGATGGTTTGATTTCTTTCCGGCGAGAGGAAGAAAAGAGAAAAATATATTTGATAACTGACTTAGGAAAAGAAGTACTGGAATTGGAAATGCAAAGGATTGATAGATTATATCGAAATATGAAGGAGATGAGATAATGAGAAATACGAAGAAAGAGTTTAAGTGGTTTACTATCACACAATATAAGCAGGAAGAAAAATATTTGAGTTCAATGCATAGGAAGGGGTGGAGATTCACAAAAATTGTTTTTCCCGGTGTCTATTCTTTTGAAAAATGTGAAGCAGAGAATGTAACATATAGACTGGATTATAATCAGGAAGGCATTGCGAATAAAGCAGAATACGTTCAAATGTTTTCCGATTGCGGATGGGAATATTTATTGGATATTGCGGGATACAGTTATTTTCGTAAGGCTTCTGAAGGTGAGGAAGATAACGAGGAGATTTTTTGCGATGATGAATCTAAATTTGATATGATGAAACGAGTATATAAGGGAAGAATCATCCCTTTAATTGTATATTTCTTCGCGGTTATTCTTCCACAGTTTGCGCTGAATGTGGTGGGATATAGTGGAGGAAACATTGTTCACGATATATTATCAATGGTACTCCTTGGTTTCGGTGCTTTGTATTTATGCATCTTTGGGATATTTACAGCACAATTCCATCAGTATGAGCGAAATCTTCATCCTGAAGACGAGCAGGTGAAGAGGAAATATGCAGGTATTTATTGTGTAATTATTGTATTTGCGCTTGTGTTTGCCGGTGCTATCGTATTTAAATTTTCTCCGCATTACAACATTACTGATAGAGAAAATGATTTTGCGATTGAAGCAGATCGATTAAATAAAACCGTTACTAAAGAATTTGAGTTGAAAAAGGGAGATACAGTAAAGGTTTCACATCAAGGCGATAGTGGAGATTGGTACGTGAGAATTGGAAAAGACGGAGAAGCGCCTATTTTTTATGGAAACACATATGATGAATTTGAAAATTTTACTGTAATAATTCAGGACGACGGAACCTATGAAATTGCCTGCAAGGGTAGAAATGCAAAAGGATATATAGATTTTGAAATTATACGTATGAATCCATAATCATTACCTGGGAAGTGTCATCCAGAATTCGACACCATTATCTTTGTTTTGTGCGCCGTAACTGCCGTTATGAGCTTCGACAATGTTACGAACGATATACAAGCCAAGGCCGGCGTGAGGCATATTGCCTTCCGACATTGACCGCCGATAATAGCCTGACCATATCTTATCCATATCATTTTTGTCTATCCGGGTTCCCTCGTTAAATACAGAAATTCTGACACAGTCTTTGGACGACCCGTCGGTAGAAATCCTGACCGTTCCATTTATTGATACATACTCGAATGCATTCATAAGATAGTTGGAAATGGCTTGCTCGAGGTAGTATTCGTCAACGGGTACATTGCAGTTTTTGTCGAAATTTTTTATCAGCTTAATTCGTTTGGTGGTAACGAATGATTCATATTTTAAGGATATTTTTTTCATAAGCTCGGATATATCGGTCGGCGTTTTTTTGAATGATACGTCATCAAATGCGTCCGAAGCGGAGTAGTTCAGTATTTGTCGGATCATTTCGTTTGAACGGTCTATTTCATCACGAATGGACATACATCCTGATTTTATCTGACCGGCGATAGCGGTGGGAATGTCGGATTTATCCGAAAGAAGTTCCAACATTTCTGCCTGACTAGAAATGATAGCTAAAGGAGTTTTGAATTCATGAGATATTTTGGCAAATAATTCTTTCCTTCGACTGTCGCGTTTTTCAAAAGACATATTCATGGTTATCATGTCGGCACGGCATTTGTCGATTTCTTTACTGTATTTATGAATAGACAGTAATGTTAATATACATTCGCAAACAAACAGAAAAATAAAATAAGTTAAGATGCAATAACGATAGCATTCCTGTGCAATGAAGGAATTGGAGGTTAACCGGTCGGTAAAGTAATATGTCTGATTACGCTGGATAATTTTGGCATATGCACGTGTT
This sequence comes from Lachnospiraceae bacterium, assembly GCA_045628965.1. GTDB lineage: Bacteria > Bacillota > Clostridia > Lachnospirales > Lachnospiraceae > UBA3766. Next base: position 3,198 of record JAZQQI010000001.1, on the reverse strand, counting down.
GAAAAAAGATTATTGGCCCTGCCCAACTGCGTATATTTCAGCGATTCATCAAAGTCATCAATTTTTCCGATAATGTATCGGTTAATCGCATTTTGCGACGAGCCCTCCGTGATGTACAACGCGTTCAGTTCTGAATCCGTAATAACGAAGTTAATGTGTTTACCTTCGAAATCATCCAAAAGATCAAAATCATCCTCATTCAGAGCTGCCAGGTCAAGTTCGCATACAAAATTGAAAGCTTCCTTAAGACGCTGTTTTTCATATGATGATTGAATCTGCGGCACCGCGAAGCGACATACCGGCCATAACAGAACCAGGGCGACTGTGACATAAACGGCTTGAATTGTAATAATTTTCTTACAGATATTAATGGCTGATGCGTTCAAAGGAATACCCCTTTCCATAGATTGAACGAATTTCGTTCATATTGCCGATTTTTCGCCGAAGTTGCTTGATAATAGTATCGACGGTACGAGTACCGCCGTCATAATCATCGCCCCAGACAGACGAAATCATCTGTTCACGAGAGAAGACCTTTCCGATGTTTTGAATGAAAAATAAAGCAACATCAAACTCTTTGGGAGTTACGGATATTTCTTTGCCGTCCAGATACATCCGCCTTGCATCTATATCCAACGTTAGATTTGCGGATGATAAGGTTGAACTACTGTTGTGATAGCGTTTTAATACAGCATCCATATGTGCTAAAACAACGGCCAGTGAATAGGGCTTAATAATGTAATCGTCCGCACCGTTTGAAAAACTCATTATCTGGTCGTTTACCTGCTCCAAAGCGGTCAGCATTATAACCGGCACTGACGAGATTTTGCGAATTTCCACCAAAACTTCATCGCCTTTCATAAAGGGAAGCAATATGTCGATAAGCACAATGTCGATTGACTCACGGTTGGCACGAAAGATTTGCAGGGCATCAAGACCATTGTATGCGCGTAAAGTCTCGTGCCCGTTTATTTCCAGATATTGGGACAAAGTATCACAGAGCTTTATTTCATCATCAACAACCAATACTTTCACACTAAACTCCATTCCGCCCCGGTAAGTCCGGAGCGCACTTGCTGTGATGCCACGCTTTCAAGGCGACACACAAATTTTTATGTATGTTTACTCTTTTTTATGGGAGCAGATGCTTATTTTAGCCTACATAATAATTGTGATACAAATGTGATGACAATGTGATGATTGCATGATTGTTTGAGTATGCCCGGTTATGATAGTTATTTCTTTTTTGCCGGACACGGACCGGATTTTGTATTTTGAGTCGGCGAAAACGCTAAAAGTTCATCGTCCCTGTACCGATTTGGAAATAGAGGTCTGTCACCGGAGACGTTAATTCTGCATTTATTACTCGCTTGTATAATGACATTTACACAGATTTTGTTTTTGACGGATAAATGGATTAAGCATATGAGTACGATTTTGAGACACATTCTTTTCTTTGGCGTGATTTGCGTCTCGATGGGTGTCTGTGCAAGTGTTTTTACATGGTTTCCCATTGATAATATCGGCGCTTGGATTGCTTTTGCTGTTTCTTTTACTATCTGTACAGTTGCAAGTATTTTAATTGAAAATGCGGAAAAAAAGGAAGATGGAACGCGCGCTTAAGGAGTATAAAGGCGAATAGGCAAAATGAAAAGTGTCAAAAATACAGGCGCATTTTTATGTAGATTTTTATCAGGCTAAAGAGTATTATTGAGATAGTAAGTTTGCTGTACCACCGATATCGTATGTGATTAATCAAAAAACGAAAAATCAATATTTGTAAGTTTAGTGTTCTGACAGAAGTTGTAGGTTTAAATGATGATGGAACCTGTAAGAGGGAACAGTTTTCAAGGAGTCGGCGCGAACAATGAATTTTCGTAAAATGATTTTGCGTAGTGTCATAAATGAGACTTTTTTGTAAGCCTACTCCGGATTTTGCACGACAAAGTGGAGGATTATTATGAGCAAAACAGTTGCTAATGAAGACCAGATTTTGAGAGCACTTTCGGATATTTACATATCGGTTAACGTATTCGATTTAAAAACTCAGGAGGGTCTGCTTTTCAAAACAAACAAGTGGATTGTTGAGTGGATCAGTGAATTTCCGAACGACCTTCAGAAACAGTCCGACAACGTAGTAATGAAGATTACCGAACCGGATGATCTGGAAAAGATGCTTGATTTTGTAAATTTTAAGACTCTTGATGAGCGTATGGGAGACAAACACAGCATATCACAAATTTTTCAAGGTAAAATGAACGGGTGGTGTCGGGCACGTTTTACCGTTGTGGATTACGATGAAAACGGTAAAATATGGCATGTTATTTACAGCGTGGAGTGTATCGACGAAGAGAAGAAGCGCGAATTCGAGCTTATGTATCTTTCACAAACCGATTTAATGACGAATATCAGTAACAGAGGTCATGGCGAATCGACCATTTCGGAGTATCTTGAGAAAAATGTTCACGGATTATTCTGCATAATGGATGTAGATAACTTTAAACATTTTAATGATAAGTACGGACATGATACCGGTGATAAAGTTTTAATACAGGTTGCCGATGCCCTGAAAAGGAATAAGCGAAGCGACGATATTATAATGAGGCTGGGCGGAGATGAGTTCGCGGCATTCTTTGTCGGAGACCACAATGAAGAAAGCGCAAAAGCAATCTTTGACAGACTATTTAAGGATATAAGTGCTATATCGTTTCCGCCACTTGAGGATTCTGTCAGTGTCAGTATAGGAGCATGTTACTGCAGCGGGGGTGAAAATTTCGATGAGGTCTATAAAGAGGCCGATAAATGCGTTTATTTGAGTAAAAAGGAAAAAGGCAATTCGTACACGGTAAGTGATGAGACGAATGGATGATTGGTAATAGCCTCGTGTGCACGCACGTATTGATTCTTGAAATGCATATATAAAGGTCGTGGTTCTTTTTCATACAGAACCACGACCTTTTACACTTTATAGGAAATTGCGTCCTATAAAGTAAAAAACGCTCCGCTTAGGATCGCACTGCGGCGGAGTGGAAGAAGTCGATAAATCGACCCGCCGCAGGCGGAGCATCTCGCTTGCGAGATGCTTTTTTTTTATTTTCTGTTTTCGTTTTTGAGTTCGTTCATTCTCATGGCACGAACCTTAAGAGGAAGTCCCCAAAGAGTGATAAAGCCTTCTGCGTCATGATGATCATACATATC